>DCXN01000023.1 GCA_002327685.1 Patescibacteria group bacterium UBA2135
GAGTTAATATAAGACGAAGTGCTTTTATTTCTCCCTCGCTTGAAATTACAGGTTCAATACCTAGCAGCTTTGCTGCGAGATAGCACGAGCGAAGCGAGTTCCGATAAAACCAAGCTCACATTCTTGAAAATCACCCCATCTTTAAGAAGATAAAAAATAATTGAAAATTTATTATGCGTTATACTTTTAAACAAATTTTTGCAACTCGCTATGATCCAACTCGCTCTAGAGCTAGAAGGCTAGCCGAGCGCTTTGTTCCAATTAACATCATTACTAAAACCCTCTCTCCTTATTCAGCTTTTGTATTTTTAAATTTGGGTATTTCTGCAGATGTTGTTACTTTTCTTAGCCTCGGGGCAATCTTCGCTGGAGCAATCTTGTTTATAGTTGGATATCCAATTGCTGGCATCGTTGCCATTTTTATTTTTGGTGTCCTTGATTCTACCGACGGCGATGTCGCCAGAGTATCAGGAAGAACTAAATACGGGGGGACACTTGATTCTCTTGGCGCGGATTTTTTCTATGCGCTTATTCCGTCCTCGGTCGGTTATTTTTTATTTTTACAAGGAGTTACGTTAGGGGTTCTTTCTTCGCAAGATATTTTTACTGTAGCCGTGTTTGGGTCACTTTCTTTCCTTTTATATAGAATCATCAATATTAAAAGACTGAAGTTTTTAATAAGTTACAACAAACAAGATACGACTGTTGCCTCTGATATTTTTGATTCACAAAAAAACAGAACAGCAAACTTTATTTTTCGTATAGTAAAATTGTATCGCCACGTTCTTGTTAAAGATAATTTTTTTTCAGAACCCGGTCTCATTTTGTGGTTTTCTCTTTTTATATTTTTTGAACAATGGAAATTTTTAGCGTGGTATTTTGTGATTTTATTGCTCTACAATTTCGGATTTCTAGTTTTAAATTTCATTAAAATGTATCTCACTTTTCTCGCAATTGAGAAAGAGCAACCATTAAAATAAAAATTACTTATCGTATTGATGGTTTTCGTGTAAGTCTCTTTTGCACAAAGTGTGTTCTCGGAGTTGTATTAAATGTTGACAGATTGTTTTTAGTTTACTAGGCTAATAAACAGAAAAATATGGAAATACAAACAAAAAAGGGTGAAAAAACGACATGGAATGTTCTTATTACTGCTTCGTATCTTAAGCCAGATATTGAGCGTTTCAGCGGCTGGTTTAAAAAACATGGCATCAAGATTGTTGTGCCGCAAGTTCGTGAACGATTGACAGAAGAAGAGCTACTGGCACTTGTTGGTGACATAGACGGAGTAGTCTGTGGGGATGATTATTTTACAGCACGGGTTATAAATGCTGCGCCAAGGCTTAAGGTGATCTCTAAGTGGGGGACAGGGATTGATTCAATTGATACTAAGGCGGCTGAGGCACGTGGTATTCGTGTATGCCGCACACCCGACGCTTTCACAGAACCAGTCGCGGATACAGTTATGGGTTATATTCTCTGTTTTGCGCGCAATATTGTTGTTATGGATAGAGCCATAAAAAATAGTGCATGGAAGAAAATTCCTGGTCGTGCACTCAATGAATCCACGGTTGGTGTCATTGGGGTTGGAGCTATTGGTAGTGGTGTGTTGCGCCGAGCACGTTCTTTTGGAGCACGACTCATTGGTACTGATGTACGCGAGATACATAGAGGACACACTAGTGCGCTTGCAGTTGAGATGGTATCGCTTGATGCACTACTTTCCGAATCAGATTTTGTATCTTTGAATTGCGATCTTAACTCAACATCGCGCCATCTGATTAGCACGGCGCAACTTAAACGCATGAAATCAACCGCATATCTGATTAATTGTGCGCGTGGCCCATGTGTGGACGAGAAGGCCTTAGTAACAGCACTAGAAGATGGTGAGATTGCCGGCGCTGCTCTTGATGTGTTTGAAGATGAGCCCCTTCCGAACGATAGCTTGTTGAGACAAATGGACAATGTGTTACTCGCACCCCATAACAGCAACTCAAGTCCTAAAGCGTGGGAACACGTTCATCGCAACACCCTTGGACAGCTTCTTGAAGGACTTCGCAATAGCAAAAGATCATTAATTAAGGGAAAAATTTAGTAAAATATTATATTAATGCAGGTTGTTGTATTTCGCGTTTAATCAATCATGTTCTTTAAACGCATAGTAACGGCCTGGGAAATTGTCTTTTCTTATAAAGACTTTTTTGTCTTTAAAAAATTCATCAATTGCTTTGGCGGCTCCTGGCCAATATGTTGATGCTGCCCTTGTTTTATACTCATCAAAAAGTACAACACCGCCAGGAGCAACATATGGCCACAATTGCTCTAAACAGTCTTTATATGAGTCGTGCATGTCGACATCAAGATGTAGAATTGCGATGGGTCTGCCGTCGTATTTTTTAAGACTCTCATCAAAAAATCCTTTTATAAGTTTAACGTGATTGTTTAGAAATTTAGAGTCAATACCGCCTTTGTGTGTTAAGAATTTTTTTATAGAATCTGGAGTAGAAACATTTAAGTCACCTTTTTTGATGTTTCGAATACTTTTATCGTGCACTGATGGCTCTGGAAATCCCTCAAATGAATCAAAACCCCAAATTTCTCTGCCTTTATCTTCGTCCGCGGCAAGGTTTACAAGGGTGAGAAAACTATTTCCCTTGCCAACACCACATTCAACAATATTACCATCGATACTGCGAATGGAGTCATATATTCTTTCAAAATAACGAAACCTCTTATAATATTTTCCGTAGTGCGGTACGCGGAGTATCTCAAAACCCCAATTTCTCAAGATTAGTTTTCCGACGGATTTTATATTATTTCCAAGACTAGTATTTTTATGAGTGAGTGTCTTTAGTATTCGGTCTTTCATTTTCATAGTTTGTACATAATATCACCACTTAAATTTTCGTACAAGTCGAGCGAAACATAATACTATATTTTCATGTTATATTAAGCATTGACTCGACATTAAGTCCTTGTCTGTCTGTCCGCTTCGTCAAAGATTACTGTTTAGGCTCGGCGAAGTTGATAACTAGGCGAGCAGGTAGTTCCAGCTTAGTCCCGCTTTAAGCGGGATGCTCACTTTATGTTGTTGATAAAAACATGCTCATGATACGGATATTATATTTACTAATAAAACCAATGACAGTAAGTGGCATAAGTGTGTCAATGTCCTGCCTCTAATGGAATGAAAACTATATTCATCTTCATATCTCAAAGTGTGATCGTAAAAAATGTCCTGCGTTCGGGCGGTTTTGAACTGCTTAAAAAGACTGGTCACAATATTGTTATTTTTATTAAGTGTAAAGAAATCCCCGAGTATATGAAAAAAGAATTTGCTGGTGAAAATGTTGTGCTTGTTCCTGTGTTTGGGCAGGATAGGATCGTGAGCAGGTGGCAAAGTTTGCTGGGGAAATTTGGAAGCTATTTTTTATGGAACGATACATCAAAGCAATATTTTCGCTATACTATTAACTTCAGACATAAGCCACGTGTCGTTACATTTATTCATATTGTGATACTGCGAGTGATAAGTGGGACATTTGGCAGCACGCCGTTTACTCGAAAATTTATACGCTGGGTAAGCTTTACTTTTTTCCCAGAGAAATTTGAGCGTATTTCTGCATATTTTGACGAATATAAACCAGACTTGGTTTTTTCAACTTCTATTACATCAAAAATTGACTCTGTTTTTATAAAGGAGGCAAAAAGGAGGGGTATTTTAACGGTCTCCATGCCCAAAACATGGGATACGATTACGAGGACTTACTTTAATTGTCCGTCGGATTACTTTTTAGTACAGAATGAAATTTTAAAAGAGCATCTTATTAAAACGCAAGACATTCCTGCGGAAAAAATCTATGTGATAGGATTTCCAGAATTTGATTGGTATGCGCGAAAAGAAATTATCCGAACTCGAGAAGAACACTGTAAACGAATGGGACTTGATCCAACACTCCCTGTCCTCTTTTTTGGTTCGCAAGGGAAATGGTATCCAAACGATGAAACAATAGCAGATGCGCTCTATGGGATGATTCATGACAATGAACTCGTAAAACCATGTCAACTCCTCGTCCGTCCTTATTTTGTACAATTAGGATGTGAGGATAAATTTTTAAAATTTAAAAATTTGCCTAAAGCCGCCTATGATGATACGTATCACATGTCCCCAGCATTTACTGAGGGGTGGGATCCGACGACGGAGACGACGATTGATTTTGTGAATACTATATATCATTCTGATATTCTAATCATTGTTCTTTCAACTCTTGCGCTTGACGGCATGTGCTTCATGAAGCCTGTTATCAATACGCTTTTTGGGTCTTTGATTGTTGCAGGAGAGGATATCTCTCGCAAGATGTCGAAGACAACACACTACAAGTGGATTTTTGATACTGAAGGAACGTCAGTTGCGCACTCTAGAGATGATTTAAAAATGTGTATAAACGAGTATCTCCAAAATCCACAAACTAAAGCAAAAGAGAGGGCAGTTCTTAAAGAAAAGCTTTGTTATAAACTAGATGGTAAATCATCAAGCAGGATGGTGGAGGCAATTCAAGATATTTTAACTAAAAATTCATCTTTCTTATGAAATTAAAAATAAAACGCATAATAAAAATCCTGAAATTATTTCGCGAGGCATTTGGAGAATATAAACTTCGAATAGGTATTTTGGTTGTAATTGGGTTCACGGGCGGTTTATTTGAGGGAATCGGATTGAACGCGCTTGTCCCACTTTTTTCTTTTGCGACAGGGGAAGAGGTGCAAGGTGTAGACTTTATATCTAAATTTATAAAAAAAGCTTTTTCGCTAGCTCATGTTGATTTTAACATCACATATCTCCTTATCTTTATTGTAATACTTTTTTTATTGAGAGCTGTCGTACTTTTTATAGGAACATATGTAAAAATAAAAATTACTTCTGATTATGAAAAAAATACCAGAACATTGTTGTTTCAAAAAACCATCAATTCTTCATGGCCGTATCTTTTGAGTCAAAAGACAGGTCATTTGGAAAAAACCCTAAGTGTTGAAATAGAAGGTGTAATGGGACTCCTCTCGACATTAAGTGCGAGTATACTCACAGTTACCACCATGTTGGTGTATTTACTAATAGCGTTTAATATTTCCCCACTGATTACCGTTATTACCTTTTCCTTTGGCGTTGTCACTCTACTTGTTTTTATTCCAATTGTTTTAAAAATAAAAAAGATCGTAAGCGTTTTTCGCAAAATAAACCGTTCTGTTGCCCATCTTATTAATGAAAGTATGAGTGGTATAAAAACTATTAAAGCGATGTCTGTAGGACAGCAGATAGTAGATATTGGAAATAGAAAATTCCTTCTACTCAGAGATCTGCGAATAAAACGTTTTTTAATTTCCGCCATACCAACATTATTTATTCAGCCGATTAGTCTAATATTGATTCTCGTGCTTTTTTCTGTTTCTTATAAAACATCTAATTTTAATTTGCCGGCTTTTATCGTGGTAGTTTATCTTATTCAAAAGATTTTTGTTTATGTACAGTCAATGCAAGGGAATCTTAATAAAATATCTTCCGCAATCCCTTATCTGGAGGGAATCCTTAAATATCAACACGATATAACAAAATGGAAAGAGGTAGACGAAAGGGGTGCACCTGTTCAATTTAATGACAGCCTATCTTTAAAAAACGTTTCGTTTGCATACAAAACGGGCACAAAGACGGTACTTGAGGATATTAATTTTGAAATAAAAAAAGGAGAATTTATTGGTTTAATTAGTCCATCTGGGAGTGGTAAAACAACGATCGTTGATCTTATTTTGCGCTTACTTGCCCCGACTTCGGGAGAGATTTTTCTTGACGGTGTAGCTATTAGCGATATTGACGCGCACTCATTTAGAAGAAGTATTGGATATGTTTCTCAGGACATATATCTTATAAACGATACTGTTTCTAATAATATCAGATTTTATGATTCTTCAATTGGAGATATAGAAATACGTCGTGCCGCGAAAATGGCGAATATTGAAAATGTAATTGGCGAGTTACCTGATGGTTTTGAAACAATAATTGGAGAACGTGGTGTTATACTTTCCGCTGGGCAGCGGCAACGTATTATTATTGCTCGTGTTTTGGCACGAAAGCCACAATTATTAATTCTTGATGAAGCAACGAGTGCTCTAGATAATGAATCAGAGTTTGAAATCCAGAAATCCATAGAGGGTCTTAAAGGAAAAACAACTGTCTTGGTTATAGCGCACCGATTAGGGACAGTGCTGAATTGTGATAAGCTACTAGTACTTCAAGACGGGAAAATTACTGAAAAAGGAACACCCCAAGAGCTTCTAAACAAGAAAGATTCTTATTTTTTTAAGATGTACAATATACGAAAATAGACGTTCAGACAGTATCGCAAAAATTACAACGATCATTAAAAAATTAAAGGGATATAAGATTGTTCGCTGTTGAATTATTTATTAATCCTTATAAACAACAAATCATAAATGAAAGATTTATTTTTGAAAATTAAATCAACCCCTTTTTACACGATAAAAGCAATAAAATTGTTTTTCAATTATTCTGGTAGGCTCATCCTTAATAACCCAAAAGCTCTCAGGTTTTATCCTCTTTATTTAAAGATTAAAGCAAGAACCTACCTCAAATTTCCTTCTTTATATCAAATGTGTGATCATATTAAATCTGCCCCAAAAGGAGCAATAGTAGAGCTGGGCGTGTGGAAGGGGGGGTGTGGGGTATTTATGGCAAAATGTTATCCCGAAAGAACCGTATGACTGTTTGATTCTTTTGAAGGTTGCGGGGAAAAGCATTGGACAAAATATGACAAGTATTTAAAAAATGCTTCTCAAAATAAAAACTGGAAAACTAATACAATGTGGAAAGCTGACGAAGAAGATGTATATGAAACATGTGAGATGCTTGGAGTGAAGAACGTAAAAGTCGTCAAGGGTTTTGTGCAGGATACGCTCCCAGACAATGAAATAGGGGATATTGCGGTGTTACGATTAGATATGGATTTGTATGAGCCAACCAAATGCGCGCTTGAAATTTTATATGATAATGTTGTTGAAGGTGGGATCATTGTTTTTGATGACTATGGTGTAAAAGGGTTTCGTGGTGCGACATGGGCATTACACGAATTTCTTGTTGAGCAAAAACTTTATCATCCTATATACTGGTATCCACATAAAGGCAAGGCGTATATAATTAAGAAATACGATCCAGATATTAAGAATTTTAATGATAGTAAAAAAAGAAACTAGAAGGATGAAGCGCGGTGTATTTTTTAACAAAAATTGTAAATTAAAGAGTTTAAAAATGAACGAATTAAAGAATTCAATTAATCAAACAATCGAAGATCTATCTGAGAAGCACAGAATGCATCGCAAGATCCGCTTTTTACTTGATGTTAGGGGGCTTCTGGTAACCAATAAAATAAAAGGAGCTTATGCTGAATTTGGTATCTTTCGTGGAGAAATGATGTATGCAGCCTCAAAAATTTTAGGTAACAATATAGAACATTACTATGGATTTGATACCTTTGAGGGACTTCCTAAGCCGAAAGGTAATGATGAAAAAAAATTTGTATTTGAAAAGCTGGGGTTTATGAAATCTACCTACGATGAAGTTAAGGCTCTTTTGGGAGATGTGTCTAGTACCTTAATAAAGGGTGACTTTAGGAAAGAAGAAACGAAAAAAGAAATAATATCAGTTCTTAAGCCAATATCTATTTTGTCAGTGGATTGTAATTGGCCAAGCTCAGTAGAAGCTGCATTAAATATATCTGCAAAATATTTACAAGATGGCTCAATCGTCTATTTTGATGACTATTTTACTGGCACTAGTGATGGTGACTACATGTTGCCCATACTAGAAAAATTAAAAGTGGAACATGGTATTAAATGTGTGTATTTTCAAACATACCCTCCTTTCGCGAGAGCCTTTATTGTTTTTAGAAATTAAAATGGCATGACATGTTTTATCAAAAAACTTTATAAAAACTCCGTGAGTTTTAAATAATAAATAAATAGTCTTATGTTGTTGTTTTTATCTTTGCGTCTTACGTTCTACGTTTAATTATGAAACCCAAACTTATTTTTTCACCAATTGCATACATCGCAGCACTCAAACATTTTGAGCGCCTTGTGCCGTATCTTAAAGATAAATATGACATAAGTTTCTTATTTATATGTGCGAATACTGTACGTGGTAGAGAAGCGATAGAATATTGCAAGAAGAAAAACTATGAATTCTATGTGATTAATAAGGGATTTACTAAAGATCAGCGAATTCGCATACCGTTTGTTACACCACTTTGGGGGCGGTATATACACAGTGTGGCGTGTAGAGATTTCCTTGACTCTGTAAAACCGGTTAAAATCATAGCGGCAAAATCTACCCCAATGCACGACACGATTTTAAAGGAGGCAAATCGGAAAGGAATTGAAACGGTTGCTCTACAGTGGGCGAGTCCAGTTATAAGATTTTCGTCTCTTACAAAGAGTCACGAAAGAAAGCATACTTGGATACGGAGAATTTATCTTTATTTATTAAAAATATTTTCTAGTATATTAGATATATTTTACAAAGAGCCACGGTTTGGACTTACGTCAGCTATGCCTAAAAAGGTTGGTGTTTTTGATGAAGATGAAAAACAAAATGGTATGGGTAAAAGATATAACCCAAACATAGTTCATGTAGTTGGGTCTCCAGATATCCAATTAGTGCATGAGTTAAAACAAAAAATTGATTCTAGTCTGTCTCTTAAGAAACAGTTGCTTGATAAATATGATTTGAGTGAAAACAAACTTAAAATCATTGTTTTTTTATTTCGTTTTTATCGTGTACCCGATTACAAGAAAGATAGGAGCCAAAGAATAATGACGATCCCAGAATATATTATACTTCATAGTAAGTTATTTAAAGCCATTCGATCTGTGTTTTCAGTAGAAGAAGCGGATATTATATTAAAAATGCATCCCTCAGAATCATCAGAAAAAGAAGACATGAAAAGTATATACGAAACATACAGGGATGATTTTGGGGTAAAGATCTATGGTGGTAGTGGTGAGGCGCGAACTGAAGAACTTGGGAGTTTGTCTGATTTATGTATTTCTATTCCACCCACAAGTGCGAACTGTGTAGTTTTAGGAACAGACATACCAGCGATATTTATCAATTTATCAGAGTTAAAAGCTGTCAATAATGTAGCACCTCATTTTGGCATAAAGCACGTGGTGGACAATACTGATGAATTCATAGATCTATTGAAACAGTTTAAGAATGGCACGCTTCCGAAACAATACGACAATTCAAACACCAACTTCAAATCCATTGATAGCGTTGTAAAACTTATAGGATAGAGGAAGTGCAAAATGTAAAACGAAAAATGCAAAACAATAGCATAAAACCAAAGATTATTTTTTCGCCGATGGCATATATTGCTCAACTTAAACATGTTGAGCGGTTTATTCCATATCTTAAAGACAAATATGATATTGGATTTTTGTTTATTGGCAAGCATAGTTCTCGCCGCCAAGAAGTAATTGAGTATTGCAATAAAAAAGGATACGAATTTTATGTAATTGAAGAGGGGTTTGTAAAAGACCAGAAGGTTCGCATACCGATTATAACTCCGCTCTGGGAACGTTATTTGCACAGCAAGGCGTGCAGGAAATTTTTAGATTCTGTGAATCCACAAAAAATTATTACCACACGAGCAATACCGTCAGCTGATACGATTTTGAAAGAAGCAAATCGGAAAGGTACTGATACTATAGTTTTACAGTGGTCTGGTTCTGCACTGCGACGAGCAGCTTTATTAAATGAAAAACCAGACAAAACATTAGTAAGGAAATTGCATGATTATTTACTAAAGATAATATCTAATATATTAGACATACCCTATAAAGAACCACGATTTGGTCTTGCGCCCGCAAATCCTGCAAAAATGGGAGTATTTGATGATGATGAAGCAAAAAATGGATTAGGAAGACACCATGATTCTGGGACTGTACATATAGTAGGTTCCCCAGATTTTCAGTTTATTGATGAATTAAAACAAAAAATTGACTCCAAACCATCTCTAAAAAAACAATTACTTGATAAATATGATTTGAGTGAAAATAAACTGAAAATTTTAATTATATTATTCCGTTATTACCGCACTCCACCTGATAAATATAAAATGACAATTTCTGAGCATGTAGCGCATTATTATGAAGTTTTAAAGAAAATGCGTGAAGTGTTTTCAGAAAGTGAGGCAGATATTATGTTGAAAATACATCCGGGAGAATATTCAGAAGGTCAAGCAAATATTTATGAATCATATAAAAAACTAGGAATAAAGCTTTACGTTGGGCAATCAAAAACAGATGAACTTCTCTGTCTTTCCGATTTGTGTATTACTGAACCACAAACAAGTGTGAATTATATGATATTGGCAAGCAATACTCCCGCTATCTTTTTGAATATGCACCACCGAACAGATATTGATAAATTGGCGCCATTTTTTGGTATAAAACACATTGTCAAGAAAGAGGATGATTTTGTGAATTTACTGCAGCAATTTAAAGATGGTGAGCTTCCAAAACAATATGATAATTCAGACATAGAGCTCAAGTCGGTTGATAATGCGGTAGAACTTATTAATCGATAATCATGTTGTAATTACTATGCCTAAAAAAATCAAAGCTCTCATTCCAGTTCGCTCTGGGTCAGTACGAGTTTTAAACAAAAATATACGCCCGTTTGCTGGAAGTTCATTGCTCGAGCTTAAGGTAAAACAACTGCTTAAAATACCGTCTCTAGATGGAGTTGTGGTCAACTCAAATTCAGATGAAATGCTTGATGTCGCCCGTGGTTTAGGAGTTGAAACCATTAAAAGAGAGGAAAAATACGCAACAAGTGAGGTGTCCATGAATGATGTATATGAAAATATGGCAGAAAACATGGATTGCGATTTTATTTTGTATATTAATTGTACTAATCCATTAATACGCACAAAAACAATTGAAGATATGTTACAGACTGATTTTAAAGAACATGACTCTATTAATTCAGCTCATTTAATAAAAGAGAATTTATGGAAGGATGGAGAGCCAATTAATTATGATCCATCGTGTCACCCGCGAAGCCAAGATTTACCCGACATCTTTGCCCTTAATTTTGCTACATCGCTTATTTCGCGGGACAATATGATTGTGTATAAAAATGTTGTTGGCAAAAACCCCCTTATGTATAATATTTCAGAGGAAGAAGGTCTTGATATTGATAATCTAATTGACTTTAAAATTGCAGAATTTCTTTTTACATCACGTGAAAATTGAAAAATTATGAAAAAAATATTTATTACAGGTGGTTCAGGTTTTCTTGGGTGGCATATCAAAGAAGTCGCCAAGAAAAATAAGATAAAAGTTGTCGTTTATGATGTACATGTTCCGTCCAAAAAAGAAGCCGGGGTTACATATATCAAAGGTGATATATGTGACATAAAAAAAATGAAACTTGCCTTTAAAGGGTGTGATACTTTTTTCCACATAGCAGCGATTGCAGACATAGGAGAGACGCGGTCTAAACCAGTTGAAACGATGGATGTGAATGTTATAGGAACGGCCAAATGTCTTTTAGTAGCTAAGGAGGCGGGAGCCAAACACTTTGTTTTTGCAAGTTCAGCCTATGCTGCAGGTAAACTAGGGTCATTTTACCGCGTCTCGAAATTGGCTAGTGAAAACCTATGTAAAACATTTAATGAAGAATACGGTCTACCTTTTACTATTGTTCGATATGGTAGTTTGTATGGCCTTCGTGCTACAGAATCGAATTCTATTTACCAGCTATGCGAAGCGGTCATCAATGGAAAGTCTTTCGAACATTACGGTACTGAAGAAGATATTCGTGAGCATATCCACGTTGAAGATGCTGCTCGCGAAACCATGAATATCGCTAAAATTAAGGAATACAAAAATAAAACAGTATTTATTACAGGACACCAGCGTATCTACATGAAAGATCTTTTTAATATTGTTGGTGAAATTGTCGGGAAAAAAATTAAAATCAATTATCTTAAGGCGGTTAATCATAGGCATTATAAAAGTACACCATGGAGCTTTCAGCCTGATATACCAATTCGGATTAATATGAAAGACTATATTGACATAAGTGAGGGCGTTCACTCATGTCTCCAGGAGGCGTATGATTCTGCTTGTCGTAAGAAAACATAAAATCAACAACGTATGAAACCGGTGCTTATATGGGATTGGGATGGGACACTTGTTGATTCCCTAGACTATAAATACGAAGATATTTGGAGTGAGATATTTCCTGGAGACAAGAAAAAACAAAAAATAGTTATTTCCTATATTCAGACACCAAAAGGAAAGTCAGTAAATAGATACGGGCTTATTCGATATGTACTTTCAGTAACTGATAATCCTGAAATTGCCCATTGGGATGATGAGACATTCAAAAACAATACACGTGTCAAGGTGTTAATTGACAAGTATGAACACGCGGTAAAAGCATTTTTATATAAAAATGGACTACGCGCTGGTGCGCAGCAAACACTCAGCAGTCTTTTTCAAAATGGTTATCACATGTACATTATTTCTGGCGGTGGCACTGATGACAGTTTGAGAGAAATAATGAAGGAGTTTGACATAGATAAATACTTTAAGGCAATTTTTGGATTCGGGAGTAACGGGGCGTCCTTGACGTGTTTTGGAAAAAATGAAAATTTTAGTCGCGTAGTTGGTCTTGAAAGAAACACTGATACTTCACGTTATGTGGTGATTGGTGACAGTATTACAGACCATACTTTTACTAAAAAGATTGGAGGTAATTTTATAGGTATTAAAAACAAGTGGAATGGATGGAGCAATAACTCACAGAGATTTCTAGTTGTTTCAAATATTGCAGAAATACCAACTATATTAGAAAAACAATTTTTATTAACGACGTAGAGCGAACGGAATAGAAAAGTGTAGCGAAGCGTAACTTTTCTATTCCTGAGCCGAGGAGTTAATATAAGACGAAGTGCTTCTATTAACGACGTAGAGCGAACGGAAATGAACGGGAAAAGGTCTGGTCTTGGGGAGAAAAAACCCAGGTCTGGCCTTGAGGAGGAGTGAAACGACGGGAGAAGGCCAGACCTTGGTTTTTTGACCTTAAGGAGTTCATTTGCCGAGCCGACTGTGTCCATGCCGGCCTAGCCCAGCCACAGCTGGTGGCCAAGGGATGGCCCAAGGAGGAGTTAATATATTTTATATAATTAATATTATGACCTTTTCTTTGAACGACAAACACATATTGGTCAATTATCATTATGTGGAAAATCCAAATGATAAGAATTCAGGAACGCACCCATGTTCGGTAGAGGAGTTTGAAAAACATATTGGATTTTTATCAAAACACTATAAACCAGCATCCATATCAGGAGTATTTGACGAGGCACAAAAAAATTCAAGCGAGAAATATTATTCCATTACATTTGACGATGGATTAAAAAGCCAATATAAAAACGCAGTGCCGATTTTGGAAAAATATGGCGCGCATGGAACGTTTTTTCCGATCGGCGTTACTTCGGAAGGAAAAATCCCTACGACACACAAAATTCATATTCTCCTCTCGTTTATTTCCTCAGATGAGTTTATTGATTTCTCAAATAAATTTCTTAAAAATCAGTTTTCAGAAAATTCCTCAAAATATTTCATTTCTAAAGACAGGCGCATTTCTTCAGACAGGCGTCTATATGAAGATATTCCTACAGCAAATTTAAAGGAAACATTTGTTTCGCTTCCAAGTAATGTATTAGAAGAATTAGTAAACTCATATTTTGAAACACTTAATTTGGACGAAAAAGAGTGTTGTCATAATCTATTTATAAACGAAGATGAAATTAAATCACTTGAGGCGCGCGGCTTTTCTATCGGTAATCATACATATCACCACCACACTGTTAATACGCTATCTCGCGAAGCGCTTAAAAAAGATATTAAAAAAGCACAAAGTTATTTTGTCGGAATAGTGTCAAGACCGCAGGTGGTTTTTTGCTATCCGCACGGAGTTGTCATAGATGAGGCAGTTAAGATTGTACGCGATTTTGGGTTTACCAACGCTGTTACAGTAGAAATGAAAGGAGTTACATCTGGCGATGATCCATTTCGCATCCCACGGTATGACCGGGTTAATATACGTGATTTTCTAAAAATCAATGTAACTGTCTAGCCAGAGAGGAGTTATAATAATTAACAAATAATGACTGATTTAAAAAAAGAAAAAATTCTTGCTATTATCCCTGCACGCGGTGGTTCAAAAGGAATTCCCCGCAAGAATATAAAATTATTAGGAGGAAAGCCGCTTATCGCATGGTCTATTGAGGTCGCGAAGCAGTGTCCTTTAATTGATCGCGTTATCGTGTCAACAGATGATAAAGAAATCGCAAATATCGCGCGGGAATATGGCGCGGAGGTGCCGTTTATGCGTCCAGCGGAGCTAGCAGAAGATTTGACACCAACACTTCCAGTTATTGTACACGCCGTGAAATGGCTTGAAGAAAACGAAGAATATTATTGTGACTCGGTAATTTTACTTGCCCCCACGTTTCCTTTTAGAACACAAGAGCACATTAAAGAATCTATTGAGCTATTGCAGAACGGCGGTGCAGATTCTGTGATTAGCGTTGTTGAAGTAACAGGACAGTATAGCCCATATTGGCAATTTACCGTTGACAAAAAAGGGAAACTTGAGCTGTTTACTGGCGACGGTGACATTAAAAAAGTTATTCCATCTAGACAAGAGCTTCCGACTACGTATATACGCAATAGCGCTCTCTACGTATTTAAAAAAGATTTTTTATTTAAAAATCCTCCGAGTATTTACGGGAACGATGTGGTGCCGTATATAATGGACAAAAAATATTCTCTAGATATAGACACAAAAGAAGATTGGCGGCTGGCTGAAGTTTTTCTTAAGGATATTATTAACGACGTAGAGCGAGAGCAATGAGAAAGTGTAGCGAAGCCGAGTCTGGCTCGGCGAAGCGGAATTTTCTCATTGCCGAGCCGAGGAGTTAACAAAGGTTCAATACCTCGGCCTTCAGGCCGGAGAACCTTTATTATTCCGCATAAGCATAATAAATAAAATATAAAACATTGCATTGATTACTTCTGTGCACAATGGAAGTAGTAGGCTACTGTGGAAAAACCAAGGCAACCAGTGTGCTCTTTTTTGAGCTGTATGAATCCCATACGAAATCGCGGACGCTTGGTAGTTTTAGGGATATTTATGATTAAAATTAATATTGCTAATAGTTATCTAATAGGATTAAAGACGTTTCCGTCCGCGTCCTATTTCGTAGCGGGATGAATAATAAAAAATTAAAACAAAATATTCTCCCCAAAATGCGTATTGTGGTCTTTGATTTTCATTCAAAAATGATGATTGAAGTAATTCGAGCGCTTCAATCTCGTTCTATTAAAATTATCTACTGGACAGCTGGGAAGCGAGATTTTATGAATGATGCATTTGAGAATAAAGAGATGTTTCCAAATACGATCTTCCATAATGCAGACGATGCTACGTCGGCAATACCAGCACGGGAAATAGATGTTTCATCTTTCGAACCCGTAGGCAGGAATTTTATAAAGCAACTCCTTGAATGTGAATTACGGTCTTTGTTGATGATGGAGAGTATTGATCGTACGAGTGTATCACTTATGAAGAAGGTGCGCATGTATCATGGATATTTAAAATATTGGTATGGAGTTCTGACAATCCTCAAACCGGACGCAATTATATACAATGACGCGCCGCATAAGTCATACAAATATATTGTATATTGTGTTGCCAAACATTTAGGTATTAAACAGGTCATGCTTCGAAATACACAAATAGGAGGGCGGATGTTTCTCGCTGATGACACCGAAGATTACAAAACATTGCAAAGGCGCATTAAAGTCAATGAAGACAAAAATTTTACTTTAGATGATTTAAGTATTGATGTTAAAGATTATTATGAAAAACAGAAATCTGTTGATGAATCCCCGTTCTATGCTCGTAGTGAAAATATTAAAAAAAGGACTCGTATGATGTCTAGATTTTTACCAAGCATTAAGACGGTAATTAAAAATATAAAGAATCTTACATTCCTAAAAACATCATATTTATATATACGGATGCTATTCACAAAACGAACCCTACCGAGTATTGAGCCGTTTAGACGTCCGGTGTGGAAAATAAAATTACAGGAAAAGAAATGGAAAAAGATAAAAGATGAATTCAAAAACGAATATATGAAGCACCAGGTGAAACCTGACTATTCTAAAAAATATATTTATGTTGCGCTCCAACGCCAGCCAGAACGATCAACATTAACTGATGGGGATGTGTTTGTTGATCAGATTTTAATGATTGACATACTGTCACATGTTATACCTTCCGATTGGGTTATTTATGTGAAAGAAAGTCAAATACAGTGGACTGGACCGCGATCACATGCGGGAAGGTTCAAGGGGTATACTGAAGAAATTTCTCGAAAGGATAATGTATATGTCGTTCCGATAGAAACTTCAACTTTTGATTTAATAAAAAATTCACAGACGGTAGCTGGTGTAACTGGCTCACCTCCATGGGAAGCCATACTCCGCGGTAAACCATCTATTGCATTTGGCTACACCTGGTATGTGTATTGTGATGGGGTTTTCGTTGCCCATGATGTTGAATCTGCTAAGCGTGCACTGGAAAAAATACAAGCAGGATTTACTCCAGATCAACAAAAAATTATTAATTTTCTTAAAGCATTTGATGAGTCAACAATATGCGGGTATCGGGATAATCGTTTTAAAGATGGGGATGATCTAAATATAAAACTCATTAAAGACGATTCAGAAAACATAAAAAGCATTACAGAAGGACTTTATAGAGAACTTACCAGAGAAAGGTAAAGCATGTATACAAAGTGTGGGATTATAGAATGTGAAGAGGTTGATTTAATTTAAGATTTGAGATATATGATATATGATTTTTAGAATTTTAGACTTATTGTTCACGGGATGATTTTTGTCTCCTTCTGTTTTTCAATATTTTTTATTCATAAATCGTATATCTTAAATTGTATATCTTAAATTACACATGTGCGCAATAATAGGAGTTCTTGGTAATAATCTGCCGAGTAAAGAAAAATTCATACAAGCAAGAGACACTATGACGCATCGGGGCCCAGACGATGCGGGTGTTTACTATACCCCCAAAGAAAGTACTGCCTTGGGGCATCGCCGTCTCTCAATCATTGATCTTTCAGAATCTGGTCATCAGCCGTCTACTTCAAATGACGGACGGTTTGTAATTACATACAACGGAGAGATATACAATTACAAAGAAATTAAGGAAGAATTAAAAAACTCCTATGATTTCAAAACACAAACAGACACAGAAGTCCTTCTTGCCGCGTACATAAGATGGGGTGAAAAATGCCTAAACAAATTCAACGGGATGTTCTCATTTGCAATTTGGGACAAGGAGACAAAAAAGCTCTTTTGCGCTCGTGATAGATTGGGCATCAAGCCGTTTTATTACTACCTAAAGGATGGAACTCTTTATTTTTCTTCAGAGATAAAAGGGCTCTTGAAACTCGGTGTTCCTAAAATATCCAATGAAAATATTATTTTTGATTATTTGTATAATGGTTTTTATGATTACACCGAAGAAACTTTTTTTAAAGATATAAAACAGTTGAGAGCGGGACATTATTTAATTTTTGAAGATGACAAACTTAAATTTAATCAATATTGGACACTAAAAAATATTTCTATCAAAGATGACTCTTTAGAAGAAGATGAAGTTCACGAAACATTTAAAGAATTACTTCGTGATTCTATAATGCTTCGATTTCGTAGCGATGTGTCTGTTGGTATAACACTATCAAGCGGTCTTGATTCGGGAAGTTTACTATATTTTTCAAAAGAAATTTTAGGTCAAGATATTCCCACATTTTCGATGTGTTATCAAAGTGAAGAATACAATGAATGTGGTTTACTTGAAAATCGTCTTACAAAGAGACAAAAGGAAAAATGGCACACAGTAATTCCAAATCCTGAAAATGTCATGGGTGAATCTAGTACAATGAACGTAATCCAGGATCAGCCGTTTGGGGGGTTGCCAACAGTTGCTATGGCACATGTATATCAACTTGCTCATGAGAACAATGTTACGGTGCTCTTAAGCGGACAAGCAGTTGATGAATTGCTTGCTGGTTATAAATATTATTTGCCTGAACATGAAAAAGATAGAGCAGGTGCTCCATTAAAACAAGTAAGCTCACCGTCGTTGCTGAGTCAAGACATGTCCCCCCTTATAGACATGGAGATCTTAAATAAGGATTTTGTCAAAAAATATCAAAAAGAAATTAAGCACGAACAACCATTCAAATCTCATTTATTAAATGCGCAATATCGTGATGTTGTTCATACAAAGTTACCTCGTACTCTGCGATTCAATGACCACACAAGCATGGCGGCAAGTAGGGAATTACGTCTTCCATATTTAGATTATAGACTGGTTGAGTTTTGCTTTTCTCTTCCGGCTCGGTATAAAATAAGTAGTATATCTCAGAAGGTACTTCTTCGTGATGTGATGGAAGAATACATTCCTCGTGTCGTGAAAAATACCCCAAAGAAAGCTTTTAGTGCCGCACAAAGCGAATGGTTGCGCAAATATCACAAAAAAGCAGTATATGATATATTAAACTCCTCCTCTTTTAAAAAAAGACCCTATTGGAATCACGACGCATTATTGCAAAAAGTCGATTTATTTTTTAAAGGCGAGGGGGGCAATTCTTTTTTTGTATGGCAGTGTATTAATTTGGAATTATGGTTTCGTGAATTTATTGATTAAGTTATTAACGACGTAGAGCGAGAGC
>DCXN01000004.1 GCA_002327685.1 Patescibacteria group bacterium UBA2135
TAAAGCGAATTGGCCCGCGTATTTAGTGCTGACTTGTCAGTGCTGAATACGCGGTTGCCAAACCTTTACCCCCTCACACGGCATTCTATATGAAGCCATAAATGGAAAGAATATATGGTAACTCTGTGTGCGATCCGTGTGAGGGGGTGCTCAATGTTGTAGTAAAATTTATTAGCGACGTAGAGCGAGCGAAATGAAAGACGAAGCGGAGCGAAGTCTTTCATTTCCGAGCCGAGGAGCTAATATAAGACGTAGTGCTTTTACTTCCGCATTGAGCTCGTAAATTTTAACAACATTGGCATGAAAATAAAACAATACAAAACAGCGCGTCGTTTGGGAGCACGTATTTTTCCAAAGACACAAAATCCTAAATTTATCTTGAACAAGAGAGTTCAGCGAGCAAGGCGGCCGTCTCCTACGACCGAGTATGGTTTGCAGTTAATTGAGAAGCAAAAGGTACGGTATACCTATAATCTGAATGAACGGCAATTTGCCCAGTACGTAAAGAAGGCAACTGGGAAAAAAGGGATTAATCCTGTGGGATATCTCTACCAGACACTTGAACAGCGACTGGACAATGTCGTGTTTCGTCTCGGTTTTGCAAGTACACGTCCGCTTGCTCGCCAGATGGTCTCTCATGGTCATATTACTGTTAACGGAAGGCGGGTTAATATACCATCGTTTAGAGTGTCAATGGATGATCGCATCGCGATACGGAAAGAAAGTAAAGATAAAAATTTTAGCAGTCTTTCTAAGTCGCCCAAGGAATATACTCCGCCTGTGTGGCTTTCTATTGATATTGATAAGCGAGAGGGGGTGGTAGTTAGCACTCCCGTATCTGACAAGTCATCAGAAGATTTATTCAACTTAACATCAGTTTTAGAGTTTTATAGTAGATAAAGTGAATTGGCCCGCGTATTCAGTGCTGACTTGTCAGTGCTGAATACGCGGCTGCCAAACCTTTACCCAGCACATAACTTTAGCTTAAATTTTTCGGTATTAAAGAAGCCAAGGTCCGGCCTTTTCCCAAAAACTGTGCGGCTAGGTCTGGCCTTGAGGAGGAGTGAAACGACGGGAGAAGACCAGACCTTGCGGTACAGTTTTACACAGTTTTTTCCTCAAGGCCGGACCTAGTCTGCTATTTTTACCGAAAAATTTAAGCTAAAGTTATGTGCTGGGTGCTCAATTTTGCAAACCAATCGGTTTAATCGAGCGCATAATTAATTTGTATTTTTAATAAACTTTAATATAATATGTCGGGTATGTTTTTTACATCTGTGATGGTACACACTTGTAAATTATGCGCTCGATAGCCCTCTTGGGCAAAATTGGCATGTCTGATCATACAATTATCCTTCCATCAAAGCCGAAAGTTGTTTCCGAAGATAAACTGCGGGGTGTATATGAAATTGATAGTCTATATCCTGGCTATGGACATACACTCGGTAATTCACTCAGGCGAATCATTCTATCGTCACTTCCTGGTACCGCGCTGACGGTTGTAAAGATTGACGGAGTCAAACATGAATTTTCTACTCTTGACGGATTAAAAGAGGATATTATTACTCTTATTTTAAATCTCAAAAAAGTGCGATTTAAAAGTACCGTTGACGAACCGCAAGAAGCTACACTTCGTGTGAAAGAGTTAAGAAAAATCACTGCCGCAGATATCAAAACATCTGGACAGGTTGAAGTACTCAATAAAGATCAATATATTGCAGAAATTACCGACAAGAAAATAACACTTGATGTGACCATGCAGCTTGAACAAGGTCTTGGGTACATCCCAAAAAGAATGCTTCAGCAGGACAAGGTTGAAGTCGGGACGATTGTTCTTGATGCTGTATTTACTCCTATTAGACGTGTGAATTATGAAGTTGAAAATATGCGTGTTGGAGATAGGACAGACTATAATAAGTTACGTATTTTTATTGAAACTGATGGTACATTGTCGCCAAGAGAGGCGCTTGAGCGGTCAATTGAGATAATGATTAAACAACTCAAAGCTGTTGTTGGTTTTCAGGAAGAAGAGAAAGAAGAAGAGGTATTGCCTGAAGAAGAAGGAGTAGAAGAAGTGAAAGGTGGTGTTGATAAAGATTTTCTTAGAACACGGATTGATACACTTGGATTTTCAACAAGAACCGCAAATGCTCTCGCGAGTTCAAACATACGGACTGTTGGTGGTTTGATACGCAAAAGTCCTGATGATCTCTATAGTATTGATGGGCTTGGAGAAAAAGGAATGCAAGAGATAAGGAGAACACTCGGTAATTTTGGGGTAACTTTAAAATAGCTTCATTAGCTTTTAGCCTCACTAGCTTCTTAGGAATATGTTATCTTATTCTAAAGCTAGCGAAGCTAAAAGCTAAAAGCTAAAAGCTAGTAATGAGGCATCACAATCAAAACAGAAAATTTGGTAGAAAAAAAGATGAGCGGAAAGCACTCATACGTTCTCTTTCGCTTGCATTAATTCGCCATAAAAAGATTGTTACCACGGAAGCAAAAGCAAAAGAATTGCGCCCGTTTGTAGAGAAGCTGGTTACGAGAGGAAAAGATAGTTCGCTTGCCGATCAACGCATTATGATTTCTCGTCTTGGTAACAAAGAAGGGGTGCGTAAACTAATAAATGACATTGCTCCGCAGTATAAGAAAAGAATGGGTGGTTATACCAGAATCGTTAAATTATCGCGCCGGAGCGGAGATGCGAGCAAGATGGCAATGATAGAATTCGTAAAATAGCTGCACTAGCTTTTTAGGAAAAATGACGAAATTAATTTCGTTAATAAAGCTAAAAGCTAATGAAGCTAGCGAAGCTAAAAGCTATGAACAAGGACACAACAATTCACACAATTGACGCGACAGATAAAAAACTGGGCCGATTGGCTTCAGAAATTTCCACATTGCTTTTGGGAAAAAATAAACCAGAATTTCAAAAGCACATTGCTACGGCTATCAAAGTGCAGATTGTTAATGCTTCCCAGTTGTCAATTGACCAAAAGAAATTAAAAGAGAAAGAATATGTTAGATATACGGGTTATCCGGGTGGTTTACGAAAAGAACCGTTAGAACATCTCGTAAAACGACATGGGTACTCTGAAGCGTTGCGACGTGCTGTCTATGGCATGTTACCATCAAATAAATTACGAGCAGTGCGAATGAAGAATCTATTTATAGAGGAATAGACAGGTATATTGTATATAGTGTCTCGTATAAATTTAAAAACATACAAAATACAAAATACCAGATACTAAATACTAGATACTTTATGATAGAAACAACAAAAGAACAAGATACAGTAGATAAAAAAGTGGACACTTCTACTAGTAGTAAATATATCGAAGCCGTTGGTCGACGAAAGTCGGCTGTTGCGCGTGTACGCATTACAGAGAATAAAAGCGGGAAAGGAACCTTGGTAGTAAATGAAAAAAATGTTGTGGAATATTTTCCTACTACAGGAACGCAAATCACTGCGCGCGAAGCGCTTTCAAAAGTGAAGGGGGTTAATAAATTTAACACGACAGCGCTTATTAAAGGGGGTGGTAAAAGTGCACAAGCGGAAGCTTTGCGTCATGGTCTTGCGCGAGCACTTGTAAAACATGATGGAGAATTACGCGACAAACTAAAGAAAGCGGGATTTTTGAAGCGGGATCCACGAGCAAAAGAGCGCAAAAAATTTGGCAAAAAGAAAGCAAGAAAGTCGCCTCAGTGGAGTAAACGCTAGATTTGTGACCTATAAAAAAACCCGTAAGGCCGGTGTTGTGGGTTTCAAGATAATAAACAAAAAAATCTGCCGTGAGTTAAGCATACTCACGGCAGATAACATTCAAGGCGATTAGCCTAGAATAAGTGGCCGAAATGGTGGTTTCTTGTGATGGACAGTGGTGTCTCATCAAGAAGCCTGATGATCTCGTCAACCTTTTCCGTCCACACCACTCCCTGTTCATCACGACGAAAAGTGAACCAGTATTTTTCCGTGGACAGATTGGCGTCACTGTAGAAACCATGAGGTCTTTCGATTGTGGGTTGGCAGATTCCACGCAGTCTTGCGACGAGATTTGACAAATGGCCATCAAAGCGATCAACGCTATGTCCTATATCGTCGGACGTGACCGAGACAAACACTTGACATTTCGTAGCTCTCTTCAGCGCTTCAACAACAGAATTCCGATTACTGATCATTTTCGCGTCCTTCCTGTCTTGTTAATATGAAGTCTGACGTACCGCATATAGTATATCATATATCGTTCATTTGTCAATGAATTTGACTCGGTATAAAAAACCTGTATAATGATTTCATGCCGAAAGACAAAGAAGAGAAGGGTGATAGTAAAAAAAATGACGATAATAATGATGTGGAGTTTATTGAAGAAGAGCAAAACAGCTCTTCTTTCAGTCGTGATGAGTCCGATATTGTCCGTGATTTGAAAAAGAAATTGAAGCAGTGTGAAAAAGAACGAAAAGAATATCTTGACGGTTGGCAGAGAACGAAGGCAGACAGTATAAACAAAAAGAAAGAAGATGAGAAAAGGCGAGAAGAATTTTCAAAATTTGCAAAAGAAGATTTGCTCCACGAATTACTTCCTGTAGTGGACAGTTTTGAGATGGCATTTGTGGATAAAAAAATATGGGAAGGGCTTCCCGAGAACTGGCGAAAAGGTGTAGAATATATCTACGCGCAATTTATGGATACTTTAAAGCGCAACGGATTAGAATCTGTTGATCCCAAAGGACAGCCATTTGATCCGAATTTACATACGGCTGTTGAAACCGTAGAGAGTGGAGACGAAAAAGAAGATGATATTGTTTTAGAAGTAGCGCAAAAGGGGTATATGTTACATGGGAGAATGATTCGTCCAGCGCGAGTAAAAGTGGGGGAATATAAGAGTAAGTAAGATTGTATTTTATGTCATGCAACACATGGTCGTGAGTTGTAGGTTATAGAGTGTAATTAAAAAAGTATTCAGTATCTAGTATTTCGTATTTGGTATATATTAAAACATAAAACATATACGGGATACTAGATACTTAATTATTTTATGAAGATTCTTGGAATAGACTTAGGTACAACAAACTCCGCGATGGCAATTGTGGAGGGTGGTGAACCAAAAATTATTGAAAGCGCTGAAGGAGGCAGAACGACTCCGTCTATTGTCGCGCGCGCGAAAAATGACGAACGACTTGTTGGAGGTCTCGCGAAACGTCAGGCCGTAACCAACCCCGAAAATACACTTTTCGGTATTAAACGCTTGATAGGACATAAATTTGAGGATTCTGTTATTCAAAAAGAAAAAGATCTTGTGCCGTTTACGATTGAAAAAGCGGACAATGGAGGTGTGCGCGTAAAGATGGGCGAAAAATTTCACTCTCCGGAAGAAATTTCCGCAATGATATTGCAGAAGATGAAGCATGACGCAGAAGCTAAAATTGGAGAGAAAATAACTGAAGCGGTTATTACCGTCCCAGCGTATTTTGATGATGCGCAAAGGAAGGCGACAAGGGATGCTGGAGAGATTGCCGGATTTACAGTAAAAAGAATCATCAATGAGCCGACTGCGGCAGCGCTTGCATATGGTTTTAACAAAAAGAAAGATGAGCAAATTGTTGTATTTGATTTTGGAGGTGGCACCTTTGATGTAACAGTGCTTGAGGTGGGTGAAGAAATTGTTGACGTGAAGGCAACAGATGGTGATAGTCATATGGGTGGGGAAGATATAGATCGCGAAATCATCAAATGGATCGGCGAAGAATTTAAAAAAGAAAATGGCATTGATATAACAAAAGATCCGCTTGCATTTCAGCGGCTTAAAGAGGCGGCAGAAAAAGCAAAACACGAACTTTCGGAAGTTACCGAAACAGAAATCAATATCCCGTTTATTACCTCTGACGCAACTGGGCCAAAACATCTTGCTATGAAAGTTACTAGAGCAATGGTAGAGAAGCTGGCTATGTCGTTTGTTGAACGCTCAATTGATATTACACAAAAAGCGGTTGATGCGTCTGGGTTTAAAATAAGTGATATTGACGAAATTGTCTTAGTTGGCGGGCAAACAAGAATGCCGCTTGTTATAAACAAAGTAAGGGAACTTTTTGGTAAAGAGCCGAACAAATCAATTAATCCTGACGAAGTGGTTGCTGACGGTGCGGCAATACAGGCAGGTATCTTACAGGGTGATGTAAAAGATGTGCTTCTACTTGACGTGACACCGCTCTCATTGGGAATTGAAACGATGGGTAATGTTGCGACAAAATTAATTGAACGCAATACGACTATTCCTCTCGCAAAGACACAGACTTTCTCAACAGCGGCTGACAATCAAACATCAGTTGAGATTCATGTAGTGCAAGGAGATCGTTCAATGGCCGCCGACAACAAAACACTCGGACGATTTATACTAGATGGCATTGCGCCTGCTCCTCGTGGTTTGCCGCAAGTTGAAGTATCGTTTGATATTGATGCTAACGGTATTTTGAACGTGAAAGCAAAAGACAGATCAACCGGCAAAGAGCAGTCAATCCGCATTGAGGCGAGCTCTGGACTTTCAGAAGAAGATATTGAAAAAATGAAAAAAGACGCGGAATTGCATTCTGAAGAGGATAAAAAGAAAAAAGAGTCGGCAGAGATAAAGAATCAAGCAGAAACGCTGATACATACTGCGGAAAAAGCACTCAAAGACAATGCTGACAAAATACCTGATGATACGAAGAAAGCTGTTGAGGAAAAGATTGCCGTGTTGAAAAAGGTGCTTGAAGGAACTGATATTGTAGTGATAAAGACGGAAACAGAAGCACTCTCTTCGGAGATGCAAAAAATTGGCGAGGTGCTTGCAAAACAGCAACAAGCATCACAGGAAGATGGTAAAAGAGGACAGGGAGACGCCAATTCGCAAAATGACGAGAATATCAAAGACGCCGAATTCAAAGAGGAAGACAAACCAAAAGACGATGACAATAATAGTAACCCCGAAAACAGCTCCGCTGATGGAGCAGGCGATGACGATAATTCAGAAAATCGCACAGACAAAAATTTGTAGAATTTTTGTCTGTAATACCATATACTTGATACTAAATACTAAATACCAAATACTTTTTGCGTATGTCAAATAAAAATTATTACGTTGTTCTTGGTGTAGAAAAAAACGCCTCAAAAGAGGACATCAAGAAAGCATTTCATAAACTTGCTCGCAAGTATCATCCAGACAACAAAAGCGGCGGCGATGAAAATAGATTCAAGGAAGTTAATGAGGCGTACCAAATACTTTCAAATGATAGTCGGCGCGCTGAATACGACTCGTATGGACACGTGTTCAGAGACGGAAGCGGGTCTGGTGGTTCTTCTCCATTTTCCGATTTTGCTGAAGGATTCCAAGGGTTTGATGTTAACGATATGTTTGGTGACTTCTTCAGCGGTAATAGAGAGCGGGTGAAACGTGGTCGCGATATCTCAATTGACTTAGAGATCTCATTTAATGACGCAGTGTTTGGTACTGATAGGACAGTGCTTTTAACCAAGACATCAGCGTGTGATTCTTGTCAGGGATCAGGCGCGGAATCTGGCACGGCATTTGAGAAATGTGTGACGTGTAATGGTAAGGGTCGTGTACAAGAGACACGGAGTTCGTTTTTTGGTACGTTTACTAGCGTAAAGGAATGTAGTATGTGCCGAGGCAAAGGAGAGATTCCTAAACAGAAATGCCGTATTTGTCATGGAGGAGGTATTGTGCGCAAACAAGAAGAAGTTCACATTAAAATTCCCGCTGGCATGCAAGACGGTGAAGTAATACGACTCTCTGGTATGGGTGAGGCGGTGCACGGAGGGGTAAGCGGCGATCTGTATATACGTGTACATGTTGCGAAACACGCTACCTTTAGACGGGATGGGAATAATATTATTATGGATTTAGATATTAAATTAACAGACGCGCTTCTCGGGGGAGAGTATATGATTGAAACGCTTGACGGGACAATTACTCTTAAGATTCCCACGAATGTTACGTTTGGTGAAATGCTGCGTGTTAAAAATAAAGGTATTCCATCGGGCCACAACAAACGTGGCGACCTGCTCGTTAAACTCAATATTCGTTTTCCAAAGCATCTTTCACGGAAGGCGAAAAAACTCTTTGGACAGCTTAAGGGGGAGGGAATTTAAATAGCCTACGAAATACTACGAGCACATACGAACACATACGAAAAAATTTCGTATCATTTCGTACTTTCCCGTACTTTTTTGTAGACTTTCGTAGGTATGACGGCAAAAGAAAAAAAAGAATTACTCATCCCTGTATTGTATTACCTTTTTCCGTATATTCTTCAATTGTTTGCTTGGTTTCCCACTCGTGCCGCCTTTGAGTTCTTTCTTCGTTTTGACGTTCGCGGATTAAAAAACATAAAGCGCCTTGACCGGCGGAAGGGTGTCATTTTTGTGGCAAACCACGCAGATGAGCTTGACCCCATCATTCTTCGGGCAGCGCTCTCTCCGTTTTCTCGTCTCGCCCCTATGTTTTATGCGGCAGATGAACCACGTTTTTTTAAAAAGAAATTCGGATGGCGCTCGTTTTTGTATTCTTCTGGAATCTTTTTTAAATTATGGGGAGCATATTCTGTATATACAGGACTCCACGATTTTGAGAAATCGTTAATAAACCATGTTCGTCTTTTACAGAGGGGTCGTTTGCTTGCCTATTTTCCCGAGGGGGGGATACCACGTGACGGACAGATGCGGAAAGGAAAACCTGGTATTGGATATTTAGCGCATAAAACCGGCGCGGTCGTTGTACCTGTCGGAATTTGCGGTACGTTTCAAATATCTTCGCACTCCTTTTTTTCTAGACAGAATACTGTGCGTGTCGTATTTGGAAAACCACAGCATTACGCTTCCGCATATGCAGATCTGGCAACTCTCTCTACTGATGATTATCAGCGTATTAGTGACAACATAATGAAAGACATAGAGAAGCTTATGTAGATCTTGATGCAAGATGCCTAGGGATAATTGTTCTAATTGACCTAATTTCTAATTTCTAGACAGATCCCAGATTCAACGAAAAACTAAAAACGTAAAGCGAAAAACAACAATGAAAAATTCAAAATATTTTTAATTTTGCGATGTTGTTTTGCTTTTTTCACTTTGCGTTTTTCGTTTAAAACTTTGGTTATTGGACATTCTTTAGGTTAATTAGAAATTAGGTCAATTAGAAAAATTTCAACGTTATTTACATATTATGTACAAAACTATACTACTCATTGTTTCCGCACTTAGTGATTTATTGCATCAACATATCCCTCTATATTCAAAAAAGAAAAATAGTTTTGCGTTTATTGTACATCCTCGTGACTTGAACGATGTCTATAGAAAGTTTCCATTTCTTAAACATGTTTCTCCTGCTCTCGCGGAAAGATTGCTATATTATTTCTGGCCCATAGTTGTTTCTCGCATTACCGGTGCGCGCGACATGAAGACGGGTGAGTCTGTAATCGGATTTATGGTGAGTATACCACTTACGGCACGGCAAATGACCTTGCATCGTAATCGCACTTCATCACTTATCATTAAGGCGGCCCAACTTGCCGAGAAAAAAGGAGCTCGCGTCATCGGATTAGGAGCGATGACCGCCTCTTTTACACATGGTGGTATTGATGTAAAGGAATACATCAATGCAAGTATTACGACAGGAAAAGTGTATACCTCAAAAACAGTTGTTAATATCACGGAAGATATCGCACGAGAAATTGATAGAAAACCGTCTATTGCCAGAATTGCCATAGTAGGTGCTGGCGGCTCAATTGGTGGTGGCTCCGCTCACATTTTAGCGCGTCGCGGTTTTAAAAATATTCTGCTTATAGATATAGAGCGCAAATATGATAAAATAAAAGAATTAGAGGAATTACTTGTTAAGTCGTACGATAATCTCAACATCGTTTCTTCTGTCAAACTTGAGTCTATCAAAAATTCTGACATTATCGTCGCGGCTACCAGTCATCCTGACGTTCTTATTACCTCAAAACATCTGCGTGCAGGGGCCGTTGTCGTGGACGATGCGCAACCATCTGATGTGGATCCTTCTGTTGTGGAACATCGTTCTGACGTACTTGTGCTTGAAGGTGGTGTCGTTCATGCGCCGCACATTAATACACATTTTAATATGGGACTTAAGCATAGAGAAGATATTTTCAGTTGTTTGGCGGAGACAATTCTTCTTGCGCAGGCACGGGATTATACACAGCGCCCATTGGGTCCTCAACATGATTTTGATTTTGATGAGTTGAAGAAATTAGATGAATATGCGCGCGCATCTGGATTCCGGCGCGGTGTATTTCAAAATACGCGTAAAGTTTATTCTGATGACGATATCACTCATATTAGACAGTTGGTAAAACAAGGTACTGTTTCGTAGTTTCGGATCATAATTTTTTCGGATTATTGCAGTTATATGGATTTACAAAATATTTTTATTATTTTTGTCGCGCTCATCAACCTTTTTTTAAGCATGGTGATTTATTTTCATCATGGTGGTTCGCGGAAATTTAATGTTTCTTTTTCGTTAATCGCGCTCAATGTGTCCTTGTGGTCAG
Organism: Patescibacteria group bacterium UBA2135; assembly: GCA_002327685.1. Lineage (GTDB taxonomy): Bacteria > Patescibacteriota > Minisyncoccia > Phycocordibacterales > UBA2135 > UBA2135. The sequence continues at coordinate 10,570 of DCXN01000004.1, forward strand.
GCGCGATGGTGTTATTTCGATATGTTGAAACGGTACCCGAGGCGTTATTTGCGGTAAAAATATTATATGCCGTTGCACTTTTTATTCCGATACTATTTTTCTATTTTACGTCGTTCTTCACAGATTTCTTTTTCAAGAAATTAAAGAAGACGATTTATTTTTTATTTTTTGCCTCCGCCATCCTGGTTGCTTTGATCGTCGTGTTTACTAACACGATAATAAGCAATGTTGTCATACCTTATTCTGGTGAGAAGATCATTGTTTTTGGTGAATGGTACGCCTTGTATATTGCTCATTTCCTCTTCTTTTTCGGTGCCGGATTTATTCTACTCATCAGAAAGTATATTATTGCCCGAGATATACTCTTAAAAAATCAAGTAAGAAATCTCTTTCTCGGGACATTTATTGCTTCGGTGTTGGCAATGATTACTAATTTGTTATTGCCGTGGCTGGGATACTATGGACTTAATTGGGCCGGCAACATACTTACAATATTTTTTGTGGGTTTTATTTTGTATGCCATTTTACGATACCACTTGTTTAATCTTAAATTAATTGCTACCGAAGCGCTTGTTATATTTATTCTTGCAATTTTAATTGGCGAATTGTTTTTAGTAGAAAGCACTACCGCGCTTGTAGCAAAAACATTCGTACTCGTTTCTGTTGCTTTGTTCGGGTATCTACTTATTAGAGGGGTATATCGGGAGATTGAAAGTAGGCGACAAGTTGAAAAACTTGCAGGGGATTTGCAGTCGGCGAACGAGCGTCTCAAAGAACTTGATCAACGAAAATCAGAATTTGTTTCTTTGGCGTCTCATCAATTGAGAAGCCCATTAACGGCGATCAAGGGTTACTCCTCAATGTTGCTTGAGGGTTCGTTTGGTGAAATGTCTGACAAAGTAAAAGGCGCCGTTGACAGGGTGTTTGAGTCAAGCAACCGATTGGTGTTGATTATTGAGGATTTTCTGACTATCTCACGTATAGAACAGGGGAGATTGAAATATAATTTTGCGAGCATTGATTTTCAAGACTTGGCGGGGACGATAATAGAAGAGATGCGACCGAGTATTGAAAAGAAAGGGCTTGCAATTTCGTTTGTATTTGATGAGAAAATGTCGTACAAAATAACTGCTGATAGCGGAAAAATTGCGCAAGTCGTTAACAACTTAATAGACAATGCGTCTAAATATACACCAAAAGGATCTATCTCTGTTCGCCTTGAAAAAGATGAACAGAATCATAAAATAAAATTTTCTGTAAAGGATACCGGAATCGGTATGTCAGCGGAGATAAAGAAAAAATTATTTGACAAATTTACTCGCGCGGACAATGCTAGCCGCGTGAATGTCTCAGGAGCCGGAGTGGGACTTTTTGTGGTGAAACAGCTTGTTGAAGCGCATCATGGGAAGATTGGTTCTGTATCAGAAGGAGGAGGGAGGGGTTCAACATTTTATATCGAATTGCCGGCGGAAGAATAAAGCAAGAATTAAGAATTAGGAATAAGGAGTTACGCAAGGATCATACGATATATCGTATGATTTTAAAATTTTATTGTTTACAGGTCGGGCTTGTAAACACTGAAATTCAGACTTATAGAATTCAACGACTCAACAAATGAGGCGTTGAGCTGTTAAAAAAAACCGACCCACGGACGGGTCGGCGAGTTTTGTATGTTGAGTGTTATTAGTCGGTGATTGGCTGGATGAGGCTGACGTCGACGATTTCAAGGAAAACTGGCAAACCTAATTTTTAGTTGGTCTTTGCTGGATGAATAACAGCAGTAATTGCAACGAAAGTTACTGCTCCTATCAATACGACGATTATGGGTACTGATGGAAATATCATGAAAGCGATCCAAGAAGCCAGCAGACCGATGATGAGGTTGAGCACTATAGATAAAATATGTTTCATTGTCTTTAGTCCCCCGCTATGTTGCCGTAGTTATGAAACGAGAACAAGTATTACTTATTGCATTATATTCAAATACAGAAGTTTGTCAAGAAAATATTGTAAGTTTCTACAACGCCATATGTAAAGTGGTAATGTTTCAAGGTTGGGCCTTGAAACATTCTTGTGTTAAACTTTTAAACGTTGATGTTTAATCAACGGCTTCCCGTTAGAAGCGGGAAGCCGTTGAGTCGTAAAAAAACCGACCCACGGATGGGTCGGCGAGTTTACGGTAATATGTTATTTTTCGGTATAGGCGAACCAAAGAGCAGCGCATACTGCGTCGCCTTCATCAAACAAGAGAGCAATCTGAAGAATTATACGTTCTTTCTTTTTCTTGGGCATGTCTGCCATGGTCTTTTCAAAGATTTCCCTCAAAGAGCTACCCTTGCCGAATTCCATTTTATGGGGGCAGTAATGATTTACTACCATTCGAGTGTTCAATGGAACGGCGGCCTTGAGTACCTCTTTGTCTGCAGAATACAGAATGGTGGCATTTCCAAATATGGAGCTGACTTGCGCATGTGCGGTGACTGGAACGACAATGAGGGCAACAAGCGTAATGAACGTGAATATCAATTTGCGCATGATGATTCTCCTCGTTTCATGCAGTGTTGTGGTACTGATGTTATGTTATCATGTATTATTGTTTCTGTCAAGATTTTATGTACCCTATAAGCGTATGCGGATAAACTCTTTTTTGGTATGATGAACAAATGACTGATAGTGAAAACAAGAAAATTTTACTCTCTGGAATTCAGCCGTCGGGGACACTTCATGTTGGGAATTACTTTGGCGCGATGAGGCGATTTGTTGAATTGCAAGAAGAATTTGAAAGTCTTATTTTTATTGCAAATTACCACGCGCTTACTTCCGTGTCTGACTCCGACATGCTGATCAAAAATACACAGGATGCAATTCTTGATCATCTGGCGATTGGTCTCAAGCCCGAAACTTTATTTCTTCAATCAGATATACCGGAAGTAACCGAGCTTGCATGGATTTTTAATACGCTAATCACCGTGCCATATCTTTCGCGCGCGGTGGCATACAAAGAAAAAGTTGATAAAGGACTTGAAGCAACTGTTGGGCTTTTCGACTACCCCGTGCTTATGGCGGCTGACATTTTAATTATGGACGCGGACATTGTACCTGTGGGACAGGATCAAAAACAGCATGTTGAAATTGCACGTGACATTGCAGAAAAGTTTAATAATCGTTATGGGGAATTATTTAATATACCCAAGGCGCACATTTTAAGAGAGGTTTCAACTGTTCCAGGAATTGATGGACAGAAAATGAGTAAAAGTTACGGCAATACTATTCCGCTTTTTTCAACAGATGAGGATATAAAAAAACTTGTTATGAGTATTATTACAGATTCAAAAGGGGAGAGTGAAACAAAAGACCCTGAAACAGATACAGTATTTGCATTACACAGATTATTTAGTGAAGAACAATTATCTGAATTAAAAATACGATACGAAAAAGGGCAGATTGGTTATAAGGAATCAAAAGAAATCCTTGTAGAAAACATAAAAACATTCATTGCTCCTCTGCGGGATAAACGTGAAAACATTGCAAAAGACAAAGACAATATTCTTGACGTGATTAAAGTCGGCAGAGAAAGGGCGCAGGAGAGAGCGCGAGCGAAAATGAAGAAGGTGAGAGAAGCGGTGGGGATTATGCTTTAAACATGGTTTTCATCCTTCTGAATTTTATTTGACCTTTTATTAGAAATTAGGTGAATTAGGTGAATTAGAAATTTATTTAAGTTTATTTATGAACAGAATTTTAATAGCAAACCTGAATGAACACACAGGCAAAGAGGTAACTCTCGCCGGCTGGATTGACGTACGTCGTGACCACGGCAAACTTATTTTTATTGACGTGCGCGACAGAAGCGGCATTGTTCAGGTGGTTGTATCTCCTAAACAAGAACACGCGTATAAGGCGCTCAAAGAAGCCCGTTCAGAATGGGCTGTTGAAATTACCGGAATTGTGAATAAGCGTCCGGAGAATATGGTAAACCCAAACATTGAGACAGGCGACGTTGAGATTTCAGCACAGAAAGTAATCGTCTTAAGTAAGGCGCATGAACTGCCATTTGAGAAAGAAGAAGAGCTCAATCTTGATACATATCTTGACCATCTTCCATTTACCTTGAGGTCACGACGAGCCCGCGATATTTTTACTGTTCAAGCTGAGCTCATAAAGTCTTTTCGTGAAGGCATGTCAGAGCAGGATTTTATTGAATATCAAAACCCGATTCTTGTCGGCGGTGATGGAGAAGGTGGGGCAGAGGCTTTCAAGGTTGAGTATTATAACGACAAAGAGGCGCTTCTTGCTACAAGTCCCCAGTTGTACAAACAAATCATGGTTGGTGTTTATGAGCAAGTTTTTACTACAACAAAGGTATTCCGGGCGGAAAAACATGCAACTTCGCGACATCTGAGCGAGGTTGTGCAAATGGATTTTGAAATGGGGTTTATCGACGATCACGAAGACGTAATGGCAGTGCTTGAGGAGACTATGCGGTATATTGTCTCCAATGTATCAAAAAAGCACAAAGATATCCTTGATACATTTGAGGTTGCAATACCTCTTATTCCTAAAATCATCCCACGCTTAACACTTTTGGGAGCGCAAGAAATATTAAAAGAAAAATATGGCAGTGATTGTATCGGTGAGCCTGATCTTGAACCAGAACATGAGCGTCAGATATGTGAATGGGCGCTGAAAGAACATAAATCAGATTTTGTCTTTATTACACATTTTCCGTCTAATAAGCGACCGTTTTATACATTTGTTGATGAAAAAGACGAAACGCTTTCAAAAAGCTTTGATCTTCTTTTCCGTGGTCTTGAGATTAACAGTGGAGGTCAGCGAGTTCATAACTACGAAGAGCTTTTCAAAAGGATAGAAAAGAAAGGACTTGACCCACAAGTATTCTCTTTTTATCTTGAGGCATTTAAGTATGGCATGCCGCCGCATGGAGGATGTTCTACCGGGCTTGAGCGATTAACAGCACGATTTCTTGGACTTGAAAATGTTAAAGAAGCAACACTCTTTCCGCGGGAGATAAACAGGATAGACACGTTATTGTCAGAAAAAAGTAACCAGTAACTCGTAACCGGCGACTAGAAAAAAACAATAATTACCAGTTGCTGATTGCTAGTTACTCACCACCATCATTTTATGGAATACCAAGTAAAACTTGAGAAATTCGAGGGTCCGCTTGACCTCTTGCTTAATTTAATTGAGAAACGGAAACTTCATATAAATGATATTGCGCTTGCCGAAATTACTGATGATTACCTGTCGTATCTTGAGAATTTTAATGAATTTCCAATTGGGCAGGCGGCGCATTTTATCCTTATTGCTTCAACGCTCGTACTAATTAAATCTCGTTCTCTTTTACCGACGCTTACGTTAACTGAGGAGGAAAAGGGAGATATTGAAGAATTAGAACGTCGTTTGCGAGAGTACCAGCGCGTTAAAGCATTAAGCGCGCACGTAAATGGTCTGTTTGGTAGTCGTCGTATTTTTAATCAACCATATGGAATCCACATTACACCAGTTTTTTCTCCTACAAGGAAAGTAACAATGGAGATACTTTTGTGGCATGTAAAAGGGCTTCTTGCCAGCTTGCCAAAGAAAGAAATGATTCCTCAGACATTAATTAAAAAAGTGGTGAGTATCGAAGAGACAATTAGTCAGCTTGCTGATCGCATCAAATCTGATTTGACACTTCGGTTTGGAGATTTTGCGCAACTTGGCAAAACAGAGAGGATAAATGTTGTGGTTAGTTTCTTGGCATTACTTGAACTGTTTAAGCGAGGTATTGTTTCGGTAAGACAAGATAGGCACTTCGCTGATATAACAATTGAAGGTAAGCAATCATGATGATAGTAATTCGAAACTACGAAAAATATCCGAAGCTACAAAAGCTCAACATTTGAAATTTTCATAGTTTCGGATTATTCATTTTTTCGTATTATGCTTTTGGAATCAAAAATTGAAGCGATTTTGTTTGTTAAGGCACAACCAGTCTCCGTTGCATTTCTTACAAAAACGTTCAAGCAGACAAAAAAAGAGGTTGAGGATGCACTTGCACATCTTGAAGAGCACTTAAAGACGCGAGGTATTCGGCTTGTATTAAAAGATGACGAAGTTTCGCTCGGGACTGCACCTGAACTTGAAACACTTATCAAAGAAGTGGTAAAGGCAGAGTTAGCCGAAGAGCTTGGGAAAGCGGCACTTGAAACACTCACCACGGTGCTTTATCATGGACCAATTAGCAAAAGCAGAATTGATTTTATCCGTGGCGTTAATTCACAATTTATCTTGCGAAACCTGTTAGTACGTGGTTTGATTGAACGGGTTACAAATTTAAAAGATAAGCGAGTATTTTTATATCGTCCTACATTTGATTTATTACAGCATCTTGGTGTTACGCGCATTACAGAACTTCCTGAATACGACATCGTGAAGCAGGAAATCAAGGAGTTTGAAGAAACGTTTCAATCACAAGAATAGGCACTAGGCGTTAGGCGCTAGGAAAAACGAAAATTCCTAAAGCCTAAAGCCTAAAGCCTAAAGCCTATGAACAAAGAATCAATAATTATTGGAGTTCTTGCACTCGCGCTTTTAGCGACGAACTTCACTAAAATGGTAGCAGTTCACTCTAGTCAACTCATACCTCGTCTTGCAAAAGAAGGTGAGTACGTTCGCGCGCCTGACCCATTTTTATCTGTTGACATTACCGCACAAGCGGCTTTTGTGTGGGATGTTAAAAATAATGCTCCGCTCTACGCGCGAAATGAAAACTCGCAACTTCCACTAGCATCTCTTACAAAAATGATGACTGCTCTTATTGCCGCAGAGGAAAGGGGAAGCAAACATACGGTCATAGTAACAAAAGATGCAGTACTACAAGAAGGAGACCATGGTCTTATTGTTGGGGAGAAGTGGCATTTGAAAGATTTAATTGATTTTACATTACTTACCTCGTCAAATGATGGCGCTCGCGTTCTTGCGTCTGTTTTTGGAGGAGAGCATCTTGATGGAGAGCAGAATTCAACAGCTCCATTTATACAGAAGATGAATCAAAAGGCATGGGAGATTGGTATGTATCAGACTTTTTTCATTAACGAATCGGGTCTTGATGCTGGCATGGAAGTGAGCGGCACGTATGGTTCCGCGCGAGATATAGCTTCTCTCGTGGAATATGTTTTACAGCAGTATCCCGATTTAATGAACGCAACACCGCGTGCGTTGTTAACTACACACTCTCTTGATGGTACTGAGCATAATCTTGAAAATACTAATGATATTGTTGAAACATTGCCAGGAATGATTGTGTCTAAAACCGGTTTTACTGATCTTGCCGGTGGTAATCTTGCTATTGCTTTTGACGCCGGTCCTGCGCGTCCCATAATTGCTGTTGTGCTTGGTTCAACTGAAGAAGACAGGCTTACTGATATAGGACAATTACTTTGGGCGTCTCTTCGTTCTATTGCACGATAAAAACCATCCCACAAGATCTGGTCTTGTGGGGTCTTGACTAACTGATTTGAGTGTGATATGATGTAATTGTAGTTCTTTTTATACAAACAAGAAGGAGGCAGAAATGCTGACAAGAGCAGGATTGCTGGAGCTTCCAACCTTTCCTCTTTTGGGAGAAGACGCTCCAAAAATATTGGTGAGCTTGTGCCTTACCAATGGGAGATTCGTACCAGGCAGGATTCCATTCAAGGGGGAAGTTTCTCGCACCTCGACTTCTACACAAAAAGATTCAGAGAATCAAGTTGTCCAAAATTTGCCGAATGTGACAATTCAGAATCTTCGAAAAGGGCTTTCTCGTTTTGGATTTCGGCGTGTGGATGTACACCGTAAGATAAAAAGATACGAGCATGCCAGAAAAACGCAGTTCGTTGTCAACTTTTTGTTTACAAAGACAGACAACGATCAGCTTCCGCTTGTGTTTGATCATAAGACGGAAAAGGCAATTCGTGATCTTGCCATGATGCCGTGGGGTTGGGCGCATATCTATGATAATCCTGGCGGGCCCGTTAGCATTATCCTTCTTAATAGGAGCCCCGACGTGCTAGCTCAACACACTATCGTTGCTCGTAAGGGGATTCTGCAAGTAGAAGCAGTTGCATAATCTCCACAATCTCTTGAACCGGTGAATTCCCTTGAGGAACTTAGTTTTCCAATAGGTGGCGAATTTTCTGAAGTCTCATCCAAGGAAGAGTTCGCTGATCAGCCGTTTTCAGGGGTTCCCGTTCCAATACGGCAGTTCTTGCAGGTTTTAAAGAGGCGGTCAGAGCAGACTTAACATTCGCCTCAACTTATTATGTCCCGTGCATCCTAGATGCACGGGACATTTTTTTATTTCAATGTTATAATAATAAAATGGAAATTATTGACGTCATTAAAGTATTTGTGCCGGCGACAGTTGCTTTTTTTCTCGGAATAGCAATAACTCCGTTTATAAGCCATTACTTGTACAAACATAAACTTTGGAAGAAAAAAGCGCGGAATAATGCGTTAGGTGGAGGAAAAACGCCGTTGTTCTACAAATTACATAAAAAGAAGGAAGTCGGAACACCTCGGATGGGCGGTGTAGTTATTTGGCTTTCTGCCGTCACGACGATTATAGGGTTTTTACTTCTTGCGAAATTCTATCCGAATTCAGCAACTGAAAAGCTCAATTTTTTAAGTCGCAATCAGACATGGCTGCCACTTTTTACGCTTATCACAGCATCGCTTGTTGGGCTTTTTGATGACTTTCTAGTTATTTTTAACCGTGGTGGATATGTTGCAGGTGGCCTACCGCTTTCTTTTCGTATTGCGACGGTTCTTGGTATTGGTGCCGTTGGAGCGTGGTGGTTTTTCGCGAAGCTAGGGGTTAGCGTTATTAACATTCCTTTTTTCGGAGAATTGTCACTCGGCATCTTTTTTATTCCATTTTTTATGTTTGTCATGCTCGCGCTTTTTTCTGGTGGAATCATTGACGGCATAGACGGGCTTGCCGGTGGAACTCTCGCCGCAGCATTTGCGGCATATGCTGGGATTGCTTTTTTCCAGAGCCAGATAGACCTTGCGGCATTTTCAGCGGTTATTGTGGGGGGAATTCTTGCGTTTCTGTGGTTTAACATTCCTCCGGCGCGATTTTTCATGTCTGAAACAGGTATTCTGGGACTTACTACAACGCTTGCAGTTGTCGCATTTCTTACTCAAGCTGTGGTCGTCTTGCCTCTTATCGCATTTCTCTTGTTTGCGGCACCAGCGTCAGTTATTATCCAAATTACCTCAAAAAAGCTTTTTAACAGAAAAGTGTTTCTCATCGCTCCCATTCATCATCATTTTGAAGCGCTAGGTTGGCCACCGTATAAGGTCACCATGCGTTTTTGGATTTTGAGCGGTGTACTTGCGATTTTGGGAATGGTGATAGCGTTAATATGAAATAAAATATCAAAATGCAAAATGACAATGAAAAATTAAAAAATATTTTTACATTTTAAATTATCGTTTTGATTTTTGCTTTTTACATTTTGCTATTATGAAAAAAGTTGACCCTTGGTTCCTCGGTATCGTGCTCCTGCTTACTGGGGTAGGATTTCTTATCTTTTCGTCAGCGGCACTTGGTCTTTTGGCGCGTGATGGCGGCGCGCAGCTTTCCTCTGTTATCTTTAGTCAACTTTTTTTTGGTCTTGGCTTGGGTCTCTCCTCGTTTTTTGTTGTCTCGCGTATCAATTACAAGGTGTGGAGGAAATATGCATTTTATATTTTTCTTTTTTCAGTCATTGCAACAGCGCTTGTGTTTGTTCCGAAAATCGGACTAGAACTCAAAGGGGCGGCGCGCTGGCTTTCTATCGGTCCGTTTACTGTGCAACCCGCGGAATTTCTTAAAATTGGTTTGGTGCTTTATCTTGCCGCGTGGTTTTCTGCATTCCGCAATAAAGTGCACTCACTTAAATATGGACTTATCCCGCTTTTTGCTTTTTTAGGAGTTGTTGGTTTTCTCCTTGTTAAGCAGCCCGACACAGGAACACTGGTAGTGTTATTTGCTGCCGCGGTCGGTATTTTTTTTACAAGCGGCGCGCGCCTCAGGGATGTCTTTACCCTTATAATGGTAGCGATAGGAGGACTTGCGGTAATTGTATATATAAAACCGTATATTCAACAGCGAATACTTACTTTTCTCAATCCGTTTTCTGATATTCAAGGAGCTGGTTGGCAAATCGGACAGGCATCTATCGCAATTGGATCAGGAGGACTCTTTGGTAGGGGATTTGGCCAAGGTGTGCAAAAATTCACATACTTACCAGAGCCAATCAGTGATTCAATTTTTGCAGTTGCCGCTGAAGAATTTGGGCTTGTTGGCGCGCTTGTCATTATATCGCTTTTTGTATTTTTTGCAGTTCGTGGTTTTCATATTGCGCAGAGAGCACCAGATTATTTTTCTAGACTGACAGTCGTCGGAATTGTTATACTGATAGCAGGTCAAGCATTCTTGAATATTGGTTCTATGCTGGGGGTTTTCCCTTTAACCGGACTCCCGCTTCCTTTTATTAGCCATGGCGGAACCGCAATGCTTTTTACCTTTATTGGCTCTGGAATAATACTTAATATCTCACGATATATCAAGTAAATGCAAAGTGTAAAAAGCAAAAATCAAAATGATAATTTAAAATGTAAAAATGTTTTTTAATTTTTCATTGTCATTTTGCATTTTGATATTTAATCTTTAATCTTTAATATTATGCGTATCGTACTTACCGGTGGTGGTACAGCTGGGCATTTTTACCCACTTATTGCTATCGCAGAAGAATTACATCGTATTGCAGAAGAAGAAAAGCTGTTGAAGCCGGAGCTTTTTTATGTGTCAGTTTCACCATATGACAAAAAGGCATTATTTGAAAATGATATAACATTTAAGAAAATTCTCTCTGGGAAAATGCGGCGGTATATATCAATTTTCAGTATTTTTGATATTCTTAAACTTGCCATCGGTATCCCGCTTTCACTCTGGAAGATTTTTCGCATTTATCCAGATGTTATTGTAAGTAAAGGGGGGTATGCAAGTTTTCCTGTTGTATTTGCGGGACGCTTACTCCGTATTCCGCTGGTTATACACGAGTCTGATGCAGTTCCTGGTCGTACAAACATCTGGTCAGCACAGTTCGCAAGACGTGTTGCAGTTTCATGGGATGAAGCGGCGCAGTTTTTCCCCAAAGAAAAAACTGCCGTAGTTGGTCAACCTGTGCGCCATGCATTACTTCATCCAATATCGGAAGGTGCGCACGAATACTTGAAACTTGAAGAAGGAGTACCGTTGATTTTAGTACTTGGTGGTTCGCAAGGCGCAGCGCGTATCAATACTACTATTTTGGATGCACTTCCTCAATTAACAGAACGCTATCAAGTCATTCATCAGACAGGTATGGCGCATTTAGCAAATGCAAGGCAGATGGCGAGTGTTATACTTTCATCACAAGATAAACATACAAGCCGCTATAAACCATTTGGATACTTGAATGATCTTGCTCTGCGAATGTCTGCTGGCGTAGCAACGATTGTCATCTCACGAGCTGGTTCAACAATTTTTGAGATTGCGGCATGGGGAATTCCATCTATTATCGTGCCGATTACAGCATCAAATGGTGATCACCAGAGAAAGAACGCATTTAGTTACGCGAGGAGGGGCGCGGCTATCATCATGGAAGAGAAAAATCTTACACCCAATCTTTTGTTGTCCGAGATAAAGCGTGTCATGGAAAATGGAGCACTGCAGAAGGAAATGAAAACGGCAGCACAATCTTTCTTTAAGCAAGGCGCTGCCGCAAAAATTGCTCGCGAGGCAATTAAGATAGCGCTTAAACACGAACGATAGAACAATACCAATATACGAATTGTACGAATGATACAAATAATACTAATGCGACGTATTCGTATCCATTAGTATCATTCGTACAATTCGTATATTAGTATTATTCATTTGCATGACTCACAATTCTAACAAAGTGATTACCAGATTTGCTCCTTCTCCAACCGGAGCGCTTCATATTGGAAGTGCGCGTACCGCGCTTTTTAATTTTATATTCGCAAAACAAAACAAGGGAAAATTTATTTTGCGAATTGAGGACACGGACAAAGAGAGATCAAAAAAAGAATATGAAAAAGATATTTTGGACGGGCTTCAATGGCTGGGAATAGAACACGATGAAATATATTACCAATCAAAAAGAGAGGATATTTATGAGAAGTATATACAGCCATTACTTGAAAAAGAAATAATATATTTTTCCCCACCAGAAGAAGAAGAAAAAAAAGAAGGAATTCTTCGATTTAAGAATCCGAATAAGAAAATTACTTTTAATGATGAAGTGCGTGGAGATATTACTTTTGACACTACGGAATTAGGAGATTTCGCTATTGCGCGAGATAAACAAACTCCACTTTATCATCTTGCTGTTGTTATAGATGATCACGAAATGGGAATCACGGATGTTATACGTGGAGAAGACCATATCTCAAATACGCCACGGCAAATTTTACTTCAAGAAGCGATAGGAGCTTCGCGCCCTCGATATACTCATATTCCTCTCATCTTGGCTCCGGATAGGACAAAATTATCTAAGCGCACGAATGCTACCGCGATTTTAGATTATAAAAAAGAAGGATACTTACCTGTAGCGCTGATAAATTTTATGACGCTTCTTGGGTGGTCGCCGCAGGTGAAAACTGAAAACCGACAACCGATAACCGACAACAAACAACAAATAACCGATGACGTTGATGATGGGATTTTTTCTGCGGATGAGCTGGTTAAACGTTTTTCAGTTTCTGCAATCCAGAAAGGGGGAGCGATATTTGATATAAATAAATTGCGCTTTATTAACCGTGAGCACCTAAAAAAGATCCCATTTGAACGGCTTAAAGCCGAAATTGAACTGTTTTTACCCTCTGAAATGCGCAAAATGACGCCCCAAGCACATTCTGTACTCATACAGGTTATAATGGAAAAGATTGATGTTTTTAGCGATATTGAGGCGTTGTATAAAGCAGGAGAATTTACATACTTTTGGGAACAGCCGACATACACCGTAGAGGCGCTTTTCTGGAAGGAAGAAAAAGACAGCGCGACTTTAGCGGAGAATATTGACAAATTAGTACAATTGTTATCTGAAATATCTCAAGAACAATTTACTGCTGATGTTGTTAAAAAGCATATTTGGTCGTATGCGACGGAACGAGGTAGGGGATCTGTGTTGTGGCCGTTTCGTTTTGCGCTTTCTGGTAAGGAAAAGTCGCCAGATCCGTTTGTTATAGCAGAAATACTTGGAAAGGAAGAAACCATAAGACGGCTTGAATACGCGCGTGAGAAATTATTCTAAATTTCTAATTCACCTAATTCACCTAATTTCTAATAAAATTCCAAAATTCTCAAATAACCAAAACCAAAAATTTTTTAGAATTAGGAATTGTGTTATTGGACATTTTATTAGGTGAATTAGAAATTAGATGAATTAGGTGAATTTTATTTAATGTTTACTCTACGTAATAAAATTATTCTCCTCATTCTACTCCTGTTTTTTACTGTTCATCTTCCTGCTATTGCCAATACCATTAACGAACTAGAATCAAATATTCAAGAACGCAACAGTGAAATACGTGAACTTGAAGAAGAAATTTCTGAACTTGGCGGACAGATTGATTTAGTTGGAGCGGAAGCTAAAACACTTGAAAATGCGCTCAAGCAACTTAACTTAACAGATCGTAAATTAACCACGGATACTCGCTTAACACGACAAAAAATTACAGGGACAGGACTTGCCATTGAAGAACTTGCGCTTGGAATCATTGATAAAGAGCAACAAATTCAGATTGGTGGCGCCGCGCTTGCGCAGTCTTTACGGAATATTCACGAACTTGAATCCCGCAGTTTTATTGAAATCATTTTCTCGCAAGATGGGTTTTCAGGATTTTGGAATAGTGTGCAAGGGTTACAGCAGTTTCAAGGCGAAGTAAATGGACGAGTGCATAGCCTGCAGGCGCTGAAACGGGAATTTGAGGGTTCTAAAAAAGCATCAGAGCGCGAACAGAAAAATCTAATTGCATATAATGTTCGTCTTGGAGATCAGCAGGAAATTGTCAAACAAAACAAAGATGTAAAAAATATTCTGCTAAAAGAAACAAAAAACAAAGAATCAAACTACAAAGAATTACTTAACGAACGTCTAGCTCGCAGAGAAGCGCTTGAGCAGGAATTGCGTGACTTTGAAGCACAGCTTCGTGTTGAAATTGACCCAAAAAGTCTGCCGCGTCCAGGGGAGGGTGTTTTGCGTTGGCCGATAGATTCTGTAAAGGTTACTCAGTATTTTGGAAATACACCTTTTGCAAGCAAAAATCCACAAGTCTATAATGGCGCGGGGCACAATGGTATTGACTTGCGTGCGGCGCCTGGAACAGTTATCAAGAATGCCGCAAACGGTGTTGTAGTGGATACTGGCAATACGGATACAGTACACGGCTGTTACTCGTATGGTAAGTGGGTGTTAATACGACACTATAATGGTCTTGCAACGCTTTACGCGCATCTCTCACTCATTCGTGCGACACCAGGGCAAGAAGTTTCGACAGGAGATATAATCGGATACAGCGGTAATACCGGCTATTCAACAGGACCGCATTTACATCTTGGAGTATACGCGGCAAATGCTGTGCGGGTTGTAAAACTCGGTGATATAAAGGAAATTACTAATTGTGGCGCAGCGCATATTCCAGTATCACCACCCAATGGATATCTAAATCCGTTGTCGTACTTCTAGGTGAGTAACGTAAATTGTTGAACGCTTTGCGCTACACGATTTATGATTCGCGTTACACGATTGTGTGGTATAATATTACCATGGTTCATATTTCTCAAAATACTGGCTTCATCAAACTCGTTATCATAATAATAATCATCATTCTCGTGTTGAGTTATTTTAATATTGATATCCGTGGCATTGTGGAATCTCCACAGTCGCAATCTAATTTACAATATGTCTGGAATTGGGTAGTGCTTGTTTGGGATAATTATCTTGCAAACCCTGTCTTGTATTTCTGGAATAACATATTTATAGATCTACTGTGGGAATCATTTGTAGACAATCTAGAGCGTATTAAGCAAGGCCAGCCGCATGACTTTGAGCTGAATGCACCGCGGGTTCCTTAGCAGGAACCACAGACACACGTAGGATTTTGTTATAGAATTATAGTAATGGGACATGGAAAATTAGGAAAACAAAAGCGAAAAGGGTGGCAGATTAAAGACCTAAAGAGGGGATTTGAAAAATTTTATGAAATACATGGACATTATCCAGCGTCTCATGAAATTGATACATTTGAACACTTACCGTCATCGCGGTCTATTCAGAGGAAATTTGGCGGTTTAGTGCGTATTAGAGAGGAGTTAGGGCTTAGTACGTCATTTGATTTGCGGGCAGGGGAGCATAGCAGTAAAAGAGCGAAAGAAATCAATGCGCGGGCGCATAAGATTGAAAAAGAAATACATGATTATCTAGTCGGCATATTCGGAATAGAATTTGTTCATAGGGAGCATTTTTTTACTGATGACAGAAGGACGCGAACAGATTTTTTTGTATACTGCGAAAACGGAAATTTTTCAGTTGATGTATTTTTTCCAAAAAACAAGCGCAATCTTACTGGCTGTCTAAACAGTAAAATGAGGACATATAAGAACATTAGCATGCTTCAGTATCCTGTTATTTTTTTACAAATGAACAGCGAGATGTCTGACGAAGAGGTTTGCGAGACTTTGGCGCGAAAGAAAAATAAATTACACAAATATCAGCGCGTAATGAATTTAGGCGAGTTTAAGGAGTTCTGTGAGGAAAGAAATTCACAACATGCAACCCTCAACCAATAGCATCATTGCAGGTTATCGGTTCGGTTGCGAGTTGTTGGTTATCAGGTCGCACAAGCGACCTGATAAAAAGGTATATTGTGCGACGTTATGTTTCCCGAAGAATAAGGGCGTTTATACAGCCCCCTCCTGCGCTACGCACAACAATTAACAAGTAACCATTAACAATTGACTCAACGAATAAATTGCGTGTCAAATGTCAAAGGTTACATGTCAAATGTTTTCCCAATTTGAACATCCTTTTTTCTGTAATAAATTAAATTTAAAAGAAGTGACGCGACAGCTCCAATTATAAATGCCCATTGAATATTTGTTACTAAAAGCAATAAGCCCACGAGTATCAAGCCGCATGCTTTACCTGAATGCATTGCCATTTCGCGTATGACAGTGAATTCATCAACGTAGTGCCCTTGATCTGCTGTCATGTCGTATAAAAGCGTCTGAAACGGCGTACGAGTGAATATTTTTGTAATACCATGATACAATCCTGCAATAAATATATGGAACGCAGTCAATACAAATATTTTTGCAACCCATCCTATGGCATAAAAAATACTGCCCAAACGCAATGTCTTATATTTATGCAGATCATCAAGGTCAAGGTATTTTCCAAGCGCCAATTGTAAAATAAGGGTTAGACCTACCACTACCGTAGAAAGAGCGCCAACCGCGAAATAGTTTCCATCTAGTAGTTGAAAAATAAATATGGGCCATATTACAATCGCAATGGCATTCTCTGCGCCATTTGCAAATATCGCGAGCATGGGAGCGCGGTGCTCTTTTGAACAAAAATGCTTCCAGGTTTCTCTATAGTTCCAGGTAAATTTTTCATGCACCTTTGGTGTGCGAAAGAAAATAAACGCCGCGACAACATATAAAAAAATAGCAATAAAAAATAAAATATCAAAACCACTTTTACTGATGATAATACCTGCCGCAATTGGTCCGAGAACCCCAAGAAAGCTACGCGTTGCAAACATAGCACTTACTTCCCTCCCCCGATTTAAACTATCAGTAAATTTTGCAAAATCAACGTGGTATGGCAGCCAGAAAAATATTCGGTGTAACAGTAGAGCAAATGCGGCAAGTACCGCAAATATAAATATTTTTTCTGGGTTGGCAGATAAAAGGATGACAAAAAATATGGCACCAAACAATGTTCCTACTGTAAGTGCTTTGCGGAACCCGAATTTGTTCATATATTG
>DCXN01000020.1 GCA_002327685.1 Patescibacteria group bacterium UBA2135
GTCTTCGGCGTAATTGCCGATAATAGAAACACCGAGGTTAGTTAGTGTCTTTTGCGCGTCCAGAGATGGTTCAATCGCGTATACAAAACTGTCAAACTTCTTATTAATATCATGAAGTGTAGAGCTAAACCCTGCGCCGACTTCCAGGATCTCCGTATTTTTATCAAGTTTTATAAAATCGCCAAGTGTATTTGATATGATTTTAAGCCGAAGATCGCGATGTTTCTCTAAAATTATTTTCTTTCCATCTTTGGCGTCCCACTTCTTCTCATTATCCCATTTATATTGTTTTGTGTTCCACATCTGTCCTGTTTTGTGAAAGCCAATGTTTTTTACCTTCTGCTCCCAAAAAAGATTCTTATAAAAATCTTTGTAGGATTCTTTCGTCGGACGTGGATTCATGAATTTGAGTCCACAGTTTCCGCACACAACATACCAAAAATCCATTTTAAGCCAATCAACTTTTCCGTTTGGTATTAAGATAGTGCCACCGCACAACGGACACCCTTCAAGTAATTCAAAATCAAAGGAGAAGTTGAGTAATTCTTTTGCTGTATTTTTTTTTATCATAATCTTAGTAGTAATCTTTTCCGTTAGAATATATAAGTTTATAACAGGCTTGGGATCTGTATTGTAACAAAAAAAGCGCATAAAATTCATTACGCGCTTTATCTAGACTCTTTCTCTAATGAAATTGTTGCCACTTCCGACCTAATGAAGCAAAAAAATTCCATGTTTTATTATCAACAACAGAGAAAGCGGTGAGATATACAAGTATTCCTATAAATTTTACAGGCATATTTCCCTCTCCGAAAAAAATCCAGCCAGAGATTGCAATAAGCGAAAGAAGTACTCCATAGACAATCAAGGTTTCCAAAGCAATATATGCCCCATATTTGTAACTCAAAAGACCAAGATTCCATATAATTACTGCCCCTATCCCAGAAAGAATTCCCAATTTGACCAAGTCTATCGTCTGATCAGCAACCTCAAGCGATGGATTAATTATTCCCCAAAATGGAATAAAGAATATCGCGGCACACAACATGCTTAGTCCACCCCAAAAATTTCTTTGAAAGCCAGTAACATCGTTTTTGACGTAGCGAGTTAATACGCTATTCATCGCTCCGAGCAACATAACAATTGATGACAGAAAAACCCATGGCGGCAATGCAATAATTTCTGCAAGTGACGGCAATCCTAAAACTATGTAGGCGGCACACACTGCCAAAAAAATACCAAGCCATTGTCTTAATACAAACGGTTCTTTAAAAAAGAATTTGTCGGCAAGTGTCCCTAATATTATTCCCAGAGAAATAATAAATGTGCTCACTAATAAATCACCTCCTATTTTGAAAATATAAAATGAAAGTGCGGTCACCCAAAAGACATTGAAACCATACACACATGAGCCGATAAGTCCCTTTTTGTTTGGCAACAAGGGTAATTTCTGGTATTTAATAGCGGCGAAACCAACACTCACCTGAAGAAGAGAAACAATAAACGCAACAAACGCCACATGCCCAAAAGTTTGGCTTGCAAGTCCAATAAATTTCTGGATCGTAACTGTAAACGTTTTGACAAGTGCGTTTCCGAGTGCCCACAACATCCATTTTTGATTTTTCATGATTTTGTAGGAATCCCTTTCATCCTGGTTTCTATGGGGGTTTTCATTAAATATGATTAATGCATCACTTTATATTTTTCAAAAACCCTATTGCGCAAATCTTCCACCGATTCATCAATTATCTTTGCAACTCCCGCTGTCATGTGATTCTCCCAATCACCGACAACACCTTTCCTGATTTGACTACTTCTATCTTCCTTCCCTTGTTTGCGCGCAACACCTCCTACGCGCTTCGTCTGGTTTTCAAACGAAGCATTTTCTATCATTGCAGATATAATTTCTGATGATTTTTTAACTTTAAGATAGTCCAGCATTCCCCCAATTGTTTTCTCTGGATTTGAGACCATTTTTTCATAAGTCACACAATGTATATGGCCGCTATAACTAAGTAGCGCCTTATATTCTTCCACTATTCTTTCGTTTAAGTAATCGGTAACAAAATCCTCAGTTACTTTTTTTTCTTTCCGTCTCCCTTTGTTTACCAAACTAAAATGCCATGAGGTAATTTTATCTTTAGGGTCCCGTATCACACATATCTTTTTTATATTTGGATAAAAAGAATCTATAAAATCAAGATGAAAAACATAATCTGTTGTATTTTCGCCTACTATTTTTTTATTTCCCCGTATTTTATCACAATAATCGCTATAACGCTGTTGCATTATTTTATAAAATTCTTTTTTGGGCAAAGTATTAACTAAAAGCACTAGATCAGCAAAAACCTTATTGTACATTGTTAAATATCTATCAAGAGATCTGGTAAATTTGTGTTCTCCTGGCTCTAGCGTTGCCAGTGTATTAAAAAAATCAACATCTCCTATTTTGTTTCCATTGGGCCGCGGGTCAAATGGGATATTTGGGAAACAGGCAATGTCGGGATGGGAATTTAAAATAGCACCAGTCCACACCGTACCACTGCGCTGAAGTCCTACTATTAAAAAATCTGGTCTTAGTTTTTCAGCCATTTTTTTTGTTTCATTTTTATTTTTTAAACACCATCGTGAGCATCCTGTGTAACCGCTCGCCAGCACGATATGGTTTTAGCCCCGCTTTCTTTCCTAGAAGAGTAAGAGCGTGCGGAGAGAAAATATACGGATGGTATGGATTCATTTGGTCAAATGTG
>DCXN01000007.1 GCA_002327685.1 Patescibacteria group bacterium UBA2135
AGCCGAGGAGTTAATATAAGACGAAGTGCTTCTATTAACGACGTAGAGCGAGAGCAAATGGACGGGAAAAGGTCTGGCCTTGAGGAGGAGCGAAGCGACGGGAGAAGGCCAGACCTTGAGGAGTCCATTTCCCGAGCCGAGGAGTTAACAAAGATTCAATACTGCGCGGCTCTGCCACACGTAAGTACGAGCGGGGAAAGTTCTACAAATACCTCGCGGACTCTGCCTCGAGGAATCTTTATTTTGCAATTAAAGGCATAAACTTATAATAATATGGGGTTGTACCACACATTATTCAAAGATTATAATAAAAAACAATTTGAACATTCAATAAATCTTCAAAAAGATAGATTTAAGAAGTATGGATTATTAATAAGGGGAAAATGTTTAGATGTGGGTTGTGGTGGTGGACGAAGTATTATGGCGCTCCAAAGACTTGGCGCAAAAGAAGTTGTTGGTATCGAGATTGACGAAGAACTTGCGGAACTTGCGCACAAAAGAACTGGCGCAAAAGTTTATAAGGGCTCTGCTCTTTCTTTGCCGTTTAATGATAAAATCTTTGATACGGTCATCTGTTCTGGGGTGTTACACCATACTGATAATGTCGCAAAAGGAGTGAGCGAAATTTTAAGAGTGCTTAAGCAAGGTGGTCAAGTGTATTTTCTTTTTTATTATGAACATCCAGTATGGAAAAAGACAAAAATAATGCGTTTTATTTGCAGGTTTATACCCTTCCGTATTATGAGAGCTTTATTCTTTTTTATACCAGCCAACAAGAGATATTTAATGGATAATTGGTATGCAAAACACATGCATATAATTACAAAAGATGGTGTGAGGGGGTTAATGGAAGAATTTTCAGATTGGAGAATCATAGACGAACCTCCTTCTCGTAATATACGAATTATGGCTAAGAAATAACTAAATCATGTCTTTTTCATTAAACGATAAACACGTCATAATAAAATACCACTATATTGATGATCCATATGATGACCGTAATGCTTTTCATCCTTGTTCCGTTAACGAGTTTGAACGACAGGTTTTATTTTTTAAAAATAATTTCAAAATAACAACTGTTGACGAAGTATTTAATGCAGCACAAAAAGAATTGCCAGAAAAAATGTGTACCCTTACTTTTGATGATGGATTAAGAGATAATTACCAAAATGCAGTTCCGATTCTTAAAAAACACGGAGCAATAGGTACATTTTTCCCTATCACAAAAACTTTTGAAGGATTTCTTCCAGCAACACATAAGATGCACATAGCACTTTCGCTTGAAGGGGTGGATAAGCTTGTTGATATTTTTAATACATTTTTAAAAAACTCGTTTCCGCAATACGTTAAAAAATTTTCTATTAGTAAAACAAAACGTATAACGACAGCGCGGAAAATATATGATGAAATTCCAACCGCAAACCTTAAAGAAACAATGAATATTATTCCGCGTACTGTTCGTGATTTGTTTCTCAACTTTCTTTTTCGAGAACTTAAACTTGATGAAAAAAAGTTTTCAGGAGAGCTCTTTATGTCTCCAGGGGACATAAGAGAATTACACAAAGAAGGTCATATAATCGGAAGCCACAGTCATAGCCATGAAGCATTTGATACAATAGATAGCTTGATAGTAAAAGAAGAGGTTGCAACTGCAAAAAGAATTCTTGACGATTTACTTGAATCATCAACATCTATTTTTGCTTATCCCCAAAGTGCGCCCAATAAGAATGTGGTCGATATACTTAAAGAGCAAAAAATACGGTTTGCGCTAACAACTAAGCCGCGGTCTGTTTCTTTGAACGATGATCCGTATCTAATACCACGTTATGACACTAATCACGTGCGGGATTTTATCAAGGAGAAAATCTTGTAACAGATGTGTTTATATAAATGTTATACAATAGTACAAAATGAACTGTATGTCTAATTCTAAAATATCGCCAAAAATCATAGCAATTATTCCTGCACGTGGCGGGAGTAAAGGTTTACCAGGGAAAAATATAATTCCACTTGGCGGAAAACCTCTTATTGCACACTCAATTGAGACAGCAAAAAAAAGTAAACTCATTGAGCGAGTGATTGTAACGACCGATGACGAAGAAATTGCAGACGTCGCGCGGGAATATGGCGCAGAGGTGCCGTTTATTCGTCCGGCAGAACTTGCGCAAGACGACACGCCGCCAGATCCGGTTCTAAAACACACGCTTCAGTTTCTTGAAGAAAAAGAGGGGATTAAACCGGAAATAATTGTCTGGCTTGAGCCGCCATGTCCGTTTCGTACACCGGAGGAGATTGATGAAGCGGTGGTACTTCTTCAAAATGATCCGGAGGCCGATTCTCTCCGAAGTGTGATTGAACCATTCCAAAATCCATTTAAGTCGTGGACGATTGATGGAAAATACCTTAAGCCTCTTATAGATATAAAAGGGCAGGCGCTTCATACCGGACCACGGCAAAAAACAGCAAAAACGTATTGGCAAAATGGAACGATATTCCTCTTAAGATATGACACTATTATGAAAAAGGGAAATTTCTTTGGCGATAAGATTTTGCCATACATTATGTCAAGTGACTGTTTTATGGACATAGACAAAAAAGAAGATCTAGAATTAGCTGAATGGTACCTCAAAAAAATACAAAAAGATGGAAAATAAGAAATTAAAAATTTTAAACACAATGGGAGACAATTTTGCCGACAAGGCAAAGAATATTATTGAGGAATTGGGAGATGTTGACCACAAACTTGTTGGGCAGGATGATTTTTTAGAAATTATAGACGCATATGATGTGGTGATTGTCGGCCTTGTCCCTGTGGTGAATAAAGAAATTTTGGACAAGGCAAAAAAGTTGAAATACATAGCGATACCCGCAAATACGTTAGAAAATATTGATGTAGATTACGCAGAATCAAAAGGTGTTGAAGTTGTGAGTTTGTGGGGAGAGACAGAATTTTTAAATACTATTACTGGCACCGCAGAGCTTGCGTGTGGTCTTATGATTGATATCGTTCGTTTCAATCCATGGGCATTTGATAGTGTAAAAAATAACGAATGGAGTAAAAATCGAGAAAAATTTCGTGGGCGTAATTTATACGGAAAGACACTTGGCATTGTCGGTATGGGACGCCTCGGCACGTGGATGGCTCGCTATGGAAAAGCATTTGGCATGAATGTTGTTTTCTATAGCCCCAACACAGAGAAAGGCCCAACGGCAGATTGCCGAAAAGTTTCTTTTGAAGAATTATTGAAAGAGAGTGATATAATTTCTCTCCATGCTCATTTAAATAAAGAAACGGAGCACATGTTTGATGCGGATGCGTTTTCAAAAATGAAAAAAGAAGCGTATCTTGTCAACACCGCTCGCGGGAAAATCGTTGATGAAAGTGCGTTACTTGATGCGCTGGAGAAAAAAGAAATTGCAGGGTACGCGGCTGATGTATTAGCCGATGAATTTGAACTTGGTCCAACGTTTGGAGACTACCCGCTGGTAGAATACTCAAAAAGCCACATGAACGTTATAATTGTACCGCATACAGGAGGTATGACACATGAGTCGCGAGAAAATACGGATATCTTTGTAGCTGAAAAATTACGAAAAATTATCAGCTCAAAGTAAAGAAAATGAAAACACCTGAAATAAAAATTGGAAAAAGAAAAATTGGAATAAACCACCAACCGTTTGTCATTGTAGAAATTGGCATAAACCACGAGGGGAGTATGGCAAAGGCAAAACGGATGATTCGTGATGCTCAAAAAGCAGGTGCTGAATGTGTAAAACTTCAAGCACACGTTGTGGAAGACGAGATGACAGCCGAAGCAAAAAAAGTAATACCATCACACACGACAGAGTCAATTTGGGAAATCATGGTGCGGTGTGCATTTGATGAAAAGCAGGAGCGAGAGCTTAAAAAATACGTAGAAAAATTAGGGATGCTATATCTTTCAACTCCATTTTCACGCGCCGCGGCAGATCGACTCAGGAGGATGAACATCAAGGCGTATAAAATTGGTTCTGGCGAATGTAATAATTATCCATTAATTGAGCACATCGCCTCATTTGGAAAACCGGTTATCTTAAGTACTGGAATGAATGATATTCCTGCGGTGAGAAAAGCAGTCGCTATTTTTAGAAAATACAAAACTCCCTACGCTCTTTTAAACTGCACTTCCATGTATCCGACACCGTATAACAAAGTGCGACTAGGCGGGATTACTGATTTACAAAAATCATTTTCTGATGCAGTGGTTGGGCAAAGTGATCACTCACTCGGTAACTATACTTGTTTTGGTGCAACAGCTCTCGGCGCTTCTATTTTGGAAAAACATTTCACATCTGATAAGAAATGGCCGGGTCCTGATATCGCAATCTCAATTACACCTGATGAACTAAAAGAACTAATTGTTGGCTCGCGCGCTATCCATGAGGCGCGCGGAGGCAAAAAAACAATTCTCAAAGAGGAACAGCCGGTTATTGATTTTGCATATGCGTGTGTGGTGACAATTGAAGATATCAAAAAAGGCGAAAAATTCACAAAAGAAAATATCTGGGTAAAACGACCTGGAACAGGTGAGATCAAAGCAATTGATTTCCCTAAAATCCTCAGCAAAAAGGCAAAACAAAACATCGAAAAGGATTCTCAAGTAAAAAGACGGGATATAAATTAAACAAATTATTAAACACCGAATGTTCAATACAATCCAGTCCATTGACTTTTGTAATAGACTGTTGTAACGTTTGCCTAGAAACAATTTTTGTTGTTTGAAAGGAAAAAAATGGACAGTCACATTCATCCTGTAGCACGGCAGATAGCCGCAGCGAAATTCTTCACATTTGCTGGGTTTGAAGCGTGTCAACAATTTCTTGCGCCGATTTTAAACCAGACAGGAAAATCTCAAGAAGCTTTTCTCTCTATTCTGGTTTTATATGCGGCATTTGCAGTAAGTGGTTTTGTCGTACCATATCTTCTGAGGAGCATGTCTTACAAGACAGCGCTCATAATAGCCGCTCCGGCATACCTTCTTTTTATTATTGCAGCGGCAACCGCAAATACTCTACTTCTTTTCACTGCGTCAATCTTGGTAGGTATAGCGGCAGCGTTTCTTTGGAGTGTACCTGTGGTATACATTTCTTCAGTTACACAAGAGAATGAACGTGCGCGGAATCTTGGTTTACCTCAAGCAACTGCTTTTGCAGGAGGAGCTGTGGGTATTGCGATTACAGCATTGCTCTTAGCAAGTGAAACTAGTAGCTTAACGATTTTTACGTTACTTGCGATTCTTGCGTGTGTTGGAGTGCTTCTTTATGTGCTTTTGCGACAAGATCCGCCACGTCAGAGAGAAGAGATCGTTAATCCATTTCGTGCACTTGTGCACCCGATGGTTGCGATCGCATTCTTTATGGTTACGTCAGGCTTTATGATATTAGGACTGCTTTTTACGGAGTTTGCAGTACATCTTTCTGACGCGTTTGGAATTAAGTGGGTTGGTTGGGTACTGCTTGCGTGCTGGGTCGCAGTAGCAGCGGCAAGTTATGCATTCGGGTGGATTTCAGACATAATCGGACGAATTCGCGCACTCGTATTAGCGGTTCTTATTTTTGTGCTAGGGTCAGCCTTGATGCTTTTTGAAACACGATACGCCTTGTTTGTAGCTGGATTAGTATTTAGCGCAGGTTTCGGTGGTGCCATGTATCCTGTGTGGAATGTAATTTTTAAGGAGATGCTTCCAAAGAAATTTTTCCTTCCCGCAGTAGGGCTTTTTGTTGTCGCAAATAGCCTTGGTGTGGTAATAGCGGCTACCCTAAGCCTTTTCCTGGACATTCAGACAATAGTCATCATGGTTGCGTGTATCTCTGTATGTGACTTGGCATTACTTATACCTATTACAAAACGAGCAAAGCAAGTGCTTGTTTAGATATAACAGTCTACAGAGAGAATTCTCGTTCTAAATGTAATTTTTAGACACAATAGCCCCGTATAAAAGCGGGGTTTTTCTGTAAAAACCTTTTGTTTTCTAAGGGTGTTACAATAGAAGTACAATGAGGAAAATTCTTTTTGTTACAGAACGACGTGCAGATTATAGTCGTTTCAAGCCGATTATAGACAAGATAATCCAAGATCCTGACTTGGATTATTATTTGATTGTTACCGGAATCCATCTTCTGGAGAAGCATGGTAAGACAATTGATTTTATTGAAAAAGATGGAATAAAAATTTCTTCAGTAGTGCCGATGTTTGATGAAGATGCTCCAGATACTGGTGCTGAAATGGTACGCGCGACAGGACGGTTGATTGAAAAAATTACACATGAACTTGAGCGATTGAAACCGGACATTGTGCTTTCGGGTTTTGATATCGGTGCTAATTTTGCAGTTGCGGTTGCGGCGGCACACATGAATATTCCTGTGGGGCATGTACAAGGCGGTGAAGTTTCTGGTTCAATTGACGAGAGCATACGTCATGCAATGTCAAAATTTGCACACTTTCATTTTCCTGCAAATGATGACGCCGCGAAACGGCTTATCCGGATGGGGGAGGATTCGCAACATATTTTTACAGTCGGATGTCCTTCACTTGATGCACTTTTAAATGCTCCGGAAATTCCAAAAGAAGAATTGGAAAAACTGACTGGCTTAGATTTCTCCCAGAAATTTATAATCATAATTCAGCATACTGTTACAACAGAAGTAGAAAAAGTTCCCGAGCATATAGAAGCAACCCTTAAAGCAATAAAAGATGTTGGAGTCCCGGCATTGCTTCTTTATCCGAATAATGACGCCGGAACAAGTGCTATAATAAAGGCAATTGAAAATACGAATATTAAACGGATGAGGACATTATCTATTGAAGAGTATGGAAACATATTAAGACATGCAGGAGTGCTTGTTGGTAATTCATCAAGTGGCATCCATGAAACTGTGTCGTTTCATGTACCAACAGTGAATATTGGAGATAGACAAGCAGGTCGCTTACGACCAGAAAATGTTATTGATGTAGAAAACAACAAGGAAGATATTAAAAAGGCTATACACACGGCATTTTATGATAAAGAATTTCTGGAAAAAGTCTCTACGTGTACAAATCCGTATGGCGACGGAAGAAGCTCGGAGAAGATAGTAAGAATACTCAAAGAAATTCCGCTTGAGAAAGAGTTAATTAAAAAGAATTTTATAGACTAGAACAATACAAATATACAAATTGTACTCAGGATAATACCAATATACGAATTTTACGAATGATACTAATAAATACGAATGTTAGACCTTGGGATTTGTAGTCATTCGTATCATTCGTATCATTCGTACCATTAGTATATTAGTATTGTTCTGTATTATCCTATGAAAAATATTTTCAAAAATAAAACAATTCTCGTCACTGGTGGCTGTGGCTCTATTGGCTCACAGATTGTAAAGCAATTGCTTCGACATAATCCGAAAGCAATACGAGTTTTTGAGCACAGTGAAGCGGCGCATTTTAAATTAAACCAAGAGATCAAATCAAGTAAAATAAGAAATTTTGTTGGAGACATCTGCGACAAAGAACGATTGCATCAGGCAATAGAAGGTGTACATATCGTTTTTCATGCCGCCGCAATGAAACATGTTCCATTGTGTGAATATAATCCGTTTGAAGCAATACGAACAAATATATTAGGGACTCAAAACTTAGTAGATGTTGCGCGAGAACATGGCATAGAGCGATTTGTGAGTATTTCAACAGATAAGGCGGTAAATCCGACAAGCACTATGGGAGCAACAAAACTCCTTGGAGAAAAGATTGTCGCAAATGCCGCAATCAGTGAAAAAAAGGTTAAATTTTGTTGCGTGCGTTTCGGGAATGTTCTTGCTTCTTCGGGCTCTGTTATCCCTGTTTTTGAAAAACAAATCAAAGACGGGAATACAATTACTGTGACATCAAAAGATATGACCAGATTTTTTATGGGTGTGGATGATGCTGTCAAGCTTGTTTTAAAGGCATCTCAATTAGCGCATCGAGGTGAAATATTTATTTTAAAGATGAATGCGTTAAAAATTATTGAGCTTGCAGAGGTTTTAGTTGAAGAGCTTGCGCCGCGACACAAGAAAGATCCAAAGAAAATAAAGTATAAAACTATTGGTTTGAGACCTGGAGAGAAACTTCATGAACCGCTTATAACAGAGGAGGAATCACGGTACATGACGGAAGATAAAGATATGTTTATTTTACACAATCCATCTTTAATCAAGTATGGTGTTGATATTCCATCTGGCAAAGCAGTAAAGACTCTAAATTACAACTCAAAAGAAATGCCGCACTTGAGCAAGAAAGAAATACGAAAGATGTTGCTGGACAAAAGAATACTGTAAATTCATGAGTGCGCATATTACAATTCAAGGAACAGAAAAATCATTTGGTGGAAATGATATTTTTGTGATTGCTGAGATTGGGAAAAATTTTATTCAGACAGAAGATGACCGAAGTGTTGAGGAATATTTAATAAATGCGAAGGTATTGGTAGACGAAGCAAAAAAAGCTGGGTGTGACGCAGTTAAATTCCAGACGCACGAATTGGAAGATGAGATATTAAATGTTGATATTGTATCTCCGCACTTTAAAGCACGTGATCGCGTGAGCTGGATTACGCGCAATATGAATGCAACGCCACTTGAAGGGTTTTGGAAACCACTCAAGAGGCACTGTGACGAAAGAGAAATTGTTTTCTTTTCAACTCCAATGAGTCGTAAGGCAGCCCATAAACTAGAACAAGTCGGTGTACCGTTCTGGAAAGTTGGGTCTGGTGATGTGCAAGATTATGCAACGCTTGATTTTATGATTGAGACGGGAAAGCCAGTTATTATCTCAACTGGTATGGTTGGCTTAATTGAACTTGATGAAGTAGTTGAGTATATTACAAGTCATGAAGTTCCACTAGTTATCCTTTATTGCATAAGCCAATATCCAGCACCAAAAGAATATTTCAATTTGGGAACAATTGAACATTTTAAAGAAAAATACCCGGATGTAGTTATCGGATTCTCTGACCATTCTATTGGGTGCGACGTTGCACTCGCCGCGGTAAAGCTAGGCGCTAATGTTATTGAAAAACACTTTTCACATTCTCGCGAATTATGGGGAGCAGACCACAAGGTTTCTATGACACCGGAAGAAATGAAGGAGATGGTAGATGCAATTCGCAGTGGGCAACATAAAGGAATTGATCACGTTCCATATTACGGTGAGAAAGAAAAAGAACTGGAAGGAGTTCGTAATAAATTCCGGCCATATTTCAACAAATCACTTATGGTGGGAGTCGATATTCCAAAAGGAACTATCGTAACGAAAGAAATGATTTTCGCAATGCGTCCGAAAATGTATGCAGGAGGGCTTCCCGCAGAGAGATTTCATGACGTAGTAAGCAAACGAGCAAAAAAGGATTTAAAAAAATATGATCCTATCATTATGGAGATTTTAGAGTAATATATCATGCCAATTAAAAAGCGAAAAATCTGTTTCATCATCACGTGCCACACTCATTACAGCCGAAGTAAGCTTGTTTTGGGTGAGCTTCAGAAGAGTCGTGATGTTGAATTGCAAATCGTTGTTGGTGGTTCTGCTATGCTCCCAAATTATGGCGATGTACTATCGGCGCTTGAGGAAGATGGATTTCATCATAACGCAAAGATTACTATGACGTTTGAAGGGGGCTCTCATGTTGCAATGGCTAAGACCGCTGGAATTGGCGTTTCAGAATTTGCTACTGTGTTTGATAATCTTAAACCCGATGTTGTTGTCGTCCGAGGTGATCGCTACGAGGTTCTTTCACCGACAATTGCCGCTTCTTATTTAAATATTCCCATTGCCCATATTGAGGGTGGAGATGTGACAGGCACAATTGACGAATCTGTTAGGCATGCAGTTACAAAACTTGCGCATATTCATTTTACAACCAACAATCTCGCTCGAGACAGGGTTATTCGTATGGGAGAGGATTCTCGGTATGTTTTTAATGTCGGATGTCCTTCTATTGAATATATTGCAAGCAAAAAATTTAAAGCACACAAAAAGCTAGTAAATCGTCTTGGCGTTGGTGATGTGATTGACCTTGATAAATCATACCTTATGGTTATGAAACACCCAGTAACCACAGAATCAAATCGAAAGAATACTGAAATTCTTTTAAAAATAATTCACGAACTTAAAATCCCAACCATTTGGTTTTGGCCAAATGTGGATGCGGGTACCGATGAAATCTCAAAAGCAATTAGGACTTTTCGAGAAAAAAAGGATGCTCGTCATATGAGATTTCATACTTATCTTCCCACAGATGATTATCTTGGTCTTTTACATAAAACAGTATGTCTTGTGGGGAATTCTTCTGTGGGAGTAAAAGAATGCTCATACCTCGGAATTCCTGCGGTAAATATCGGGAGTCGTCAAAATGGACGGACGAGGGGACATAATGTTGTTGATGTTCCATTTAATGAAAAACAAATTAAAAATGCTATTCAGAAACAAATTAAAGTAGGGCGATATCCGAAGAGTAATATTTATTATAAAAATGGAACAAGCAAGCAGATATCAAACATATTGCGGAAGGTTGATCTGTACACGCAGAAACATTTTGTAGATTGATATGGTGTATAAAAATAAAAAAATTCTTGGTGTCATCACTGCTCGTGGAGGATCAAAAGGGATTCCACGGAAAAATATTAAAGAATTAAATGGTAAGCCACTCATTGCGTATACCATTGAATCTGCTAAGGATAGCAACTATTTAACACGTTGTATTGTTTCTACCGATGATGAAGAAATTGCTGAAATCTCAAAACAACATAGCGCTGATGTACCGTTTATTCGCCCAGCAGAACTTGCGCAAGATAAATCTACTTCTATGGAGGTCGTTCAGCACGCTCTCAAATGGCTAAAGGAAAATAACGGAGAAGAATATGATTATCTCATGATCCTCCAGCCGACATCACCTCTGCGAACAAGTGAAGATATAGATGAATCAATAAAAATTGCCGTAGACGCAGATGCGGATTCTGTAATGAGTATGAAAGAGCTGGAAGATTTTTCTCCTAAAAAGATGAAAAAAATACAAGATGGTATTATTCTTCCTTATTTTGAAGAAGAAGGGAAGGAGTCAAGCAGGCGGCAGGACTTGAAGAAAATGTATAAACGTAATTGCGCTATCTATCTGACGAAGGTAGAGTTCATTGAAAAAGGGGATCTATTTGGAAGAGTTTCCCATGCATATATCATGCCAGAAGATCGTTCAATAGACATAAATCAGCCAATTGATTTTGAGTTAGCAGAGTTTTTTTTAAATAATAAAAATAATGTATAAAATTTTAAATACAATCGGAGAAATATACACCGATTCGGCAAAAAAGATTTTAGAAGAAATCGGAGATGTTGACTACATAAATCTCACGCAAGAGGAATTGAAAAACATCATTAGTAAATATGATGTCGCGGTTATTGGGCTTGGGCTTAACTTTACAAAAGATATTTTAGAAAACGCAAAAAACCTTAAAGTAATCGCGACTGTAACAACAGGACTTGATCATGTTGATGTAGAGTACGCAAAAGAAAAAGGAATTGAAATTGTGAGCTTGCGCGGAGAAGATGAGTTCTTAAATACAATTACCGGTACCGCTGAACTTGCCGCAGGACTTATGATTAAGCTCTTGCGCTTTATGCCGTGGGCATTTGATGATGTAAAAAATTACCGATGGGATAGAGAGAATTTTCGTGGACGCAATCTTTACGGTTTAACGCTTGGCATTGTTGGTTTAGGTCGCCTCGGAAAATGGATGGCACGATACGGTAATGCATTCGGCATGAACGTCATCTATCACGATCCCAATCTCTCGACACCTGATGTCGGAAGTTTAGGTGCTGAAGTTTCTTTTGATGAATTGCTTCAAAAGAGCGACGTCGTTTCAATTCACGTTCACTTAAATGAAGAGACGGAGAATATGTTTAACTCCGAGGTGTTTAAAAAGATGAAAAATATTGCATATCTTATCAACACGGCGCGAGGCGGTATTGTGCACGAAGGGGATTTGCTTAATGCCTTGCAGTCACAAGAGATTGCTGGCTATGGGACAGATGTTTTAGCAGATGAGCTTAATTTTAATAAAGAGTTTTCGAATCATCCCTTGGTCGAGCATGCAAAGAAAAACAGAAATGTTATTGTTGTGCCACATATCGGCGGCATGACAGTTGAATCGCGGGAGAGAACAGACATATTTATTGCGGAGAAACTCAAAAAATTATTAGAATAATACCAATATACGAATTTTACTAATGATACCAATGTATACGAATACGTCGCATTAGTATTATTCGTATCATTCGTACCATTGGTATATTAGTATTGTCCTATGAGTCCAGACTTTCTAATAGTAGGCATGGAACGAAGTGGGACGCACTGGGTTGCGGGACTTTTGAATGGTCATCCAGATATTGCCTGTTTTCCCTCTCTACCGTTTCGTCCCGAAAAAGGAGGAAATAAGATAGGAGAGGTGCATTTTTTTGATACACTTGTCAGTATCGACGGAGACAATCCTGACAAATACACTCGTCCAATTTCAGATTGGCTTACAAAATACAACAGAGTATTCGCTGATTTAGTAGGACAGAAAGACAAAATGTCCAGGGAAGATTTTGTTACAATGAGCGTGAAGCGTTATAGCGACTATTGTGACAGTCAGCGCGGAGAAAAAAGGATTGTAGGAGAGGGAAGCCCGGCATATATTTTTCATCTGGACTTCATAGATTCTTTATATCCGTCTATCCCCAAAATTTGCATTATACGGGATCCAAAAGATAAAATTGTTTCATGGTATTTCAATAAAATGGTACGAAAAGGAACTGATACGATCCCCAGTATTACAAAAGATTTTGCATTTGATTATCTTGAAAAACGAATAATGAAGGAGTATGAAGCGCTTCTCAAATACGCAGGTACTGTACACTGTATTACATATGAGGAATTAAGCGAAGATACTCCTAAGGCAGTTAAAGGAATGGTTGATTATCTTGGTATAAAAGCAATGGATGATAATATATCTCATATGATTGAAAATGCGGCTTTCCAAAAGCAAACAGCGCGTGATAGCGGGTTGTCTGGAAGAGAAAAAGGGGAAGAGGATCCGAAAAGTGGTTTAAGAAAAGGAATAGTCGGTGACTGGAAGAATTATCTTTCTGATGACCTTGCAAGAATTATTGATGAATCTGTGAAAGATTTACGTAACAGGGTTTTTGAAAAATATAGAGTACGATACTAATATACTAATGGTACGAATGATACAGGACAATACAAATATACGAATTGTACGAATAATGCCAATGGATACGAATACGCCACATTAGTATTATTTGTATCATTCGTACAATTCGTATATTGGTATTATCCTATGAAAAAAGATAAAATTTTAAATTTTGAATTTGAGTGGGAGCTTTTAGAAAAATGCCCTTTGTGCGCAGGTGTAGTCCTTGTGCCAGACGGAAAGATTCAGTGGCTAGACATGGATTTTTGGTACAACGTGTGTACTGGATGTGGCCTCAAGTTTATGGATCCGCGTCCAACGCAAAAATCCTATCAGGATTTTTACAAAAATGTATTTTGGGAACATAAAACGAAAAACCTCGGATTTATTATGCAGGGACAGATGTGGAATACAAAGCGCTATGCAATGTATAGCAACAAAACACGGAGTAAAAGAGAAGGAGAAAAAATCCTTAAAGACAAACACCGGGGTATGCGTTTTAAAATAATATCTGGCACACTCACTGATTTTATAAGACTAAACAAAAAAACTGATATTTTAGAGGTTGGCTCTGGGTTTGGTATCACTCTCATAGAGCTTTATAAAAAATTTGGAAGTAAGGTATATGCTGTCGAACCCTCTCTTGAAGCACAAAAGACAATGAGAAAGACAGGAAATATAAAAATTATCGGCAATTACGCCGAAGAC
>DCXN01000005.1:0-29859 GCA_002327685.1 Patescibacteria group bacterium UBA2135
GGTGAAAATATTGTTCTTTCGCTTGGAGGAGATACGGCGACAATAACTGTTGCTGATGTCGCATCAGACCGAAAAGATATCACCGCCGCAGGAAGTTCGGGTAAAAATATTCGTAAAACGCAAGTCACGCTTCTTGTTGGCGAGGGAACCTCATTTATATATGGTGTGCAAGTGGGTGATGGGGGACTCATTATGGAAAATAATTCATCGGTGATTGGTAATGTTTTTTCGGGTGGTCCGGTGATAGGGCAAAACAATAATATCGTGAGGGGAGAAGTTGTGTCAGCTGGAGTAAATGGTTTAATTGATGGCGTGCACGCGACTAGTTCGGCGTATGCGCACACTATATCAGATTCTTTAATTGAGGGAGATGCGTATTATCAAGATATTTCAGATACGACCGTTCTTGGACAATTGTTTCCTGATAGTGAAGACCAGGAAGCACAATCATTGCCGATTTCAGATCAGATGATTGAAGATTGGGAATCAGGAGCTGAAGCTGGCGGGGTGATTGATTGTTCTGGTGCAGATGAATATGAAATTGAAGAAGACATTACGTTGGGTCCTGTAAAAATAGATTGTGACCTTGAAATCAGCGGCTCTCCTACCGTTACGCTTGCGGGAAATGTGTGGGTGGTAGGTGATATTGAGATTGAAAATAAAGCGATCATCCAAGCCCATTCTTCTTTGGGAAACAAGAGTGTCGTTGTAATAGCAGATAATCCGTCTGACCGCTTAACAAGCAGTAAAATCAATCTGAAAAACTTAGCTGAATTTTATGGTTCAGGGCAAGCCGGTTCCTATGTTTTATTTATTTCTCAAAATAATAGTGCAGAAAACGGAGGAAGCGAACGCGCTATTGAAATTGAAAATAACACAACAGGAGATGTTTTGTTGTACGCTGGTCACGGAGAAGTGCTGCTTAAAAACAATCTTGATGTAAGAGAAGTAACAGGATACAGAGTACGACTACAAAATAATGCTACAGTGCTTTATAATATGGGTTTGAGGAACCTCTTATTCTCAACAGGACCATCAGGAGGATATGAGATTATTGATTGGAAGGAAATAGAATAAAGAACAATACAAATATACTAATTGTACGAATGATGCTAATGAATACGAATGTGTTTTATTAGTATCTATTCGTATCATTTGTATTTATTAGTATATTGGTATCTATATCATATGAAAATCAAGAGAATTATAGTGGCCAATTGGAAGATGAATCCCCGCACTACACAGGAAGCGCGGAAGAATTTTTTACATGTTAAAAAAACCGCGGAGAAATTGACAAAAGTGCAAACGGTTATAACTCCACCATTTATATTTCTTGAATCATTTTCAAAAGAAACATCACGAAGGTGCGCGCTTGGCGCGCAGGATGTTTTTTGGAAAAAAGAAGGATCGTATACCGGTGAAATCTCCCCCGCGCAACTTTACGATCTTAATGTTACGCATGTTATTCTGGGCCACTCCGAGCGTCGGCGCTTGGGTGAATCTGATGAAATCATTCGGGATAAAATTAAAGCCGCGCTTGAATATCGTTTAAATGTTATTCTGTGTATTGGCGAATCAGAACGTGATACAGAAGGACATTATCTTGCTTTTCTAAAAAATGAAATTAAAAAATCACTTGAGCGAATACCTAAAAAACAACTAGCGCGACTCATTGTCGCGTACGAACCGATCTGGGCAGTAGGCGCGAAAGCAAAATTTGCTGATACTCCAGAATCACTATTTGAAACTTCTATCTTCATCAGAAAAATATTAAGTGATACATTTAGTAAAAAAATTGCATTCCAAGTTCCTATTCTCTATGGAGGATCGGTTACAGAACACAACGCAGAAAATTTTCTTAAAAATGGCGGTGTTGACGGGCTATTAGTGGGCCGCGCAAGTTTAGACTTTAAAGAATTTAGCAAGATTTTGAAAATAGCACAAAACGTAGAATGCGCAACGTAAATCGTAGATCGTGTAGCGCAAAACGTTCAACGATTTACGTTTTACGATACACGTTACACGAACATGAATATTCCTTTATTAAAAAATACTCAAGATTTAAAAAACAAACGCGTTTTACTGCGTGTTGATTTCAATGTCCCAATAGAGGGCGATACGATAGAAGACGATTTTCGCATTCGTCGCATTCTGCCGACACTCGCGTTTTTAAAAGGAAAAGAAGCACAAATTATTCTATTGAGTCATCATTCTGATGCAACACAAACACTTGAACTGGTTGCACGCCATCTTAACGATTTTATTAAAACGTCATTTGTCAGTGATATATTTAATACACACGCATATTCGCAGAGAGATACGGTATATCTTTGCGAAAACCTTCGATTTCATAAAGGAGAAGAGAATAATGATGAAGACTTTGCCAAGAAACTCGCATCTCTCGGAGACATATATGTAAATGACGCGTTTTCTGTGTCGCACAGAAAGCACGCATCAATTGTTGCATTACCACAACTTCTACCGCATTACGCGGGGCTCCTATTTGAAGATGAAGTGAAATATTTGTCAGAAGCGTTTGAACCTCCACAGCCGTCTCTCTTAATACTTGGTGGCATGAAAGCAGATACAAAATTACCACTTGCGAAGAAATTTCTAGACATTGCAGACAACATTTTTATCGGCGGAGCTGTTGTTCATACTGTCTGGAAACAGGCGGGGTATGAAATAGGTCGTTCTACTGTTGAAGAAGTAGATGAAAATTATCAGCATCTACTTGAACATGAGAATGTGATTATGCCGCGTGACGTCATCATAGAGAAAGAAGGAAAAGTTTCCATAAAGAAGCTTG
Source organism: Patescibacteria group bacterium UBA2135 (assembly GCA_002327685.1). Classification (GTDB taxonomy): domain Bacteria; phylum Patescibacteriota; class Minisyncoccia; order Phycocordibacterales; family UBA2135; genus UBA2135. The sequence continues at coordinate 2,810 of DCXN01000005.1, forward strand.
AAGACGTACTGGAAGATGAAAAAATACTTGACGCTGGTCCTGAAACAGTAAAAGAGTTGAGTGGTCTAATTAAAAAATCGGCGTTTGTGTTCTGGAATGGCTCGCTGGGTTATTTTGAACATGGTTTTGAGAAATCCACCGTTGATCTTATAAATATATTTGCGGAAAGCAAGACAAAAACAGTTGTCGGTGGTGGGGATACCGTCGCGGCAATCTCTCGCTTCGGAAAGGAAGAATATTTTGACTTTGTCTCAACTGGCGGTGGTGCCATGTTAGAATTTTTGGCAAACAAGACATTGCCTGGGATTGATGCACTCAAAAAGTGAATCAGGAATTATGAATCATGAATCAGGAACAACACAAAAACCATGCGATGTATCGTATGGTTTTTGTGTTGTGAATCGCCGTTGACAAAGATTGTTTTACAACTAAACTTTAATCAGAACAGGAAAGAAGGGAGTGTTTAAATGTCGTCTCAAGAAACGAAAGCAAAGCTATTTGCAATTGCAGTTCTTGCGCTGGCATTATTTGGGTCATTTGTTTTTTTGCTGTATATAGCGAATGTTATTTTTGAAAAAGCTAAATCAAGAATCTCCACAATTCAAGAAACACACATTACAACAGATAGTCCCAGGCATGTTTCGTATTCATATGGAGCTATTCCTTTAGATAAGATGCTGGAAGAAATTGATAATATTTTCCAAAGACCTCCTTCATTTCGGAATAACTCACCAGGATGAGAAATTAATGCCCAACTACTATGTGAGTTGGGCTTTTATTTGCGACGTAGGGTAAGAGAAATAGAAAAGTGAAGCGGAGCGGAACTCTCATGTTTCCGAGCCGAGGAGTAAGTATCAGGATTTTAAAATCGCTGATATCTTTTCAGCAATTTTTTCCATCTCATGGCCGTTAATATTCTTGTGTTTCATGTCGTCGCCTTCAAATCGCGGAATGATGTGGAAATGCGCGTGAAACACAATTTGATATGCAGCCGGTTCGTTGTTCATTGAAATATTTATTCCGTCTGCGTCAGTGGCTTCTTTGGTTGCGTGCGCCAATTTTTTAAGTGGTCCCATAAGGACACATAAAGTTTCTTCTGTAATATCAAAGATATTCCGCGCGTGTTTTTTCGGCACAAGAAGTGTGTGTCCCAAATTATTTGGTTTGATATCTAAAAAAGCAAAAGAATTTTCATCCTCGTATACTTTAAGAGAAGGCATCTCTCCTTGTGTGATTTTGCAGAAGACACAGTTGTTCATGGTATTAAGTATAAAGTATTAGGTATTAAGTATAAAGTAAAGCTGCCCACACGGGTGGCTTGTCGTGTTTGTTGTAATTAGTTGACTTTCTCTTGAGAAAGAGTAGTATAAACATACAAGTCCCCGAGAGGGGTTTTTTGATAGAAATCAAGGAGTGAAGCGACTATGATTTCATCAACCCTGTTAAATAAATTTTTCTTTGAAAAATTTAAAATTTGATAGGCCAAAGCGCTAATATTGTTTTACTACATATTTAAAGTAAAGTAAGATATAAGAATTTATCAATAAAGCATCAAATTTTATTTAACAGGGTGCTCAATGTTGTAGTAAAATTTACTCCGCATTGGGCTCGTAAATTTTAACAACATTGGCATGAAATTAATCAATTATTTAAAAGCTACACGAGGAGAATTGAAGCATGTTAGCTGGCCGACACAAAAACAGACGGCATACTTTACTGTTGTTGTTATCATTATTTCAATTCTCACCGCTGCGTTTTTAGGTTTTTTTGATTTTTTGTTTACGACACTTTTGGATACGTTTATATTATGAAAAATAAGGAGCGAACGGAGTGAGCGACTATATTTTTCTTAACCGAGCACTCAGTGTAAATATATTGGTGACCGTTAAAATTGCTAAATGTACATATCGTAAATTGATTTAGCAAATTTACTCTCGCTGAGTGCTCGGTGACGATTTTTATACTCGCTACGCTCGTTAAAAATCAATCATGGCTCGTCAAGAAATAAAACAAGATAAAAATTGGTACGCGATTCATACCTATGCAGGATATGAAGCGGCTGTCGCGCGCAACTTGAGACAGCGTGTTGAGTCAATGGGTATGGAAGATAAAATTTTTAATGTTATTGTGCCGACGGAAAAGAAAATACGCATTAAGGGTGGGAAACGAGTTGAGGAAGAAGACAAAATTTATCCCGGTTACGTTTTGGTGGAAATGGTTGTCGCAGATGATTCATGGTTTGTGGTTAGAAATACTCCACGGGTTACCGGTTTTGTTGGCACAGGTATTTATCCTGTTCCTGTCAATAAAGAAGAAGTAGAAGAGATTTTTAGAAAAATGAAGGTGGACACAACCACTCATAAAGTTGATCTCCAGATTGGTGAGTCGGTTATTATCACAGATGGACCATTTAAAGAGCAGGATGGAAAAGTGAGCGATGTTGACGAGAAACGCGGCAAAATAAAAGTTCTGGTTTCGTTTATGGGTCGTGAGACACCTGTAGAATTAGATTTCCTTCAAGTTAAAAAGATTTAAAGGAATTGGCTTGTATTTTTACGAGCGAAGCGAAGTAAAATACAACTGCCAAACCTTTACCCTGTTAAATATCAGTAAAATAACGAACGGAGTGAGTATATTTTATTTAACCCTGTTAAATCTTTTGCAAAGCAAAAGAAAAATCTGAAAGATTTTTATTTAACAGGGTGCTCAAAAATTATAGTCGCTCCACTCCTTAATTTTTGGCATGAAAATAACAAAAAAATTAAAACTACAAATTCCAGCTGGAAAAGCCACACCGGCACCGCCGATTGGTCCTATTTTGGGTCAAGCTGGAATTAATATTGGTGAATTTGTCACGCGTTTTAATGATGCAACAAAAGAGATGATGGGAGATGTTGTTTCTGTTGTTGTGTCGGTTTTTGAAGATCGAAGTTTCGATTTTATCTTGAAGACACCTCCTGCGTCTGCATTACTCAAAAAAGCGGCAGGAGTTGAAAAGGGTTCAGGAAAAAACCTAATTTCAAAAGCAGGAAAAGTGACCAATGCACAGATTCGCGAAATTGCTGAGAAAAAAATGCCAGACCTGAATGCAAATAACGTTGAACAAGCGGAGAAAATCATAGAAGGCACTGCACGTAGCATGGGCATAGAGGTCGTTAAGTGATGCCACTCAGCAAGAGTAAATATAAAAAAATAACCACCTCTTTTCGGCAGAAAAGAGGTGGTTTGCTTATGGCGCGTGAAAGCCTAAACTTTCTCCAGTGCATCAAACATAAGTTTATGTGGGTATGTGTCATCTGGTTCTTGATATTCTCTATCAGTGCTTTGCCATCCTTCCCAATCTTTAGTTGCCTTTATCGGGAAAAATGTGTCTCCCTTGAAAGATTCAAAGATAAGCGTGAGGTATATCCTGCGTGCTTGCGGAAGAAATAATTTGTATATTTCTGCTCCACCTATAATCATTACTTCCGACTCTTGCTCTGTTTGCTCTCTTGCTTCAATAGTTGAGCGTGCCGTGACAAGTGCCCCTTTAATAGAATGAACAACTTTGCACTCTGCCGCAGTGTATTTTCTGTCTCGCGTTAAGATAATATTTGTCCGTCCGGGAAGCGCTTTGCCAACTGACTCAAATGTTTTTCTTCCCATAATGATAGGTTTACCTATGGTGAGATTATAAAATCGCTTACCATCAACGGGCGCTCCCCATGGCATCTTACCGTTATCTCCAATTACGAAGTTTGACCCCATCGCGACAATGAGTGAGATAATCATTTTGTCTGGGCTCCTGTAAAATATTACTAACATGTATTTTAACACGTTCTTTCCCTTGTTGCAAGTTAATGGTCTAGAATATAATCCTCATAACCAAAAAAATTACTTTATGATATGATGAAGCATGTCGGGAAACCTCATTCCGACTAAAAATCTTCAGATTTTGCGCGAATACTTGTCAAAAATTTCTCAAAATATATTTATATTCTTCAAAATTTTTGACTTCGTCTTGCACAAAATCTGAAGATTTCGCCACGAAAGCAGGTTTCCCGACATACTCTAGAAAACCTATGACTCTTCAAAAAATTCTTGAATTTGGATCAAATTTTGACAACCGCTTTATTCCTGATTATGATGATCTCGGCAGGATTGTTAGTGAATTAAGGAAGGTGGGGAAACGAGTTGTCTTAACACAGGGCGTGTATGATTTAGTACACGAAGGGCATGCCCTTTATCTCCAAAAAGCTAGGTCCTACGGCGATATTTTAATAGTTGGTGTTGATACTGATGAATTAACACAGCAAAGAAAAGGGTTGCATCGACCGATTGTGCCGCAGAAGGAGCGGCTCAGTATGCTTTCACATCTTCGCTACGTTGATATCGTAACATTGCGCAATGCCAAAGATGAGATAGGTGCTCTTATTAAATTAGTATGTCCCGACGTACTTATTACTTCCGCCACAACAAAAGATTTTCCGGAAGAAGATATGAAGGTTTACGAGTCATGTTGCGGCAACATTATTACACTTCCACCACAGGCTACGATATCTACAACAGCACGCATTCGTAATTTGGAAATCGGCGGCGCTGATCGACTTGCCGATGAATTACACAAAAGAATTCCTGCTGTCGTAGCAGATGCTCTTAACGCATTGAATAAGGGGTAATATTCGCGATAGACAATATTGAGCAATATTAAATATTTCATATGTTCCGACTTGATTAAGGTCGGAATTTTCGCTATACTCGGGCGAGATAAAGAATACGAAAGGTAACCTTGTTAATGTCGCGTATTATTGTTGCATATGTTCCCGTCGTACATGCTGGCTATATATCGTTCTTTAAAAAGCACTCCGCTCCACTGTTTGTTTTTGGGGGTGATATTATCAAGTCATTTCCACGCATAGATCGTGATCTACGGGCTGTTTCTGCACAAGATGCATGCAAGATGGTTCAATCGCTTAATGTATGTCCGTCTGTCTGTGTTCTTGATCTTGAAAATCTTTCTTCTGTCAAACAACATACAGGTCAGATTGTTTTTCCCGATGATGAATTGTCGCGAGCTATTGCTCACGAACATTTTATCGGAGCGAATGTGATGTTTGATACTGTATTTTTACGTTGGGACAAAATAGCAGCACTTAGTAAGTTTCCTGTTGCGCCGGATCAAATTATTTCTCAAGAAATTTTTGATCGCATTTTTATGACATCTGCCTTTAATCATGCTTCTTTGAGTTCTGATTGGTGGCGGAGGGTCGGTGCTGTTGTAATGAAAGATAATGTTGCACTTCTTGTGGCGTACAATCGACACTATCCGTCTGAGCAGAGTCCTGGTATTGTTGGTGATCCGCGGGCAAATTTTGATGCTGGTATATCAATCGATATTTCCTCTGCGCTTCATGCGGAAAAGATGCTTATCGCGTGCGCCGCGAAAGATGGCATAAATCTTAGTAATGCGTCAATTTACGTGACGACATTTCCATGCCATGATTGTGCGCTCATGATTATAGAAGCTGGAATTAAAAAAGTATATTACACTGAAGGATATTCACAGCTAGATGCCGAAGGCACGCTTAAGTCCCGCGGCGTAGAATTGGTCCGAGTTCAAATGTAAAACCCCGTTTCTGGCTTTGAAGCGGGGCTTTTTTGTTGGCGATACAAATTTTTATTATCCAACTTGTGTGACAATCGGTTTATAATTTTTTGCTTCGCGATCTCCGATGATGAGTTGGGCATGAAGATGTTCAACCGATGCTCCGGTGTGTGCAGTACTGCCGAAGCGAAGCATTACCGAACCGCCCTTGACATTGTGTTTTTTAATGAGCCATTTGTAATGACGAAGAAGCTCAACCCATGCGCTTTCTGATTTCTGTGTAATTGAAATGATATGTTTCCTGTGTATTAGGAGAAAATGCATCCGTGCATTTTTATACGGGTACATATTTTCTGTTACCAGCCAATGTTTTCCCCTCCTAAGAATCGGCTTTTTGTGATATGTAAGTAAATGTTTTGGGCAAAACGGACATACTCCGTCTTTTTCAATTTGCTCAATCACGCGATAGTACTGCCCTTTGCGTGCGTTTTGTATATTAACTTGTTTTTTTGTTCCTTTTCTCATGTTTAGTATCTTTGTATTAGAGCAGGTTTCCCAACATGCTCTAGTTATGATATTTCTTTTTTCTCTTAAAAGCAAAAACCGACCCCAAGAAATGAGGTCGGCTTCATTTTTCATTAGTAAATCTATACCGCTACTGGAATTTGCATTGATGGATGCGGCTCATAATCCATAATACTAAAATCATCTTCTTTGAATTCAAACAAATCGGTTACGTTGGGATCTACAATCAACGTGGGCAGTCTTTTTGCTGCACGTTGAAGCATCTCTCTTACCGCGGGCACCTGGTCTTCTTCAGGATTAGTACTGGTATAAATATGAGCATCTGAAAAAGAATGAACGAACCGATGCGCTTTAAGTCCCGTTACTTGAGCGATCATAAGCGTCAGGGCCGCATATTGAATCATGTTTGACGGTACTCCAACCGGAAAGTCGGCAGAACGTTGATACACGTGTAGGGTTAGCTTTTTATCAATGACCCGACAATGTATCCATCCATGACATGGCGACACTACGGCTTTTTGATGACCACCGCGTCCGATTAAGTACGGTATCCATGGAGTAACAAAATGGGTGCGTGCCCATGGATATTCTTTGATTTGCGTCACAAGGTGCTGAAACTGATTGAACGTAGCGCCGTCTTGCTTGGGAAAATCATGGAATGCGGCGCCGTATGACCCGGGGCCAAGATCTCCTGACTCAAGACCCATAGATTCACATTTTGCCCTTGTTGCCCACGGTGTCCAGAAATTACATCCTTCTTCCTCAAGCTCAGTGAGGGTTCGTTTCCCTTTCACAAATGCAAGAATTTCCGCAATCGGTTTTTTCCAAAAGCCGATTTTTCTTTCTGTAATCAGCGGGATTCCATTGGATAAATCAAAATGCATGGGGGGTGGAGCAATGTACGTGATTGCTCCAACACCCTGTGCGGTTTCTTGGGCAAGCTCTCCGTGGTCTAAAATATACCCCAAACTCCTCTTGTATTGTTCATCAGGCACTCGTTCATCGTATGGTCTATACTCAATAGTCGTCATTTCTTTACTCCAATATCAGTGATTTCTGATGTTTAGTATATGAATATTATGTTAATGGTCAACCAAATTAATCTTTTGTGTAATTTATTACGATTAATCGTAGCAGTTTCTCTATCTATGGTGGAGTGCTACAATGACAATGACAAGAAATATGCACGAGGAAATTAAAATATTAATACAAAATGCGCTCAAGAATATGGATATTACAGCAAATGATATTCATATTGAACATCCGACAGATTTTTCTCATGGGGATTATTCAACAAATATTGCAATGCGACATGCCTCACAGGCAAAAAAGAGTCCGAAAGAACTTGCAGAAGAGTTAGTAGGGGAACTCCAAAAAAAGAAAGGCGACGATATTGATCGTATTGAAATTGCTGGCCCTGGATTTATTAATTTTTATCTCTCAAAATCATTTTTTGCAAAAAACATAGAAGATATTTTAAAAGAGAAGGGATCGTATGGGAAAGATGAAATCTTAGAAGGAAAAAAAACAATTGTTGAATATACCGATCCAAATCCGTTTAAGGAATTTCACATCGGACATCTAATGAGTAACTCAATTGGAGAGGCAATTTCACGCATTGTCGAATTTTCTGGCGCGGAAGTAAAACGCGCGAATTGGCAGGGGGATGTAGGGCTTCATGTAGCAAAAACGATTTGGGGGAAAATAAAAAATCCTAAAATGTCATGGGGAGATGCCTATGCGTATGGTTCGCAACAATATGAGGAAAACAAAAAAGAAATCAATGAAATAAATAAAAAAATATATGAAAAAAGTGATTCCAAAATCAACCTGCTGTATGAAGAAGGTAAAAAAGAATCTCTTGCAGAATTTGAAAAAATCTATAAACAACTTGGCACGAAGTTTGATTTTTATTTTTTTGAAAGCGAAGGTGGTCCAATTGGTTTAGAGATTATTAAGAAGCATAAAAAGATTTTTGAAGAAAGCGATGGAGCGGTTGTATTTCATGGGGAGAAATTTAACAAAACGCTTCACACGCGAGTATTTATCACGAAAGAGGGGTTGCCAACATATGAAGCAAAAGAATTGGGGCTTGCGCAGATGAAATATAAAAAATATCCGCATGATATTTCTATCGTAATAACAGGTAATGAAGTTAAAGATTATTTCAGGGTGGTACACAAAGCTATGGAGCAGACGTTTCCAGAGATAGCAGAGAAAACAAAACATATTCCGCATGGGATGCTACGTCTTCCAAGTGGAAAGATGTCATCTAGAACTGGTGATGTTATTTCGGTGGAAGATTTGCTTAATGATGTGCGAGAGCGTGTTCTTGAAAAAATGAAAGACTCTGACTTATTGGAGAAAGAAAAAATTGCTGAACAGGTTGTTGTTGGCGCAGTTAAGTACTCTATTTTAAAACAAGCGACAGGAAATGATATTGTATTTGATTTTGAAAAATCACTTTCATTTGAAGGAGATTCTGGCCCATATTTGCAATATACATATGCGCGTACGCATTCAATTATAGAGAAAGCACATGAAAATGATATTGTATCGTCTACTGAATTAGTCACTGAATCAACCACTGAGATTGAAAAATTACTATATCAATTTCCTGAAATAGTTTTACGTGCACGCGTTGAATATGAGCCACACTACGTAACGACATATCTTACACAACTCGCGAGCGCATTTAACAATTTCTACGCACACACGCGCATTATTGACTCTGGTAATAGCGCGCCGCATAGCGTTGCAATCACCGAGGCGACTTCAATTGTTTTAAAGAATGGATTAGGGCTTTTGGGGATTGAAGCGCCAGAGAAAATGTAATTTGATGCTTCTTTTTTGTCTTTGAAGTCATTGAAAAGGAATTAACGCGCGTCAATTTATTGGCGCGCGTTTTTGTGTTACTATCAAAAAGCCTTCTATTCATCGTTATGTTACAGGAAAACCAACAACACAAAAGCGTCGTCGCTCAAAAAGAAGAAGAAATTCTCTCTTTTTGGAATACACATAATATATTCAAAAAATCTCTTGAAAAAAAATCACCCAAGGGTAATTTTGTATTTTACGATGGCCCTCCGTTTGCTACAGGTTTGCCGCACTACGGACATTTACTTGCAAGTATTATAAAGGATGCTATCCCGCGATATAAAACTATGCGCGGATATCACGTTAGGAGACAGTGGGGTTGGGACTGTCATGGTCTGCCTATTGAAAATCTTATTGAAAAAGAACTTGGGCTTGAGAAAAAAAAAGATATTGAGAAACTTGGCATTGGAGAATTTAATCGTGCGGCGAAAAACAGCGTTTTGCGATATGATTCTGAGTGGAAAAAAATTATTCCTCGTGTTGGCAGGTGGATTGACATGGAGCAAGGGTACAAGACCATGGATTCGTCGTATACAGAGTCAATTTGGTGGGCGTTTAAGGTTCTTTACGATAAAAAACTTATTTATGAAGGGTATAAATCAATGCATATTTGCCCGCGATGCGAAACAACCCTTGCCGTATCGGAGGTTTCTATGGGGTATAAAGATATCACTGATATTTCGGTAATAGTAAAATTTGAACTTGTAGGCGAGCCAGAAACTTATCTTCTTTCGTGGACAACAACACCCTGGACACTTCCGGGGAATGTTGCGTTAGCCGTCAACAAAGATTTTGACTATGTCAAAATCGGAATCATGAATCATGAACTAGGAATCATGAATTTTTATATTGTCGCCAAAGAGCGACTATCATTGATAAAAGATAAATATGAGGTTGTGGGAGAATTTAAAGGCGATGAATTAATCGGAAAAAAATATAAACCGCTCTTTAATTATTACAGCGGTTCCTCTGATCTAAAAAACAGAGAAGACGGATGGAAGATATACGCCGCTCAATTTGTAAACGCCGAAGACGGGACAGGTGTTGTTCATGTAGCGCCCGCATTTGGGGAAGACGATATGGAGTTGGGAGTAAAATACAAACTCCCTTTCGTTCAACATGTGTTAGTTGACGGGACGTTTGCGTCGGAAGTTTTGGATTTCAAAGGGCTTGCGGTAAAACCAAAACATAACCCGCAAGCAACTGATATTGAAATTATTAAACATCTCTCACACAATAAACAACTTTTTGGGAAAGAAAAAATCACACACAGTTATCCATTTTGCTGGAGATGTGATACTCCTCTTTTGAATTATGCTGCTTCGTCATGGTTTGTGAAAGTAACTGCCCTAAAACGCAAATTACTTGATGTGAATAAAAAGGTAAAATGGGTACCTGCCTCCATGCAATGTGGTCGTTTTGGTAAATGGTTAGAAGGAGCGCGCGATTGGGCAGTATCACGCTCTCGTTTCTGGGGCGCGCCAATTCCAGTCTGGAGATGTAGTGCTTGTAAAAAGATGGAAGTAATAGGTTCGGTGGATGACATTAAAAAGAAAACCACCTCCTCTGGAAACACATATATTGTCATGCGCCACGGAGAGGCGCAGAGCAACAAGGCAGGTTTTGTAAATTCAGAAATTGATGAGGAAAACAGATTAACAGAAGATGGAAAGTTGGAGGTATTAAAAACCGCAAAGATGTTGAAAAGGAAAAAGATTGACCTCATTTTTTCTTCTCCCATTCCGAGGACCATGGAAACAGCGCGTATTGTTGCTAAAACTATTGGTATTTCTGCCGAACACATTCTTGTTGATGAGCGCTTGAAAGAAATTCTCGTCGGAAATTTTGAAGGTAAATCTAATGAAGAATATCGTGCATATTTTACCTCAACAAAAGAGCAGTTCACGAAACGACCGGAAGGAGGAGAGAACGTGCTTGATATAAAAAAACGAGTTGGTAGTTTTCTTGAGAGTGTTGAATCTAAACATAAAAACAAAAACATATTATTTGTTACACACGAATATCCTTCATGGCAGGTTATCTCTGTTGCGGAAGGATGGGGTGTTGACGAGTCAATAAAAGCAAAAGAAGCAAAGGTAAGTTTTATAGAGACAGCGCAGTCTGTTTCGTTTTCATACAATAATATTCCAAGAAATATGGAATACGAACTTGATCTTCACCGCCCGTTTGTTGATCATGTTGAATTTCCCTGTGTGTGTGGCAAGACGATGAAGCGTATCTTGGAAGTGTTTGATTGTTGGTTTGAATCTGGCTCAATGCCATTTGCTCAATTTCATTATCCGTTTAAAAATAAAAAAGTTTTCAAAAAAAATTTCCCAGCGCATTTTATTGCGGAGGGACTTGATCAAACGAGAGGATGGTTTTACAACATGCTGGTACTTTCGGTCGGCTTGTTTGGTAAAACAGCATATCACAATGTAATTGTGAATGGTCTTATTCTGGCTGAAGATGGACAGAAAATGAGTAAAAAACTTAAAAATTATCCTGATCCTCTGGCTCTCATTGATGTGTATGGATCTGACGCGTTGCGTTATTACTTACTATCGTCTCCAGTTGTGCGCGGGGAAAGCGTTAATTTTTCTGAAAAAGATGTGCGAGAAGTTATGAATAAAATTATTACACGTTTGCGCAACGTACATGCTTTTTATGAACTTTACAATGATATCAACCTACAACCTACAGCTTACAACCCACAGCCTAAAAGCACGAACGTCCTTGATCAATGGATTTGCGTGCGCCTTTCTGAACTTATCAATCAAGTAACATATGCAACAGAAAGATATATGCTTGACCGTGCGACTCGTCCAATTGGCGAATTTATCGACGACCTTTCAACGTGGTACATACGAAGATCTCGGGAACGTTTTAAGAAAGGCAACAAGGACGGCACTTGCGATGCGCTTGCAACAACACGTTTTGTATTAGTTGAACTTTCAAAAATTATTGCTCCTTTTACTCCGTTTATTGCGGATGAAATATATCGTAAGTTGCATGTAACTGACAGTGAAGAGAGTGTGCACTTGACTTCGTGGCCCAAAGAAGAACCAACTATTCCCATTTGGCCTAATCCGATGGCGCTGTTTCATCGGCTGTTTGGAACACATGAAGACTTGCGCATACTTTCTGACATGCAGAAGGTGCGCGACATTGTTTCGCTTGCTCTTGAAGCGCGAATGAAAGAAGGTATTAAAGTACGTCAACCGCTTAGAACGCTTCGTGTTCGGAATCAAGAATCAAGAATCAGGAATCAGGAACAGTTGATAAATTTAATTAAAGATGAAGTTAATGTGAAAGAAGTTATATTTGGGGCGCGTATTGAAAATGACATAGAACTTGATACTAAAATAACCGAAGAGCTTAAAAAAGAAGGCCAATTGCGAGAATTTGTTAGGTACATACAGGATCTTCGGAAAAAAGAGGGTCTCTTACCTTCTCAAAATGTGAATCTTGTTGTCCACACTGACGAAACGGGAAAAACGTTTATTGGGATGTTTGAACAAGAATTCAAAAATTCAGTTTCAGTAGATGGTATATCTTTTAGTGCTGTGGAGGGCGAAAGGATAAAAGTAGGTGACTTAGAATTTATCGTAAAAATACAAAAATAAGTATTTAGTATCTCGTATAAAAAATTGGAAAAACATACTAAATACTATATACAAAATACCAGATACTTTTATTATGCACACCATACACCACACAGAAGGAATTGTACTAAGAAATACTCCGTCTGGAGAAGCAAATTGCTTAATTAATCTTTTCACAAAAGACTTCGGGTTGGTTACCGCCCATGCACAAGGAGTGCGGGAGATTAAGTCAAAATTGCGATATCATTTGCAGTATCTTTCATACTCTAACATCGACCTTGTGTTTGGTAGGGGTGGATGGCGTATCACTAATGCTGCGGAAAAGAAAAAATTTTTTCCCATATCTTTTCACAAATACGGAATAAGACAACATACGGCAGTTGTAGCGCGCGTCGCGTCTCTTTTACGGCGACTTTTAAAAGGCGAGGAGAAAAATGAACCGCTTTTTAAAGATATGGTAAGTGGTTTTGCGCTTCTCTCGTCGGGAGAGTTGGCAGAAGAAGATGTGCGTGCGGCAGAAGTTGTCATTGTTATGAGAATTTTAAATCACCTCGGTTATTGGGGCGAGGATGCGATACTCTCTCCTTTTTTGGCGGGCGATATCGGCAATAGAGAAGAAATTTCAAACATAAAAAAACAAACATCCCGCGCAGTCGGGGCAATTAATAGGGCACTTCAGGAGACACAGTTATAAGCGACGTAGAGCGAGGGAAATGTGAAAGTTTTACTTTCATATTTCCGAGCCGCCACCTCTGGCGAGCCTCGCCTTTGGCGGGAGGAGCTAATATGGGTTTAATATCTCGTGGGCTCTGCCCCGAGTAACCTTTACTTTGCCAAACTTGATTGACATGTTTCTGTGCACGATTATAGAGTGTTTTTAGTTTGTGCACGGAGGATCGCTCAATGCCAGGTGTAAACATACTGCTTTTTGCTGTGATTGTGTCTCATAGGTTGTATACAAAATACTGGTTTCCAATTTTTACCCCATTTATAATAAGTGCTGGGGTTGCTCTATATCAGCATCAAATGTATCCACTCGTATGGGGCGTATTAGGAACAATAGTGATGGCAATATTATTAACAATATATGTCATCAAGAAAGACTGAGTTATAGTTCTTTGAACACGGAAACCATCGCTTGCGCGATGGTTTTTCAATTAATGAAAAAACCTCCTACAGGAGGTTTTTTCTATTTATGCGAGATGCTTGTTTTTCTTTAAACATCGCGTGCAGATTTTTGAGCGAGTTCCATCAGGAAACCTCGCCCATTGGAGGTTGGGGTGTTTTCTTTTTTTGCCTGTAGGATTGTACTTTGTTGCGCGAGTGCGATTAGAATAGCCGCCTCCGACGATAGATCCCTTTGAACATAATGTGCATATTTTGGTCATAATAAAGTATTTAGTATTTAGTATCTAGTATTTAGTATTTTTTATACGAGATACCAAATACAAGATACTAGATACTTTATATTTTCAGATTTCCCATTCTAGCATGTTGTGTTAAAATGTTCAAATGACCGATCCGTTCTCTTTCATCTTCGCAATCGCAATCCTAATCATGTCTATCGTCGCGCATGAAGTCTCTCATGGGTATGTTGCAAACATGCTTGGTGATCCGACTGCACGCCTTGCTGGTCGGCTTACGTTAAATCCTTTGCCGCATATGGATATTGTGGGTTCGTTTATAGTTCCAGTATTTACATTCTTTTTGGGTGGATTCATCTTTGGTTGGGCAAAGCCGGTGCCGTTTAATCCGTACAACATGCAGAATCCGCAAAGAGATGGTGCGCTCGTCGCGGCAGCTGGTCCACTTGCAAACATTCTTATAGTTGCGGTCTTCAGTGTTCTGATTCGTCTTTCTCCTTTGTTTGGTCTTCCAGACTCGTTTATTCAACTCGCAAGTCTCGTTGTTTTTCTTAATATCTTACTTGCGTTTTTCAATCTTATACCAATTCCGCCACTTGATGGCTCAAAGATTCTTTTTGCGCTCTTGCCGTATAGACTTCAATTTATTCAGGAGACTCTTGAACGTTATTGGTTTATTGCTATTTTCATTCTCATTCTTTTCTTGTGGAGAATACTTTTACCGGCCGTGTTGTATCTCTTTCAGGTGGCTACAGGACTACCCTTCTTCTAGTCCTTCTTGCATTTTGTAATAAACTATATTACAGTATGAATTGCTTTTTAAGAACAATACTAATATACGAATTTTACGAATGATACAAATAATACTAATACGTATTCGTATACATTGGTATTATTCGTAAAATTAGTATATTAGTATTATCCCATGCCTACAACAAATCAATTAATAAGACAAAAACGAAAAAAGATTTCCAAGAAATCAAAAGCCGTTGCCTTGCGGCGTGGTTTTAATGCACTCAAAAATCGGCCCACACGTTATCCCTCTCCATTTAAGCGAGGAGTATGCACACAGGTAAAAACAGTAAACCCGCGTAAACCAAACTCTGCAGTTCGGAAGATTGCACGTGTTCGCCTTACTAACGGTATGGAAATTACAGCGTATATTCCTGGTGAAGGACATAACTTACAAGAACATTCTGTTGTCTTGGTACGTGCAGGACGCGTGAAAGATATTGGTGTTCGTTACACTGTTGTGCGTGGCGTGCTTGACGCAGAAGGTGTAACTAAACGAAAACAAGGAAGAAGTCTTTACGGTGCAAAAAAACCTAAATCGTAAATCGTATAACGTGTAACGTAGAACGCAATAGAAATATGAATACTTGCGATACACGATACACGATACACGATACATGTTATGCGGCATCCACTTAAAAAGAAAAAAATAATATCACCTGATCATAGATATAATTCTACAAAAGTAGAGAAGTTTATTAACTATGTAATGAAAAGCGGGAAGAAAGAAACTGCGCGAAGTATCGTCTATGGGGCATTTGAGTTTATTAAAGAAAAAGAAAAAATAGATAATCCACTTGAGGTGTTTGATAAGGCGCTAAAAAATGTAAGTCCTCTAGTTGAGGTGCGTTCTCGCCGTATCGGTGGCGCAAATTATATGGTTCCACGCGAAGTGCGCGCGGAACGGCGACTGTCTCTTGCAATGCGCTGGATGCTTAGTGCGGCGCGTTCGCGAAAGGGCTCCCCAATGCATAAAAGTCTTGCAGAAGAGCTTATCGCGGCAAGCAAAGAAAGTGGCACCGCAGTAACCAAGAGAATCAATACGCATAAGATGGCAGATGCGAATAAAGCATTCGCCCATTTTTCATGGTAAAAACGCGAATAGACGCGAATTATACAAGAGAAAACCCCGCTGGAACGAGGCTAGAAAATCGTTTAATCTTTTCTGGGATGTTGTTCTGCATAAGAGAGGAAATAACTCATTACCACGATACTTACACCAAGAACGAGGCCAACACAAAGTGTCCACATGGTCATACCAGGTGAAAAGCTTAAAACAATAAAGGAAATTCCACTTATGACTACAATCATAAGAGTGCATCCAGGTCCGTATATATGCCATTTTGGGTATTCAGATTCTACTTGATTGCTATTCATCGCTTTATCCTTAATGTACTTCTCTTATCCTAAGATAAACAACAGGATACTAACTGTCAAGTCATTGTCTTGCCCAGTCTACCTTTTTCATATATAGTAATATCACATAGGCCGTAAGGCCTTTTATTCATGATTCTTGGTTCTTAATTCATAACCATGGACAGAACATATCCACTAGAAAAAATACGCAATATCGGAATTATTGCTCACATTGACGCAGGGAAAACAACTGCCACCGAGCGGGTACTTTTTTATACTGGTATCTCACATAAAATCGGAGAAGTGCATGAAGGTCAGGCAATCATGGATTGGATGGAGCAGGAAAAAGAGCGCGGCATTACCATTACGTCCGCGGCAACGACGACTTTTTGGATTCCAACCTACTACGACAAAGGGGATAAAGAACATGAATACCGAATTAACATTATTGACACACCAGGCCATGTTGATTTTACCGCAGAGGTGGAGCGGTCCTTGCGCGTTCTTGACGGTGGAGTTGTTGTTTTTGATGGCGTTGCGGGTGTTGAGCCGCAGTCAGAGACTGTGTGGCGGCAAGCGGATAAATATAAAGTTCCACGAATTTGTTTCGTAAATAAACTTGATCGCACTGGAGCAAGTTTTGATCACTCTTTTAAAACTATCCTGGAACGCCTTACCAAAAAAGCGATTCGCATGCAGATTCCTATTGGTGAGGAAGACAAGCATGAAGGAGTTGTTGATTTGCTCACCATGAAGGGATATCACTTTGAAGGGAAGATGGGAAATGAAGTAAAAGAAATCTCTATTCCTGATGATTTAAAAGAAGAAGCGGAAAAACTTCACGGAGAATTGATAGAAAAAATTGTTGAAAACGATGAAGAATTGATGAACCAATATCTTGAAGGAAAAGAAGTACCAATTGATTCATTAAAGCAAATTTTGCGAAAAGCAGTACTTGCGAATGAGATTGTTCCAGTATTTGCTGGATCAGCACTTAAAAATAAAGGAGTACAACTTATTCTTAATGCGGTTATTGATTATCTCCCATCTCCGCTTGATGTGCCGCCGATTGTTGGTGTTAATCCAAAGACAGACGAAGAAGAAACGCGTACGGCTTCTGACTCGGAGCCTTTTGCGGCACTTGCATTTAAACTGCAAACTGATCCGTTCGTTGGGCAACTAACATACTTTAGGGTTTATTCAGGAACGCTTGAATCGGGATCATACGTATACAACTCAAGAAGTGGAGAGAAAGAGCGTATTGGAAGAATTTTACTAATGCATGCAAATGATCGCGAAGAAGTAAAAAAAGTATATGCCGGTGAAATTGCCGCGGCAGTTGGCCTTAAAAACACGCGTACTTCTGACACGCTTTGTGACGAAAACAAACTGATTGTATTAGAGCAGATTGAATTTGCACGCCCCGTTGTATCTGTGCGCATTGAACCAAAAACCAAGGCCGACCAAGAAAAAATGGGTCTTGCATTAAAGCGTCTTTCTGATGAAGATCCAACGTTTAAAGTAACCACCGATCCTGAAACACTGGAGACAATTATCTGGGGTATGGGTGAGCTTCATCTTGATATCATTGTTGACCGTATGAAACGGGAATTCTCGGTTGGAGCAAATGTTGGCGCGCCACAAGTAGCATACAGAGAGACGATTACCGCGGAAGCAGAAGCGGAATCAAAATATATTCGCCAAACTGGCGGTCGTGGGCAATATGGGCATGTTAAATTGAAAATCAAACCTCTTGAAGAAGTTGATGAAGAAAAGAAAAAACCAAAAAACGTTAAACGTGAACAAGGGTTTGAATTTATTAACAACATTAAGGGTGGAGTTATACCTCAAGAATTTATTCCTGCCGTTGAAAAGGGAATTAGAGAAGGAATGTCACGCGGTATTGTTGCGGGATATTCTATCACTGATGTTTCTGTTGATTTGTTTGATGGTTCATTTCACGATGTTGATTCTTCTGAAATTGCGTTTAAAATTGCTGGCTCACTGGCTTTTCAGGATGCGGCAAAACGCGCGAAACCGGTATTGCTTGAGCCTATGATGAAAATTGAAGTTGTAACTCCGGAACAGTTTATGGGGGACATTACTGGTCATCTAAGCTCAAAGCGTGGACAGATTGAAGAGATGGAAGATCGCGGCATGATGAAAGCGGTGCACGCAAAAATACCCTTATCGGAGATGTTTGGTTATATCACGACACTTCGTTCTATGACCGAAGGACGCGCGACATTTACTATGGAATTTGACGAGTATGCGATTGTCCCGAATAATGTCGCCGAAGGAATAATTGCGAAGCGGAGCTAGGCTTTAGTTGGTGTTGACTACACAATCTTGTTTTGCTATAGTATTGGAGCATATTTGTTATATAAATTATTAAAACTAATTATAAATTTGGGTATTAGTTATTAAGCGCCGATCAATTTTACTAGCGCCTAGTGTCTAACGCCTAAAATCTAAATCATGGCAGAAGCATTTAGTAGAGAAAAGCCACACGTTAACGTCGGTACTATTGGTCATGTTGATCATGGAAAAACTACGTTAACCGCGGCCCTATTACATATTCTTGACCTTAAAGGGAATAAGGTGAAGATGCGTGGGGTTGATGAAATTGATTCAGCTCCCGAAGAAAAACAGCGTGGTATTACCATTTCGCTTTCTCATAATGAGTATGAGACGGATGTGCGTCATTATGCGCACATTGACGCACCAGGCCACCAGGACTATATCAAAAACATGATTACTGGTGCCGCGCAGATGGATGGCGCAGTACTTGTGGTTGCGGCAACAGACGGTGTTATGCCACAGACACGAGAGCATATACTTTTAGCAAAACAAGTCGGTGTTCCTAACGTTATTGTTTTTCTTAATAAAACTGACCAAGTTGACGACAAGGATTTGATTGATTTAGTTGAAGAGGAAGTGCGCGAACTTCTTACAAAATACGAATTTGACGGCGAAGGAGTTCCTGTGGTTCGCGGCTCAGCACTTAAGGCACTAAATGCAAAGTCAGTTGATGATGAAGACGCAAAACCAATTGTTGAACTTGCAAAAGTGCTTGATGAATATATACCAACACCAGAACGTGATCTTGATAAGCCGTTTCTGATGCCAGTTGAAGACATCTTCTCAATTGAAGGACGCGGTACTGTTGCAACTGGACGTATTGAACGAGGAAAGATAAAAGTCGGAGAGGAAATTGAAATTGTTGGTATCAAAGATACAACAAAGACAACGGTTACAGGTGTTGAAATGTTCAATAAGTCGCTTGACGAAGGTATGGCAGGTGACAATGCGGGAATTCTTGTCCGTGGAACTAAGAAAGAAGACATTACACGTGGGCAAGTATTGGCAAAACCTGGAACGGTTACTCCACATACTGAATTTGAGACAGAAATCTATGTCCTAAAAAAAGAGGAAGGCGGGCGTCATACCCCATTCTTTAAGGGGTACAAGCCACAGTTTTATATCCGAACGACCGATGTGACGGGTGATGTAATGCTTCCTGAAGGGACAGAGATGGTAATGCCTGGAGATACAGCAAATTTGAAAGTAAAACTTATTGTCCCTGTTGCCCTTGAAGAACAGCAACGATTTGCCATCAGAGAAGGTGGTAAGACGGTTGGTGCTGGGGTAGTTACTAAAATCATTGCTTAGGCAATAATCTTCGCAGACACACGCAGAACGAGCGCAGACTTACGCAGAAAATTTTATGCCGACCACAAAAGCTATAAAAAAAACACCAGAAGAAAAGATCTCTGTTAAAAAAACTGCAAAACCAAAAGCAGTTTCTAAAGAGGCGGCTCCTAAAAAGAAAAAATCTGCTGTGAAGGAAGAGATTCAAAAACTGCGCATTAGGGTTACTGCATACGAGCATAAACTTTTGGATGCAAGTGTTAAACAGATTCTTGATACAGCGCTTCGGTATAATGCTGATTTGTGGGGACCTGTTCCACTTCCGACCGAGATAAAAAAATATACAGTCAATCGTTCAACATTTGTTCACAAAGACTCTCGTGAGCAATTTGAAATGCGAACTCACAAAAGATTGATTGACATCGTAAATCCAACCCCGCCTCTTATAGAAGCGTTGACTAATCTTACTCTTCCCTCTGGGGTTTCTATTGACGTGAAGATGCTGTAATATAATCCGAATAACTCAAATAGTTATCCGAATACTCCGAATTAGTTAATTTATACAAAAGTCGCTCACGATGTATCGTGAGCGGTTTTTGTATTTCTCGGAATAGACCTTAGCTTGCTTGACATGCCCACGTACGTTTAATAGGATAATTTTAGTTTGTTAGGCAGATTAGGAGAACAGTAAATGTTGTGTTCAGAGTGTGGAATCGTCACAGAATCAAGAGCGTATAAATATGACGGCATAGCCGCACAACCAAGCGAAGAAGCTGCATCAAGAGCGCATAAACATGACGGCATAGCCGCACAACCAAGCGAAGAAGCTGCATTTCGTCTAAAAGATACTCGTGTTTGCAAAAATAGCGATTGCGAAAATTTCGATCGAAAATTAATGATCATTGAAGTTTTAAAAGGCAAAGATAAAGATGAAGATGTAGATGTAGACATAGAAGCTCTATATAATAAAGAACTTACAGATGAAGATGTACAAGATATGTGTAATAGAAATTTTTCAGACGAAGAGATAAAAGATCTTCTTAATAAAGCTTCTAAAGGTGAAAAGGAAGAGGAAGATATAGGAGATCTGCACATTTGGCTTGATCGTAAACCAAAAGGGATGCCTATTTCAGAATTTATTGAAAATGAAATAGAAAAACGACGTCGCCAGAAAAAAATACATTAATTGCCGCTCTGATATACATCGGAGCGGTTTTTGTATACCCCACACCTAGAGGTGTGAAAAGTTTTCCTAAAACGTATCTTGCGCTCAAGATTAAACTACCCTCAAATTCTTTTTGCGATTTCTTTATATACTACCGATCTGTGTTTAATGATAAGTATTCGAACTATTCTTTTCTTTATAATATAAATTACTCGGTAATCTCCCACGCGCAGTTTGCGAAACCCTTTCAACGCTTGACGTAGAGGTGCTCCGTATAATTCCGGTGCGGTAGTTAATTTAGCCCGCATTGCTATGCGAATTTTGTTTTTCCATGTCGTATCTATGCTTGGCAAGTCTTCTTTTAAAACATCTGGATGAAACGTGAGAATGTATACTATTTCCATATCTTATCGTTATCAGGAACCCACCGTGCTTTTTTTGTGAGGCGCTTATTTGCCAATTTTTCAAAGTAACGGTCTTCCTCAAGCTCAAGCGCAAACTCAAGAAGGCGAGCGGCTTTTGTTGCTTCAGGCATTTCATCCCGTTTAGCGGCATATTTAAGTGCATCGCGCGTATGCTTAGGGATGCTAATATTAATTCTTTGTTTTGTCGTTGTCATATATGACAAATGTATCAAAAGTGCATCACCTTTGTCAAATGGTACTTTACTTGCATTCTTTTTGTACTCCTGTATACTCTTTTTCATGTATCCTGCCGTAAGCGGGATAGCTATGTCCTGAACCTATTGAAGGACCAATGGCATCGGTTTCTTGAAACTGTGCTATTGAGCGCGGTTTTTTTAAATTATGGCGAAATTTATACTTGGTACAAAAGTGAATATGACCCAGTTTTTTGATGAAAATGGGCGTGCGTATCCGGCAACGCTTATTAACGCTGGTCCGATTACTGTGACACAAATGAAGATGAATGAAAAAGACGGATATCAGGCAATTCAAGTCGGATATGGAGTCGCAAAAAAACTCAACAAAGCGCTTGCGGGTCATTTTGGAAAACTCGGCACATTTCGTCATGTGAAAGAATTTCGGATTGCTGATTCTAAGAAAAATAATGTTTCTCATAAAGTTGGGGATGTCGTTAACGTCACAGCATTTGAGCCAGGTGAAAAAATTACAGTGAGTGGTGTAAGTAAAGGAAAAGGGTTTCAGGGCGTGGTGAAACGGCACGGATTTCACGGTGGTCCTCGCACTCATGGACAGAAGCATTCTGAACGGGAGCCAGGGTCAATCGGTGCTACTGGCCCCCAGCGTGTATTTAAAGGAAAGAGAATGGCAGGACGAATGGGCGGAGACAGAACAACGGTTAAAAATCTGAAGATTCTCGCGGTAGATGAGAAGAATAATCAGCTGTTGATATCAGGTGCAATACCTGGGCACAGAGGAACACTAATTGAAATTCGTGGAACGAATTTCAATTAAATGCAAAGTGCAAATATCAAAATGCAAAATCACAACTTAAAATTCAAAATGTTAAGAACGCAAAGATTTTACATTTTGCAATGTAGTTTTTAGTTTTGATTTTTAAATTTTGAATTAGCATCATGGAATCTATTATTTACAATCAATCTGGCAAAGAGACAGGAAGTGTAAAACTTCCAGAGTCTGTTT
The DNA here is from genome assembly GCA_002327685.1 of Patescibacteria group bacterium UBA2135. Classification (GTDB taxonomy): domain Bacteria; phylum Patescibacteriota; class Minisyncoccia; order Phycocordibacterales; family UBA2135; genus UBA2135. The sequence goes on from DCXN01000005.1 coordinate 25,354, forward strand.
TTGGTACAAAATTAAATTCTGATATGGTTCATGAAGTTTTAACTTCAATGCGTTCCAATGCGCGTGCAAATATTGCCCACACAAAAAGTAGAAGCGATGTTAGGGGTGGAGGCAAAAAACCATGGAGACAAAAAGGAACAGGGCGTGCTCGACATGGATCTTCTCGTTCTCCTATATGGCGTGGTGGTGGTATAACGTTTGGTCCTACAAAAGAGAAGGACTATAAGAAAAAAATAAACAAGAAAGTAAAAGCAAAAGCGCTCTTTATGCTTTTGTCGGCGAAGTTGCGTGATGGTGAAATACTATTTCTTGATAACCTTAATATAGATGACGCAAAAACAAAGAACGCGAAAGCAATACTTGAAAATTTAAGCACGGTATCAGGGTTTGAAGAATTACGCACAAAAAAGAAAAATACTGTTTATATTTACACCGCGAAAAAAGATTCTGGTGTGGAAAGAAGTTTTAATAATTTTGGCAATATTGCAACTTCACCAGTTAGCTCTATGAACCCTATTGACGTAGTAAATTATAAATATTTAATAATCACGAATCCGGAAGAAAGTATCACATTTCTTGAAAACAAAATAAAAAGCAAGGAATCAGGAATACAATAACGAATTAGGAATAAGGAATTATGAATTAGGCCTCTCTGTTTTTATGTTTTTGCCTGATTCCTTATTCACTATTCCTAATTCCTAATTAACATGGCTTTATTCAACATCTTAAAGAAGAAAAAACAGAAAGAAGAAAAAACAGAAATACCTGTTAAGGATAAAGTAGTTTCCCAGAAAGAAAAAGAAGATAGAAAAGAAAAATCAAAAACACCTGAAGCAAAGAAACCTAGAAGTAAAAAGGAAACTGTTAAAGGGAAAAAAGAGGAGCGTTTTTCTCACATAATTCTTATGCCGCGCATTACCGAAAAGGCGTCTCTGCAATCTGGAGGTAATTCATATACATTTAATATCGCGCCGAGTGCTAATAAAATACAGGTGAAACAAGCTGTAAAAGAAATATATAATGTAAATCCTGTACGAGTAAATATTATTAACATGAAGCCAAAAAAGAAAATTGTACGCGGGATAAGGGGGAAGGTCGCATCATTTAAAAAAGCAATTGTTTTTTTGAAGGAAGGTGATACGATTGAATTCATATAAAAAGCTTCACTAGCTTTTAGCTTCACTAGCTTTTTAGGACGGTGAACGTCAATTTAAAGCTAATGAAGCTAACGAAGCTAACGAAGCTAACGAAGCTATGAAGAAGTTAAAACCAACAACACCAGGGAGAAGAGGAACATCACTGGTTTCATATAGGAATGTTCTCACTGCTTCAAGCCCTCACAAAAAACTTACGAAAGGCAAAAAGCGTATAACAGGGAGAAATAGCGCTGGGAGAATTACCACACGGCATAAGGGTGGAGGGCACAAACGTCGTTTTCGCGATATTGATTTTCGTTATAATAAAAAAGACATCTCTGCTCGTATAGAAAGTATTGAATATGACCCAAACCGCTCTGGTTTTATCGCACTTGTTGTCTACAAAGATGGAGAAAGAAGGTACGTACTTGTGCCAAAATCAATAAAAGTGGGGGATGAATTTATTGTCTCTGAAACAGCCCCTCTTTCGGTGGGAAATAGATTGCTCCTAAAAAATATCCCAGTTGGTACTTTTGTTTATAATGTTGAGGTGCAACCTGAAGGAGGAGCAAAACTGGCGCGTTCCGCAGGGAATCATATTGAGGTTCTTGCAAATGACCAAGGGTACACCCATCTTAAAATGCCGTCTGGTGAGATACGCAAAGTACGTGATACTTCATGGGCATCTGTTGGAGTGGTTTCAAATGAAGAGCATAAATTGCGCAACTTGGGAAAAGCTGGGCGTTCTAGATGGCTTGGTGTGCGACCGACAGTGCGTGGTAGCGCCATGAACCCTGTTGACCATCCGCATGGTGGAGGAGAAGGTCGCTCGGGAATTGGGCTCCGCAGGCCGAAAAATACCTTCGGAAAACCATGGCTTGGCATCAAGACGCGAAAGAAAAAGAAATACTCAAATGTCTTTATCATAAAGAGGCGCAAAAGCGCGCGAGAAAAACGACGCTAATCCAGACGCAGACTAAACGCAGACTTAACGCGGACTAGCGCGGAAGAGATAAAAACAAGAATCATATGATATATCATACGATTTATCATATGATTCTTGTTTTTTTTATACAGAATTACAATGTTTCAAGGCCCAACCTTGAAACATTTTATAATCTCTGAAATATAAAAAAAGGGTCGCGCGAAGCGCGACCCGGATGTTGTGTTGAGAATCACAGGAGGTCGAAATATAAACCTTCTATGGATGATGTATGGACATTGATAGTTCTTATCTTAGAAGGTGACCATTGAACACCAAAGTGGATTTCGTATACGTCATTATTATTCATGGCCTCAAGGATACCAGCGAGTAATCTTTTTTGCTCGCTGAATGGAAGCGAGAGGAAACGACAGAGAAGTTCCCGATTTGAGAAATGAACTGGAACTGATGAAGTACCCACGATGCCTTGATGGGGCACAAAGAACGGGTATCGAGCTTCTCTGTTACCGTATGGTTTCCCAGCAAATACTTGTTTGACCCTATTGGGTTCTAAGCAGCAGGAATCTATAAGTTCATCGAAATCTCCTTTGGCGATGGTTGTTTTCTTTAATGCCAACATGACATATCCTTTCAGCTACTTGAGTTGCCGCACATGGATACCGGAAATGTGCACGCTCAAGTAAAAAGGTATCCATGGGTAGTGTGTCATAGTTAAATCTATTTGTCAAGGCGCAGTTTTGAATCACATCTTTATCCAACGATTCCATGGAATCGTTGGATAACAAGTATGAGGTTGATAGAGAAAATTTCATTGACTTTAGAGCGTAGTTTATATACTATATCTTGAAGCCCGAAAAGGGCTTTATTATTGTGTTATTCGGAGTATTCGGATACAATTCGTAGATTCGGATTATCACTATGACCAGATCACTCAAGAAGGGTCCATATTTGGACCCGAAATTAATGAAAAAAATTGAAGGGAAGAAACCAGACACAGCTGGTGTTGTTAAGACGTGGGCGCGCGCTAGTCAGATTTCACCAGAGATGGTTGGTTTTACATTTGGTGTACACAACGGCAAAGAACATATTCCTGTAAAAGTGAATGAAGACATGGTTGGACATCGACTGGGAGAATTTTCACCAACAAAAAAATTCATTCGCCATGGTGGTAAAATGCAGAAAGAACAAGAGCAAAAACGAAAAGAAGCAGAAATTGTGGCGGCAAAAGCAGCAAAAACCGCTGAAACCACGAAGAAAAAATAATGAAATCTTTCCTAAAAAATTACAGACAGTCTCCAAGAAAAGTTCGTTTAGTCGCGGGCCTGATTCGCCGCAGAAGTGTTCCACGAGCACGTATCCTTTTGGATACAGCGCCCAAGAGGGCCGCAGTGCCAATGAGGAAACTGCTTGAATCAGCGGTTGCCAATGCGAAACATAATGATAGTAAAACTTCCGAAGAAAATTTGTTTGTAAAAGAAATACGAATTGATGAAGGACCAACGTTGAAACGAAGCAGGGCGCGCGCGCGTCGAGCGGCGTATGTAATCCGCAAACGAACCAGCCGTATTTCTCTCGCTCTTGGAGAACGAGAGAAGAAAAAAGAAGCTAAAGCTTCTCCTGCTATTTCGAAAACTAAAAAGCTAAAAAGCTAATGAAGCTAATAAGCTAACACATTATGACTCACAACGTACATCCATATGCACACCGTCTCGGCATTATACGCGATTGGAAATCGCGCTGGTTTAGCTCTGGAGAAAAGTATAAAGAGTTTCTTCGCGCTGATGTTCTCCTGCGTGAATATTTAATGAAACGTCTGCGTGGTTTTTACATTGCTTCTATTGAGATGGAACGTAGTAATGAGGTGTTGAAAATTATTATTAAAACGGCTCGTCCCGGAATGATTATCGGCAGGCAAGGAGAAGGATCTCAAAGATTAAAAAAGGAAATTGATAAATTTATTACAAAATCAAATATTTCCAAAGGAGAAACTAAGCTTGAAATTGAAGAAGCGCGCTTTCCAGAATCAAATGCCGCAGTGGTGAGCCAAATGATTGCCGAAGCGCTTGAAAAACGTCTTCCATTCAGGCGGGTACTCAAACAGACACTTGATAAAGTATCTGTGAATAAACAAGTAAAAGGGGTACGCATAGCGCTTGCTGGTAGACTAGGTGGAGCGGAGATGAGTCGAAAAGAGGAAGCAAAATGGGGAATGATTCCATTGCAGACATTTCGCGCTGATGTTGATTTTGCTCGTGAACGTGCTATCTTACCGTACGGTACCCTTGGTATTAAAGTATGGATTTATAAAGGCGAAATTTTCGCCGATCAAGATCAGCGAAAATAGCTTCACTAGCTTTTAGCTTCACTAGCCTCTTAGGACGGACGACAAACGTCGTTAACTTAAAGCTAACGAAGCTAACGAAGCTA
>DCXN01000005.1:30125-60933 GCA_002327685.1 Patescibacteria group bacterium UBA2135
AGGACGGACGACAAACGTCGTTAACTTAAAGCTAACGAAGCTAACGAAGCTAACGAAGCTAACGAAGCTAACGAAGCTAACGAAGCTAACGAAGCTAACGAAGCTAACGAAGCTATTATGTTATTTCCCAAAAAAGTAAAACATAGAAAATGGCAGAGGGCGAGAAAAAATCCTGCAAAAATCGGTGTTGCAACGCGCGGGACAGTTTTAAATTTTGGTGCATATGGCTTAAAATCAACGACTCCAGGACGCATTAATTCTCGCCAGATTGAGGCGGCACGAAAAGCTCTTACACGTGTTGTGAGTAAGACTGGAAAAATATGGATTCGCATTTTTCCCGACAGGCCATACACTAAAAAGGCGGCAGAAGTCGGTATGGGTAAAGGCAAGGGAGATGTTGAAGGGTATGAAGTTGAAGTGAAGCCCGGTAGAATCTTGTTCGAAGTTGACGGCGTAGAGCAGAGTGACGCGAAAGAAGTTTTGCGAAAAGCTGGCGCAAAATTACCAGTTAAGACGAAAGTTGTCAGCCGCGAGTAATTTAGCTTCACTAGCTTTTAGCTTCACTAGCTTCTTAGGACGGACGACAAACGTCGTTAATTTAAAGCTAGCGAAGCTAATGCAGCTAACGAAGCTAACGAAGCTATGTTCAAGGAAAAAACAGACAAAGAATTAAAAGAACTGTTATCAGCGAAGAGAAAATCACTCCGTGTTTTTCGGTTTGATATCGCAGGAAGCAAAATAAAAAACATACGCGAAGGACGTAATACTCGCAGAGAAATCGCCCGTGTTTTAACCGAAATCAATAAACGTAACTTATGAAGAAACTAAAAAAAACATTAAAGGGAGTAGTTACGTCTGACAAGATGGATAAAACCATTCTTGTGTTGGTGGGTAGATTAGTGAAGCATCCCAAATACAAGAAATACATTAAGCGAAGCAAGAAGTACAAAGCGCACGATGAAGAGAACAAGCACAAAGTGGGCGACAAAGTGATAATAGAGGAGTGTAAACCGATTTCGAAAGATAAACACTTTAAAGTCACATAAAGGCACTAGGCGTTAGGCATTAGGCACTAGGAAAGACGAAGATTCCTAATTCCTAATTCCTAATTCCTAATTCCTAGCGGTCATGATTCAACCACAAACATTAGTAAAAATCGCAGACAATTCAGGCGCTCGCATAGGGCGTGTGTTTAAGGTTTTAGGTGGGACACGTAGGCGATATGCTCGTATTGGTGATATTGTTGTACTTGCTGTTAAAGAGGCTGAACCTAGGAAGCAGGTGAAGAAAAAAGATATCGCGCATGCTGTTATTGTTAGACAACGAAAGCCGTTCAGGCGAAAAGATGGTTCGTATATTAGTTTTGATGAAAATGCAGCTATACTGATTGAAAAAGGGAAAAAAGAGCCACGTGCCGGAAGAGTATTCGGACCTGTCCCACGTGAATTAGCGGAACGAGGATATCAGAAAATAATTTCATTAGCGCCAGAAGTAGTATAACTAGCTTCACTAGCTTCTAGCTTCACTAGCTTTTTAGGACGGACGACAAACGTCGTTAACTTAAAGCTAACGAAGCTAACGAAGCTAACGAAGCTAACGAAGCTATGAAGATAAAACGAGGAGACAACGTAATAATCATATCGGGGAAAGATAAAGGCAAGGAGGGTAAAGTACTCCGTGTGCTTTCTAGTAATAAAACTGCTGTTGTTGAGGGTATAAATATAAAGAAGAAACATCAAAAACCCCGACGTTCCGGACAAAAGGGTCAGATTATTGAATTTGCCGCGCCAATCCATGCATCTAATGTTATGCTTGTTGACCCGAAAACAAAAAAAAGAACGCGAATCGGTTTTAAAATAGAGAATGGAAAGAAAGTGCGTGTTGCAAAAAAGAGCAACACCGTTATCTAGCTTCACTAGCTTCTAGCTTCACTAGCTTTTTAGGACGGTAAACGTTAATTTAAAGCTAACGAAGCTAACGAAGCTAACGAAGCTAAAAAGCTATGATAGGTATTAAAGAAAAAGAACAAAAAACATTTGAAGCGCTCAAAGAGCAATTCGGATATACTAACAAACTTGCTGCACCTAAAATTATAAAGGTTGTAGTAAGTTCTGGGACGGGAAAAGCATCTCGTACTGATAAGAAACGCAATGATTTCATTGCTGGCAGACTTACTAAGATCACCGGACAAAAACCAATGCCTCGTGGTGCAAAAAAATCCATCGCTTCCTTTAAGGTGCGAGAGGGAGACTCTGTTGGGTTTGCGGTAAATCTACATGGAGGACGAATGTATGGTTTTTTAGATAAAGTATTAAATATTGCACTTCCGCGCACACGCGATTTCAGAGGTCTCTCTCCTTCCGCGGTTGATGATATGGGCAACTATACGATTGGCATCAAGGAGCATATTGTATTTCCAGAGACATCTGACGAGGAGTTAAAAGATGTTTTTGGACTTGCTATTACAATTGTTACAACCGCAAAAACAAAAAAAGAAGCACTCGCTTTTTTTGAGCACCTCGGATTTCCATTTAAGAAGTAAATGCGTGCGGGACGAATATAAAAAACGGCGTAAAATCAATCCTTTTAGCTTACTAAAAGGATTTTTAGGTAGACTATTACCTCCTCTAGCGAACGATTGACACAAGGTACGCCCTTTGCTATCATTGCTTGAAGCCCGATGAGGGCTCTATTTCATATTATGGCTAAACGTTCTGTTATCGCTAGGGCACAAAAAAAGCCGAAATATAGTTCACGCATTGTGCGGCGTTGTTTTCGCTGTGGTCGGGTACGAGCATATATGCGTGACTTTGATCTTTGCAGAATTTGCTTCCGAGAACTTGCAAACGAAGGCATGATACCTGGGATAAGGAAATCTAGTTGGTAAGTAATTTAAGATTTAAGATATAAGATTTATGATTTATTTTTTTATTTAAAATTTAACATCTTAAATCGTATATCGTAAATCTGATATCTTAAATTGATCTATGGATCCTATCGCTGACATGATTACACGAATACAGAATGCAGGGCACGCAAAAAAAGAAGTGACCATCATTCCGTATTCAAAAGTAAAATTTGCTATTGCAAATCTTCTCTTAAAAGAAGGGTATGTTACTTTTGTTAACAGAAAAGGAAGAAAAGAGCGCAAATTACTTGAACTTGGTATTGCCTACGAAGATGGAGAGCCAAAAGTGCATGGCATTACCCGTGTTTCAAAATTATCACGACGCACGTATGCAGGTTTTCGTGATGTAGGATCAGTGCGCCAAGGAAGGGGGGATTTTATACTTTCAACTCCTCAGGGCATTATTACAGGGAAAGAGGCGCGAAGGAATAAGATTGGTGGCGAAGTATTATTTAAAATATGGTAGTCTAGCTTCACTAGCTTTTAGCTTCACTAGCTTCTTAGGACGGTAAACGTCAATTTAAAGCTAACGAAGCTAACGAAGCTAACGAAGCTAACGAAGCTAACATGAGTCGTATCGGCAAACAACCAATTATAATTCCGCAAAACACAGAAGTGAATGTGGAGGGTAATACCGTACGCGTGAAGGGGCCACTTGGTGAAGTTTCGCGCTCGTTTCATAATGCTGTATTGACCACTGTTTCGGACGGTGAAGTAGTGGTGCGCCCCGCAGAAAAAACACTTTTTTCCCAAGCGCTCTGGGGGACGGTCGCTTCACATATACGGAACATGGTAGAAGGTGTCAATAAGTCATTTGAAAAACGCCTTATTATTGAAGGTGTTGGATATCGTGCGGAAGTCTCTGGAAATGACCTCGTACTTATCGTTGGATTTTCACATAACATAACCCTCCCAATACCAGATGGAATTGAGGTGGCTGTGCAAAAAAACACCATTACGATTTCAGGTATTAATAAAGAATCTGTTGGTCATTTTGCCGCATTGGTACGATCATACAAAAAACCGGAGCCATACAAAGGGAAAGGTATACGATACGAAGATGAGGTTGTCAGGAGAAAGCAAGGGAAGAGAGCGGTTTAACTAGCTTCACTAGCTTTCAGCTTCACTAGCTTTTAGGACGGCAAACGTCAATTTAAAGCTAACGAAGCTAACGAAGCTAACGAAGCTAACGAAGCTAAAATGAAGATTTCTACAAAAAAAACATTTCATCGAAAGCGTCGCAGTGTGCGGACGAGAGCAAAATTATTTGGTACCGCAGAGCGTCCGAGATTGTCTGTGTTTCGCTCAAACAACCATGTATATGCTCAATTAATTAATGATGAAACCGGAAAAACAATTGCGGCTTCGTTTGACGTGGCGGTAGGTGCAAAAGAAAAGACACGAACTGAACGCGCTGAAGCTGTCGGATCTGATATCGCAAAGCAGGCAAAAAAAAAGGAAATCAATACTGTTATTTTTGACAGAGGCCCATACTTGTATACAGGAGTTGTAAAAGTGCTTGCAGAGGCTGTACGCAAAGAAGGTCTTTTATTCTAAGATTTATGACAGAAGAAACAAAAAAAGCAGAAATATCTGTTAAAGAAAAAGCTCCGGTACTCGAAGTGGTCGGCGCTCCGGCTCCCAACGTCCAAAAAGGTCGGGACGTCGGGAACAACAAGCCAAGCAACAAGAGCGGACAGCACTCAAAAAATGCTTCTCACGCGCAGAGATCTGCTCCACATCGGCGAAGGGCTCCACAAAGAAGAATGTCGCGACCTCGGCGGACTGTTTCCGAGTTCGCTAAAAAAGTTATTGACGTACGTCGTGTAACTCGTGTTGTTGCTGGTGGTCGTCGGTTTAGTTTTAGTGTCGCGCTTGTTTTGGGGAACCGTACAGGATCTGTTGGTGTTGGTGTGGGGAAGGCAACTAATACAGCGCTTGCTATTGAAAAAGCATCGCGAAATGCGCGGAAAAATATGATAAAAGTAAAAACAACAAAGACGATGTCTATCCCACACGAAGTGGAAGTTAAGCTTGGAAGCGCGCGCGTCCTTTTAATACCAGTTCGCGGTAAAGGACTCGTCGCTGGCAGTTCTGTGCGAAACGTACTTGATCTTGCGGGGCTTACCGACATATCAGCAAAAGTGCTCTCAAGAAGCAAGAATAAGTTAAATAATGCTCGAGCCACTATCAAAGCACTTCGTGCTTTGAAATGAAAAATGCAAAATGCAAAAATCAAAATTACAATTTAAAATTCAAAATACCACAATTTTAAAATTTTTCTAATTTTTACATTTTACTCTGTCATTTTACATTTTGAGTTTTACATTTTTAATTTGACTGAGTGAAGCGAAGGAACATGCAATTACACGACATACAACCAAAAACGAAAAGAAAAAGCACACAACGTATCGGTCGTGGCGGTGCGCGTGGTAAATATTCAGGTCGCGGCATTAAAGGACAAAAGGCGCATTCAAGCGGCAGGATTCGCCCTCCCATGAGGGATATTATCAAGAAAATACACAAAAAACGCGGCTATCGTTTCTCGTCTTCTCGCACACAACCAGAGATTATAAATGTCTCGGCACTTCAAGGTGCATTCGAAAGTGGTTCAGTTGTTTCTCCGAAGACTCTTTTGGAGAAAAAACTCGTGAAACGGAAAGGTAACACAATTTCCGTTGTAAAGATTTTAGGAGTTGGTGAGCTCAAGAAAGAACTTACTATTTCAGGGTGCTTGCTTTCAAAATCAGCACAAGAGAAAATTGAGAAAGCGGGAGGTTCTATAAAATAATCCGAATCTACGAATGAACCTCCGAATATTCCGAATAGACGAAAGACTAGTTTAAACAAAAGAACAAGACAATTAAATATTCGGAGTATTCGGATAACGATTCGGATCACTCGGATTATTCTCATGCAAACTTTTTTCCAAAAATTAAAACTTATTGTCAAAGACAAAACATTGCGCAACAGAATTTTATTTGTTCTAGTCGCACTTGTCTTGTTTCGCGTGCTTGCAATAATTCCTATTCCAGGCATTGATTTGCTTCGTCTTGAGCAATTTTTCTCTAATAACCAATTCTTCGGGCTTTTGAATATTTTCTCTGGCGGCGGATTGTCGAATCTTTCTATTGTTATGCTTGGTGTTGCCCCATATATTACTGCCTCAATTATCATGCAGCTTTTGACGGTTATGTCGCCGCGACTGAAAGCGCTTTATCATGAAGAGGGGGAAGCAGGAAAGAAAAAATTCATACAGTACTCTCGTTTACTGACAGTACCGCTCGCGCTCTTGCAAGGATTTGGATTATTAACTCTTTTAAGTCGTCAAGGGGTACTGGAATCACTCACTTTTTTTGATCAGTTAGGGAATATTGTCGTGATTACTGCTGGGTCTATTCTCTTGATGTGGATTGGAGAGCTTATTTCAGAGTTTGGTATTGGGAATGGTGTTTCACTTATTATTTTTGCCGGCATTGTTTCAGGTCTTCCCACCGCGTTACAGCAACTTGCATTTACTTTTACCATTGCGCAACTACCGCTTTATATCGGCTTTACAGTTGCGGCAATTGCTATTATTGCAGGCATTGTCTTCATAACCGAAGCAGAACGACCCATACCTGTCACATATGCTAAACGAGTTCGTGGTCAAAAAGTATATGGGGGTATTTCCACGTATTTACCCTTACGAGTTAATCAAGCAGGGGTTATACCAATTATTTTCGCTCTCTCAATTCTTCTTTTTCCGCAAATGGTTATTAATTTTCTGGCGAACACCAACAATTCGATTGTGAGTGCTGCTTCAAATTTTATATTGAACATTTTCCAAAACCCTATATTCTATTCCGTGCTGTATTTTATCCTTGTCTTTTTCTTCACATATTTTTATACTGCGGTCACATTTGACCCTGAAGCGCTTTCAACAAATCTTCAAAAAAGTGGCGCGTTTATTCCTGGCATTAGACCCGGAAGAACAACTGCTGAATATATTGCAAAAATATTGACTCGTATAACACTCGTTGGTGCGATTTTTCTTGGTATCATCGCGGTTTTGCCTCTTGTTATGCAGGGAATGACTGGTGTTGCCGCTTTTGCGATTGGTGGAACAGCTCTCCTGATTGTTGTCTCGGTTGTACTTGATCTTGTGAAAAAAATTGACGCACAAGTTTCAATGCGCGAATACTAAAAACCAGCATAGCTGGTTTTTAGTATTCGCGCATACTTTATATCTAATACGTTATACTTAATACATGGACAAAGTTTTCATATTCACTGGTCGCTCGGGTGTTGGGAAGGGGACACAAGTGCAGATGTTCCAAAATTTTTTGAAGGAGAAATATCCTGAACAACGAGTTGTGTATTTTGAAGCTGGGGGAAATTTCAGAAAATTTATTGTCCGACCCGAACATACGGCGCAGTTGGCAAAAAAAATATATGAAAAAGGAGGTCTTTTTCCGGAATTTTTAGCAATTTATAATTGGGCTAATTTTTTTACGCAAGAAATACGAGGTGATGAATTTTTAATCATGGATGGTTCACCACGAAAATTGCATGAGGCAGAGATGCTTGATACGGCATTTGAATTTTACAAAAAAGAAGATGTATACATTATTTTTATGGACGCGCCGCGGGACTGGTCTGAAAAATTATTATCAGAGCGTGGTAGAAGTGATGATACACAAGAAAGTGTAAAACATCGTTTAGACTGGTTTGAAGAGGAAGTCGCTGCGACGATTGAGTATTACAAAAAACACGAAAAACATACTTTTCTTGAGATAAACGCGGATCAAACACGGGAAAAAGTGCACGCTGAGATTATCTCTAAATTAAGTTTATAGCACATGGCAATTATACACACGGAGATAGAAAAAAACAAAGTACGTGAAAGCGGCAGGAGACTAGCCGTTGTTTTAGATAAAGTAATAGAAAAAGTTGTTCCAGGTGTTTCTCTTCGCGAACTTAATGAGTATGCAGAATCGCTTATTAGGAAGAATGGTGACAAGCCAGCGTTTTTAGGGTATCAGCCTTCTGCCGCAATGAGGCCTTATCCTGCGACATTATGTGTATCAATTAATAATGAGGTGGTGCATGGCATACCTGATGACAGGAAACTGAAAGAAGGTGATATCGTAGGGCTTGACTTAGGTATCGTACACGATGGATTTATAACCGACATGGCGCGTACTGTTCCTGTAGGAGAAGTTGATGAAACTGCAAAAAAATTATTAGAGACAACGCAAAAAGCATTAAGGGTTGGCATTGAAGCGGTTCGTGATGGTGGACACGTTGGTGATATAGGGCATGCAATAGGAGCACTTGTAAAAGAAAGTGGTTTCTCTGTTGTTGAAGAACTTGGCGGGCACGCTGTAGGACAAGAGGTACACGAAGATCCATTTATTCCCAATTTCGGAGCAAGAGGAACTGGTACAGAGTTGAAAGAGGGCATGATACTTGCATTGGAACCTATTGTAAATAAAGGGTCGGGAGAGGTGGAGTTAGACAAAGATGGGTATACATTCAAAACAAAAGACGGTAAAAGGAGTGCTCATTTTGAGGACACGATTTTGATTACAAAAAACGGAGCGGAGATATTAACAAAAAAATGAGCATACATGCTCATTTTTTTGTTAAACAATGTCACAAAAGAGCTGAGGAGTGTTTAACATCTCTCAACCATCAACGGCTCAACGATTAAACCGCTGAGCAGTTGATGACTTGTTTCTATTAACGACGTAGAGCGACGAAAAGTCGTGCGACGACCTCGTCGTTTTGCACGAGCGCAATGAGAAAAAAGCGGCACTCTTTAGAAGAGCACCGCGAGCTTGGTAATTCGTTCTCATTTTCCCCAAGGACTGATTCAGGTAAAACAATCGACGGTAAAGGCATCCAGGCGGTGGAAGTGGAAGCGGGTATGGCATTGGTGGTTTCATGACACACATGATCTTTCTTTTTTTTGTTTCCCTCTTACTTATATCAATATACTGGATTTTTTCTGAAAAATCAAATATACTATAATGGTGCCGTTTCTTTGGAAACGGCACTTGCAGACTTACGCGGGCTAGACCCCAGTACCACGCAAATGGTTATCCCAGTACTACGACAAGTCGACTACGGGACAGGCGGGGCACGGCGCAGAAAAATGCAGAATTAAATTGATTAAAAGATTAATATTTAATGCAAAAAAGTTATTGTATGAAGCGATTTAAAGAAGAAAAAACATTTGTTCTTATAAAACCGGATGGTGTTCGGAAAGGATTAGTGGGTGAAATTATCAAGCGTCTTGAACAGCGTGACCTTAAAATTATTGCCCTTGAAATGTTCCAGCCGACAAAAAAACAGATTGATAGCCATTATCCAAAAGATAAAAAATGGATTACTCGATTGGGGGAAAAATCTCTTGGGACATATCATAAATACAATATTGATCCAGTCAAAGAGCTCGGCACAAACAAAGAAAAAGTTATTGGTGACATGGTCCGCAAGTGGCTTATAGAGTACATGACATCTGCTCCTCTTGTTCGCATGGTCGTACAGGGTGTTCATGCTGTTGATATGGTGCGTAAAATCGCTGGTCCAACTATGCCAAGTGTAGCCGATATGGGTACGATTAGAGGTGATTTTTCTGCTGACTCAGCTGCAATCGCGAACAGTGAAAAGCGCGCGGTTGCAAACATTTTACATGCTTCCGAAACACCCGAAGAGGCAGAGCATGAAATTCAGCACTGGTTTGGTGATAAGCCGTCTATTTTTCAATATAAACGTTTCGGTATTGACGGATAATAATTCCTCTTGTTTTCAATATATTTCTTAAAGGATGAGTGTGGATTTTTTCCTACTATTTATACCATGGTACAAATAGTAGGAAAATTCTGAAAGTGTGTTTTTAGTTTAGAAGTTGTGGATATTTGGGGGTAGTGAGGAGGTGTAATTCTTTCGCAGCTACTATTTTAAAAAAGAATATGTTATAATAAATAAGAGTTGAGAAATGTCCACTTTAATATTGTCCAAGGGAGCTTTATATCGAAATTGTCTGCTTAGTTCGGAGACAATTCTCTGCGAGCACCCACGTATAGTAGATTGGGCAATTTCTTGACTCTTTTGAAAGGCCTGGCAAAACGTCAGGTCTTTCGTTTGTGTTATAATGAAACGATGTTTCGCGATACCTTCTTTAAAATACTCTTTTTTGTACTCCTCACGGTCGCGGTGGTGAACTTCTTTGGAAATGCTTTTTTTCTATATTGGGAAATTCCGTGGCTTGACCTCGTTAGTCATTTCGGCGGCGGCTTTTGGGCAGGTGGCATGGTTTTGTGGCTTTATCAATACCCGTTTCCGTTTTTTTCACAAAATACTCCGCGTATTACAAGACGAAGTGCTCTTATTGTGTTCGCAATTTTAGGAGCATTTGTTATCGGTATGTGGTGGGAGATCTATGAAGTGCTTATTTATCCTGCAATGCTTCAGTCGGAAAATTACTTTTTTGATACAATAACAGACCTTCTAATGGACACTGCTGGTGGATTAACAGCCGCGGCTACTTACCTACTCTTACACAAACATGACTTTAAATCCCAAGAACAATCAAACTAATTCCACAACACTTACTTTTCATGGTGGTGCTGGGTCAGTCACCGGGTCTAATTTCCTACTTGAGACTGGTTCAATAAAGATTTTAGTTGATTGCGGACTTTTTCAAGGATGTAATGTTTGTGAAGACAAGACAAGAGCCCCGTTTTCGTATGATCCGGCGACAATTGACTATTTGTTTGTAACACACGCTCACATCGATCATACTGGGCGTATTCCAAAACTCGTAAAAGACGGTTTTAAGGGGACTATTTACTCTACACTGCCAACTAAAGAGTTGTCGGGATTAATGCTCATGGACAGCATGAGGATATTGGCGTCAGAAGCAAAAGAGGATAAAAAACCACCTCTCTATAGTGAAAAAGATGTAGAAAATAGTATGCGGCTTTGGAAAACAGAACAGTATCATACAGATATTCCTTTGAAGGACAATATTACCGTCTCGTTTAAGGACGCAGGCCATATTTTGGGTTCGGCGATGATTGAATTTAAACGCGGCTCCAAGAAGCTCGTGATGACCGGTGACTTGGGAAATTCGCCAACTCCTCTTCTGAAGGATACAGAACCAATAACGGATGCGAATTATTTGGTTATGGAGAGTGTCTACGGTGATCGCAATCACGAATCTCGCAATGAAAGAAAGCGTTTTCTTGAGAATATAATTGAAAGTGTTGCTCTTCACAAAGGTGTATTACTTATTCCTGCATTTTCAGTTGAACGTACACAAGAAATATTGTTTGAGATAGAGCAAATGGTAGAAACAAAACAAATTCCATCTATTCCTGTGTTCATTGATTCGCCGCTTGCGATTGCCGTGACTGACATATATAAAAAATATGACGATTATTTTAATAAAGACGTAAAATACGGCATTAGCTCTGGTAATGAGATTTTTTCATTTAGTCAATTACACCTCACCAAGACAAGAGAAGCTTCAAAAGCAATTTTTGCCGCTCATGACCCAAAGATTATTATTGCTGGGTCTGGAATGTCGCATGGTGGTAGGATCGTACATCATGAAAAGCGCTATTTGCCGAAACAGACAACGACGCTACTCATTGTCGGTTATCAGGCACCCGGAAGTTTAGGTAGACAACTACAAGAGGGGGCAAAAAAAGTTACCATTTTAGGCGATGAAGTTGCTGTGAATGCTAAAGTTGTGGAGGCCAGAAGCTATTCATCTCACAAAGACTCTGATGCGCTTTTGCGGTTTGCCGAGAAAACAATTGATTCTGTGGAAAAGGTATTTGTAGTAATGGGAGAAATGAAATCATCTACTTTTTTGACCCAGCGTTTGCGGGATTACCTAGGTATTGATGCGGTTGCTCCGCGAGAAGGAGACAGTGTCATGCTTGATTTTTAAGTTCCTGTGAGAATTATGGTACACTGGGAGTATTCGCCAATGAAATTGACTTAATTATTATAAATAAATTTCTAATTTCTAATTCACCTAATTTCTAATAAAAACCCAAATTTCAAATGCAAAAATGTCCAAATTCTAAGAAAATTGTTTTGACATTGGGCATTACTGAATTAGACATTTTATTAGATGAATTAGGAATTAGGTGAATTAGAAATTATTTTTGATATGTTTCCAGAAGATCAAAAACATATACATCTTAAATTAAAACTCTGCGTTTCAGGGGCGGCTGAAACTGGACATTGTGGAGAGGGTGCGCTTGAGAAAGCGAAGGAGCTTGGGATGGAGATTGTTAATCATGGAGCAGTGCTTGTAACCGGTGCGACGACAGGTTTTCCTCTCTGGTCTGCAATGGGCGCAAAAGAAGCTGGAGGTACTTCTATAGGAATCTCGCCTGCGTCAACTGAACGCGAACATAGTGAAGTATACGATCTACCCCTTGATTATTTAGACATGATTATATACACCGGATTTGGATTTTCTGGCAGAAATCTGCTTTTAACTCGCTCATCTGATGCTGTATTTATTGGCTGTGGGCGTGTCGGGACGATTAACGAGTTTACTATTGCATTTGAAGACAAGAAACCGATTGGCGTACTTGAGGGAGATTGGGAGACTGACACTGTTATCAAGGATATTATGGAAAAAGGACACCGTCCAAACAAGAAAGTTGTTTTTGATTCTGATCCGAAAATACTTGTTGAACGGGTGATTGAGCTTGTGAAAGAGGAAAAACGGGAATACAGTCGTTTGTATGAATCTATTGCGGACGGGAATAGTATCGGTAATGGAGAAGATATTATTTTGTAGCATAAAACGTGATACACAAAATAAAGATTCCCCGATGCTTACATCGAGGAATCTTTATTTTGTGTATTACGTCGTTTCTTTCAAAATTTTCTCAAAAGTGCCTGGGTGATGCTCTGCTAAATCAGCGAGTATTTTTCTATTTAACACCACATTCTTTTCTTTAAGTGCGTGTATAAACTTGCTATACGAAACGCCGTGTGCTCGTATAGCGGCATTTATTTTGACATTCCACAGACGCCTAAAATCCCCTTTCTTTTTTCTCCTATGCGCGAACGCGTGCGCTCCTGCGTGTATTACTGCTTCTTTTGCTTGACGTTCTTTTGTGCTTCTACCAAAATTGTATCCTTTTGCTTGTTTCAGGATTTTTCGGCGATGCTTTAATGATGTTGTGCCTCGTTTTACTCTGGTCATGCTAGCTTATTAGCTTCATTAGCTTCATTAGCTTCATTAGCTTCAAATTAAACGTTTACCGTCCTAAAAAGCTAGTGAAGCTAAAAGCTAGGAAGCTAGTTAAATGGTATGAATCTATTCTTAATTTTGTTCTTCAAACTAATCCCTCCCCACTTACGGCGGGCAAGCTGGTCTGTTCTTTTTTCTCTTGCATTATAATGATTCCCGCCAGATTTTTTAGCGAGAGTTTTTCCAGTCTTCGTAACTTTTAGTCTTTTTGTGTAGGATTTGTTTGTCTTCATTATTGGAATGTTGAATGTAGAAAGTAGAGGGTCGTTTTAAACCATTTTCTACCCACAGCTCTCAACCTTCTAAATTATTTACTTTTCTCCAAAATTACCATCAACCCTTTCGGGCTTTTCTTCGGCCCGTCAGCAATTTTGTAATCTTCGGCGATTAAATTTAAAAGTCGTTCAAGTCGTTTCTGAAGAAATGTTTTATCCATATATTTTGCTCGTCCTCCCAGAAACAATTCCGCCTTCACACGATGCCCTTCTTTTAAAAATTCAGAGGCTCGCTTTGCCTTTAAGGCTAAGTCATGTTCTCCTGTACCGATCTTTACCTGTAGTGATTTTGTTTCTGCGCTCTGGCTTTTTGCCGCACGTTCTTTCCTTTTTAGCTCGTATTGAAATTTACCATAATCTGTTATTTTTGCAACCGGAGGATTTGCGGCGGGTGATATTTCTATCAAATCAAGCCCAGCTTCTTGGGCTTTTGCGAAAGCTTCACTAAACGACACTACTCCTATATTTTCTCCCTTGGGACCTATGACTCGTAATTGTGAAGCTCGTATTCTATTATTAATTCGTATTCTATCTTTTCTCATTCTTAGATATCGAATAGTATATCGTACTTCGTAAAAAAATCAATGCGAGTTGGATAAAGGTAAAGAAAGTATAAGAATGAATTCTTTTATGATATCGTAAAGATGTGATTTAATAAAATTAGGACTTACGTATCCCAAGCATGCAAAGTTGCTAAATATAGCGATAATTATGACAGAGAGACCTTAGTTTAAGCCAATTATTGGCTAGGCGCGTAAGTCCTAAAAATTAAAGCGTCGAAAATTATAAAAAATAATTCATTCTTTAATTCAATTTATGAAACAAAATGCTCCAGATATAAAGAAGAAGGATTCATGGAACACGGCATATAAAAATTTTCTCCACATCTCTTATTTCGCAGGATTTATTTTTCTAGTGTCTCTAATTTTTTACCTAATGAAAGTTGAATACGCAGGAGAATTCATGAGTATTTGGTGGGTCATAATAATTCTTGTTATGACTCTGGTGTGGTATTACATGGCTCAAATGTTTAAAAAACGAGACAAGAAAGCGATACGGTTTGGATACATTTTTTTATCTGCTATGCTTGCGTGGAACCTATTCGGTGGAATAAATATTTATGAAAATAGAATAAGTATTGATGAAATAAATATTGTTGCTGCCATTTTAGTTTTTGGCTATCTGTTATATCTTGTATATAAAGCAAGTAAGTCAGAAATAAATCTCCCAACTGAATCAAGTGGTATATAGTAAACTGTTGAATTCATAAAAAGACAAATAGCCAGAATCAGGCATTAAAAAATTGTTGAAGAGTCTAACTCGAAATATTAACCTTAAGAAAGCAACCGTCGTTTTTTTTGCAATATTTCCTAAAACGGCGGGAATTGCTGTGTACGCATGGGGTGAGCGAGGCAAGCACAAAGGGAAACACTGACTCTTGTCAAAGCTGTCAAACGAACACGCGAGAATGCCAAGGTAGACGGCGCAAGCAAACGACAGCTTGCGAGCGGGCCATGCGTAGGCGATGGAGCGTGTGAGCATGTACTCAAACTATCGCCAAACACGGAGAAGAAACGACCCGGGCCGGCGCGAAGGGCATGCTATACGCAAGTCGTTGTTACTTCTTGTTTTTTGGGGACAATCCGTAGATCGTGGGTTCGAGTTCCACCGAACCAACGATTTGGATATATCCAAAATATATTAAGAAGATGTCATTTCTAGTAGCCTTTTTTTGTGTTCCTTAAATCCTAAATTAACAATTAAGAGTGCTGTAGCTGGAAGTAAAGCAACTATAAACAAAAACAAAGACGATGCTAAAAGACTAGAAAAGCTGATGGTTTTCCAAATTAAATAATCCGTTATGGGTACTATAAGCATAAGACTTAGAAACATGAACAATAGTATTGCGTTCACAATATTATATAAATACCGAGCATATTTGTTGTATTTCAATAACAATATTGAAGTTATGAGCATGACGGCTAAAACAAGTGAGTAAATAATAGACTCTATAAGAGCTTCATTTACTCCACCTACAGATCGTACATAACGTACATCAGTTAAATTTAACAGAATCCAAAGAGGACTTAATAAAACACTAAGACCAAAAACAAAGATATTCAGATAAATAAAACTTTTATAGATACGTGGTGACATATATGTACAATTATAACATCTTACATTTGGTTTGACACATTCATTCAAGGTACATCCAATTTGACATATAAAACATTATCGTTCATAAATAATATCATCGAGCAGGTAGTACGCGTTCATAAAATCATATATATACTACACTTGGAATATGGCTATAAAAACAAAAAACAAAATAATTAAACAACTAACTGTTGAGTTTGCCCGCGAGGACGATGGGCGTTGAGTTGCTGAGATTCCCAAATTGCCTGGAGTGATGGCATATGGGTCAACAAAAGTTCATGCGCGACAGAAAGTGTACGCTATTGCGCTTCGAACACTTGCTGATGTGGTAGAACAAGGGAGCACACCTACATCGGTTACTCAGTTATTTAATTATGGAATGGCGCGCCTAAAGCCCGACGTGTTTTAAAGACACTATTGTTTATTGGTTGGCGAATTAAGCGTCAGCGTGGGTCGCACAGAATACTCGGAAAGGTTGGCTGTCCAGATTATACATTTGCGTTTCATGAACGTGAAGAAATTGGACCACGTATGCTTGCTCGTATTTCAAAACATACCGGTCTTGTTCCCACCGATTTGTAATTGTTTTATACTATCTATTTTATTACTAAAAATCCTTCGCCTTATGCGGAGGATTTTTGGTTCAATCTCTTCTAGACATCGTATATCTATTGAGCACAAGATGTTCAGATACACATTACAACAGCCTTTGTAAAAGTTCTTTCGGTGTTCCCACAATTTCATGTATCAATTTGTGAGGTGCCGGCTCTTCGTATAGATCGTGTGGGTAGGTACCCATGAGCATTCGCTCATCAAGTGCATAAATTGTTTTTCCGAGTACCGCCGCGGCGAAAAGTTCTCCACAAGTATTTGCGCCAATATATCCGTCTTTATTGAATATAAAGCATATATCTGCGACAAGCACCTTGCGGAAAAGATGATCGTACACCTTCTCGGCAACGCTGGTACGGTATGAGTCGTTTTTTAGCCGGTCACGTTCGTGAAGTTCTGCAAGCGACGGATCGTCTCCTTCAAAGTTCGGTGTAAAGACAGTCAAACACCCGTCTTTTTTTTGCGCTTCTTCGTTGAGCTTGCCGATAAAGTCGTCAAGGTCAAATCGAAACCGTTGGCTTGTGCAGAATACAACAGACTTCATCCTTTAAGTATAAAAAAACACCCGTTAGTGTGCAACTATGGATGTCTTGCTTTGAATTATACGATACCAATTTCTTTAAACAGAAAATACATCGGCGGCTCAAGTCCAGGGTTTTGTTTCCATGAGGACTGTTGGTTTGTAGTTGATACGAGTTGGGGGAGCAATTTCTTTTCTAGTGGTATGTTTTGCTCAGATGCAAATTTTTTGAGATGCTGTGCCATGTCCCTAACTTCTTTTTTTGTCGCCCATAGAGAGCTTTTTGTTTCATCTGAAGAGAGCATTATTTCCCCACTCCAATTTGTCGCTTCAAAAATTATCCAGTCATGAAATGTTCCGCCTACTCGGCTGCAAGGATTATGTAGCCGTTTTGTTAACTTTTTTTTAAGTGTCCTGGTGTGTAAGCCAACCTCTTCAGAAAGTTCTTTTTGAGCAGTTTCTTCTGGGGTATCTCCATCTTGATGCCCGGCTGGAATTGCAAAACCAAAATTATATTTTTTTCGTTCAATCAGCAACAATTTACTATCTTCCCAGACTAGTATCCCGACACTTTTATTGTCACATCGTTTTGTTCCCATATATGGTAATTAGGACTTACGCATAACCACTGATTTCATAATATTAGGCTTTAGGATTTTAGGCGCTAGGCTTTAGGAACTTTCGTTTTTTAGTACCTAACGCCTAACGCCTAGTTTTAATTTTAGTCTATATACTTACGCTACATCACCTTCTGTGAAAAAGCAAAAACTGGTATTTTGCAAAGTATAGTCTCTCGGCGAATTAGAGCATGTCACGAAACCTCTCTCTGCCTACGACACTTGATTTTTTGCTACGGCATACGAGTCTCGTCCTCAATATATTTCGGACTCCGACTTCGATGTCTCGCATCAAAAATCAGGTGTCTCGGCTCGGGAACCCAGGTTTCGCGACATGCTCTAAAAAACTGTCCTCCGCCTGAGGCAGAGGACATTTTTTGATGAACAAGCTTCACTCAATCCACCCAAGTCTTTTAAGTAGATCGCATTCCGCGCAAAGGTCTGGTTTGCGGGTATAGTTTTCTGGAACAATAATATCAGCGCTACAGCTAGTACAATCAAAGTGAAAAGGAGAACCAGCGCAACGATCATCATTGTTAAATCTTACTCTTGTTTCGTTTTCTTCTTGTCGTCGTTTTCGTGCGGCAAGGGCTTGTTTTCTGCCAATTGCGGCGGCAAGTGCCATGATAGTTTTCCTTTTAACATTGGATAGAGCCTCTAACCTTTAGACTACTTAAAAAATCTTATACGTCAATAACGGTTTCAAGCTCACAAGAATTAAAAAATCACACGACGTAAATTAAGCGACATAAAAAAAGAGAAGCCCCACGATGTGAAGCGTAAGGCTTCTCTCATGAGGCTAGTTAGGCGACGGCTGTCAGCAAGTCTGCGGTCTCCAAAATTGCTTTGTTGAGCCACTGCTGGATTTGCTCTGGACCAGTGTAAAATTCGCTGGTGAGCTGGTCATCCTTGAGAAGGCGACCACTCCATCCATCAACACTAATACGGCAACATACATCACCTCCATTCTTCACCGTGAAGTAAGCAACCACGAAGCCGTCTTTATCGATGACGTCAAACTCAAGGTCAAGGTCCAAACCGGCGGCTTCCTCTTGACAGGCAGGAAGAACCGCATCGCGTAATTCATTCAGCGCTTGTTGGCGCCTCTTTTCGCGACTCGCAGTGATGCCTTTCGCTGGATGATCGGGATGCTCTATTGACTCAACGTCATGAGCAATTTGGGCAAGCGTTCCTTCGTCACCAAGCGAGAGACCGAAGACGGTGACCTTGCGATTACTACCATGACCCCAGTCTCGGCTTGAGAGTATCGCCATCACGACAGCTCTATCATTATGATCGAAACGGATGCTCGTATTGCCCATAGTGAGTCCGTTGAGACGCGCTAAGCCAGTGATGCTGTCGCGCCCTGTCTTGAACTTAATGGTGACATTTTGCAACTGACCCAGACGCCGTATCTTTTTGACAAATTTTTGAATGTCCATCTCAAAAACCTCCAATGGTACAAATATGAATCTCTGGTCTCTGGTTGCAATTATACTATATTGAAATAGGCTTGTCAAGCCCAAAAGTGCTGAGAATGCAAAAGCTTAAAAGAGCTTACAAGATAAGGAGTTTATATGATCTTCATATTCCTCTGTATTAGCGGAGATTAATGAGCCATGTTAGAATCTGCACGCTTTGTACCTTGAAAATAATTTGGCAAAGACTGTAAAGAAAAACCCCCAATGTGCGAACATTGGGGGCTATCAAAGGTCTACTCACTACGGTTTTCCTCAACTCTTTTGTTCTTCGCACCACGAACGGGCGTTTTGGAACATGTGGAGCCATGGCGATGCGGCGAGCGTGTCTTTCCATTCTTCAGGCATCCAGGGCCATTGCCATTTTTGGAAGCAGCGTTCTGGATGAGGCATCATTGCCAGATGTCTTCCATCTTCCGAGCAAAGCGCCGTAAATCCGTTTGGCGAACCATTAGGATTGTATGGATACACTTCAGTCGGTAAATCAGACGGATCTGTGTATATAAGTGGCGCGAGATCTTTTTCGCGTACCATATCGTTCACGCTTGAGTCAGGGAAGATTAGCCTCCCTTCACCATGCGCAATCCAGACACCAAGAGTAGAACCCTCCATGCCGCGAAGAAGTACCGCTGGACTTGGCAAGATTTTCACCTGCGCAAAGCGGGACTCAAAGCGACCTGAGTGGTTATGGATGAAACGAGGTTGTGACGCTTCGTTGATTTCATTTCCTGGCACCCATCCTAGGAGCGCCATGAGTTGGCATCCATTACACACACCAAGGGAGAAGGTGTCAGGTCGACTATAGAACGAATCGAACTGGTCTTTGAGAATTTTATTGTATCGGATCACTCCAGCCCAACCCTTGCCACTGCCGAAGACATCCATGAACGAGAAACCTCCTGGGAACATTAGACCTTGGAATTGGTCCAGAGTACTTCTTCCAGTTTGCAAATCGCTCATGGTCACGTCGAACGGGCCAAGGCCAGCCGCAAAGCAAGCGGCAGCCATCTCTCGATCACCGTTTGTACCCTCCTGACGGAGAATCGCTACGGCTGGACGTGTATTTCCACTTTCCATTGTGGGGGCAGGATCAAATGTTAGTTGGTATACTGGCCGTCTCGATTTAGCGTGACAGCGTCGTTCCGATTTCACATCTGAGACATCGGTTTGAATCTCCTCAAGACGGGAGCTTGTTGCTTCCCACTGTACTCGAAGTTCATCAAGAGATGAAAGAAAAACCAAACCATCTTGACCGTCTTGTTTTATCACAACAGTCTGTGCTTGCATGGTTCGTCCGATCCTCACAAAAGATACGCCGTGAGAATCGAATATTGCCTGAAGGTTAGCTTCCTGCTCCGGTGCATATTCAAGCAACAACCCTAGTTCCTCCGAGAACAGCTTGGCAAGAACGTCAGCATTGTTTTCGAGATTGATTTCTGCACCGGAAAATCCTGACAAACACATCTCAACCAAGGTCGTGATGAGTCCGCCATCGCTTCGATCGTGAAGTGAAAGGATTTGATTATTACTGATCGCTTCTTGCACAGCCCTGAAGACACACGCTAAGAACGCTGGGTCATCGACGTCTGGAGAGGTATCACCAGTTTGGCCAAATGCTTGAGCGAGACTTGAACCACCGAGGCGGTTTTTGCCGTTGCCCAAATCAATAAGACCAAGATTACTATTTCCTGGTCGCTTGATGTCGGGGGTACACACAAATGCGATGTTTGGCACCGGCGCATATCCCATAATCACCAATTGACCGGGTGACTTTACGAGTGATCCGTCAATTGTGGCTGCCATGGATAGGCTGTCTTTGCCACCGTCGATTGCGATCCCAAGCGCGAGCATAATGTCGCGCATAGCAGTTGCCGCGTCGTAGAGACGTGGCATTTCTCCTGGTAGCTTTGCTGGCCACATCCAGTTGGCTCGACAGACAACGTCACCCAGATCACTGATACATGCACTGACCATGTTTGTAAGCATTTCGCCCACGGCCATTCGAGCACCTGCACCAGAGTTGAGTAACATCTTGATCGGTTGTTCACCAAGTGCTGTTGCGGCACCGGTAGTATCAAAGAAACCATTTGCTGTCACCGAAACGTTGGCGACGGGTATTTGGGCTGGTCCACAACATTGCTGTTGCACGATACGTCCAGTGACGCTTCGATCAACTTTGTGCACAAGATATCCTTTTGAACCAATTTGTGGCAGACGGAATATCATCTCAAGCGCTTCGTTCACGGTAAGGTCGGAAGGTGGCACAAAAGGTGCAAACTCACGTTCAATTCGTTCCGACTCAAAAGTTTTTTGCGCAAGTCCAGTAAGAATGCTGTGCAAGTCGAGATGTACTGGAGTTGTGTCGTTATCAGAGTCAATAACAGTGATGTGTCTGTCGTCAGTTACCTCTCCAACAACTTCACAGTTGGTTCCTTCACGCTCACAGATTGCCTGGAAGCGAGCAAGATTACTACGTCTTACAAGAAGTCCGTAACGCTCTTGGGTTTCCGCGCTCCAGATTTCAAGGACAGACATGGTCCTATCCCCGAGTACAATTTGGCGGATGTCGATCTTTCCGCCAGTTTTTTCCACAAGTTCCGTGAGTACGTTACTTGGTCCACCAGCACCTTGATCGTGGATGCTTTCGATGGGGTTCTCTGACCCCATTTCAATACAGGCTCGAATGACACGGTTGGCTTTGTTTTCCATCTCAGCGTCGCCGCGTTGAACGGAATTGAAGTCCAGGTCAGCGTCATTTTCGCCTTGGAGCATGCTGGAAGCAGCTCCACCGCCTACGCCAACACGGTACATTGGACTGCCGATTGCAACAATACACATACCTATTTCTGGGTCGTGCTTTTTCGTTTGATCGGCAGCAATTTGACCTTGACCTGCAGTGTAGAGGACTGGTTTACGAAACTCCAGTCGTTCATTGCTAACTACTTGACCAAATGTTCTCGTAAATCCTCCAATAAGCGGTTCACCAAATTTGTTACCGTAGTCGGAAACACCATCACTACCTTCAATAAGGATCCGTGATGGAGTTGCTTGACCCCGAATCTCTTCACCACCGACAATTTCGCCGGGGATTGGATAACCGAGTAGGTGCAAATTTCCTACACAATAGCCAGCGAGACCGGCAATTGGAAGTGACCCACGTCCAGCAGCACTATTGTCTCTGATTCTCCCGCCGGAGCCAGTTTCGGCACCAGGGAACGGAGCAATAAGAGTCGGGTGGTTGTGGGTTTCTGCTGTAGCAGTAATGTGCCAGACGCGTCCATGTATTGTAAACGAACAAGGTGTGCCGGGACTGATTGGTTCAAGTGTAGGAACACGAAAACCTACTATAGCTCCAGCATTGTCGTTGAATGCAAGGATACTGTTTGAGTCGTCCTTAGCTAAAAGTGGACTACGAACAATATCGAACAGTGTTTCAGACATCGTCACGCCATCAATGACAAGAGGGCTCCGAAAAACCCAATGTCGGCTATGTTCACTGTTGGCATTCCCGTCTTGGAAGAGTTCAACGTCAGTTGGATTTCTTTCAAGTCTTTGATACATTTCAATATTACGTCTGATGTCAGCGTCGTCCATCCCAAGTCCGAGTGTAGTGTTGAGTGCGCGAAGCGCATTTTCACCACATTCCAAAAGTGGAATGATCTTCACAGGTTCCGGCTTTACGGTCGGACCAAAATCAAGCAGTCCGTTTTGGTAGACGACTTGTGTCATTGGATCCAAAAAATCTGCCAATATCGTTGCTTTGTCTTGCGATCCAGTGACGATATAACGAACCGAGTGCTCGATCCTTCTGATCTTGGTAATACCCATTGCATGGGAGATGGCAACTGCGTTCGAAGAAAATGGTGTCTCAACATTGAGTCGAGGACCAATTTCAATAAAACTGCCAGGTGTCAGAGCAGGCTCCATTTGAGTGTTGCCCGATTGGTATGTTTCTGCAATGAGCCATTGAAGTTGTCGAAGCTCTCTATCGGAGAGCTTCCCTTGTGAATCGACGTAGAAGCAGAGTTCGCTTCCGTCATCCACATACCGATAGATACGTGTAAGCATTAGGATTCCTCCAGAGTTTGCTTAGTTCTAAGAATAGAAAATTGTCAAAAAACAAAATGCACCCTTACAAGGTGCGCTGAGGTTACGCTATCATGAAACAATATTTTAACCAAGCCATTTTAAACTTCCATATGTCTCACATATTTCTGTATTCGGGAGATTAATGAATGACGTTATTTATGGTGAGCTTGTCAAGCTGGAACCACATGGAAACGTATATTTTGGGGATGTGTGAGTTATTGAGTGGGAATAAAATACATGGAAAAGAGTTTGAAGTCGTTGGATAAAATTTTTGGAAAAAGATATAATGTGATTATTAACAAATAATTTAATTTACAGTCTGTGAACACAAAAAATCTAATTATAATAATTACTGTCGTGATCCTCGCTTTTTTGGGATATTCTTATTTACCAACTATTTTCGAGCAAAGTGAAAAACAAATACTAGAGGAAATTATAGAACTTGATGTTTCAAGAATTGGTCAGGAAATTCAAACTGGTAATGCAAAGCTTGTGGATGTGCGAACGGCGGAAGAATTAAAAGAAGACGGATATGCAGCAGGTTCTGTACACTTTGACCTCTCGAGACTTCAAGTAGGAGAGCTTCCGAGTTTCTCAAAAAATGTGAAGGTCTATGTGTACTGTAAAGGTGGAGTGCGTGCAGGTGTGGCAGAAGAAATTTTGGAAGAGGCTGGATTTAGTGATGTAATTAACATAGGGGGTTTTGTTGATTGGGAAGCTGCTGGTGGAGAAGTGGTTCGCTAAACTTAGATGGGGACAGGTCCATTATCATTGCGGCAAATGAGAAAAATCACCGTAAGGTGATTTTTTGCTTTTCATAAGGGAATCGGTCGCGAGTACTAAGTATTTTGTGAATGCTTCGCATCCAAAAAACCTAAGTACTCGCGACAAAGAAAAGCTGGGCGGAGGCGCCAGCCTCTTTGCGCGGCCTCGCCTCACTGTCGCAGAACGACATGTTCCGGTTTTCGAATCCCACCCGCAAGTGAGGGTTTTGCTTGCTCATCTCCACTCAACAAAAATGGCTCGCATAAGCGAGCTCATTTTTGAACGAGTGGAGATGCCGAGAGTTGAACTCGGGTGCAAAAAGGATTTTTAGTTGGATCTACATGTTTAGAATATTTTTTTGTTTGAGTATTGTGCGTAAAAAATATTCAAAATCACACAATACCGAGTTCTTTGATTTTGAAATGCAATCAGAACGGTTTACATTTCTATTCCGAAAATATTACACCTATATCTCCTTATCGGAAGTCAAGAGTATAGACGCCAGCAAAATGCTTTTATGCGTATGCTGGAGCAAGACCGTAATTACCTCCAAAAACGGAAGCAAATGCTAGTCGTGCTTTAGTCAATAAGTTTGCACTTATCTTTTTTGGTCAGTTTACGAGTTAACCAAGCTCTCCATGCACAATTTAAAAATGTTCTTTTTGTCGAGGCCTTTCATCCCCGAAATCTAGATTTAAATCTAGATTTAAATCTAGATTTCGGGGATGCTTAAATAGAAATACTGAAAAGTGGTGGCAAGTTTTGTGATTCTTGCCACAGGTTGTAGAACCATTTTTTGTGGTTCACGCATCATGATCGGGATCGGAATCAATTCCGTCCAGTGTTAGACGTCTGTTGCGACGTCCTGGATGAAGTCCTCGTTTTCGCTCCTCCTCCATTACGGACGCGAGCGAATCTGTTGAAGGTCCTCCTTCAACACCTTCGGGAAGTAACTTAGCGATGGTTTTTAAATTGTCTTCAGTGAGTGGCATTTTTTCCTCCATTGTTCAAAACCACATTTCAATATTCCTGGTCATTATTATCTTTTCAACGTACGTCCGATTTCTCGCTCAGTGTCACGCTTTTTAATTGTTTCTCGTTTATCGTGCTTCTTTTTTCCGCGCGCAACACCAATTTCAACTTTAATTTTACTGCCCTTATTATACACCGAAACGGGTACGATTGTCAACCCCCTTTGTTTTTCAAATCCGACAAGCTGTGAAATCTCTTTTTTATTCAATAAAAGTTTTCGCGCGCGATACGGATCATATTCTTTCGGAGTATTTGCCGTCTGATATGGCGGTACATGCATTCCCACGACAAAAGCCTCATTACCTCTGATGATAACGTATGCTCCGACAAGAGATCCCTGTCCCGTCTTCAGCGACTTCACTTCAAATCCAAGAAGTTGAATTCCCGCTTCAAATTTCTCAAGAATCTCGTAGTTAAAATATACTTTTTTGTTTTGCACGAGCGCCATATGCGCATTGTAGCACAGCAAGTGTTCAAGAAATAATAAGACGGTAAAATATAAATCGCACGTTCAAACGTACAGTTTTTTCACACAAAAAGGTGATGCGTACGCATCACCTTTTATATTTTCATGTTTTGTAGCTTGTCATTCTTTTTCTTTAGACCATAAGGATTCCTGTTTTGACTTTTTAGTCTTCCATCTTTTTATGTGCCACGCCACTCGAATCGACAAAAATTGTTTTAGCTACTTGCTCCTCTTTTTTACGCTTCTCTTTTTCTGCTGTTTTACGCTCCTCCTCTATACGTCTTTCTTTTGCTTCTGCTTTATACCCCTCTTTCACTTTACGTTCTGCTTCATCGCCATGCCTCCATGGCGATTCTTCGTTTGGCTTTCTATCCTTTTCTTTTTTACGCGCCTCACCCTTTTTATCGACAAAAATTGTTTCGTCTGCTTGTTTTTTCGCCTCTTCACGTTTTCCTTCTTCCGCTACTTTGCGTTGTGATTCGTTCACATTTCCCCATGGCGATTCTTCGTTTTTGTTCATATTTATATAGGTATCACATTAATACGATTAATTCTTCCTTATATTATAATTATACCGTAGGACTACGTCAAAGTGCTTGGTTTCAAAATAATCAACAAAACCTTTCTTTTTTTTGGTTTTTATGGTATGGTGGAGCGAATCATGTTGCCGAAAAATTCTAAAAAACTAAAAAACAAAGCACCTAAATTTTTAAAGAAAGGTGGCAAGGGTGGTAAAAAAAGACCTACAAAACAGCAGTTTTGGGGGAATCTTTTGAGTACTCTACTTATCCTGCTTTTGCTGGTAACAGTATATTCACTGGTGATTGAGAACCGTGAAGAGAAAATTGAAATTCCTATTTCTGAATTAGCGATGGATATTAAAAGTGGAATTGTCTCAAGTATCGTTGTTGAGGGAGAAAAATTAACGGTTACTTATAAAGAAACGGAAAAAGAGATAAAAGTAGAGGAAGATCTTGCTCTGGAAGATCTTATGGGAGAAGGTGAGACAACAGAGAGTGAAGAAAAAGAGTTTGTCACAAAAGAGGCAAAAAAAGAAGTGGGAACACCGCTTTCGGATACACTTATTAACTACGGGGTTACCGCAGAACAACTTGCCGCTGTTGAGATAGAAATTAAAAAAGAGTCAGGACTTGGTTTCTTTTTACTGAACGCCGCTCCGTTTTTAATTCCCATCATTTTTATCATACTTTTCTTTTGGTTGATTTCTCGCCAGATGAAAGGGTCTGGGGGTATGCAGGCATTTACATTTGGTCAATCAAAGGCGCGTATTACTGATCCGAATGACAAAAATCAGCGGATAACATTTAAAGATGTTGCCGGTGTTAAAGAAGCAAAAGAAGAACTAGTTGAGATAGTAGATTTCTTAAAGAATCCGAAAAAATTTCTGGACATTGGCGCGCGTATTCCGAAAGGTGTGCTTTTAATGGGCGCGCCTGGTACTGGTAAAACACTTTTGTCGCGAGCAGTTGCGGGCGAGGCGAAAGTGCCATTCTTTTCAATTTCAGGTTCGGAGTTTGTGGAGATGTTTGTTGGTGTTGGCGCGTCACGTGTGCGTGATTTATTTAAAATGGCAAAGAAAGCAGCGCCGTCAATTGTTTTTGTTGATGAAATTGACGCGGTTGGTCGCGTGCGCGGCACGGGAGTCGGCGGAGGAAATGATGAGCGTGAACAGACACTCAATCAAATTCTAGTTGAAATGGATGGCTTTGAGCAAAATGAAAAAGTAATCGTTATCGCGGCAACCAACCGACCTGATGTTCTGGATCCCGCGCTTTTGCGACCTGGCCGTTTTGACAGGCGTGTTGTTCTTGATTTGCCTGACATAAGTGATCGAGAAGAAATTTTAAAGATTCATAGTGTAAAGAAGCCGCTTGGAGAAGATGTTGATTTAAAAGTTATTGCACAGCGCACTCCTGGATTTTCAGGTGCAGATCTTTACTCCTTAATGAATGAAGGCGCAATTCTGGCGGCACGTGAAGATCGCAAGGAAGTAACTCAATATGACTTCATACGTTCAATTGAAAAAGTAATGCTTGGTCCAGAACGTAAGAGTCATCTATTGTCCAAAAAAGAAAAGAAGATAACTGCGTATCATGAAGCTGGGCACGCAATTGTTGCATCAGTGCTCCCATATTCTGACCCCGTACACAAAGTATCCATCGTTTCTCGCGGATACGCGGGTGGATATACACTAAAACTTCCGTTTGAAGAAAAGCGTCTACAGTCGCGCAAAGAATTTCTTGATGATATTGCGGTGTCGCTTGGCGGCTATGTTACTGAGAAAATGATTTTCGGCGATTTAACAACTGGCCCGTCAAATGACTTGCGCGTAGCAACAGCTTTAGCGCGGGACATGGTCACAAAATACGGTATGTCGGATGCTCTGGGCCCGGTTGCTGTTGAAGATACTGGCGGAAGATTGCGTCGCGAGCAAATACATACTGGAGAACGAGAATATTCCGAGGAAATTTCGAAGAAGATAGATGCAGAAATTTTTGGTATTATAGATGCAAGTCTACAGCAGGCAAAACAAATTCTTACAGAACATCGCGGTGCGCTTGATGCAATTGCCGAGGAGTTGATAAGAGTAGAAACTCTGGAGCGTGAAGACTTTGAAAAAGTTCTGATTGTGAATGGCATTACGCCGAAGAAAGAAGAGAAAACTGAAGCTACTAATAATGAATAATTATGTCTGAGAAATTTAAGCCAGAAAAAGAGGAAGCAAAAAAACAGAATCCACAGGGTTCAGAAAAAATGTCCAATAGACTATTGCCTGAAGATGATGTACAAAAACTACTTGATATGTATAAGTCGCATGGGCTAAAAGAAGAAGGGGAGTTTTTTGTTCTTAAGCAAGGGGGAAGAAAAATTTATTTTCATAAATGGGAAACAATACCCTTCGCAGAACCATCTGACACTGGAGAAAGAGCAAAATACAAGCTTGTCGGAGGAACACCAATTGAACTTCATATAGGAAATATATTGGGGATAAAAATTGAAGATGAAGATAGAGTCATCAAAAAAGTAAAAAAGGAGGAAAAATAATGCACACAAAACCCTTCGCCTTAGGCGTAGGGTTTTGTGTTAGTGTCCACCCCCCAGGATTCGAACCTGGAACCGCCAAGATATAAGCTTGGTGCTCTAACCATTGAGCTAGGGGTGGTTGCAACACAATCGTATAATAAAAAACCTCTTTTTTCAACCAGTTTTATTTTTTTAAACAACATTCCGACATTCTGCAGAATGTCGGAATGTTGTAAAAATTTTTTAAGGGAATAAGAAAAAATTCACCGACAAAAACACTCCGTCAGATTAGACGGAGTGCTTTTTTTATTGAGCACCGGAGTTACTCAAGGTCTGTAGATCTACGAGACGTCGATACAATCCATTGCTTGCCATCAAAACATCATGATCTCCTTTTTCAACAACTTGCTTATTGTTAATTACGTAGATTATGTCTGCTTTTTGAACTGTCGACAAACGATGTGCGATAGCAATAATTGTTACCGAACTCTCTTGTTGTAATTTTCTAAGCATTTCTTGAATAGCTTTTTCTGATTCAGAATCCAGACTCGATGTTGCTTCATCAAGTACAAGTACTTGAGCGCCATGCAAGAGTGCAAGATATGCACGTGCTATCCCAACTCGCTGCCTCTCTCCACCAGAAAGAAGCACTCCGCGTTCTCCGACCATGGTATCAACCCCTTGTGGAAATCTTCCAACATCTGCAAAAAGCGAAGTAAGATAAGCCGCATCAAGTGCCTCTTTAACTTTTACTTCGTCTGCTTTAGAAACACCGAAGCAAACGTTATCAAGAAGGCTCATGTCAAATATCTCGACATCTTGTGGGACAATAGCGAATTGTTTACGGTACCAGAATAAATCGATATCCTTTATATCTATCCCGTCAAGCATAATAACACCACCAGAAGGATTAACCATTCTGCAAAGGAGTGTAACAATAGTACTTTTACCTTCACCACTTTTACCTACAAGCGCTACCATTTTCCCTACAGGAATTGATAGATTCATGTTCTCTATCGCGGGCAAACTTTTCTCTGGGTAAGCAAAAGTTACTTTCTCAAACTCAATACCA
This sequence comes from Patescibacteria group bacterium UBA2135, assembly GCA_002327685.1. GTDB lineage: Bacteria > Patescibacteriota > Minisyncoccia > Phycocordibacterales > UBA2135 > UBA2135. The sequence continues at coordinate 59,435 of DCXN01000005.1, forward strand.
CTTTTTATGTCATTCACCTTTGGCACGATTGAGCCTAATTTGTTTTCAACAATGCTCGTTTCATCCATTACAGACTTAACTCTATTCATATACACAATATTGTGCATAATTTCTCTGTAAGAATGGAGGATGGTAAAGATATTACCAGTTACGACATTTCCTGTTGCAATAACAAACACGACTGAACCGAGAGTTGAAATTCCAGCAATGTAGAAATATATTCCTACGCCGAGTGTCAGCACAAAACTTAAGTGAAGAAGAGCTTCAATCACAAAATAATACTTCCGTATCTTTCTGTGCATAAAAAGGTCTATCTTTTCCATGTCAGTACGTACAATTCCAAAACGCTTCTGTTCATTTCGTTCCCGAACATAACCCTGTACCGTTCGTACATTAATTATCCCCTGACAAAAAATCCCTGTAGCATTTTCTTTAAGCTCACCCCATCTATCCCATTCGTGACAGAATTTCTCATACATAACATGAATGAGTATGATTGATGGGATAAACGGGATGAAAAATAGCACACCCAATTTCCAATCAATCACAAGAATAAAGAACAGATTCAGAATCAAGAAAAACACACTTGGTAGAAATTGCCAAAACAAATCGCCCATGAGTACAACCATTTTATTGCACCCATGATCTATCTTGGCAATCTTTTTCCCCGTATTTTCACGTTCATGATACGTTACAGAGAGAGAAAGAAGCTTCTCGTGTGCCATTTGTGGCCAGCGATTTTCTAGCCGAATCAATGCATCCCCAAACGGTAGTTCTTTCAAGTAATTGCCTACAAATGTTGCCGTAAGTGTTACTGTCGATATTCCGACTATAAGCAGAAAAATATTTGTAGTTGTTGCACTTACTCCAAGATTCGGAAGCATATCAAAAACTAATTTCAAGAGATATGTTCCAGATAAAGTAAGCAAGTTTGCAACAGCAAGCATGGCTAGCACAAAAAGAATCGTCTTCTTTTCACCACCCAAGAAACCCCAGAGGGTCTTAATGCCATCTACAAAGAACGAGAATGAAGTTTTTGTTTCTTTTTTGGATTTCATCGTGTCGCCTCCGTTAATCTGTTAATTTCGACCTTATTAGTTGACTCCTAGGAGACTCAACTAAAAAACACCCTGCAATTGGCAGGATGTTTTTGAAACCTTTGAGCTAACTTTCTTTTAATATATAGAAAAAGTTTTATGAACAAACGGTGCAAAAATATTCTGCCAATGTTGGACCCAGTTGACTGCTTCAAAGGAATTAATCCCGTTAGTGAGCAATACAAAATATCCCCCTACAATTATTGCTGGGTTCACTTGATTAATTACTAGATTTTTTCTGTTGTTCATACAATTTGTCGCTTTATGCGATAGTGTGGATGATAATATATATACAATAATTGTCAACCCCCCCATTTCCATGACTTCTTGCTTCTGGCAGGAGGTCGTTTATATCACTGCCATTCATTTCACCATAACATAGACAACATTCCGACATTCTGC
>DCXN01000005.1:61262-95377 GCA_002327685.1 Patescibacteria group bacterium UBA2135
GCAGAATGTCGGAATGTTGTCTATTCAAAATGGATGTTCTCTCCCGCGTCAATTCGCTTTTTGATAGACGAATGTTTTTTAAAATCAGGGTCTTCTTTAATAATGTTTTGTGCTTCGTTTCGCGCGGCTTCCACCATTTTAATATTTTTTATTGCTTCCATGCCAATATCAGTTATACCCCACTGTTTTTTGCCGGATAATTCTCCAGAGCCGCGCATCTTTAAATCTAATTCGGCAAGTTCAAATCCATTTTTAGCCTGCTTAATAGCTTTCAAGCGTTCTAAAGATTTTTTACTTTTTGTGTTAGCAAATATATAACAGTATGCTTGATGGGTGCTACGCAAAACTCGTCCACGCAACTGATGGAGCTGTGCTAAACCAAACCGCTCGGCGCCTTCTATGATAATCATAGTGGCGTTCGGTACATTGACGCCAACTTCAACAACTGATGTTGCGACTAGAATATCTATTTCATGTTGTAAAAACTGATTCATTATGTCCTCTTTGTCTTTTGGTTTTAATTTACTGTGCAGAATGTCAATTTCATAATCGGGAAAAATTTCTTTCCGTAATCGTTGCGCCTCTGCTTTTACTGATTTTACATTCAACGTAAGACGTTTGTCTGGATCCGGTTCATCTATACGTGGACAAATTACATATAATTGCCGTCCAGCGAAAAGCGTTTTTTTTATCTCTTTATATGCTATCGGACGCTCGCTTGAAGAAACAATTTCTGTAATAATTGGTTTTCGTCCTAGTGGCATATCGGTTAGTAACGTCAAATCAAGATCGCCGAATATGGTGAGCGCTAATGTTCTTGGTATAGGCGTTGCCGTCATTGATAATAAATGGGGAGCAGTCTTTCCTTTGCTCGCTAACTTAAATCGTTGCATGGTGCCAAACTTGTGTTGCTCGTCAATAATCACATACGCGAGGTGTTTAAACTCAACCGTTTTTTGAATGAGCGAATGGGTGCCGATTAAAATAGGGATTTCTCCGTTCGCAACCCATTTTAAAAGTTGCGCTCTTGAAATAGAGGTTGCTTTTTTCGGGTCAACTTTTGAAGGGAATTTTTTACATCCGCTTGAGGTAATAAGCCCAATTTGAATCGGCAGATGGGAAAAATATTCCATAAATGATTCAAAATGCTGTTGCGCGAGAATTTCAGTCGGCGCCATATACGCAACTTGTAGATTTCCGAAGTTTTGATTTTCAGGGCGTGACGTGACCACAGCATATGCAGTTGTTGCGGCAACTGCTGTTTTGCCAGAGCCCACATCTCCCTCCAAGAGTCGTGACATCGGCTCTTCTTTTTTAAAATCTGAAAGTACTGCCTCAATTGCCTTATCCTGTGATTTTGTAAAAGAAAATGGGAAGCGCTTAACAAAACTGTCAACGTGTTCTTTTTCCCACGACACTTTATGTGAGGGATTACTTTTATATTCACTCCGAGTTTTAAGGTGAGCAAGTTGAATAAAAAATACTTCTTCAAATGCGAATCGTTTTCGCGCCGAGTCAGCATCGTCTTGTTTTTGTGGTGTATGAATCCAGACGAGCGCGGTTTTTAATTTCGGCAGGTGATATGTCTTGAGAATATTTTCTGATAGAGAATCAGCAATTTGCTCATGAATTTTTTCAGCAAGCATTTTTTTGATTGCGTGATAAAACCAACGGGATGTGATACCTCTACTTTCGGAATATACCGGATAAAGCGTCGCTTTTTCTTCATCCTTAATACCAGTGATAAACGGAATATTGTCGGTGTATTCAAATTCAGGATTTGCGACATATAGTTTTCCTTTTCGTTCTCCTATGTTTCCGGTCAATCTTGCCACAGTTCCTTCTTTTAATTTTTCCGCAATATATGGTTGATGAAACCATACTGCTTGTATAGAGCCGGTGTGATCTCTGATAACCGCTTCTGTCATTGCCATCTTCTTACGGAATGCTTTTGCCTTTTTTACTTTCTCTATAGAGCCCGAAAAAGTCGCGGTCTCTCCTTTTTGTAAATTAGCAATAAGTTTATGGCTTTCAGTTGATTCATATCGCACTGGAAAATGAAAAAGCAAATCTTTCACTGTTACAAGACCTAATTTTTTAAGTGCCAACTTTTGCGTTTTGGTAAGTCGGAAATATTCTTCAATGAGGGAGTTGTGGTTCATAGAGTATGTTGGGAAACCCGGGTTCCCAGGCCGAGCCGCCTGTTTTTGTGGGTGAGGCGCCGAGTCGGAGCTCGAAATGTGCTTGTGGCACATAGAGGGCGAGACGAGTGTGCCGTAACCCAAAAACAGGCGGTGCAGGCAGGGAGGGGTTTCTCGACATGCTCTGTATTTAGCGTAGCGTATAGCAGTAAACCCGACAAATTCTGGAGTCTTGACCATTTTTGTTTTGCATGTTAAGTTGCTTCTAGAACTTACATTTCCATTACAATAACTAGAGGAGAACATTACAATGGCCACAATTAAGTTCTGGGGTGTTCGTGGTTCTGTTGCTGCACCAATTACCGCAGATGACGTTTCTCAAAAAGTCTTAACAGCGCTTCAAGCGTTTCATGCTTCTTTAAAGACCGGAAACTTAAGTCCAGAGAAGTTTTTGGAATCACTCCCGTTTTCCGTGAGAGGAACAATTGGCGGTAATACTTCATGTGTTGAGGTTCGATGCGGCGATGAGCGAATTTGCCTTGATATGGGAACTGGTATGCGGCCTTTTGGAAACTCATTATTCCCGCAAATGTTTGAAAATGGTGGGCTTACGGTTACGGTTTTGCTTTCGCATGTCCATTGGGACCACATTCAGGGCTTGCCCTTCTTTGGACCTCTTCATATTAACAAAGAAACCGGGATTAAAAATAGGTGGAATTTTTATGGCGGGACCGATTGGATGTCAACCGCAGAGGCATGTCTTCGGGGGCAAATGGATGCACCGGAATTTCCTGTTTCATGGCAGGAGATTAAAAGGGCTACACACGAAATCAACGCATCAAGTGTATGCGACATGATGGGTTTTCATGTTGGTGCAGTGAAAGTAAAAACTCGCAAACTCCATCATCCGCAAGAAACTTATGGCTGGCGCATTGAATATGACGGAAAGGTTATTGCCTATTCAACCGACAATGAACCTTACGATCCGTCTTGTCCAGACCCACGACTTCTTGAATTAGCAGAGGGAGCGGATGTGTGGATTACTGACTGCCAATACACAAAGGAAATGTACGAAGGAAAAGTTGGCGGAGTTGCGCGTCATGGATGGGGACACTCATATCCAGAAGCGGTTGCTGAAACTGCACGACGGGCTGGAGTCAAGAAAACTGTACTTTTTCATCATGATCCCGCTTCAGATGATAACAAGGTTTTGGAGATTGTTGAGATGTGCAAAGGTCTCGTAGGAGTTGGCCAAGAAGTTGTTGCTGCCTACGAAGGTATGGAGATTGCTCTTTAAACCAAAGGGCCGCTTCGCAAAAATTGCGACGCGGTCCTTTCATTATTAATTTACAATCACTGTACCTCGCTTAGTTGCGCGTACATGGTTGTGGTAGCCCCATTCTCCAATTTCGTTAAAGGTAAATGACCACGATTCTCCTGACTGTGTTACATCGCATGAATCAAATGAAGACCCAAGACAATCGTTGTCTGATTTTTGAGGATATTGAGAATGTATCGGATGAATTGCAGAGGCGACTCTCATACCAGATCCACTGTCATTTGTAAATTTCACAATATCTCCTTTTTGTATCTCAACGACTTTTGGAGAAAATCCATCGCTAGTATATTTAATAGTGTGAATGATAGCATTCTCAACATTAATGTCTTCTGCAATGATAGTCTTTACATCTTCTTGTTGTTTGTCTGTAGTCGCGTTGTTTGAGTTAAAGAAAAACAAACCACTGATTATGAGAACGAGCATGAGAACAAGACCCAAGATTACTTTATGGTGCATGACAAAAATGCTGTTAATAGTAATTGTTATTTTGTTTATTGTACATGTATTGCGTGATATCTACAAAAATATCTAGAGGTCTTGGTCTACAAAAGAAGTTGCTCGTATTTATGTTTCTCCCACTCTCTCAAATTCGTAAGGTGTTCATTACTTCTGCTGGAAATAGAAACGCAGTCTGGCCTGAAAAAAAGACAAGAAAGAAGAAAAAAGAAGTAGAGGTCGCAGAAAATGCGCATGTAGCATAGTGAAAAACAAAACTCCGACGTCAGTCGGGGTTTTTACTATATTGCTATAGGCTAATTCGTGCGAATTAGCCTATAGATTTTTGTTTTTGTGAATTACGAAATTTTGAACGTTAACGAAGAAAGAGTCGCGCGAGACGCAGTTCTTCGTAATCACAACTATTGTTTAAAAGAGTGCGAGCGGGAGTAAGGAGCATTTTTCCTTCTTTTTGATGCACGGCTTCAAGCGCTTTTTTCATTTCTTCAAATTGCTTCGGGCGTTTTATGTGCGCAAGGTCGTGATCCGGGTTTATCTTTTTTTCTGTCGCGAGTTTTTCCACGTGGCCAATTATGGTGCTGAGTACCATGTCGCGTTCTTCTGCAATCTCGGCAAATGATTTCTTGTTTTTCAAAAGCGCGCACGTAGCATCGTATGTTGATTCTGTTTTTTTCGGGACGTTCTTAATTCGTCCTGACCCGGGCTTTCCGCCACACGCTCGTATGAAATTCGTATGAAGTGTCGCGAGTTCTTTTGTGTCAAATTCAGTAAATCTTTGCTGTGCGTCTTTTGATTGCTCCCGAAATTCTGTGTCTTTCGTACAAACCTCGGGGTGTACTTCAAGCGCGCGAGTATTGAGTCCCGCAAGAGAAAGTCCCGCAAGCGTCCTCACTCGCGAGAGCGCTACGTACCCTTGCCCGTATTCAAATGTTTGCGAGAGGTCCATATGCGCGGCATCTAAAGACATTCCTTGGCTCTTGTGTACTGTCATTGCCCACGCTAGACGGAGTGGTATTTGACCGATGCGTGCAAGCACGCGCCCGCCATCTTCTATGAGCCATTCGTTTGGTTCCGTGAAGATAGTTTTGCCTGTATGCGTCTTCACAATGGGATATCCGTTATTTTTTGAAAATCCTGTAACAGCGCCGAGTGTGCCGTTTACGTATTGACGCCGCGTAATGTCGTTTTTCGTGAACATAACACGCGCGCCAATTTTGAGTGTTAATGTTTCCGGAGAAAGACATCCACGTTTGAGAGCGGCAATGAGTTTTTCCGGACCACGTGCTGTCATCTCAAATACTTTAGATTGCTCCGAGAGTTTATCAAGTTTCACGTCGTTAATGACATCAACATCGGCGTTATGGCTGTAGAGCTGTGTTATGTCGTCTTTTGGCGTCTTTGCGTAACGCGTTCGTAAGAGTTCTTTGTGCGATTCCTGAATGCGCTGTGCGCGAACGGCTGAAAGAAATTCAAGAAAAACTGTGTCTTCCTGCCGGTGTTGTTCTGAAAGATAGCAGGTGATAGGGTTGAGAGCGTCCCATGTATCTGATTGGTAGGCGAACTCATTACGAAAGGTGTCTTTAGCGATGAGAGATGTCTGTCTCTGTTCCTCGTCTTTGTTTTTCCTAAACACGGGTGGTAATTGAAAAAAATCTCCGACTAAAATAACTTGAAGTTCACCAAATGGCTCACGACTACGTCGTACTTCACGGCATACAGCGTCAATCATTGAAAGAGTTTGCGCGGAAAGCATAGATACTTCGTCAATGATGAGAACACGTGCATTACTAACACGTCTGACAATGTTTCTGTTTTGCCCAATGCGGTCTATGTCATATTTTGTGAGATTACTGCGCACACCAATACCGCTCCATGAATGAATCGTGAATCCTCCAATGTGAGTTGCGGCAATGCCGGTGGAAGCTGTAATCGCGGGCTCAATTCCACAGTCACGAAGGTAGGCAACATACCGATTGACAGCGTGTGTCTTGCCGCTTCCCGGTTCGCCAGTAAGAAATACACTGGCGCCAGTTTTTAAAACTAAGAGAGCTTCTTCTTGGGTCATGATAGGTGATATATAGCTAGAGCGCGATAAAATGTTGTCTGCAGTATATCATAAACCCTCAATGCGGGGCATTTTGAAGCGTACCCCTTAAAGTGGGCTCAAACAAGAAAACCTACACTTTGAAGATAAGTCCTTTTCTATTTATTCCAATGTATTAATCTGTTTTGTAGTGTTGCAAATACCATGTTTAGTAAATATCCGAGTAGCCCCGTTATAAGAATGGTCGCATACATCGCTTCGATATTGTAAGTTATCTGAAAATCAATAATTCTGCGACCAAGTCCAACATTTGTGCCGATAAACATTTCTGCAACCACAATAAGAATAAGGCAATAATTAAGTGCCACTCGCAGACCTACAAAAGTCTGAGGTAAGCTTTCCCAAAATAACACTGAACGAAACATCTGTAGTTTATTTGTTCCCATAATTTTTGCTATTAATATACGTAATTTACTTGCATTCATTATTCCATAAGCAGTATTAAATATGACAATTAATATAGACGCAAATACCGCAACCGCGATTTTTGATGCATCCGTAACGCCAAATATTAGTATAAATAATGGAAAAACTGCAGTCGCGGGCATTGATCTCAAAAAATCAATAATAAATTCAAAACTTTGATATAGTTTCTCTGAACTGCCCAAAGCGAGTCCAAGAGGTATTCCAACAAGGGATGTTATGGTGAAAGAAATTATTGTGCGCAGAGATGTCATCCAAAAATCTGTTGCTACCTCTTTACTCCAAATTAAATCAAATAGAGATAGGGTTGTCTCAATAGGTCCTGGTAATAAAAAATTATCTATTATGTTAGACCAAGATACAAATAACCATATAAAAATTAAAACTGATGGACCTATTAATGTGTGCCAATTTTTATTCATAAGTAATAAATTTACTGAATGATGACAAGACGGTATTTTTAATATCTTGGAATTTGTTGGAAGCTAAAAATTCGTTTGTCCGAGGATATATTTCTGAATTCTCAATTAACTTAAAAGAAGCGACCGGCGACTTTGGAAATACAGCAATGTCGCCAGCTAGATGAATCGCTTCTTCTATGTTGTGAGTTACCATAAGAATCGTTGGTCTTTCAAATAGATAATATTGTTGAAGTTTTTCTCTCAATAGTAGGTTATTCTCAAAATCTAAAGAGGAAAATGCTTCATCAATTAGAAGGACTTTTGGTTTTGTAATCAACGCGCGCATAAATGCAAGTATTTGTCGTTGTCCTCCAGAAAGGTTGTATGGATACTCATTCCAGTCAAACATTGCCCCGAATAATTCTTGAATTTCAATAAATCTTCCATTGATGCTTTCTTTTGAGAATTTTTTTATTTCAAGCGGAAAGATTACATTTTCATAATTACTCCTCCAGGGAAACAATGACTCTGAATAATTTTGAAAAACATAACTCATTCTTTCATAATCAATATCTATTGAACCGTTATTACTTTTGATGATGCCAGCGACAATACTCATAAGTGTGGACTTGCCACATCCGTTTGGTCCGAAAATCGCAACAATTTTTTCTTGAGGAATTTTTAAATTAAAGTTAGAGAAAATTTTTTTGTTTCCGTAACTTTTATATAATCCATTTATTGAAATCGCTTGCTTCATATTTTTAATTGCGCGACTTATAGATGATTCCACGCGAATCTATTTTTCCGTCAACAACTCCGTGAGTTGTAAATATTTGATGAAATGTCTCAATCGCTTGTATATCCTCTTCAGTAAAATCCTTATAGATTTTTACAAGATATAGCGGGGCATTTGAGATGAGGGTATCATCTAGCGGTGTATATCCTGACAAAAATTGCAAAGAACTATCAATATCGTTTTCAGTATCATCGATGGCACGACCTATTGCGTCAATAAAAGCATTTACTGCTTCTGGATGTTCATCGGCAAATTTGCTTCTAACTATGCCTGCTCCTGGATAAAATGGGTTAGAAATAGCTGTTAAATTGGGACGAGATACTGCTTCGCGCATACCTTGAGTTTTAGCAATATATGCCATTGGCTCAATTGCCAGAAGTGCATCAATTTGACCGTTTACAAGTGCGCTTACCTGAAGTCCTGGCGCTAATTCAATAATCTCAACATCAATACCAACTTTTAAGTTATGAGAAGAGAGTAAATGTGTTGAGATTGTTATCCATTGGATACCTGGCAGTATTCCCATTTTTTTGCCTTTCATGTCTGCAAATGAATTTATTTCACTATTTTTTTTAACCATTAGACTTTCTGTCCTAAAAATACCGTCTTCTCTAGCCCCAGAAGCGGCATAAATCTCTATAGACCCCGGCTTACGAAATGAAGCGAGCCCGGCAATGCCCATTGCTCCACTTGTTGATGTTATATCAGCCTGTTCTGATAAAAGTGCGTCGATGATTAAATTAGGCGAGTTGAGTTTTGTATATTCAATATCAAGACCAGCATCTTTAAAATAACCTTTTTCCAGAGCGATATAAAAAGGTAGGGCAGCAACTACTGGTAAATCAACAACTCTTATTTTGGTAATCTTTTGTCCAGAAGTTCCTATTATAGATGCTTCTTGGTTGTCTGGTTTGCTTAGGTTTGTAGCAATAATAGAAAAAATCGTTATAACAACTATAGCTAAAATGCTCAGAATATATTTATTTTTCATAATTTTTACAGATTATTATAATACATAACATTTTAACTGATCTGTAAAATTTGTCATATTTGTCGTCAATATATATATTTGACCCTTTTAAACCTTTATGATAGGATATAAATGTTGTCAATAATTCCGACATAATATGAGAAACAATAACCTTATTACGATACTTAACGATTTAGGGCTTAGCGAGAATGAATCGCAGGTGTATCTTTCCGCTTTATCGCTTGGTCCAACAACCATACAAAAGATAGCGAGAACAGCTGAAATAAAAAGAACGACTGTGTATACAGTCGTTGAGTCTCTTAAAAAAAGGGGTCTTGTAAGCATCGACGTTAAAGGTTTTAAGAAATTGTATGTAGCAGAAAGTCCTGAAAAGTTAGATAGGATTATTGAGGAACGACACCAACAACTCCACAAGCAGTTGCCAGAATTTATGTCGTTATATAATCTCCAAGGTGGAGAAAGTTTTATTAAATACTATGAAGGCAAGGAAGGTGTGAAGTCGGTGTATGAAAGCATGATACGAGACATAAAACCCGGTGAAAAATATATGGTTATGGCTAACGCGTCTAAGGTTTTTGATTTATACGGAAAATGGTTCTATAACTTTATTGAAAGAAGAGCGAAATTAAATATTAATATACGTATGCTTTTTCAAGATGATGATTTGGCGCGAGATCATAAAAAATATGAAAAAAACTATAATCATACTATAAAATTTCTTCCAAAGGATACTAAATTGATAACCAATCTTGTGGTAACCCCACAAAGAGTTCTTATTCACCAATTAAATCAACCGATTATAGGGATTGTGATTGAGAACAAAAGCGTTATACAAATGCATCAACAAACTTTTGAACTTTTATGGAAAACAGCAAAATAGTTGTTTTCAACCGTTGCCTTTAAGCCTGTTCACGATCTCGCCGCAAGAGAGTAAAAATACTGCCCGCCGTGCAGAGCCCTCTGCGCGGCGCCTAGAAGGCTCTGCCTGGCAGGGCATTTTGGCGATTCATTGAAGTTTGTCTAGTCTTTGGGCATAATGTTTACCAGATACATTGTAAAAGATTGAGGAATGTTCATGACCATCACGCATAGATACTCGCTTGCAGATATTGTTGAGCGAGAGTCTGATGGGGTGGTATCAGTGAACCTCCCCATTGAAGTTGTAAATTTGCTCACACAAATTCGGCAGTCGCTTGAGGATATTGATGAACTTGCTGACAGTATCTACGAGAAAGGACAGCTTGCGCAAGGTATTGCGGCCGCACTTACACCACAACAAGCACAGGAGTACATAAGAGATATTAATCTTGTTATGGGTTCAAAACATGCGTTAAATGAACTCACTAAAACCGTAATAGACGGCGAAGACTATTATGTTGTACTTGTAGCAGGACATCGACGTTACATGGCAGTGAAGAATCTTGTTGAAAGAAAGATGTCCGAAACAAAACGTTTTAATGGACTGTATCGTGTAGTTCTACATTTTGGGTTGATTGCGAGTGAAGCGCTGTCGGTTCAATTTCAAGAGAATCGTCATAAACAAGTACCGATTCATGAAGAGGTTGCCGCTGCGCGGGATTTCTATCGTTGGAAAAAACTAAAAGACCCTAAGATTTCTATCGCACAGTTCGCGCGTTCAATTGGACGTTCTGCTTCATGGGTACATACAGCTATGCGATTCTGCACACTTCCGGATTCACTTCAAAACCTTGCGGGTTTGAAAGACATTGCTGTACCTTATGGCATTCTCACTGAAGCGGCACGGCTTAACGAAGAATTGAAAAAGATCAATAAACCAATGGGTGAAGACGAACTCATGAAGCTTGTGATTGATGCCGTTGCAACACGCATGAGGGTTCGCAGATTCAAAATAATTATTTCTGCGCGGATTGAACATTTACGCAACGGACAAGCAACACTCTTTGGGGATGATATGCCTGAGCAACGCAGGCCAGTACGGCGCGTTGTTGCGCCCGAATTGATACGAGGACTATGGCAACTCCTTGAGTATATAAGAAATCTTGAAGCGTTGCGTCAAGCAGGTGCGTTTAATGGAGAAAGTTATTTAGATCCCGAAACCGATCCAAAGACATTCGCAGAGTTTTCACCAGGGAGTCCCATCAATCTCACCTTAAAAATGATAGAAAGATTACAGGGAATGGTCCCACATTTAAAGAAGCTTGCAGCTAAGGAAGGCGGAAGGAATCGAAAAGTCCTGAAAGATGGCGAACAAGCTCTTCGTGAAATCCAAGGAGTTTTTGAAGAACTTGAGGAGATTGAAATTGTTCCGCTGCGTAATGGTGCGGTAAAAAAATAGTATCCCAGTCTAGCTTACGCTGAACTGGGATATTTTTACTCTTTTTTAGAAAGTGTACGGTTAATATCGCATGGTCTTACTTGAGGGAATCTTTATTGTAGAGCTACAATATTCTTCAATTTTCTCTGAAACTCTTGAAAGGGTCTCTTGTTGATGTTCCATACGCCGCGGAAAGGATGGTTTAGCTCGGACAGAATTATGTGTGCAAAGTAAATCAGTATAGTAATTGAAAAGACCATTAAACCATGTATCCAAATGTTATGAACGCCTACAAAAATAAATCCAAACAAAAGCATAATGGACATAAAAGTAACCAATGTTTGAAGGCGTGATGGCAACTGTTCTCGCGCATAACTGATTCTTTTAGACCTTAACGTGGTGATGTCTGTAATTTTATTCATCAGTGCACCGAGGGCAAATTTGTCACTTTCATTTGTAATTTTAATCTTGTGTACAGCTTTAATTAATTTATATAATTCGTTAGACGTATCAGTATTGAACGAACTATTAATATTACCCATTTCTTCCCATGCTTTGCCTAAAACCGAATTAACGTAATCAAGTAGAGCAGTATATATTTCCTTCTTTGTTTCTTTGTTTTCATCAAGATAGATCAGAAGATCGCGTACTTCCTCCAAGGCAACCAACTCTTCTTCAACTGTTCTTGACAGAGAAGTGAAGCGTCCAAGAACATTTGTAATAAGAGACCCTATTATGATTGCATAAAAAACACCAAAAACTGTAAAGAATGCTCCCCATGCCTGGGCATCAAGAGCAACCTCGTCATAAAAAAAATATGTGCGTACAAAAAACATGAACATTAGCGCAACAGTGAGAGATACAAAAATGGAATAAAATGTTTTAAAGTTTTTCATTTTGCTATTTTTAGTATAGAAAATATTGGGTGTGTAGGGGGCTTCTTTGTTATGCGCGCACCTTTCTAACATTATAACACATTAATATTGATTGCACTAGTCGCAAACAAATAATCTCTCACTGATATTAAGGTTTTTGTTGAAAATAACGGTTTTTTAAGTGAAGTTTTGATACTCGGTTTTTTTATTGACAATATTATATAATTATGTTATCCTGTCATACAGACTGCCTAATCGTGGGCAGTGTTCGTTAACAACCCTAGAAGGGAGGCATCCTTATGTATTTTTTCCTATATGGAATTGCAGCAGCATTTCTCACTCTTGCCGTGCTGACGCTTGGCAAGTTGAGTTCTGTTAGGATCAAGATCGGCCTGTCGGTCGTTATGTTCTTTTTTGTCGGCCTAACTGGCTGGTGGATTATGCCAACTATGGCATGGAACTTTTATGGCAACTGGTGGTTCGTAGTCGTAATCAGCGGTGTTGCTCTCATTGTCATCAAAGTAGCGGGAAACAAAATGCCACCGTTGCTAGCGTGGTTGCCGATGATCTTCGGTGTAATCATGTTAACTGTCGTCCCATTTATAACGACATTTTCAATGTTCCATGCTGACAGTTATCGGAGCATCCTTGGAGCACCAATTCAAAGTGAATTTGGCGCGGATGTTTCGCCTGTTAATATCAAGCGAGTGCGCCATGTTGACCAGCCGTTGGCCAGACGACTTGGCGAAAAACTAATTGAAGAAATACCAGGACTCGGTTCCCGTGTTAATCTTGGTACCATGAACGTTCAAACCGTTAATGGATGTTTTGGTATCCGAGATGGCAATGGTTCTGAAAAGGACGTTTGTTTTGATAAACAACTTATATGGGTTGGTCCTTTGGTCCATGACAACGTCTTCAAGTACTGGGGGCATGGCACAACACCCGGTTATGTCATGGTCAGTGCTATTGATCCGACAGTTCTTTATATGGTTATGGCTGTCAAGCCAATCGACGAGAGTGCCCAAAGCCCTGCCAAAGACAACGGACGAATGGGTGCCGCGGACCTTACGCAAAGTGCTTATAAAGAAATGAATCTTCGTTACCTTATGAATGGCGGTTACTTCGGTTCTTATGTCAAGCGTCTCGTTCGCGCGAATGGCTACATGTCATCTGGGCTCACTGATTACAGTTTTGAGATTGACGATAGTGGTCGTCCACATTGGGTTATCACTCGTTACGATCGGACAGTTGGTTTTAATGGTGAAGACACAGTCGGTGTTGTCGTGGTTGATTTGCAAACGGGCGACATCAAAGAGTACGGAATTGATGATGCTCCCGTCTGGATTGACCGTATTCAGCCCGAGTCGGTGGTTACCCAACAGCTTAATGACTGGGGAAACTATATTCACGGATTTTGGAATTCTGTCTTTGCACAGACGGACATAATCAAGACTACGCCGGGAATGTCTCTTGTTCATGGTGCCAATGGTCAGGCGTACTGGTACTCGGGGCTACAGTCAGCTGGTTCAAGTCAAGGAACAAACAGTTTTGTTTTGGTGAACACCAGGACGAAAAAGGTTCGACGTTACTTGATTGCTGGCGCAAATGAGCAAGCGGCGCAAGCTTCTGCTGAAAATGCAAAAGGGGTGAAAGAAGCTGGGTTTAAAGCAACGAGCCCGATTCTCTACAACGTTAGAGGTATCCCTTCGTACTTTATGACACTCAAAGGCGAAGATGGTCTTGTTAAGATGTACGCTTTCGTAAGCGTTAAGAATTATGAGACAGTGGGTGTTGGAGGAAGCGCACAAGAAGCTCTGCGAGACTATCAGAATTCTCTGATCCAACAAGGTCAGGGCTTGAATGCTGATGATCTCGTAAAACGTGAGCGCATTGAAGCAGTGGTTCTCGGTGCCGTTAAGGACGGAAAATTCTTTTATCTGCGCTTAGAAGGGCAGGACGGAAAGGAGTTTTTTGGAACTAGCGATGTCAGTCCAGAGCTCAAATGGACAGAACCTGGTCATAAGGTTGTCATTGACGCATATGTGGGTGAGCAAAACAGTATACCCATCATTCAATTTGACAACACTGACCTAAAAATATCTACGCTCGAATAGAGCGCTAACTCGCAAAGCCCGACGGTGGTTAAATACCACCTCGGGCTTTTTTTGTTTTGACTAGGGTCAAGTCTATTTTAACGGCTCAATCCCGCTACAAGCGGGATTGAGCCGTTAAAATATTAAGCCTCACAAAGGTTTTTTGTGGAATTTTTAAAAGCTAGGTTTAGATATGTGAATCAGGTGGTTTATCAAAACCTTGCCTTCTCATAAAAATCGGAGACATAGAAAAATCGGTACGGTGGGTGTGGGACTCGAACCCACAAGCGGCGAAGCCGCTACGGATTAGCAATCCGCTCCCTTACCAATTCGGGGCAACCCACCAGAATCCTTAGCAGTATACCAAATTTTGGTAATTTTTCCAGTTGGAGGCGTGAGGTGCTCTTGTTATGTTCCTTATAGATAAAAAATAGAGGAGTTATTTTTTATGGGTGAAAAAGATGACGATGCTTTATTGATGAAATTTTCTAACCATTTTAGGCAGCTTTTTTTTGAGAAGGTTTTAGTAGAACAGGTTTGCAAAATGTGTAAAGCTCGGTTTTACACATTTTGGTTTTGAATTTTAATTTTCTTACTTTTTGTACTACGGTATAAAAAGTAAGATAAAATATTTTATCAATGTGCAATAGTGCAACACAATACCATGCGTGCGCCGGCGTTAATTAAAATCCTCCTTGCTTCGTTTAGTGTTGCGCCGGTTGTGTAAATGTCGTCAATTAAAATAATATTTTTATCTTTTATTTTCTCTGCGTTGCGCGCTTCAAAAGAATCAATTACATTTGCCATTCGTTCGGTGCGGTTTTTAAGTGTCGTCTGGCTTCGCGTATCTTTTATTTTATACAGTACGTTTGTTGAAAGTGTAAATGAAGTATCTCGCATGGTAAATTCTCGCGCTAAAAGTTCCGCCTGATTAAAGCCGCGTTTTCTTAGACGTTTTTTGGAAAGAGGAATTGGTATTACAAGAGGATGAACAAAACCTCTAAAAAGCGTCTCATCTGAAAGATCTTCGCAAAACCATTCATACATATATTCGGAAAGAAGTCGCGCTACGTCTCTGTTCCCTCTGTATTTCAGAGACCATATCATGTCGCGAACCGCGCGCTCTTTGTATTGAAATATTGTGAAAAATAAATTTTCGACTTTTCCTTCTACTTTTGGGAGTTCTGCAAAACAAGACTCACATAGATACACTCCATTTTGCTTACACCTAAAACACGATATTGGAAAAAATATGTTTAAGACAAGTTTAAAGATGTTGCAAATAGTTTGCATATGCTTCGTAAGTAATGTGGATAAATATAACACATTTAGTACACCAAATGTTTATTTGCGTGGTATAATTATATCTAGCAATCCATTGTGATGGATAGAATAATGGTATGTGAAGAGTATACTTGATAGAATAATAGTATATGAATAATGTTTCGTCGACATGAGCATTTTAGAACAGATTACGGAATTTCCCGAACGTTTTCTCAAGCGGTTTCGCAGTGGAGACAATAGTGTTGTTGGTATTGATATTGGCGCTTCTTCTGTCAAGGTAGTGCAGCTGCGAAGAAAGAAAGGGCAGGCAATTTTGGAAACATATGGTGAGCTTGCGCTTGGACCCTATGCAGACCTTGAAGTTGGTCAATCGGTACAGCTTTCAGTAGAAAAAATTGCTGAAGCTGTTAAGGATGTGCTTCGTGAAGCTAATGTAACGACCAAACAAAGTGCATTTTCTATTCCGCTTTCTTCAAGTTTAACTTCGGTCATTGAATTTCCCGCCGTTTCGGAGGATGAACTCAAAAGCATGGTTCCGATTGAAGCGAGAAAATATATTCCCGTTCCCATTTCTGAAGTTACACTTGACTGGTGGATTATTCCCCATCGTGAGAGGGGTATCGTGGGTTTGGAACCTGAAGCCAACAAGAAAGAAGATGCAGTGCGTGCTGACGCGAAGGGTAGGAAAAAAGACACTAAGAATGTTCTACTTGTTGCCATTCACAACAATACTATTGAAAAATATCGTCAGATTGCCAAATTAAATAACCTTAATGTTGGTTTTTTGGAAATTGAGACGTTCAGTGCTATACGTTCTTTGCTCGCAAGAGGTACTTCTACGTTCCTAATACTTGATATGGGATCAAGCACAACTAATGTCTCGGTAGTTGAAAGCGGTGTGGTGTATCGGTCACATGTTGTCAATCGTGGTTCGCAAGACATAACTGTTGCTCTCTCAAAATCACTTAGTATTAGTATTTTAAAAGCCGAAGAAATGAAACGCATGCATGGGCTTGTGGGTAAAGAAGGCGAAGGGAGTAAGGTTAACGAAACAGCGCGACTTATCATGGAGGGCGTATTAACTAAAGTAAATCGTGTATTGCTTGATTATGAAAAAAAGGAAAATGAAGCAGTTAGCCAGATTATACTATCAGGTGGCGGTGCCTTACTAAAAGGAGTAACTGAACTTGCCGCGCAAAATTTAGATACAGAAGTTGTGTACGGAAATCCGTTTGAGAAAGTTGAAACCCCCGCGTTCTTGGAAGACGTGCTTAAAAATATCGGTCCTAGCTTTTCCGTTGCGCTTGGTGTTGCATTGCGGAGACTGCAGGAAATTGAATAAGTGTAAAGCGCAAAACTAAAAACGCAAAACAACAACTTAAAATAAAAAATATAATTGTTTTAAATTTTACATTATTATTTTTCGTTTTTCGCTTTACGTTTTGAATTTTTTATTATGGCTGAATTTAAAACATCATTTATACCCAAAAAGTCGATTACGCAGACACAGAGTAAAAAGCCACAAAAGGGTGTGGATTTGGTATTGTTCATTTCACTCATTTTGTTTCTTGCAACCTTACTTGTCGCTGGAGGTGTGTTTGTGTACGGGACGTTGCTTGAACGACAAGAACAATCACTTATTCTTTCAATTGAGCGTGCGCGGGAAGCAATTGAGCCAGAGCTTGTTGATAGTTTGAAACGAATTGATTCACGAATCGAAGCAACTCGGCAAATTCTTGATGATCATCTTGTCATATCAACTGTTTTTAATCTTCTTGAACAACTTACCCTTGAAAGTGTGTCATTTGATGGGTTGCTTTTTAGTATGGAGCCGAATGGGAAAATTATTTTAAAATTAAGCGGTGTTTCGCGGGATTATTCTTCTGTTGCATTGCAATCTGTCATTTTTGGAGAGAATCGATTCATTGAAAATTCTATTTTTTCTGATTTACATCTTAATCCGCAGGGTAATGTACTGTTTAATTTCTCTGCCAATATAAATGATAGACTTGTTTCGTATAAAAACATCTTTGTTGATTCAAGTTTGTCAGGAATTTAGATTTTATTTATGCTCAAACACATTACACCAGCTATACTCATCATGGTTTCAATTGCGCTTTTCTTCTTTTTTATTGTGCCACGTTACGAAGAGATTAAAGATAAGCAAGCACAAATTGGACCTTTGAATGAGGCATTGAGTAATTCAAAAAAAGTACAAGCAGTTCGCGATAACCTGCTTAGCAGTTATAATAATATCGCAGATGCAGACCTTGATCGGCTCCAAAAAATCTTACCGGATCATGTTGACAATGTTCGCCTTATTCTTGAAGTTGATCGTATTGCGTCACGTAATAATATGATTCTTCAAAATGTGGTGACGCGCGGCAGTCTTCGGGACGAACAGAACATACTTGGTCCAGACGATTCGCTGTTTGGAAAGCTCCGTATTAATTTCTCACTTGCTGGCCGCTATGATTCATTAGTTAATTTTCTCTCTGAATTAGAACAGAGCCTACGGGTCGTTGATGTTGTCGCACTATCTTTTTCTCGTGGCGAGGGTGATTTCTATGAGTATGAAGTTGAAGTTGATACGTATTGGCTGAAGTAAATGTAAAATGTAAAAATCAAAAATAAAAATGACAGATAAAAATATAAAAATATTTGTTTTCTAAATTACTTTAATTTTGGATTTTGCATTGTAATTTTGCATTTTAATATTTAAATTTTGAATTTCTAACGTGAAAGATAAAACAAAAAACATTATTGGTGGTGTTATTATACTCATTGTCGTTTTTGCCGCGTACTCATTTTTCTTCGTTAAAGATGAAGATTCGGCGTTGCTTGTCTCTCAAAGCGCTGGAGGGGCGCGTGGCGAGTCTGAAATTGTACAGGAATTTCTCGTGCTTTTACATACACTCGGGAATATAAAACTTGACACAGATATTTTTGAAAACCCTATTTTTAATAGTTTGCGTGACGAAAGCGTTGAGCTTTTTGACGAACCTCAAGGAAGGGAAAATCCTTTTGCACCTCTTTAGTAAGTAGTTAGTAGCTTATTTATTTTTTCTACGATTTCTCTGCTTACTACTATCTACTTACTACTTACTAATTTATGGCATTTCTAGACCACCTTGTTCAAAAAGGTATTTTACAATCAAAAGAGCTGGACGAAGTTATTCAAGAGTCTGCTGATACGGGCGACATTGAGTCCGCGCTTAAAAAACGCGGCATTGACACGAATGCATTACTAAAACTCAAATCAGAATATTATAACGTTCCATTTCGGAATGTTGAATCGCAAAGTATCTCAACTGAACTTTTGCGTTATATTCCCGAAGAGTCCGTACGGCATTACCAATTTATTCCAATTGGTTTTGAGAATAGTGTGCTTGAAGTTGGTATGGTGGATCCCGATAATATTGAAGCGCGTGATGCGCTTCAATTTATTGCTTCTAAGTTAGGTGTTCCTTTTAAAATCTTTTTAATCTCAAGAAAAAATTTCAATGTCTTGCTTGAAAATTATCGAGGTCTGACCGGAAAGGTACATGAAGCGCTCTCTGAGCTTGAGACAGAATTAACCCCGGCGCAAAGACACGTGTCTGTACCAAAGATTGACAAGAAGATGGGGGCAAAGGAAGACATACTTGCTAAATCTGTTGCTGGAAAACCGAAACAGGCTACTCAAAAAGCTACATCGCAAGATTTACAGAAAGCTATAAATGAGAAAACGATGCTCGTTGAAGATGCTCCGATAACTAAAATAGTTGGGGTGATTTTACGTCATGCTATTGATGGTCGTGCGTCTGACGTACACATCGAGCCAGTAGAGGGGAACATCCGGGTGAGATTTCGTGTTGACGGAGTTCTTTATACAAGTTTAAAGTTGCCGATTTCGGTTCTTAGCGCGGTTGTTGCGCGCATTAAAGTGCTCGCCAGCTTAAAGCTTGATGAGAAAAGAAAGCCACAGGACGGCAGATTTCCAATGAAGCTTGAGGATAGAACAATCGATTTGCGTGTTTCTACTTTCCCTTCGTATCATGGAGAAAAAGTTGTGATGCGTATTCTTGATCCACAGCGCGGTATTGCTAAGCTTGAAAAAACTGGTCTTACGGGGAGGAACCTTAAAGAAGTACAGAAAGCAATCAAGGCGCCGTATGGTATGATATTATTAACGGGACCGACGGGTTCCGGAAAGACAACAACACTTTACGCGATGCTTAACGAGTTAGATCGTGATAAAAAAAATGTAGTAAGTTTAGAGGATCCGGTTGAATACAGTGTTTCTGGTATGAACCAGTCGCAAGTGCGTCCCGAAATTGGCTATACGTTTGCTTCTGGTCTTCGCACTATCCTACGGCAAGACCCGGACATTATTATGGTTGGAGAGATTAGGGATCAAGAGACTGCGGAACTTGCTATTCAAGCGGCTTTAACCGGTCATTTAGTTCTCTCAACACTTCATACCAACAATGCGGCAGGAGTGGTGCCTCGACTTGTGGATATGGGCGTTGATCCATATTTGGTTGCGGCAACACTTATTCTTGCTGTGGCACAACGGTTAGTGAAAGTTATTTGCCCAGATGCGAAAAAGCCGGTGCCAATTGAAGGAAGTATTAAGATTATGATTGATAAATTGTTTGAAGATTTGCCGCCTGAATTTAAAAAAACACTTCCTACCTTGAAAGAGGTGCATGAAGCGTCTCCTACAGCAGATTGTCCGGGTGGAACACGTGGTAGAACTGGAGTATTTGAACTGTTTAGTGTTGACCGTGCAATGGAGGATGTTATTCTTAAAAATCCAGTTGAGGGAGAGATTTTAAAGGTTGCACGTGCACAGGGCATGGTCTCTTTAAAGGAAGATGCGGTTATCAAAACAGCAGAAGGTATTATACCCTTTGATGAAGTCAATACGTTGTAATATAATAACAAGAACAATACTAATATACGAATTGTACGAATGATACGAATAATACTAATACGTATTCGTATACATTGGTATCATTCGTACAATTCGTATATTGGTATTATTATATTTGGCATGGAACAAGATAAAGGACAAAAGAAAAGGAGCGTTTTTATCATTGATGATGATAAATTTTTGCTGGATATGTATGCCTTGAAATTTAATGAGCTTGGTTTTGATGTTTTGACTGCGCTTTCAAGTGAAGATGCGCTTAATTTACTTAAAGAGAGCAAGCCGGATGCGATTTTGCTTGATATTGTTATGCCTGGTATGGATGGACTTGAGTTTTTGAAGAAAGTAAAGGAAGATCATGTTGCAGAGAGTTCTCTTATTATTGTATTGTCAAATTTAGGGCAAGAATCGGATATTGATCAGGCAAAACAAATTGGCGCTGATGGCTATATTGTAAAAGCAAGCGCAACACCAGGTGAGATTGTGAAGAAAGTTACTGAGTATTTAGAAAAACAAAAGTGAACAATACAAATATACTAATTGTACGAATGATACGAATAATACTAATACGTATTCGTATACATTGGTATCATTCGTACAATTCGTATATTGGTATTATCCTACTATGGACAAAGCAAAGCTAGATGAATTAATAGATATTGTTATAAAAGAGGGTGCATCTGATTTACACCTTTCAGCAGGCAGAAAACCCACTATCCGAGTGGCGGGTGATCTTATTTCTCTTGTGAAGCAGTCAGAACTTTCAAAGGAAGAGACGCTAGCGTTCTTGTCCTCTTTAGTGGGAGAGGAGCGTAAAAAAGAATTTCTTGAAACACACGAAATTGATTTTTCTTATTCAACTCAAGAAGGGATGCGCTTTCGGGGTAATGCGTTTGTCCAGCGTGGTGCCGTGGGTGTTGCACTTCGTCTTATTCCTGCGAAGATCAAAACACTTGAAGAGCTTAATTTACCGCCTATTCTTGAGACATTTGCACAGCGCAAGCAGGGATTCTTCCTCGCTGTTGGTCCGGTTGGACACGGTAAGTCAACAACTCTTGCGGCAATGATTGATATTGTTAACAGGGAAAGGACTGAACATATTGTTACTATTGAAGACCCCATTGAATTTGTTTTTGAAGAAGGTAATTCTATTATTGACCAACGTGAAGTTGGTTCTGATACCCAAGAGTTTCATTCTGCTCTGCGGTCTGTTTTCCGTCAGGATGTTGACGTGATAATGGTTGGAGAAATGCGCGGGCCGGAGACAATTGCAACTGCGGTGACTGCTGCGGAAACTGGTCATTTAGTGCTATCAACGCTTCATACTAATAATGCGTCACAGACCATTGATCGGATCATTGATTCATTTCCGCCCGAACAACAAGGACAAATAAGGGCTCAATTATCACAAAGTTTGGCTGGCGTTTTTTCGCAGCGGCTTATTCCACGTGTCTCCGGAGGGGTCATTCCTGCCTATGAACTTTTGATTAATAACAATGCTGTTGCCAACCTTATTCGTGAAGGGCGTACACATGAAATTAATGTAGTTATTGAGACCGGAACAGCGGAAGGAATGGTTAATATGGATAGGACACTCGCCGAGCTTGTCAGGCGTGGTGAAATTACACCCGAGAATGCACAGGCGTACTCATTAAATGCGGAAACGCTTAAGAATAATTGAGGCGCTAGGCTTTAGGCCCTAGGGAAAACGAAAATTCCTAACGCCTAACGCCTAACGCCTAACGTATGCTTTTCAAATACAAAATCATAAATCAGGGTGGGAAACAGCAGGAAGGAACAATTGATGCCTTAAATCGTAATATTGCTATTAATTCCCTGCAAAGAAGGAATTTTACTGTTGTTTCTATTGAGTCGGAGGAAAAACAGTCATTTTTTTCACTCCAGTTTTCTCTACTTGAACGTATACCAACAAAAGATGTTGTAATTCTGTCTCGCCAAATTGCGACACTTTTTACGGCAGAGGTGTCTGCACTTCGTGTATTTCGTATGCTTGCTGGTGAATCAGAAAATGAGCTTTTACGAAAGAAGCTTGCGAATGTTTCAGATGATATTCAGGGAGGTTCTTCTATTTCAGACGCGCTTAGAAAGCATCCATCAGTATTCTCAACTTTTTATGTTAATCTGGTTCGTGCCGGAGAAGAGACTGGAAAATTAAACGAAGCGTTTGCTCATCTTGCTGATTATCTTGACAGGACACATGAATTAACAACGAAAATGAGGAATGCGATTGTATACCCTGCGTTTCTTATTGCTACATTTATTATAGTAATGATATTAATGCTTACTATGGTAATCCCGCGTCTGTCTGAGATTTTGCTTGAGGCCGGACAAGAAATTCCCATATATACGAAAATCGTTATTGCGTTGAGTGATTTCTTTGTTAATTTCGGGTTTTTGCTACTAATTCTTATTGCTATTGGTGTTGTTGCACTATGGCGTTTTATAAGGACTCCAGCTGGTAGGCGCTCTTTTGATAGGTTTAAAATATCAGTGCCGTTTTTTGGAAAACTGTACAAAAAGTTATATTTAGCGCGTATTTCAGACAATATGTTCACTATGCTCTCAAGCGGCATTCCAATGGTTAAAGGGCTTGAAATTACCGCTTCTATTGTTGGTAATCGTATCTACGAGGATATATTTAAAAAAACCGCGGAAGATGTAAAAGGAGGAGAGTCAGTTTCAAAATCCCTCGCGGTGTATCGTGAAGAAATTCCGAGTATTATGGTTCAAATTATAAAAGTTGGTGAAGAAACAGGTGAATTAGGAAATATTTTGCATACACTCGCAAAGTTTTATGATCGTGAGGTGCGCAATGTTGTTGATACACTTGTTGGGCTCATTGAACCCGTGATGATTGTAGTCTTAGGGCTTGGTGTTGGATTTCTGCTGACCTCGGTCCTGATTCCGATATATAATATTTCAAGTGGGTTTTAAAGAATTGGCTCATATCTTTTGAGGCGAAGCCGATAAAAGTATGATTGCCAAACTTTAACCCCCTCACTCGAAAAATCATTATCCTGCTTTAAAGCAGAATAATGATTTTTCGAGTGAGGGGGTGCTCAAAAAATATGGTCGCTCCACTCCCTATTTTTTGGCATGTGGATAAAGGTAATATATGCTTGTTTGTGCGTGTGGTATACTATAAAAACATGAAAAACATGAGAATTTTTTCTCAATTTTTTAGAGTAAATTTAGGTCGAAAACAAGAACAATACAAATATACCAATGGTACGAATGATACCAATGGATACGAATATATCGCATTAGTAAAATTCGTATATTAGTATTATCCTATGATTTTTTATAAAAAAAGTAAAAACAATGGCGACCCTGGTAGCGCAGGATTTACCTTGATTGAACTTCTTGTTGTTATTGCAATCATTGGGATTTTGTCAGCCGTTGTATTGGCGTCTCTCAATAGCGCGCGTCAAAAATCTCGTGACGCAAAGCGCGTTGCGGACTTGAAACAGCTTCAGTTGGCACTTGAGCTTTACTATGATGATAACTCAAGTGTATATCCTGCAACACTCGCGCCACTTAAAACTGGTAATTACATTCCAGTAATTGCGCAGGATCCAACTGGTGGTTCATATAACTACTTTGCGATTGGCTCTGGCGCAAGTTGCACCAGTTATCATTTGGAAGCAACGCTTGAGAATGCGTCCAATCCCGCGCTTGACAATGATGCCGATGAACCCGTACGTACAACATGTACCGGTAGTGCTACTCCCGACATTGAGGGTGAGGATCCTGTATACGACTTGATGCCGTAGGTTCCGCAAGACTGTGGATGTACACAGACAAAGCTTACCAACCCCCTCACTCTGCTAGAGTGAGGGGATTGATGTTACAATAAAGAGATGTTAACGATGTTTATAGTCGGATTTGTATTTATACTCGGACTCATTGTGGGCAGTTTTATAAATATGGCGCTTGCCCGGTATAATACCGGTCTTTCTTTTAATAAACGATCGTTCTGTTTTTCATGTGGACACATGCTTTCATGGTATGATCTAATACCGCTTGTGAGCTTTATCATGCAAAGCAGAAAATGCCGCTATTGCCAAAGCAAAATCTCTTTTCAATATCCCGTCGTTGAACTAATAACAGGAGTGCTTTTTGTCTTTATCTTTTTTAAGCTAGATCCGTCTTTTTCCGTTTACTACTTACTACTTACTACTTACTACTTACTCATCTTCAGTATCCTTTTATCAATCGCTGTATACGACATCCGTCACAAAATCATCCCAAACGCATTCGTCTACTCTTTTATCATACTTTCATTTTTAGGATTAATTTTCGAAATCTTAAATCTGAAATCTGAAATCTTAAATCTATTGGCTGGTCCTCTTCTTGCACTTCCGTTTGCCGCCTTATGGCTTTTCTCAAAAGGGAAATGGATGGGATTAGGAGATGGTAAACTCACGCTTGGTATAGGGTGGCTTCTCGGTTTATCTTCCGGAGCCGCGGCTCTTATCCTCGCAATATGGATGGGGGCGTTTTATGGCATTCTAATACTTGCGATAAGTAATATGGAACGCATAAAAAGGCATTTGTTCCCGCACACAAAAACATTTACAATGAAAAGTGAGATACCGTTTGCCCCTTTTTTGATTTTAGGGACACTTTTTGCGTTTCTATACGACATTTCTTTTGCTGATATTCAATCACTATTTAGCAAGCTTCTTAGCTGATTAGCTTCTTAGCTTATTAGTAATTATGAACATGTTTCAAAAAATAAGACCTAAAAAGCTAAGAAGCTACAAGCTACAAGCTAATGGGGGATTTTCCTTGGTGGAGCTTCTCGTAACCGTTTCAATTTTTGTCGTCATTACTGGTATTGTTCTGATCAATTTTCCATCATTTAGCAGTAAAATTGCACTTGAAAACCTTGCAAATGAAATCGCTCTTGCAGTACGCCAGGCGCAGGTATTTGGCATTGCTTCACGGGAATTTGGCATTGGTTCTGGTATATTCCCAACACATGGCGCTCATTTTGACAGCGCGCAAACTACCACATTTTTTATTTATGCTGACACAAATGACAACAGTAAATATGACGGAGATGCGGAGTTATTAGAGACATTTACTGTTCGTCGCAGAAATTACATCAGTGAATTGTGTGGATTTCAATTTTCAGATTCAATCTGTACGCCGCTTACCAAACTTGATATCACCTTTTCACGTCCCGACCCAGAGCCAACCATTCTTGGAACGACAGATACTGGCGAAGCGAATTATTCGTACGCGACTATTACTATAAAATCCCCGCCTGGCAACACGAGAATGGTTACTGTGTGGTCAAATGGACAGATAGCGATTCAGTAAATTTACGATTTAAGATTTTAGATATAAGATTTAAGAATTTAATTTTTGAAACGTAAATCATAAATCGTATATCTTAAATCTGAAATTCTCCGACATGTTTTTAAACTCTAAAAAACAAAATACGGCAAAAATACACACCAAACGCGGTTTCACACTCATAGAGATGATTATTGCGGTTTCGCTTTTTGTGGTAGTTATGGTTATCAGTATGGGCGCTTTGTTGAGCATGATTGATGCGAACAGAAAAGCGCAGGCGCTTCGAACCGTCATGGACAATCTCAATTTTGCCGTTGAAAATGTTACTCGTGAGATGCGAGTAGGATTTGATTATCATTGTGGAACATTCGGAGATTTTGACGATCCGCGTGATTGTCCTTTAGGTGGGGATACTATAATCGCGTTTAAAGATTCAGAAGGTGAATTGTTAATTTTTAAGTTTGAAGATGGTCGTATTAAAAAATCAGAAAATGAGGGAGAGTCGTTTCTTAGTATTACTGCTCCCGAGATTACTATTGACATGAACGATTCTCGTTTTTTTGTACTAGGTTCACAGAGCGGTGACATGCTTCAGCCAAAAGTGCTCATGGTCGTGCGCGGCACTGCCGGATTGACCGACAAAGTCCAGACAACATTTAATCTGCAAACTACCGCGTCGCAAAGACTACTGGACATTTAAGATTTAAGATATCAGATTTAAGAATTTAATTTTTGAAACGCAAATCTTAAATCATAAATCATAAATCTGAAATTCTCCGACATGTTTTTAAATTTTAAAAAACAAAATACAGCAAAGATACGCATCAATGGTGGATTTACGTTAGTTGAGTCCCTCGTCGCTATCTCTATTGTTCTAATTTCTATTGCTGGGCCGCTTACGATTGTTGCGAAAAATCTTGCTTATGCGCGTTACGCACGTGATCAAATTACTGCTTTTTATCTTGCGCAAGAAGCTGTTGAATTTGTGCGCAACACTAGAGATAACAATATTCTGGAGGGCAACGACTGGCTTGGCGGCTTAGACGCGTGTATAAATGGCGTCTGCATTGTTGATTCCCCTGCAAATACAATTGAGATCTGTGGTGGCTCATGCGAACCACTTGAGCTTTCAAACTCAGGTATATATGGATATTCTGGCATAGACACTATCTTTACACGCGAAGTTTCTATTGAAGAAATTGTTGACGATCGTGAGGCAACACTTGATATAACGGTGCGCTGGACAGGGGGAACGCTTCAGAGGAATTTTACCATTAGAGAACATATTCTTAATTGGCAATAAAATTAGCTTCACTAGCTTCACTAGCTTCGTTAGCTTCATTAGCTTGTTAGGTAAAATGAATATATTTAGAAAAAAATTAAACAGTAAAAGTATTACACAATATTTAACGTCCGACCGTGTTCCTAAAAAGCTAAAAAGCTACAAGCTACAAGCTAGTGGTGGTTATTTACTACTGTTCTCCGTCGTGGTTTCAAGTATTGTGCTGGCTATTGGCCTTGGGATTTTTAATATAGTAAACAAATCGCTTATTCTTTCATCGGCTGGTCGTTCTTCACAGGTTGCTTTTTACGCCGCTGACACAGGAGTTGAATGCGCACTGTATTGGGATAGGAAACACGAAGGTTTTTCTACAACCGTTTTTGCAACATCATCTGCCTCAAATCCTCCCGTGAGTGGTGTAGTATGTAACAATGAAGATATTGCAAGCGAGCCGTGGATTATTTCCGAGCAAACCGTAAGTTCCGCGAAAACGACGTTTAACTTGACCCTAAACAATGGAACATGTGCAACGGTTGTTCTGTCAAAAGAGGATAGTGGAATAAGAACCAAGATTGAATCAAGCGGCTTTAATACATGCAGCCTTTCAAATCCGCGGAGAATTGAACGAGCGATAAGGGTGACGTATTAAATTAATAAGTATTTAGTATTTAGTATCTCGTATTTTGTATAACTCTCCAATAATTTAATTTCATACGAGATACCAGATACTAAATACTAGATACATGTCTTCACCAATTTCTCAAAAAATCAAACAACGTGTAAAACAGTTACGGAAATCTATTGATCACTACCGCTATCTCTATCATGTGGAAGATAAAGAAGTGATTTCTGCAGCAGCACTTGATTCTTTGAAGCACGAACTTGCAAAATTGGAAGATAAATATCCAGCGTTAATCACTACGGATTCACCGACTCAACGCATCGCGGGAAAGCCGCTTCCGTCATTTCAAAAGATCAAACATGGCATTCATCAATGGTCTTTCAATGATGCGTTTTCTCAAGAAGATATTGAGCAATTTGATATAAGAGTGAAAAAAAATTTAACTGCTCATTTTGGCAGCGCTATTTCTCCTACATATACTAGCGAATTGAAGATTGATGGCTTAAAAATTGTTCTTACATACAAGAAAGGTTCCCTGGTAACTGCCGCTACGCGCGGAGATGGAAAAGTTGGAGAAGATGTTACGTCAAACGTGAAAACCATTGAATCAATTCCTTTACGACTACGAAAGGGTGTTGACGTCGTAGTAGAAGGGGAGATTTGGATGGGGAAGAAAGAGCTTGCGCGCATCAACAAAGAACGAAAGAAGAAAAATGAAGCTCAATTTGCCAACCCGCGTAATGCCGCGGCTGGCTCTATTAGACAACTTGATCCGAAAATTGCGGCTGGCAGGCATCTTGATAGTTTTATATACGACCTCTCTTTTTCCGAGGATACATTACCCAAAACACAATATGAGGAGTTGAAACTGCTTCAAAAACTTGGATTTAAAGTCAACAAGCATTTCGTTGTTTGTAAGAACATCAAAGAGATACTTTCTTTCTGGGAAACATGGAAAAGGCGAATAGAAAAAGAAGATTATTTATTTGACGGCATCGTGGTAAAGGTCAACGAAAGGGAATATCAAGATGTGTTGGGGTATACCGGAAAAGCGCCGCGTTTTGCGATTGCGTTTAAATTTCCCGCCGAGCAAGTAACAACTGTTGTTGAAGATATCGTGCTTCAAGTTGGAAGGACAGGTGTTTTGACTCCTGTTGCGCATTTGAAGCCAGTTTCCGTTGCAGGTTCAACAGTTTCCCGCGCGACACTGCATAATGAAGATGAAATAAAACGGCTTGACGTGCGCGTTGGTGACACGGTTATCATACAAAAAGCAGGAGATGTCATCCCTGATATTATCAGTGTGGTAAAAAATATGAGGACTAGCCGTGAAAAACCGTATCATTTTCCAAAACGTGTTTCGGAATGCGGCGGCGATGGTAGAGTAGAACGTATCCCAGGACAGGCCGCGTGGCGCTGTGTAAACAAAGACTCATTTAGCCAACAAGAGCGAAAATTTCACTATTTTGTTTCAAAAAAAGCTTTTAATATTGATGGATTGGGTCCACAAATCATCAATTTGTTTTTAGAAAAAGGTCTTGTCACATCTTTTGATGATATATTTACTCTTGAAAAGGGAGACATGTTAGAACTGCCTGGTTTCCAAGAAAAAGCAGTCAATAATTTATTGGAGTCTATAGAAAAAAGTAAAGAATTAACTCTTTCCCGATTTTTAATTTCTCTTTCTATCAATCAAGTAGGAGAGGAGACGGCTGAAGACATTGCAGAACAATTTGGTTCACTTAATCGCATTCAAGACGCGTCTTTAGATGATCTCCAGCAAGTAGAAGGAATAGGAGAAA
This sequence comes from Patescibacteria group bacterium UBA2135, assembly GCA_002327685.1. Lineage (GTDB taxonomy): Bacteria > Patescibacteriota > Minisyncoccia > Phycocordibacterales > UBA2135 > UBA2135. Next base: position 90,411 of record DCXN01000005.1, read on the forward strand.
TTGTCGCGGAATCTGTTTATAAATGGTTTCGCGATGTTGGAAATAAAAAATTATTGGCGCGATTGCTATCACATATCACCGTATTGTCAGTAAAGAAAAAAACGACACAAAAACTCCCACTTCACGGGAAAATATTTGTATTAACTGGAACACTTTCGTCACTCTCTCGAGATAAAGCAAAAGTAAAAATCAAATCTTTAGGTGGTGACGTGTCTTCTTCTGTCTCCTCTAAAACTGATTATGTAGTTGTCGGCGAAAATCTTGGTTCAAATAAATATAATACTGCAAAAAAATTAGGTGTAAAAATTTCAGATGAGAAAGAGTTTTTGAAGATGATAAAAACATAAATTCCTATATTACTACTAAATTCTGCCATGGCAGAGTTTGGTAGTAAAATGAAAAAGCCACCCGAGGGCGGCTTAGATTTTTTAATGCGGTACACAAAACCATAGATTGATTTGAACGACTGCAATAACGGCTTTATAATGCTTCATTCCGTATCAACAACGCCACGACGAATCTGATCAAGTTCCATGGACTCAAACAATGCCTGAAAATTACCTTCGCCGAACCCCTCATTATCACGACGTTCAATAAGTTCAATAAAGATAGGTCCTAGCACGCACTCGGTAAAAATCTGCAACAGCAAGCCCTTACCCTCGGCAGGAGAACCATCAATCAGGATACCGTTTTTCTTGAGGGGCCCCAAGTCAACACCATGGCCAGGAAGCCGACCATCAACCAGTTCATAATAGGTATCAGGAGTTTCCAGAAATGCCACTCCACGGGTTCGTATTTGTTCCATGGATGAGACAATATTCATTGAAGACAGAGCAACATGCTGGACTCCTTCACCGTGATATTGATCCAGATATTCCGCAATCTGACCCTTTTTCCCGACTGAGGATTCTTCGTTAATAGGGATGCGAATCTTTCCGCACGGGCTCGTCATAGCCCGACTTCTCAAGCCTGTTACTTTGCCTGCGATGTCGAAGAATCGGACTTCTTTGAAATTAAACACTCGTTCATAGAAGTTAGCCCAATCATCCATATGTCCCTGGTAGACGTTATGTGTCAGATGGTCAATATAATTCAGTCCATACCCTGCCGGGTTGCGTTCCACTCCGTCAATGTAATTGAAATCAATGTCATAAATGGAGGCCTCTTGATAGCGATCAACAAGGTACAATAGACTGCCTCCGACACCTTTCAGCGCAGGAACATTTAACTCCATCGGCCCAACACCTCCTTCAAGCATTGGCACCTCTTCTCTTGCGGCATGATCCAGTACCTTGGCGGCATTATCTACACGGAGAGCAAATGCATTAATGCTTGGGCCATGTTTTCTGGCGAAACAAGCAGGGAACCCCGTGGGTTCACTATTAATGATAAAATTGATCCCGCCCTGGCGCCAAAGGGTGACATTCTTAGATCGGTGTTGTGCAATGAGTGCGAAACCAAGTTTGATAAAAAGATCCTCAAGGACTACGGGGTCTGGCGCTGTGAATTCAACAAATTCAAAACCATTAGTGCCCATGGGATTTTCCCAAAGGTTATTACGCTCAATTTTCGTGTCAGTCATGTACTTATCCTTTAATTTGTTTCAATGTCTATCTTGTTTATATCATGTGCTTGAAGCGTATGAACTTGACAAACATATAGTTATTTGCTTCAATGTAAATGAAAAATAGTTCCTTATCGTTTTGCATTTTATGTGAGGGAGAACTCCAATGTTATATCTTTGGTACAAAATCCCGTGGTTTTTACGAGGATTCGGGTGTACGGTCATCGGATTTGTATTGATCATCGCTGGTACGATGCTTCCGCTTTCAAGTGAAGCCGCTGTCCTTTATCCGATTGCTCTAGGCGCGTTTTTCATATTCTTCGTGCCGTTGGTCGCGATGACCGACCACAGGAACGAGGAGCCTTGACTCAGCACCTAATCGCTTTCAATGCAACATTAGGCCGTCACAAAAAGTGGCGGCCTAACTTATTTTTGCTATCATTAAGAGCATGGATAAAAAAGAACTTGAAAAACTTGCGCATCTTGCGCGTATCTCTATTTCTGAAGAAGAGGCTGAAGATCTCCAAAAAGACATGGAGGGAATTTTAAAATATGCCTCGCAAATTCAAGAATTTGTTACCGAAAAAGAAGAGGTACAAGACAGAGGACATCTCTGCAATGTCATGCGCCCTGATGGTGAACCGCATGAAAGTGGTGTGTATACCGACGAACTTTTAGCGCAAGCGCCGGAGACGGAGAGAGGGTATGTCAAAGTTAAGAAGATATTAAATTAGGAATCAGGAATAAGGAATCAGGCAAAAACATAAAAACATAAAAACAGAAAGACCTAATTCATAATTCCTTATTCCTAGTGCCATGATTGACTTAAACGAACTGACAATAGCAAAAGCTCACAAACACCTCGTAAGTGGTGATTTTTCTGCTAAAGAGATAACCGAAAGTTATTTAGAAAATATTGAAGAAAAAAATTCCGACATCAATGCATATCTTGAGATATTTGACGATGCAACTACACAAGCAGAAGAAGCAGATAAAATAATTAAAACTAAAGGAAAAGAAACTAGTGCGCTTACAGGCATCCCACTTGCTGTAAAAGATAATATTTTAATAAAGGGTCGCACTGCGTCGTGTGGGTCGAAAATTCTTGAACCATACAAGGCATCGTATGATGCAACTGCAATAAAGAAATTACGTGAATCGGGAGCTATCTTTTTGGGGCGTGCGAATATGGACGAATTTGCCATGGGAAGCTCTACTGAAAATTCTGCATTTGGACCTACTAAAAATCCACATGACACTTCTCGTGTTCCTGGAGGTTCATCGGGGGGCGCGGCGGCGGCAGTTGCAATGGACGGTGCCTTGGCCGCACTTGGCTCTGACACTGGGGGCAGTGTTCGTCAGCCGGCAAGTTTCTGTGGGGTGGTGGGATTTAAACCAACATATGGAGCTGTTTCCCGTTATGGACTGGTGGCAATGGCTTCTTCTTTTGATCAAATCGGTCTGCTCACTAAAACAGTGGAAGATACGGAAATCGTCTTCAATACCATCAAAGGCCATGATCCACTCGACTCTACTTCAGTTAAATCATCAAAATCTGAAATCATAAATCATAAATCTGAAATCAAAATCGGTGTCCCGTCATTTTTGTCTCAAAAAGATACACCGCTTGAAAAAGATGTGCTTGATAATTTTAATACCTCACTCAATAAACTAAAGGAGCTTGGGTGTGGTATCAAGGAAATTGAGCTTTCTTCTATGGAGTACTCGCTTCCAGTTTATTACATTATTATGCCTGCGGAAGTATCAAGTAACCTCGCGCGCTTTGATGGGATGAGATACGGGCTTCGTACAGAGGGAGAGGATTTGTTTGCTGATTATGCTTACACGCGTGGTAAAGGATTTGGTGCAGAAGTACGAAGAAGAATATTGCTCGGAACATATGTACTCTCGGCTGGGTATCACGATGCGTATTATAAAAAAGCGGTTTCTGTTCAGAATGTGATTCGGAAAGAGTGTGAAAATGTTTTTGAAGATGTTGACATTATTGCGACTCCGACATCACCCACACCGGCATTTAAACTTGGTGAGCGTGTGAGTGATCCGGTTTCAATGTATCTTTCGGATGTATTAACCGTGTTTGCAAATATTAGTGGATTTCCCGCAATCTCTATTCCGTCAGGCACAGTTGAGCGTGATGGAAAATCACTTCCGCTTGGTCTTCAGTTTACTGCGTCGCATTTTCGGGAGAATGTTTTGTTTGACGCAGGGAAGAAATTTGAAACAGCGCAGGGGATGTAATTTAAAATGTATTTATTAATTTAAGATTTTAGATATAAGATTTTGGATATTTAAGATTTACGATTTCCGATATATGATTTGTTTTTTTTATTTAAAATCATAAATCTTAAATCTGATATCTTAAATTTATCATGGACACTCTCGCACAAGTAAAAACAGTAGGAGAAACTGCCGAGCCATTGTTGTTTGACCCCAACTTTTTAAATCTTCAGTTCTTCTTCAATCTAGTCCTGACATTTTTAAAATGGATTGCGTCACTTGGTGACCTTATTGGTTTTGAAGTTGACGAGAAGTTGCTGTGGAATATCTTTTTATTTTTCACTGTCGTCTTATTGTTCGGCATAGTCTACAGCGTTACAAAATTACGTGAAGTGCGTAAGCGAGAGGAAGAGCATTGGAGCGGTTTGCATGTTACTGCGCTTGAAAATGTTGACACATCAGAACGTAACTATAGATGGGAAAAAATACTTGACCAGATTGATTCATTTAATGAGTCGGACTGGCGTGTTGCGATTATGGATGCTGATTCCATGTTAGGAGATATGCTGGACAAGATGGAGTATATTGGAGAGTCTATTGGTGAACAACTGCGTGGCATTGAACAAAGTGATTTTAGAACTCTTTCGCAGGCATGGGAGGCGCACAAGGTGCGCAACAAACTGGCACATGAAGGAGAGTTTATTCTCACTAAACGCGAGACTCGTCGTGTTATTGACCTTTACCGCGAAGTCTTTGAGGAGTTTCATTATATTTGAGCGAGTGATGAATATATGATTTTCATATATTTAATTTCTTGCGATTTTTGTGTATTTAAGGTATTATTTTTTCATACCGCGGGATGGAGGAGTAGTACCTCGGGAGGCTCAAATATGGGCTCATTAAACAGTAATGTTTTATGGATTTACCTGTCAAACTCGGTGAAACCTTCTCTTGAAATTTTTCAGGAATGGCAATACCGAGCCAAGTTCTGCAAGTTGTGGAAAAGGTGTAGAGACTAGACGGCAGGCCCCCCGATTCGAATCGGGGGTGAAGGTATAGTCCAGACCACAAAACTACATTTGTAGCGGCGGCGAAAGTCGTAGTGGTAAGCATAACCTCCAGACCCGGGTGCAAATCCCGGTCCCGCAACAAAGTTAATAGAAAA
>DCXN01000005.1:95729-105717 GCA_002327685.1 Patescibacteria group bacterium UBA2135
TTTTCTATTAACTTTGTTGCGGGAAGAAAGCCAACTGCTTGGCTTTCATCCGGATTTGCAGGCCGCAGACATGTTGAGCGAAGTGAAATAGTCGAGGCGGGCTTCGTTTGCTAGTCTGAGTATTGTTTTTAAGTATTTTTCGTGATATGTTTGTGGTACGTTCTGATGTTTCTAATACGTCGGCGTAGCTCAGTTGGTTAGAGCGTGGCACTCATAAAGCCAAGGTCGGAGGTTCAAATCCTCCCGTCGACACAATTGGTGTGGTGGTGAAGTTAAAGCGGTCCGACTTGAGTCGGACAGGTCCCAAGTTCGAGCCTTGGCGTTGGCATCGTAAAAATAGTAGTTATCCACAGAAATCGCGCGATTAATACTAGTATTAATCGCGCGATTTTGATATACTAAAGCACATGGGCAGGAGAAAATTAAAAGATCGAAATATCCGATCACTCACACGCAATTCAGGTGGGCGAAGTTATGTTATTACTGTTCCTATAGATGTAGTGCGAGAATGGAAATGGCAGCATCGCCAAAAACTTGAACTGACGTTTGATCACAGACGACAGCGTATCATAATTGCGGATTGGAAGAAAAAGAATCACTCGAAATGATGTATGCACAAAATTCAAGAATCTGAACGAATTTCCGATATTGAAAAAATATGGGGAGCCCCCCTGAACGATCTTTTTTGTAAATGGCACTGGAAAGAGAATTTAAAACACAGCGAGATAGGAATGAAAGTTGGAATACCGCGCCCGACAGTTACTCGTTGGTTTCGGCAATTTGATATTCCCACGCAATCATGTACACGATTTACAAATCTTAATTTACTCAATACTGGGACAATAAAAACCCCGCCAGCAAAACCAAAAATTCAAAAGCCATTTCCATGGAAATGGAGTAAAGACTTCTTTAAAAAATGGTCTCCAGAAATGGCGTATGTACTTGGTTTTCTTTTCGCTGATGGGCATGTTGTCACAAATCCAAGAGGTTCATGTTATATTGGTTTTACTTCAACTGATAAAGAGATTATAGAAAAGATAAAACATACATTACATTCTAATCACACAATAGGAATACGTAGAAAGAATAATCCAAACTGGAAAGATCAATATGTGTTACAAATAGGAAGCAAAAGTGTAGTTCAATATCTAAAAAGATTTGGCATTGTGCAAAATAAGAGTTTGGCAATAAAATTTCCTAAAAACATTCCAGAAAATATGCTGAGACATTTTATCAGAGGATACTTTGATGGAGATGGATGTGTATATTTTGGGCAATATTGGGCAAAAGATCGCAATAAAACAAAACAGACACTTCAATGCCGCTTCACTTCAGGAAGTCGCCTACTCCTCGTTGGTTTAAAAACTCGCCTCAGCAGTTATACTCAAGGAGGAACATTATATCAAAAACCTAAAGGAGGGCATGAGTTAGCATATAGCGTGCACGATAGCCTTGCATTGTGTAAGTTAATGTATAATAATGTTTCAAATAACCTGTTTCTTTCAAGAAAATATAAAATTTTTCAAGAAGCAGTATGTTATTATAATAGGGTGTAGCTGTTTTGGCTATCGGTCGAAATATTCCGACTTTTCTAAAATGAGAAAATTGGATATAGTATACAACGTTGGGGGTGTAGCTCAGCTGGCTAGAGCGTCCGCCTGTGGGAACGCAGCTTTCTATTCGAAAGATAGATTGAAACTCTCCGGGATAACGGTGAAGGCTAAACTTTGATTTCAGGGCATGCTAATACCGTGGGAACCCCGATTTAAATCGGGGGCGCCGTAGAGACTAGATACCGGAGCACCTAAGAGTGAAAGCTTATGGTGAAGATATAGTCCATGCCATTATGAAAATAGTGGATCACATGCACGCGGAAGGTCGCGGGTTCAAGTCCCGTCACTCCCGTAACAAAAAAATTGATGTACATCTTGTGTACATCAATTTTTGGTTATGGTAAAAACGGATACCAATTTGGTACAATAAGACTTTTTGGATCTTTACCGTTCCATCTTATTTTTCCTTGTATGATCAGGTTGGTAATAAACGATTGCCATGCGTGTTCAGTTGCGGTTACTCGCGTTTTAAGTGTTTCAGGTGTATCATTGTCTCGTATCGCAACTGGGTATTTAAAAAACACGGGACCCTCATCGTATTTTTTTGTAACAAAATGCATTGATACCGCCGAAGAGCGAATTTCACCCTTCTTGAATGCGTCTAAGACTCTTTTATGGACATAGTGTCCATACATGCGAGAACCACCGAATTGCGGTAATGGACCCGGGTGAATGTTGGTGGTGCATCTTGGATCAAGACCGTGAGCTAATTTTAACCAGCCAGAAAGGGACACAAATTCGGGATTATGTTTTGCAATAATTGCCTGATATGCTTTTTTCGTGTATGGAGCGTGGAAGTGTTCAAATGAAATTTTCAATGAATCTGCTCGTCTTCGTACCCCGCCTTGTTTATGGTTCGAAACTACTGCAATAATATTCGCATGAAGGACACCTGTTTTCACATTTTCTACAAGAGCCTGAAATCCGGAACCTCCACCTTCTTTTGTTCCAGACGCAAAAATAAGTAAGCTTTTCATGTTATGTTCCAAAATCTTACAATCTGTCACATAGTGTATCGTAAACAAAAATAAATACAAATTGTACTTATTTCATGTACCATACAAAGCAAAAAACTCACGCAGCGCGCAAGTTTTTTGCAAAATAAGATACAATAGAATAGTATTTAAACTTATTGCCACCTTAGCTCAGTTGGTAGAGCATTCCCATGGTAAGGGAAAGGTCGTCGGTTCAATCCCGACAGGTGGCTTCAAGAACTTATTGCCACCTTAGCTCAGTTGGTAGAGCACAGCTTTCGTAAAGCTGGGGTCCGCGGTTCAATCCCGCGAGGTGGCTTCAGACGTTCCCCTACCGTAGCTTAACTGGTACTTTCCAATGATTCAATCATAGGAAATAGTTCATTGTTTTCTTTCTGATTTCTTGCTGAAAGAGCGTCAAACATTATTCTACTCTCTTTAATGAATTCATCACTGTTGCTTTCAATTGAACCCTCATTCGTCCATTTTTTATTATACTCTGCGAATGTTTTCTTTAGTCCGCCCATTTCTTCAGAATACATTTTAGCGGTTGATCTTAATTCGGAATTTTCGTGCTTAAAAAGAGCGGGATAAAGTATTTCGTCTTCCAGACTCAGATGCCAGTTTGACAATTTTGTGAATTGCGACAATAAAATCCGCAATTGACCCACTTCTTTTTTTAGTTTTTCAACATCAAAAAAAGTAAATATTTTTTCAGTATATTTTAACAAGCCCTCATGCTGTTTTCTTAAAATTTTCGTTGTTTGGGTTAGTTTCATCCCGTTTCAAATAGGATAATACCAATATACGAATTTTACGAATTATACTAATGGATACGAATACGCCACATTAGTATTATTTGTATCATTCGTAAAATTAGTATATTTGTATTGCCCTTTTTAATCAAATGAACGCCTTAATCTTCTCCACGATCTCTTTGGTGGTAAAATTGGCTTTAATTAAGTAATCTTTTGCTCCCAAATCTTTAGCTTTCTCTATTTCCGTTTCTTGGCTAAGATTACTCAAGACAATAATAGGAATAGCGGAAATTTTAGGGTTATCCTTTGCCTTTTTTAAGAATTCAAAACCATCCATGCCTGGCATGATCAAATCAAGCAGAATTAAATCAACAGTTTCTTGTTTAAAGAAATCTAAAGCTCCTTGAACGGTTTCACTTAGTTTTATCTCAAATTCTCCGCTTTCCCCTAATCTTTTAACCAGAATTTCAGACAGAAATTTATCATCTTCAACTAGTAGAATTTTTTTTCCTTGATTATCCATTATCCAATTAATTTTTTAACTTTATCTTCTATGTCTGCAAGAGACAAAGTTGCTTTAACAATAAAATCGGCCGCTCCTAATTTTTTAGCTTTCTCAATATCAACCACTTGCCCAGAATTAGAAACGATTAAAATCGGAAAAGAAACTTCCTCTTTTTGTAGTCTTTCCAGTACTTGATAGCCGTTAATACCCGGAAGTAAAATATCAAGAATCAATAAATCAGGTTTTCCTTGTTCTATTTTCTCCAAGCCGCTTTCACCGTCGTAGGCCACTTCAGTTTCGTAGCCGGTATCTGTTAATTTTTCTTTTAAAGCATCGGCTAAAATAATTTCATCTTCAATAATTATAATTTTTTTCATTATATCTTTTTTTTATGAAACTCCTTAATTTTTTTCCTCGACCTTCGTCAATGGAAGCTTAATATAAAAAATTGTTCCTTGATTTAACTTACTCTCAAACCAGATTTTCCCTTTATGCACTTCAATAATGTTTTTAGTGATAAAAAGACCGATGCCTGAACCGGATGGTCGAAAAGAGATAGCGTTTTCTCCTCGGAAAAATTTGCTAAACAACTTATCGAAGTTGTTCTCGTTAATGCCGATTCCAGTATCCTGAATCTTAATAATAACGGAATTGTCTGATTTTTCCAACTTAATCTTGATTGACCCTTTTTCGGTGTAGTGAATGGCGTTATCAATTAGATTATTCAGGGCAATTTTTAATCTTGCTGAATCAGCTCTTGAATATAAATCTTCCAGATTATCTCTAGAAAAATCCAAACTAAGTCCTCTTCCTTCTATCTCAATTCTATAAGATTCTACAATTTTTTCAAGGATGGCTGATATGTTGACCCATTTCTCAAATTTATATCCAAACCTACCTTCCTCAATTCGTGCCGCATTCAATAAGTCGTTAATGATACCAATCATCCCTTCGTTAAGTTCGTTGACTTTTTCTATCCATTTCTTAGTTTCTGTCTCTTTGGTTTTTTCTAAAATTATTTCTGAAGCCCATTTAATTCCTGAAAGGGGAGTTCTTAACTGATGAGCAGTAACAGAAACGAATTCTGATTTTAATCGGTTTATTTCCTTTAATCGTGCTACTTGTTCACTGGACATTGACACCTTGGTTTCCATTACCACTGTCTCTCGCGAGATTTTTTTGATTTCCTTTAAGTCGTTTATCATAAAATTCAAAGCTATCAGCAGGCGTGTAAATTCATCTTCTTTCTGGGGTATGTCAATATTTTCCGAAAAATCACCAAGAGCGATCTTTTGCAGAATAAGAATTATATCGTCAAGGCGCTCTTTGACGTGCTCTTTGTATTCTTTCTCCTCGTTTTCGTCGTTTTTGTTAGTAGAAATCATAATAAAAATTGACACTAATTAACCTAAAAACATTAAATCCTAAGCACTAAATTCTAAATCCTAAATAAATACAAAATTACAATATTTAAATTTAAAACGTGTTAACGCGTTTATGCATTTTGAATTTTAATATTATTTAGAATCTAGGATTTTAAGCAAATAGGATTTGATTAAAGTAATTCCAAGGTGCCCAGTGTGTTTTCCAGCATACAGCATAATGTTCATCATATCACATAATTTTTTAGTCAGAAAAATATCCTTAGTCGTGATGCTGCTGGGTAGTCCGTCTGTGTTTAGTCTGATATACTCATTAACATGATGGACAAAAAAAAAGGTGCGATTACTGCTCGAATTCAGGCGATTGAGGAAGAGATGTCCGCGCCTGATTTTTGGAATAACAAAGAAAAAGCGCAGGAAGTCATAAAGGAGTTAAACGAGCTAAAGGCAAAGGCAGCAGAGGTTGGAAAATACGACAAAGGAAATGCCATTATTACCATCTTTTCTGGAGCTGGAGGGGATGACGCGGAAGATTTTTCGCGAATACTCCATGAGATGTACATAAAATACATAGAGCGGCAAGGTTGGGAATTTACGCTTTTATACAAAAATGAAAATAATCACGGTGGCTATCGCAATATTACTTTTGAAATAAATGGAAAGAATGCGTATGGAATGCTTAAAAACGAATCGGGCGTACATCGTCTTGTGCGCAAGTCGCCGTTTTCGGCGAAAAAACTTCGGCACACGTCGTTTTCAATGGTTGAAGTAATTCCTAAAATAGAAAAAAAAGAAATTGATATTGATCCTGTTGACTTGAAAGTAGAGTTCGCGCGATCAAGTGGTCCTGGCGGACAGAATGTCAATAAGCGGGAAACAGCAGTACGTCTCTCCCACATTCCAACTGGCATTTCTGTACACGCGGAATCAGGACGTACGCAGGAACAAAATCGTGAAGAAGCGCTTGAAATTCTTAAGGGAAAATTATTTCTGTATGAGAAAAATGTGCAGGAAAAAGAGGAGGCAGGCCTTCATGTGTCTAAGACGACCGAAGCAGAATGGGGTAACCAAATCAGGTCATATGTATTGCATCCATATCAAATGGTAAAAGATCACAGGAGCGGGGTTGAGATAAGGGATACAGATGCGGTATTATTAGAAGGAGAGCTTGATAAATTTATCTCTGCGGAGATAAATTTATAAGCTAAAAGCTAGTTCATGATTCACTACGACAAAGTTTCAAAAATTTACGCTGATAATTCCGTAGCGCTTGACGGCGTGAATTTTTCTATTGAACCAGGAGAATTTGTCTCAATTGTTGGACAGTCTGGTGCCGGCAAAACAACTCTCTTGAAGATGCTTCTTGCAGAAGATCGTCCAACAGAAGGGAGCGTCTTTTTTGAGTCTATTGACATCCATGCCGTGTCATATAAGCGCATTCCATCTTTTCGTCGACGGATCGGAGTTGTGTTTCAAGATTTTCGTCTATTACCGCACAAAACAGCATACGAAAACATTGCTTTTGCAATGGAAGCTGCAGGGCGTACGGATGAAGAAATTGCGTCAGATGTACCGCAGGTTTTGGAGTTGGTTGATTTAAGAGATAAAATGTGGAATTTCCCAAGTGAACTCTCAGGTGGAGAGAAACAGCGTGTCGCGATTGCGCGTGCAATCATAAATCAGCCGGATGTCATTGTTGCCGATGAACCGACAGGTAATCTTGATCCGTTAAACACAAAAGAGATTGTTGAGATTTTCAGTAAAATTAGTCAAATGGGGACAACGATTATATTAACCACACATAACAAAGGTGTAATTGATTCACTGCGTAATCGCGTTGTTACCATGGATAGAGGGAAAATTGTTCGCGATGATAAATCTGGACGCTACGCGTTGTAGGTATAAGGTATTAGGTATAATGTATAAAGAATTTTGAAAAATATTATATGAAAAATCGAGTGGTGTTTATACTTAATACTTAGTAATATGATTTGGACTAACATAAAGCGAGTTATACGGGCGGGGTTTCTTAACTTCTGGAGAAATGGTTTTGTTTCTCTTGCCGCAATCTTAGTTATAACGATTACACTTTTCCTTATCGGCTCACTTATTTTCTTTAGCGCGGTTTTGAATTTCTCGCTTGAGGAGTTAAAGAACAAAGTTGACATAAACGTGTACTTTGCAGTCTCTGCTCCGGAAGATGATATGTTTGCGCTGAAAGGCAATATTGAAACATTACCCGAAGTTGCCTCTGTCGAATATACGTCCCGTGAAAAAGCCCTAGAGGAGTTCAAAGAACGGCACTCAAGTGATTTTTTGACGATTCAGGCGCTTGAAGAGCTTGACGAAAACCCATTAGGCGCAAGCTTGAATATTAGAGCAAAAGAGACATCGCAGTATGAATCAATTGCGCGATTCCTTGAAGACGCAAACGCGCTTGAATCCGGCGTCGGCTCCATTATTGACTCAATTAATTATCACCAGAATAAAGTTGCGATTGATCGGCTTGGACGCGTTGTTGATGGAGCAGAGACATTAGGCGTTGCAATTATCATCGTCATGGCGATCATCTCTATTGTAATTGTGTTTAACACTGTTAGGCTTGCTATCTATACATCTCGTGAAGAAATAGGAGTCATGAGACTTGTTGGAGCTGAGAATCGTTTCATTCGTGGGCCGTTTATTATTGAAGGAATAATATATGGATTTACTTCGTCTATTGTCTCGCTTGTAATTTTTTATCCAGTAACAGCATGGCTTGGCAGTGCAACAGAACGGTTCTTTGGCGGCATAAATGTTTTTGATTATTACATACAGAACTTTGGACAGATCTTCCTTGTCATCATCGTCTCAGGTATCATATTGGGAGCAATTTCAAGTTATTTTGCGGTACGAAGATACTTAAGCGGCAGGTATTATAAACAAAGTTAAAATAAGTTTTTAGGTATTAGGTTGTAGGTATTAAGTTTTAAGAATTTTTGTTTTTCCTAATACCTACAACCTATCACCTTGCGCCTGAACCATGTCTCGAAAGGCTCGTAAATACGTATTCGTTATAGGAGGTGTGATGTCTGGTGTAGGAAAAGGCATTGCGACATCTTCCATAGCAAAAATTGTTCAAAGCCGCGGTTTTTCTGTAAACGCGGTTAAGGTTGACCCCTACTTAAATGTTGACGCTGGCACGATGAACCCCACTGAACACGGTGAGGTTTTTGTTATAAAAAGCGGTCTTGAGTGTGACCAGGATTTGGGCAATTACGAGCGATTTTTAAATAAAGACCTTCAGGACGATCTCTACATCACAAGCGGTATGATCTACCAGCATGTTATATCGCGCGAGCGCAATCTGGGGTTCAGAGGTAAATGTGTTGAGGCAATTCCGCATATTCGAGATGAAATCATTCTCCGCTTTAGGCGTACTGTTGATTTTAATGAAGCTGACATCTCAATAATTGAGATTGGTGGCACGGTTGGTGATTATCAGAACATTATGTTTATCGAGGCGGCACGTGTTTTGAAAGTAGAACACCCTGATGACGTACTTTTTATTATGGTTTCTTATCTTCCAATTCCGCAAGGTTTGGGCGAGATGAAGACGCGTCCGACACAAAATGCAGTTCGACAACTTAATTCTTACGGTGTACAACCAGATGTTATTATTGCTCGAAGCGAGCGAGCGCTTGATAAAAAACGCAAAGATAAAATTGCAGTTTCTTGTAATGTTCCTGCGGATCATGTTATCTCTGCTCCTGACGTAGAGAGCATCTATGATGTGCCACTTAATTTTGAAAAAGATAATATCGGCGAGATGATATTGAGTGGGCTTAAGATGAAAGCGAGAAAAAAGACAAACGATCTTTCGCGTTGGAGAAAGTTCGTGTCAAAGAGTAAGCATGCGAAAGAAAAAGTCTCCATTGCTCTTATTGGAAAATATTTTGATGTTGGTGATTTTACGCTTTCAGATTCTTATATTTCAATTATTGAAGCCCTTAAAATTTCTGCTTATACACTCGGGCGAAAACCCGAATTGACATGGGTCTCTGCTGGTGAATTTGAGAAAAATCCCCGTATGCTTAAAAAACTTGATAATTTTGATGGTATTGTGGTGCCGGGAGGATTCGGTGAGAGGGCTGTTGAAGGAAAAATAAAAGCAATCAAATATGCGCGCGAAAAGAAAATCCCGTATTTCGGTCTTTGCTACGGTATGCAGCTTGCAGTTGTTGAATACGCACGCAATGTTGCGAACCTACGCGGTGCACATACAACTGAAGTTGATCCGGATACGCCTAATCCTGTCATTGACATCATTCCTGAACAGAAAGAACTTCTTGAGAAGCAAAAATATGGCGGTACTATGCGGCTTGGTGGATATATAGCGCTTCTCAAGAAAGGAACAATTGCGCGCAAAGTATACGGTTCAGAGCTTGTAGAAGAACGACACAGACATCGCTATGAAGTAAACCCCGAATATATCGAAAGATTAACTGAATCTGGACTTGTTTTTTCTGGCACATCGCCTGACAGAAAACTTATGGAGATTGCCGAGATACCACGCAACAAGCATCCGTTCTTCGTGGGTGTACAGTTTCACCCCGAATTTCAAGCGCGGCCACTCTCTCCACACCCGCTCTTTACTGAATTTTTAAAAGCGGCAATCAAAAATTAAAAGCACAATTTCTCCTTACAGTCATTCCGACATTCGCAAGAATGTTGGAATGTCTGTAAGAAGTGTGCCGAAAGAAATACGTATTTAAAT
>DCXN01000005.1:106036-115540 GCA_002327685.1 Patescibacteria group bacterium UBA2135
ATTTAAATACGTATTTCTTTCGGCTAACATTTTATGTTAAAAATATAAGCACTGCGTCTTATATAAGCTCCTCGGCTCGGAAATACAAAATCTCGCTTTGCTCGGCTTAGTATTTCCCTCGCCCTACGTCGCTTATAAGATCATTGCCGGATCGTCTAACGGTAGGACACAGGATTCTGGCTCCTGTAATCTAGGTTCGAGTCCTAGTCCGGCAGCATTAAATAATCCTTCGTTTGTAATACGAAAAATTGCAGGGGTTTGAGATGTTTGGACTTGTTATACTAACTAATATGAAAATCGTCGATCTTACATTGCCGATGTATACAGGGATGCCAGTATATCCTGGTGACCCCGAAGTATCCATTGAGTTGATTAAAACTCTTGAAAAAGATGGGTGGAATATGCGTCGGATAGAAATGAATACACACGATGGCACTCATGTGAATGTGTCTGTTCATGGGGTAAAAGGAGGAAATACCCTTGATGATTACTCTCTTGAATCTTTTTGCGGAGTTGCTGTGGTTTATGCTCCTGACACCCCAATCGTTCCCGATACAGGAGTCATTTTTAGAGACCGGAACATTGATGAAAATATTGCAGAACAAATAAAAAAGGTGCGGCCACGTTTTGTAGGTCTCTCAAGTAGTTATGAGATAGATGAAGAAATTGAGAGAGATTTTTTAAAGAAAGACATTATTTTATTTGAACGTCTAGCTAATACCGAGCTACTTCCAGTAAGGTTCATGTTCTATGGAGTACCGCTTAAAATCAAGGGGGCAGATGGAAGTCCCGTGAGGGCATTTGCGGTCATTGAATAAGTTCTAATATCGTACATGACATGGCAGTCATATATTATTGACCATAGAATCATATAGCTTACAAAGCAAAAGCGATATATGTAAGATATGTGCCAAGTACTACATAAATTGCTCCAAATACTGTATATAAATGATTTTTTTCAAATGATCGCAACATCTTTGAGAAAATTCCTATTGGGAGAAACAAAAGCAAGAATGCTTTTATTAGAATAAGCCAACCAAAAATTGTAACAACAACAGGCAAAAATCCTCCAACCCAAATGTTGTGACTTAAAACAAAAGCTAGTCCCACAATCAAGAGTAGGGCACTCATGAAATAAGTTGCAGCCCAATTTTTGTTTTCAGCATATTCTTTTACAAGATGAATAATCATTTTGCGCCTAGATAAAACCAATATTCCCATAATTAGAATATATAAACCTAATATTTTGCCTAAGAAAAATGTTAAATCCATGTTTTTAATAAATAGACTTTACCGCGTACCTTTAGGTCGAGGAACCTTTATTGTATCAAGCAATAAATAATAGAAACAAATAAGTTTTACACAAATTATTACATGGACAATTCTTTAAAATCTTGTGTTTTTTCTTGCAGATGATAGGCTTAGCCATGGATGTATTACCAAAAAATATTGCGTTAACATTTGACGATGTGTTAATGAGGCCCGGGTTTAGCGATGTTGAACCTGGCGCAACTAGCCTGAAGACCGAAATTATACGCGGTCTTTTTTTGGATATGCCGCTTCTTTCTGCCGCAATGGATAAAGTAACTGAAGCGCGTATGGCAATAACACTTGGAAAACTTGGCGCACTTGGAGTGCTTCATCGTAACTGCTCTATTTCAGAACAGGTGAAGATGGTGGAGAAAGTAAAAAAAGCGAATGTTTTTGTCGGCGCGGCATGTGGTCCATTTGATCGTGCGCGAGCATTAGCTCTTGAAAAAGCTCTTTGCGATGCAATTTTTATTGATTGCGCGCACGGACATAACAAAAAAGTAATCTTAAGCGCGCGGGCGATGAAAAAAGAGCTAAAGCGCGCAAAGTTGGTTGTTGGCAATATTGCGACAAAAGAAGCCGCACAGGAACTTGTTCCTTTTGCGGACGCGATCAAAGTAGGAGTTGGTCCAGGGTCAATATGTACGACGCGAGTAGTAAGTGGTGTCGGTATACCACAATTTTCCGCTATTCGCGAAGTTGCGCGTGTCGCGCAAAAGAAGCATGTGTCTGTGATCGCAGATGGAGGTATTCGAAATTCGGGAGATATTGCAAAAGCTCTAGCGGCTGGAGCGTCGTCTGTTATGATAGGAAATCTTTTTGCAGGAACAACAGAAACTCCTGGGAGAATTGTTATAAAAAACGGAAAGAAATACAAAGAATATCGTGGTATGGGTTCGTGTGCGGCGCGAAAAAAAAGAATGATAGATGATAGATATCTTGGGAAAGATGGCGAATCTTTTGCTGAAGGAGTTGAAGCATTTATTGCATATAGAGGTCCCTCGAAGAAAGTTGTTTCAGATTTATGCTCTGGTATTCAAATTGCGATGGGATATGTTGGTGCGTCAACAATATCGGTATTACAGAAAAAAGCACAATTTGTCTACATCACCAAAGCAGGCGTTCGTGAAGGTCAGCCACATAATTTAGATTTTATGAAAAAATAGATCAGAGACTCAAAAATGGGATCTAGTACCACTTTGCTGGTGTACAATTAAACACCGCCGGTAGGGGCGGTGTTTTTTTAGTGAAGAATTCTTCTACCCCTAGCAATTTTTAGAGCAGAAAATCGTTTAAGCATCATTCCAGAATCATTTAATTGAAGCAGAAGTTTTTTCAGTTTCCCTTTTTCTTTATGTGGAGCGTTCGCGAGGTCTTTTATTGTTTCGCCTATGCAGACTTCAAGCCATTTCTCTGCCACCAGAAGTCTTAAGTTTTCATACTCTGATCCGCCAGGAATGCGTTTGTATATCCTATACATTTCCGTACTTGTTGAGGCGCGATCAAGTGCTTTGCATATATCTTGAACAATAATTGTTGATTGTGCATTTTTTTCCACCGTCTTCCTCCGGTAGATAAGAATATTATTCTTTTTTAACTATTGCGCAGCACAATGAAATTGTCAATCAATCGTCAACGACCCATCTCGCTTCCAGCAAAATTGAGCCGTTGGAGTTTTTTTGGAAAAGCAAATCTCCAGATATAGGTGTTTTTGATGGTGATAGTGGAACGTCGTTTTGGTAAAATTAAAATAGATGTATTTACATGAGATTGTTTTCGATTGATTTTTATAAGAATATTATGTATTTTAGAACAAGTTGTTCTTTGATGTGCTTATCTGGCTCGTCTTTGAAGTGAGAGGGAAAAATGAACACATTGTTACTTAAAATTGTTACTCTTCCAGATGGATCGGATGTAGAAGTCTCCGAGACTCCATTGGAGTGGTGGACGAAACCCAACAAGTCTGGTTTTGTAAGAACTAATATGCTTGCTCCAGACCCAAAACAACCACGACGGCATATAAATTCTGAGCGTCTTAAGGAATTGCATAAAAGTATAGCGTCATGTGGTGTTCGAGAAACAATAACGGTTACGCCCTTGAGTCATGTACCGTGGGCGACGATTGATTCTGAGCATAACGACGCTTTTTTCCTCATAGTTAGTGGTCATAGAAGGTGGAACGGAGCCTGTCTTGGCGAATTGTCAGCAGTTCCGATCAGAGTGATAATTTATGAGTCCGAAAAAGATCATCGTATTGACGCGTCACTTCTTAATGCCAATAGAGAAGAACTGTCAGCGCTTGAGCAAGGTTTTGAATTTGCTAGACTTCGAGAGTTAAAATGGAAGATTAACGAGCTTTCCGCTCATTTTGGTATTGCGTTACCTCAACTCTACGGACGAATGAATCTCACCCGGCTACATCCGGATATACAAAAGCTTTTGGATCCAGAGCTTCCGAGAAAACGCCGACTTTCTGTCAATGTTGGTGGAACTCTTGGCGGCGTAAAGACACCAACGCTGGAAGAACTGAAGGACGCATATGAAATCCTTTCTGATACGGCCGGGATAGAACTGGCTGAACCAAGTGAAGAAGTCGGAAATATTGATGATGATGTTCGTCGATTTTCACTTCAAAAATTACTACTTACTGTTATACAACAGCGTTCGTTAAGCTCTAAACGTGCAATTGAACTTATCAGAGAGCACTCATTGCGGTTGAAATCTGCTAACAGAGCCGCTGGCAGAAAAACAGAACGATACCAACCAAGACGACGCAAGCGAGCCATCCATGGTCTAGTGGATGGCATTACGGGTTCTGTAGTAATGGACTGGTCTCCGAGGGAATTTGATAAAATCTTTGAGCTTTCTCCTCGAGAGGAAGTTGAAGAGTTTATCGCCACGCTTCAAGAGGGCGAAGGGTTTCTTGGCGGTCTCGTGAAAATACTTACAAAGATACGAGATGCGAAAAAGCCAACTCACTCTGACGTATTGAGGGCCATGAGGGAGAGAGAGGCGACTGATTAAATCTTAGAGTTACATGTTTTTTCTGCCTTTTTAAACTGGAAGAGCCGCTTATGCGGCTCTTTTTTAATTAAAAAACCGCTCCATTGCAAGTGGAACGGTTGATTTCGGCAAACTCCTGTCATTAGCGACGTAGAGCGAGCGCAATCTAAAAGACGAAACGAAGTGGAGTTTTTCAGATTGCCAAGCCGAGGAGTTAATATAAGACGCAGTGCTTTTATTGCGGACGAGAATTTTTTTTCTTTGATTTATGGCTCATTCAACAAAAAAGCCCTTACAGTGCAATTGAAGAGCGTGTTTGTATCACGCTCTAGCTCAAGTAGCGTTGCTGTGATAAAATGAAAAAAGTCATTAAAAACATTAAAAATAATATTTTTCTTAATAAATTAAATATGGATAATATCAGCGAAAGAATAGGAGAAGTAAAAATAGGGAGAATTATTTCTCGCGTGAGTGTTGGGCTAATTGTTCTTATTCTTGCCTCTGGTGCTTTTGGGATTGTGGGAGCGGGAGAAAGAGGTGTGCTCCTTCAGTTTGGAGCAGTTCAAGATAAAGTTTTTGGAGAAGGGCTTTATTTTAAAATTCCCCTTGCACAGGAGGTAATAAGAATTGATGTGAAAATTCAAAAAGACGAAATTCCGGCTAGCGCCGCTTCCAAAGATTTACAAATAGTAACTTCTAAAATTGCCTTAAATTATCATTTAGATCCAGAGTCAGTGAATAGGATCTGGCAAGAGCTGGGTAAGAACTACAATGTTCGTATTATCGCTCCTTCAATCCAGGAAGCAGTTAAGGCGGAATCAGCAAAATTTACAGCAGAGGAGTTGATTATAAAGAGAGAAGAAGTAAAAGAACAAATCAAAGCGAATCTTACTAAAAGGTTATTAGAGCACGCTATAATAGTTGACGAGCTTAATATTATTGAATTTGAATTTTCTAAAGCTTTCAATGAAGCCATTGAGGCTAAAGTCACGGCTGAACAATTGAAGCTTAAGGCAGACAGAGATTTGGAAAGAATAAAAATTGAGGCCCAACAAAAAATAGCTGAATCTCAAGGAAAAGCGGAAGCTATCAGGATTGAGGCCCAGGCTCTACAATATAATCCCAAAGTAGTGGAGCTTCGCTGGATAGAAAAATGGGACGGAAAAGTTCCAACTTACTGGGGAGAGGCCAGTCCGTTTATTGGGATTAACAGATAAAGCAAAAAAACAGAGTCAAAGAAAATAAGTTCAAATTAGATGGAGATATGAGGAATCAAATCATATTACTTGTTATTTTAATAGTTGCGGCGATGGGTTATTTTTTCTTTTCAAACACAAATGTTTTAATTACTGATTTTGATTCATGTGTTGCGGCAGGAAATCCGGTAATGGAAAGTTACCCGAGGAGATGCGCATCGGACGGAAGGACATTTATTGAAAATATAGATGCTCCAATATCTGGAGGAGTATTCAAGTGTGAGTCGGAGCAGAGAAATGCAGATGGATGTATTGAAATTTATCAGCCAGTGTGTGGAGAAGTGAATGTGCGGTGTATTACAACACCATGTCCGTCAGTACAGGAAACATTCCCCAATTCATGTTTTGCGTGCAAAAACTCGCTTGTTGATATATATACAGAAGGCGAATGTATGAAAAATTAGCAAAAATGTGTAAAACTCGGTTTTACTCATTTTTCGGTAACAAATAATAATTAGTATGCATATCAATCAAAAAGGATTTTCAACATTATTGGTAGCCATTGTTGTCTCACTTATTGCCGTCGCAATAGTCTATTTCGTGTTTGTCAAAGAGCCAGCCGAGCAAGTTGACCCGTTATTGGTTGGGAATAATACTATATACGTTTCCAATACAAAGCCAGATGTAAAGGTAAATGTAGCTTTCGCGATTTTTGAGAGCGGTGGATATGTGGTTATTTATGATGACAGTGAAGATGGGTCAGGATCAATTATTGGAAATAGCACTATATTGCCTCAAGGCGAAAGCCGCGGTTTTGACATCGCGCTGTCGCGAGAAAGTGTTGACGGCGAAGCCCTCTATGCAATGCTCCATTTTGACAATGGTGATGGTGTGTTTAATTTCGCAGAGGATCCACCAATCCAAGATGGTCAAGGAAATATTATGTCCATGAGATTTCATGTCTTCAGTGACACTACGGAGTCAGGAGTAATTAGTTTATAATTTCAAGCGAGGGAGAAGTGAGGAGAGCTTGCTCTCATTCACTTCGACCGAGCGAAGGAATTATATGAAACATAAGCGACGTAGAGCGAGCGCAATGAGAAAATGAAGCGAAGCGGAATTTTCTCATTGCCGAGCCGAGGAGTTTATATATTGCATATAATTCCTTCTCTCGGTCGGATGGTGTTATTCCTCTTGAACTTGGTGGTGTAGCAAGAGGCGATGATACGCAGTTAAGTAATCTCTTTCAAGTTTAGGGAATTGAAAGATCTTTAGTACCTCGTTAATTTAATAGTGCACCAACAAAAACACTGTTCCATTTTTGATGAAACAGTGTTTTTAGGCATCATGGTGTTCCTGTGGTTTCCCTCAAGATAATCAGAAATTCCATATTTGAGATAAGAACTTTCTCGTACCCTCGCATCTCACACACAACTTGTTCTGCCTCCTCCAGATCGTCATCAGAGAGAATAGGGTAATCAAGGATAAGATGGTCATCCCAACCTTCTGTTGATATATCAGGGTTGTCTGGGTCCTTGTCTCCAATACCACATGCCCAATAGACGTATTGCATGTTTTTTTCATGCTGGTCTAATAAACCTGTCGTATCAAGTAGCGAAAGAGCAGTAAGACGAATTTTGCCAACTTCACGTTCTTCGCTCATACGCACTTTTCCAAAAACTGCATTCCTTAGAGATACTAGGTCTTGACTAAATACTATTGGTTGACCAAAATCAATGATATCATTCCATGTATAGACATCCTCACTGTCTTTTATTTTTACCTGACACGCGACGAAATAGATTGCCATTTGGAAACTCCATAAAGTACGATAGACTATAATTAAGTATACACACTTTTTAAAATAATAATGTATATTTTCTTATTACGTTCACTTGCTTTCGTTCTACGTCGTTAATAAAAATAATAAAATTTCTAATTTCTAATTCACCTAATTTCTAATAAAATGCCAAAATTCATAATGTCTAACAACAAAAATCCTTTAATTATTTTTTGAATTAGACATTTAACCTTTTATTAGGTGAATTAGAAATTCATTTCAGTATGTCACAATCTTTTGTTATTACACTTATTGTTATTGCCGCCTTGTTGGTGTTTGGCGCGGCGGTTTCATTTGACGTATTTTCATTGAATTCTGCGATTAAAAATGGTTTCAATAACAACAAGAAGTACCCGCTTACTATTGAGGATACCGTGATACAAGTTGAGGTTGCCAATACAGCTGTAAAACGAGTAATAGGGCTTTCGGAAAGAGAGTCTCTCCCTTTTGATGAGGGTTTACTTTTTGTTTTTAATGAACCAGGGAAACATCCGTTTTGGATGAAGGACATGAATTTCTCAATAGATATCATCTGGGTCAATGAACATTTTTTTGTTGTTGATGTGACTGAAGGTATCATCCCCGCGACATTTCCAGAGATTTTTGAGCCGATTGAGCGAATAAAATATGTTCTTGAGGTAAATGCTGGTTTTGTGGCGAAAAACAGTGTCCAGCGGGGCACATTTGTGGATGGGCTTAGGTCAATACGTTAATCTTTGTGGTGGGGTCTGACATCGTGGTATACTGCATATGTGCGGTATGCGCTGTCCAAAACGGCTGTTTCCGTGGTTACCATTAGTATTAATCAATTTTAGTTCCGTTACATTTTGATGTAAGAAAAAATGGTGCGGGATTTTATACAAAATGAGTGCAGAATCATTTAAACAAATTGATCCTAGCGTAGAAGATGCAGAAACAGAGTTTGAATCTGCGATAAAGGAAGCGGGCAGTTTAGAGGAGCTTGCTGAGCTCATTGGAGGTAACGAAACTCTTCCCAAAGAGAAAAGAAATTCCTCATTACAAGCGATAAAAGTGCTCCTAAGAATGGAGCCGGAGGATCGAGGAAATTATCTTACATCACCGGGATGCGCGGCGCTCCGTGAACAGTTTCTTCTAGGCCTACAAGATAAACTTGCAGAGCTTATTGGTCCGGCAAAGCAAAGGGAGGCACATAATTTTGGTTCCAGTGATCGGTCTGTAGATCATCGTTGATCTTTTAAACAATTTAGTATGAGAAAAGAACTATTTCTCCCTGTTTTATTGGGTACGAATCGAAATGGACGCAATAGCGAAAATGTTGCGCGATGGGTTTTAAAAAAAATTGAAGAGCGTGATGATATAGAAACGCAGTTTTTTGACGCACGTGATTTTAAATTGCTGGAAGATGATTACGGGCAGACCATAAAAGATTTGTTTCCGGAATATAGAGATGCAATTACTCGAGCAGATGGTCTTGTTATTGTGGCTCCCGAATATAACCATTCATTTCCCGGTCAGCTTAAGTCAATACTTGACTTGCTCCTTAAAGAATATACCCACAAGGCAGTTGGTCTTGTGGGTGTTTCAGCTGGTCCGTGGGGTGGGACTCGTGTGATTGAATCGCTTGTGCCTGTTGTTCGTGAGCTTGGACTTGTGGTGACACATGCGGACCTTAATTTTTCCATAGTGCAAAATACATTTAATGAAGACGGGACCATGAAAGAGGAATTTGTCGGACCCTTTGATGAGCGAGTAAATAAGTTTTTGGAAGAGCTTGTCTGGATTGCCCGCGCGCTCAGATATGGACGGGAAAATAGTTAGAGCATGCCGGGGAACCTCCCCAGTACCATCCCGCCTACGGCGGGAGCTACGGGGCAGGCATTTTGGCATTACAATCTGCATTCATGTTAAATTCCGTGAACAGGCTCTTGGGGTGTGATGTGATTGACAGAACGCACTTGGATATGTTTAGATAAATCTAGAAACTTACATTGGGAGCATATAATGCAGATCTCAGTTGAGCAATTGGGAATTTGCGAGAATTGTGGAGTGTGGTTTTCAATTGATGAGCTTACTCCGCATCAGGTTATTGGCCAGAAACCGTGTCGCCGTTGTCGCAACATTTTTACTGAAAAATCACTTGGAATGAATTGTGTTGGTGTTGGAGGCCTTTAC
>DCXN01000022.1:0-41774 GCA_002327685.1 Patescibacteria group bacterium UBA2135
GCGCTCGCTCTACGTCGTTAATAATGTTTAAACCACACATCCCACAAACTGGCTTCTTTTGAGAAATGCGCCTTATGTGCTTTTATTAGTCGTTGGTCACCAAGCGCATGTTCTAAACCAAGAAGTTTTACAAAATTGTTCACAGGACGAGGTATTTTTGCTGTATTGTATGGTTTGTAATCAAAAAATTCTCCCATACGCCATTTTGAAAGTTCCACTGTCGGAAACTGTTTAAATAATTTTTTTACCTCACGCTTGGAATAGATTGCGGTTTTGGGAGCATTTCCATGCACTTCAGACACTTCGCTTGAAACTTTTTGCCAGTCAAAACCGTGCTTAAACCATTTACCTAAAAGAATTCCGTGGATAAAGTTCCGCTTTATATAATGCTTCCATCCTCGCGCATACACAGTTATAATCGCTTTCCCGTCGGGTTTTAGGACTCGGGAAATTTCATCAACTGCTTTTTGTGTATCAGGTGTATGATGAATAACGCCAAGGCATACCACTAAATCAAATGACCCTTCAGGAAACGGTAAATCTTCTGCATTCGCCTCCTTAAATTCTCTATATGGCAGACCGCGAAGTGTAAAATTTAATTTTGAGAGCATAACCTGGTCAGATCCAAGGTCAACACCAGTAACCACTGCTCCATGTCGCGCATATTCTGCAAGATCTGTCCCGATGCCGCAACCAATTTCAAGAACCTCTTCTCCTGTGTGATACTCAAACTCCATTTCTTGTTTAATATATTCGTAATATATCTTATATCGCTTATATGCAAGTTCATTAAACCATGCCAAAGTAAACGGCTCCCGTTTTGAGTACCACTGCTGGGGAATATTCTTCTTTCCCCAGTATTTTTTTATTGATTCTATGGTTATATTGTCTTTATTAAGCATATTCATCAGTATACATAAAAAAATACGGCCTAGCACTGATAACGCGCTAAGCCGCAATAAAAGCACTTCGTCTTATATTAACTCCCCCGCCTGCCATCGCCTAATGCTGATTATGTAATTTAATACAATGTGTGGGGAATTCTTACCACACTTCTTTTAACTACATTAGTAGCTCTGGCAGTGGCGGGCAGGTCGGCTCGGCGATGAGAAAATTCCGCTTCGCCGAGTCAAACTCGGCTTCGCTTCATTTTCTCATTGCGCTCGCTCTACGTCGTTAATAAGGTATTAAATATTGAGAAGTATCTCTTTAATCTCTCCTGCGTTGAGCATCTCCTGACGTTCTTCAGTATCCCTAACATCATTTAGAAAACGCCACCCTTCAAGCACTGGGTGTGTTGCCGAAAAGACTCCCCTGCGCTTGTTAAACAAAAAATCACTCCGCGAAAGACGAACGACACTGAGCCCGCCATCAGTTGCAACGTGATCAGAGAATGAAACTTCCGGCAAAAAAACAATTGCTTCATGAATTCGCGGATAAAGCTCAGCAATTTGGGGCCAAGCTGGATATTGCCGTTCAACAATTAAGACCTCGTGGCCTGAGATTTCTGTTTCTTCCGCAAATTCGCGCAACATACCAGATCGAATTCCTTCGCTAGGTTCAATTGCACCTGCTGGAAATTCAACTGATCCGCATGGTCCAAGCTCTAACGGTTCACGTCCGTCAGAAAAAGTTAAAACACGAGCATACTCAAGAGCATCCCAAAGAGCAAGCGGTGCTCTTTGTTCTACGATCATGAGCAGATCGCCATTCGGAAAAACAGGGATAACCGTCCCTCCCGCATCAACAACCTGACCATCGCCCGAAAGGACAGCTGTCACAGCAAAATAATTATGTTCTCCATTTGCAAATTGGGCCGTCTGGCGCCCAAACGGTGACATGATAATAAGAAACGCATGCCGACCATAAGGACCGATGCCAACAATAACAGATGAATTTTCTTCCCATTTAACGAGTTTTAAATCTTCCAAAGTCCCACACCTTCGCATTATGTGACCTCCTTCTTTCTAGACTTAATATTCCAGCACCATTGCTAAAATACACTTCCATGAGAAAAATTAACACAAGTGTTTTTTTGTGTCAAGTACATTTCTTCCTGAAATAGACAAAGAGAATTGTATAGATTTATTATTTTGTTTCTCTAATAAGCTTGTCTCGTTATACTCTCCTAACGAATAGAGGAGACGCAAGAAAAATTGCTTTCTATCATTTGTCTTTAGAAAATTCATCATCGGAAGTGCTGCAAGTTCTCCCATATCAGTTTTAAAAATAATCGATTTTTCTTTATCACCAATTTCAAATTCCCCCTCAGTATTGCCAAACGCAGAGCGAGACGAAATAAGATGACTGATGAGATCACATACAATTGATGTGCACGAAGCAAGTGGAAATATCTCTTTATGTACTCCCCCATGATGAGATCCGTAATAAAGGTCTTTTAGAGAAAACGCTTCGGGATTAATAGTCATGATGGCCGTCCGGAATGACGCTGGATAGACATCTTTAAAGTTAAAAACATGTCGTAAATCAACTCTATCTTGATCAGCAAAAACAGTAACAGTCTTTTTGATAGTCCCCGCGCCTGTCTTTACAATCACAGAAAGCACCATGGCACCATTTTTTTCTTGCTTAATTTTTAAGCATTTTTCATCAACGCGCTCTAAGTCAGTAATCTTCGGTCGCATGGGAATTTCAACGACCGTGTGTCCTGAGAAAAAATCTTCGGCAAGTGTGACTTCTTCATAAAATCCATTCTGGAGAACACCAATAAGAGGAAGCGGGGAAATTTTTTTAAAAATAAGACCATCAATTGAGAGCCCTTTTTGCGTATTAAGAGTTATATTCACCCGTGGAGTATTTACTATAATGTATCCGCTTATTTTTTTAACGGATGCTTTTGCGAAAGACGGTTTATGTATAACTCTTGGGCATGTTTTTCGCGACTTAAGCGCTTTAGAGATACGCAAGAGAACGGTAAGCCGACGCAAACAATTTTTAAATTTTTTCGCCTCAATGTGCGTTCTGAAATCACTTCCCCACAGAAAACACAACTCCTTCCACAAAGACGGATCCTTTGTGTTTGAAGATTTCAAGTTATCATAAATCTCAAAACAAGTAGTATTAATACCGATGCTGTCCCTTCCGGCGAGAGCCCAACGGGTAATATTATACACTTCTCGTTTTTTCACCGGTATCGGCTGTTCCGACGACTCAAGCGTAAGCACATGAAATGCATTTTTGTTTTTTTCCGCGTATTTTATTACCTCACTTGGAAGCATAGTCTCAAGAAACTGATTATTTGCGACTTTTTTAAAAAGCACCGCAATTCTCCTCCACTCTTTATTGCTAACAAGAGATGCCTCGTTGTGATACCTACCGGTTCGGAAGTCAAAAACCTCTGTGTCAGAGCCATACAACGGAAAAAAACGATTTGTTTTCCCAATATGTAATTTAAGATATTCAATATATTCCTTTTGGTTAATCTCACCATAAACATGACGTTGAAATTTTTGGAAAGCGGTTGAGTTATTCCAAAGAACGTTGATCTTTCTTCCGCGCACATCTTTAACAATTTGCGGATAGTATTGCCATTCATTTTTCCACTCCGGGTGATTTTTACGCGGATTGTTCCACTCCATCATAATAGTGTCATACCCTGCATCAAGATAATGTTTCACTAAGCTCGCTGAATATGCTTGCTCATTAACAAAAGCAACATACGGACGCCTTCCGAGAAGTAATTCATATACATCATTTCCAATAGAGAGATTTGCCGCATTTACATCTGACGGGATAAGAGGTCCGATAATCTGAGC
The DNA here is from genome assembly GCA_002327685.1 of Patescibacteria group bacterium UBA2135. Lineage (GTDB taxonomy): Bacteria > Patescibacteriota > Minisyncoccia > Phycocordibacterales > UBA2135 > UBA2135. Next base: position 3,777 of record DCXN01000022.1, read on the forward strand.
ATATCCGCTACCGACAAACTCGCACTTTCCTTCTTTGATCAATTTCTTTAGTTTGAAAATCCACAAAGGGTCAATTTCTTGAATTTTCTCAAGGGTATATCCTGTCGCCTCAATACCAATTTTCGCGCCAGTCTTTTCAATAATCTTAAGAAGCGGCCAATAGCATTGCTTCACAACATCCTGTAATTTATTTTCAGGAATTGAAGAATACGCGAGATTTAGATGAAAAACGGAATAAATAAAAAGTTTTGACTGTTTCTGCTTCATGTTAGATATATAACATATAGTATATCGTTTAGGTTGGTTGAATGGAGCATATCTGAAAACCTTATTCCGGCTAAAAATTTTCACCACGAAAGCAGGTTCCCAAACATGCTCTAGTTGAACAGAAAAATCCGCCCTGAGGCGGATTTTGTTTTTGTGTTTCTACGGCAACGGATTTCTGTTAATCGTATATGCCGGGTCAAAATCAATAACTGTTCCAGACATTGAACGAGAGCCGCCCTCCGCAAGCCACGCTATGAAATCAGCAACAGCTTCTGGTCTGACGAGTCGGCGAGAAGGAGTCTTTAACTTTACTGCATCTAAAAACTTCGGATCAATATTGGAAGATTTCATAAGTCCTTCAAGATGCCCCAACCGGATACACTGCGTAAAGATCTCATTCTCTCCCCATTCTACAGCAAGCGAGCGTACCAGTCCCTCAAGTCCCGCTTTTGAAGCGGCGTACGCAGTACGATTTGGGTACGGATGGGTAACCATAATGGAGGAAATAACTACAAATGTCGCACCTTTCGCTTTTACCATTCTCGGATATGCGGCACGAGCAAAAAGGAAAGCTCCAGTTAAATTAACCGCCAAAACATGGTTCCATTCTCCAAGTGTAAGTTCTGTTGTTTTCTTTACTACATTAATTCCAGCGACGTATACAGCACAATGAATCTTCTCGGGGAGTCTGTTATAAGACTCCAGCCTAGTTGCGTCGGGACGATCCGCGGATAACCAAATAGGATCAAGGACAAAACCTCTGTCTTTGAGCGCTTTTGAAACAGCGCCTCCTAGATTGCCGGTTGCCCCGACGACGACTGCATTTTTCTTCTTTTGCATCATATCTTCTCCCAATGTTTATGTTTTGCGAGATATGCCCACACATAAGAGACACGGACGCCCGGCTCTCCGACAACGGGATGGTATCCCATAGGAACTGTTCCAAATGTCTCATTACGAACCGGCCACACGCCATCAACATCTTCACCATCGTGCCACATTCCACGACCAACTTGAATAGCCTTTTGTGTTCCACCCTTGAGAACGTAGAAGAAAACCTCTTCAAATCCTGGTTCGGTATTCAACTCAAAATCATGTGGGAGCGACGACCAAGTTCCTTCGCCGCGATGATGGGTAATTCCCAAGCGCATCGTTGGCGCCGGACCACCAGGCTTCAAAAAATGGACAACATCTCGTGTTTCATTTTGACCTTCACCGACAACAACGCAGTGAGCCGCATCTTTTTTAATTGTGGATTCATTTACTCCTGAAAAACGATGATGCTCGTCTATTTGCGTACCGCCTTCTGCTGAAAAAATTATTTCTTCAATGTCGCCGCCATCAAGACTAAGATGCACTTCCGCACGTTCAAGAGGAGCTTGAAAAACCAAAACACTATTAGACAATCTTTCAACTTTTAGAGTATCGAGTATTTGTTTGTTGCTCCAATATGTCATGGAAAAGATCTCCGTAATTATTAACGTTCTTCTTTATCTAACAAGGAAACTACCACACAAGTTGTTGATATGCAAGAAAAAGAAATCTACATTTAAATCTAGATTTAAATGTAGATTTCTTTGTAAGAAGAAATTTAAGACCACTCCTCGCCTGCAGGAAATTCAAATTTATCAAGACTTTCTTGATGCATTTCAGAGCTATATCCGGGTATTTCAGGGATTTGATAGTGTCCATCTTTTATCCGAACAGGATCAAGAAAATGTTCATGTAGATGCTCAACATATTCAAGAACACGATTTCCTAGTGAACCGCTGACACAAATATAGTCAAAAAGTGAAATATGGAGCGCTGACTCGCACAACCCCACTCCTCCTCCGTGTGGACACACAGGAACTCCAAATTTTGCTGCCAAAAGCAAGACTGCAAGTACTTCATTTACACCACCGAGACGAAATGTATCAAGTTGACAAAATTGCATGGCATTTTCTTGAAAAAATTGTTTGAACATAATCCTGTTGTGCGCATGTTCGCCCGTTGCAATGCCAATTGGTTTTATCGCTTTTGCTATCGTGGCATGCCCCAACACATCATCAGGATTTGTTGGCTCTTCAATCCAATGCGGGTTAAACTCGGCAAGGCGGCGCATATTTTTGATTGCATCACCCACGCCCCACACTTGATTTGCATCAACCATGAGCTTTCTACTGTCTCCGATCTTTTCTCGTATTAATTTCATGCGACGTATATCATCCTCAATATCTGCCCCTACTTTCAATTTAAAATCATTCCATCCATCCGCTATCGCTTTATCGCAGAGCTTTTTTATTTTTTCATCTGAATAGCCAAGCCATCCGGCCGCGGTTGTGTATGCGGGAAATCCTGTTTTTTTAATTTCTGCCTCACGCTCTCCTCGTGTTGCATGGAGTTTATTAAGAATTTCTATTGCCTCCTCTCGCGTGAGCGCGTCATCAATGTAGCGAAACGGAATACACGATACGAGCTTTTCTGGAGTCATGTCAGAAAGAAGTTTCCACAATGGTTTTCCTTCGCTTTTTGCATATAAATCCCAGACCGCATTCACAACAGCAGATGTCGCAAGGTGTATCACTCCTTTTTCTGGACCAAGCCAGCGCAATTGGCTATCCCCTGTCATCTCATTCCAAAAAGCACCCATATCTGATGTGATAGAATCAAGTGTTTTTCCCACAAGTTGGGGCGCTAAAGCATTAATCGCAGCAACACATATTTCATTTCCTCTGCCAATGGTAAATGTTAAACCATGACCTTCAAGAGAACTGTCTGTCTTTAAGATGATATAAGCTGCGGAATAATCCGGGGCTTCATTCATCGCATCAGAGCCATCAAGGTTTTTTGAGGTTGGAAAACGAATATCACGAGCCGTAAATCCTGTTATGGTTATGTTTTTCATAATTATGTGCGGTGGCTAATATAAAATAAAATTATATCACCTACATTTGTACCAGTCTGCCCTCCAGTAGAAATAATTGAATTCACACAAGAGAGCGCAATAAATGAATCGTGCCTTTCAAGATATGACTCAAGACCTAAATTTTTCTCCTGAATTGCCTTAAGTGAGTCATTATCAATAATGCCACCTGCCGCCTTCTCTATAAAGTCAACGCCGTCGGTTGCGATTGCGGCAATACACCATTTATTTTTTAATGGCTGTTTCTTGAGTTTGACGAGACATGAAAGAATCACTTCTTGATTTCTTCCGCCAATCCCTGAAGAATTGCCAAGTGTTACCCTCGTCTCTCCTCCATACAAGAAAAGTGTTGGTTTGTTAATGTGGGCTTTCTGAGCTATTCCGCATATTTCTGATGCTACCTCCCTTGCCTCTCCCTTAATTTGTCTGCGCGTTATTACATTAATGTGTTGTTCCAGCGCCGCGTTTTTAATAGCTTCAAGCGCGGTTTCATTGCTGGCAATAATGACTTGATGGACATGGGAGAGATCTGGGGTACTCGCCGGCTTCTTAATTCGTGCATGTAGAAATGACCGAATTGAAGAAGGAACCACATCAACTATTCCAAATTTTTCAAGCACTTTCCAAGCATCATTGTATGTCGTCATATCGGGCGAGAGTGGCCCGGATGCCGTCATCTCGTGAGTTGCCTCGCCGTTATCATCAGAGAGCACGAGTGAAAGAACTTGGCTCGGCGCAAAATGTTCAGCGAGCCTTCCGCCTTTTACGCGTGAAAGTTTTGATTTAATTGTCGTATTTTCATATCCACCGGCACCATTCCCAATCAAAAGTTCAGTCAGTTTTTGTTTGTCTTCAAGAGAAACGCTATCTACCGGATAAGAGAGCATTGCTGATCCTCCTCCAGAGATGAGAGCAATAATAAAATCGTCAGCGCCGATATTGTGCTGTTCTTTAAGAGCAAGTATACGTTTTGTGTTGGTAACATTTTTTTCAAGAGGGACCGGGTGGTCTGCAAATACTATTTCTATTTTTTTGGTATTTACATTTCTATCTCCTGAAAGTACAATGCCAGCCATGATACGCCCCGGAGTTAATATACCCTCTATCACTTCCGCCATACGAGCAGATGCTTTTCCTGCTCCGATTACAAAGACTCTTTTGCCTTTAAGCGGAAATTTTTTACCATAGGCAATGAGCGTGTCATTGTCGACGTGAATATGTTTCTTTAAGATCGTATCTGGTAACACACTTTCAATTCCGAGTGCGGCAAACCGAAGAACATTTTCTTTCTCGGGAGATATCACAAGCTCACTGTAATTTTGAATGACCATGATTATAAATTTCCAAACAGATGTTGCGCTCTTTTATAATCCTTCTCGTTATTTATATTGACCCAGCGGGAGTCATCAGAAAAAAATGGTTCTATTTTTATTTCTGGAACCATCTGCTGTAATGGTATGAAAAACCCTCCTTTCTGTGGACCTTGTGTAAATATTTTATCCGCAATAGAGAAATAGCGCTCACTCGCGGTCTGAGAGAGCTTGTAGATTCCAAAAACATCCCCGTGCGATTGATTTTCTATATCATGTCCGATCTCCATAACACATCCATCAGAAATATGCGCAGAAACAGGGTTGTCTTCTTTGTTCACTGTGTCTACGACGACTGCATTCTCTATTTTATGCGCGAGAAAATTCTTTAGTATATCCATATGGAAAACAGTATCCCCGTTCACAAAAAGCATCCCATTTACGACATGATCTCGCGCAAGCCACATAGAATATAGATTGTCTGAGAAGTCAAAATCATCATTGCTAACATATGTAATAGAACATCCTTTGTATTCTTTGCCTATACAAGAGATAACTGCTTCTTTCATGTATCCAACCACAATAATCACATCCGTGATTCCAGATGAAAAAAGGGTTTCAAGTATATGTTTAATTACTTGTTTCTTCCCAATTGGTAAGAGGGCTTTTGGATATTCTTCGGTGTAGCGCGAGAGGCGATTTCCCCGCCCCGCGGCACATATAATTGCCTTTGTCATGCTTTGCTTTATAGAACCATTTTTCAAAGGGAAATGTTGTATTCCCTCATCCATAATTCAAAAGTATAGAGCATCCAGATATTAAGCCCCTTCCTGCTATTCGGAGAAATATTAGTATCTTTGAGCCATTCTTTGAGCGCACCCTTATTATACAGTGGCGCTCCTCTTGTATTTGGAGAAAGTAGAGTCTCGGAAATAATATCTTGAAAATCTGCGCCAAACCACTGATCTAGGGGAGCTGGTGGCCCGAGTTTCTTGCGATTTACTATCTCATCTGGAAGATATTTTCTTCCAATCTCTCGCAAAAGATATTTTGTAGTATCGTGAACTTCGCTTATCTGGTCACTATTTAAAAGTTCCGCTTGGTGTTTATTGTCTGATGATTTCCATCGCATTTTATATTTAAGCGGCAAGGTTGAAACATATTCAACAAGGTTGAAGTCAATAAATGGCTCGCGCGCCTCAACAGAATACGCCATAGAAGAAGTATCGAGACGATGAAGAAGACCTGGCAAATGAGCTCTTTCAAAAACATACATGTATTGTTCTATTTGAGAAAGTTCTTTTGCTTTACTAAATAAATCTATGAAAAAGTTTTCATTGAGTAGCGTCTTTTTATCCATCGAAAAGAGATCTGGATTTAGAAGGCTTCGTTCTTTTTCAAGTTCAAAATAAGAATATTGATTTAAAAAATGATCAATGGTTTCCGGGGCCTCAAGTGTCCCATATTCTTTGAGAAGATTTTTCTCAAGTACCTCTCGCCCACTACCGCTCAAATATAATTTATCTTTCAAAAGATGTAAGCGCTCAAAGTCATATCCACTTCTAAAAATTCTTCCATATCCTCCAAACAATTCATCAGCCCCTTCTCCGGCCAAAATAACGGTGATATATTTTTTGAGCTCTTTGGACAAAATAAGTCCCGACACTTCAAAAGGAACCGCAAGAGGCGCGTCTTTAATTCGAATTGTTTCAGGAATTGCATCTAAATATTCTTTTCCGCTTAAAGTAATTTCATGGTGATCAGTGTTAAATAGTTGTGCTACTTTTCGCGCGAAAGGAAATTCGTTAAAACCATCTTCCGGAAAACCAACAGAAAAAGTCTTTATTTTTTTACCTGATAGAGACGCCATAATCGCCGTAATTAAGCTTGAATCAAGTCCACCGCTTAAATATGCGCCAGTGGGTACGTCACTGCGAAGACGGAGTTCAATTGACCGTTTCAGAAGTTGGTATGTTTTTTCTATTACATCTCTGTCTTGCAAACTATCGGTTGATTGCGAGACGGGTAATTCCCAATATTGTTCTAACTTCATTTTTCCTCCCGAGATAGTGAGGAAATGCCCAGGTAAAAGCGAGTAAATACCTTCAAAAAATGTTTTCTCTCCAAGAGAATATCTAAAGCTTAGAAAATCCAAAAACGAAGCTTTGTTTAGTTTTCGCTCGATATTTGAAAGGGTAAGAATACCTTTTATTTCAGAGGCAAAATAAAATGCTCCATCTTGCAATAAGTAGTAAAGCGGCTTAACACCTAATCTGTCCCGCGCAACAAACAGTTGTTTTTCCTTCTTGTCCCAAACAGCGAATGCAAACATGCCATTTAGTTTTTGGAGGCTTCTACTCCCCCATTTTATGTACGCGGCGAGAAGTACTTCGGTGTCTGTTTGTGTTTTGAAATTATAAAAATTCTTTAATTCCTCGCGAAGCTCTCGATAATTATAAATTTCCCCATTAAACACTATTGTATAGCGGCCATCATTTGAAAAAAACGGTTGATGCCCTGCTTCTGAAAGATCAATGATTGAAAGTCGGCGATGGCCAAGTGCTATTCCTTCTTGTGGTGCATAATAGATACCTGCATCGTCTGGTCCCCGATGAGTCATGGTGTCCCGTGCTTTTATGAATTGTTCTTGAGTTGGTAGTTTTTTCCCTAACGCTCCTATAATTGCGCACATAGAATTTAAGCTTGATTTACAATACGAATTAGCGCACCTGTTATTCTCTCTGCTGATTTTCCATCAGTCTTGTGCATAAATGTATCAATCATCTTTTTACTATCTTTTTGTTTTCCTTTTTCTAAAATACCTTTAAGCACAGTGAGAAATTCTTTTTCATTTTTTGCAAGCCATGTTCCACCTGAAGCCATTAACTCTTTTACATAATCACTCACAAATAAGCGCCTTATTGAATCATTTTTTCTTGAAACCGATTCAGCATCAAAATCAAAATTAACTACTTCTGTGCCACACGCAACGGCATCAAGCGAAAGGGTTGACGCGGCATTCACGCAAACATCAACATGGTATAGGGAATTAAAAAGATTGTGGATGTGATCTTCTGATGTATCAAAGTGATCACGGAGTTCGTGATTTTGTTTATCGCTTTTGTCAACAACAACTCGCCCTTCATCCTTCAGGGCAGCAAAGCGATCTGCGTCTCCACGATAGCCAAGGTGCGGACGTACAAGAATATTCGCAGACACAAGTTCTCCTTGTCTCATCGCTTCTCGAATTAAAAGAACATGCTTTGCCTCATCAAAAAGTTGTGCACCTGAAGAACCATAGAGAATAATCTTTTTACTTGGATCAAGATTGTGTTTTTTGCAAAACTCCTCGCGTGACAACAGCCCCTCTTTTCTGGCATAAAAATCAAATTGCGGAATACCGGTTACCACAATTTTATCATAAACATATCCTTGAAACTCGCATGCCTTTGCGCGCATGAAATCATTCCACACTATAAGAAAATCCGCTTTGGTAGGAAATAGAGCCTGCGAAAGATTGTCCCAACTTTTCGGCATATCAACAGTCGTAACACTGTGCCGTTTCGCACTTTTCAAAACCCCGCAATCACCACCGGCGGCGGTGTTAAAAACAAGAGCAGGCTTGTATTTTTCAAAAAGATAATCATGTGCCCTGAGAGGATTTATTAAAGAATGTAACAGGCGTATGAAATGTTTTGCTCCAGGAATAAACCGTAATGGCGCAAAAAAAATCATCCGGAGCGGGAAAAAAAATTGATTCGGCTGCTTGGGAGTTCCAATACTGTATTTATACCGCGCATATACAGTACTATTAAAAACAACTCCTTTATATAATTCTTTAAAAAATTTTCTAAATTTTTCTTTCTGATTCCAATAGAGTGGTTCGAGTATTAAATTCTCATGTGCAAAATCAGCAAATAATTCTGGCATATCGTGATACGGTGTCAAAACAACCACACGAAAATCTTGGTCAAGGAGTCGAGAAACAACTCCTGTGCGAAATATGTTTCGAATAATCCCTCCACGTGAAATAGTAATAAAAATCGTCTTCATAATACATACAACCCTACTGTTTTTGCTTTAGTTCCGACAATATAATTTTCAAAAAAGATCCTCGCGGCGAGAGTGCAGAAACTTTTCTCATTATTTCATCTTCCTAAATCATCACCATTAAACACTTTGTCCAACTTCATTTGCAAATTTTTAAATGTGCACACTCTGAAGACGGAGCTTGCATTACATTTCGTTATGAAACAATACCTCGGTACCTGATTGCACAAATTTTATTGGCACTTCTTTAAATCCTAAATCCAGGAGATTGTTTTCTGATGCAATTTTTGTAACAGATTTTCTAATTAAATTGTGCTTTTGCGGATCAGCAAGAAAAAGAACACAACCTCCGCCTCCTGCTCCTAGGACTTTTCCTCCCCATGCACCAGCATTTCGTCCTGCTTCATAAAATGAGTCTATTACGGAATTAGTAATATTCCCTGCAAGGGTTTTCTTAGAGGTCCATCCTTCGTGAAGCATCTCTCCCATGCCCTCTACGTCCCCTGTAAGTAGCAGTTTTTCAAAATCAAAGACGGAATCAGACATCTTTTTATATGTTTCAAGATGTTCGTCCATATCTACATTTTGAACTTTCAAAATGCTAGACGCGGAACGAGTAATGCCAGTAAAAAAAAGGATGAGGTGATCTTCTAATGGAGAGCTTTTTTTATAATCAAGAAAAACCGGCTTAACTTCAACTGAATCGTCTTCGTTAAATTGGATTACGTTAAGCCCGCCATACGCGGCAGCATATTGATCTTGCTTACCAATCGGTTCTTTTAGCATATCAAGTTCCAGCCGGCATGCGGCACACGCGGCTTCTTCAGGACTCAATTTTTTCCCTAAATGTGTGTAAAGTCCTTTAAGGAGAGCGGCGGCAAAACTTGAAGAAGAACCAAGACCGGTTTTTGCTGGAAGGTCAGCAAACGTGCCTATCTCTACCCCAGGATCAATAATTCCAAGGTCAAGCAAAGCTTCCCTAATGCTTGGATGCTCTAATTCTCTGGGATGAGATACCCATTCTACTTTGCTATACCGTACAATAAATTTATTAACTAATGGCACAGGATGGACGACAGCGTACACATACTTATCAACAGTCACGGAAATAACTCTCCCTGGATATTTGCGATAAAAGGCGGGTAGATCAGTTCCCCCACCCACAAAACTTATACGTAACGGCGCGCGTGTTATGATCATAAAAATAATATAATCCGAAATTTACGAAACAGTATCCGAAACTACGAAAGACTCTTGTTCCTTGATTTTACACAATTTCGTAGATTTCGGATAGGTTTTTGTAGTTTCAGATTATTTCTTTACTTCCATTGCTCTGAAAAACGCCTCTGCTTTTTTTAGCCGTTCCGGCGTACCTATATCATAAAACCGATTTTTTGAGACATAAGTTATAAGTTCTTTTTGCTGTATAAGATCAGGAAAAAGTACTTCTCCAAGAGCATTTGAATGTTTCTGGGGAAGGTTAGCAATAACTTCTTTTCTTAACACCATGACTCCTGCCTCCACGTGCGTTGCGCCTTGTACCCCACGCTGTTGATATTGTGTAACATGACCCATTTCATCAACACATAAATTATAACGGTAATCATCACCACGATCTTTTTCATCTTTATATTGATATGAAACCGCCGCCGCCTGCTTCTTTGACTGTTTGTAAAAACGGACGAGGTCCTTAAAATTGAGTAATATAAAATTGTCGCCATACAATAGCAAAAAAGAATCCGCGAGTTTTGGATAAGCCAAACAGAGAGCCCCGCTGACTCCGAGCGGTTTAGTTTCTTTTGAGTAATTAATATTGACCCCAAACTCACTGCCATCTCCAAAATATTGCTCTATTGCATCTCCCAAGTGACCAGTAAGAATGAGTATTTCCGTAATATCATTTTTCTTTAATAACTCAATGATATATTCCAAAAACGGACGCCCGCTGATATTAACCATCGGTTTGGGAATAGTTTCTGTTATGGGGTGAAGTCGTGTGCCCAACCCTCCTGCTAATATAACTGCCTGCATAGGAAAATACTGCCATATTTTTTTTAGCAAGAAAAGCCTTGGAGTATATGGTACAGACAAAAAAAGCGCAGGATGGTGTTCTCTGCGCTTATCATTTCTGTTGTATATTATCCTTTTTGTACTAATACTATCAGATTATTTTTCTATTCTCCAAAAGCGGCATCCCAATACAATAGGAGCAATTCACGAGTGCTTTCTTCAAACCGTTCCATCTGACCACGAGTGTACAATTGAACCCCATGATCTAAATCAAATTGCGTTGGATCAAGTTTTATTTCTTGAATTTCTTTAGCTGTCGGAACAAAGCAATAAGTATAAGTCATACAATGTTCACCGAGTTCTTGTGGCTCTACATCTCTACACTCCCAGAAAGATTCAAAAGCGAACAAAAAAATTAACTCATGCGGTTTTACACGTATACCAGACTCAAGATAACATTTTTCTGCCGCTGACTCTGCAGTAGTTAGACCACGACGCTGTGCTCCGCCACCAAACGGCCATCGCCCCTTAGCTGAATGTTGAATACGCTTGCCAAGATAAAAGCCCTTAGTTTTTGGCTCAACAGGCAACACGTCAGCACAAATTCTTGGAAAAGCCGCTATACATCTGCCATATTCACCAGCAGGAAGGCGTGGGGATCTTGTCCATGTTTTTCGGAAATCTCCGCCGCGTTCCATCCAAACCACTGGTGGTTGCATAGGTGCTGTTGGGACGAACAGTGGACGTGGTGTCTTACTAACAAGCTTCGGGATAACTCCCATAAAAACCTCCTACAGTAAAGAGCTGTGCTACATCGGACACTACAGTATTTTCTTCTATCAGTCAAGTTTTTTCTGCACAGGAAAATACTGCCATAATTTTCCCAGAAAAAGCCCTCTCCGATATGTGTCGGGGAGGGCTTTAGAGCTCTCACTAAAAGGAACTACAAACCAGAGCGAAGATGTGCGGCTGTTTTCTCGTGCGACCAAGGAAGACATATTACACCAGCACCCATAAGAGCAAGATATTCAGTGACACACCAGTTATTCAAAACCGGGACAATGGTCCCGTAACAAAAATTGCCCTCTTTAAAAACCAATCCTACGCCAAAGTCCGGGGGTAATCCTTGCACACTTCTAAATTTATCAGCGTACAGAGCCAGTAGACGATGAACAGCTTCTCCAAATCTGATATTGTCAAAATGTCCATCAATAAAAAGATAGCACTGGCCAGCTCTATGCCCGCCGGCAACTACTGTTACTCCGTTGTGACGAAAAATAATTCGTGAGTCTGTTTCCGCTACCTCGCGCACATGACGCAATGGTAGTTGCTCATTTTTAAAAATTGAAATATTTTCCCCCGCAGGATCAAAAATATGATAATGGAGATGTGGAATATTTTGTCCTGCAAGATAACCGCTGTGTACTCCTACGTTGATAAGATCGTGGTCATTCTTTCTAACAACACCTTCTATAATTCCAAGCGCAAGAGTAATTTCCTCAATGCCGCCTAGATCCCATAACTTCTCCGCCACCCAACACTCTTTAGGGACAAGCATCTGGTGAAAGCCCCGCGGTGTAAAAATATTTTCAATTAAAAGCCATTCACCCCCGCGATACAATTTGATTATCTCCTCTTCTTTAAGAACACCCAACGCAAACGGGCAGTTTTCTGGGTCTACTCTTATTTGCACTTGCCACGGTCTATTTAATTTAATTTCATCTCTTGTTCCTCCTGAAATAGTAGTTATTTCACCTACTGGAAATCGTTCAACATCCATTCTTCTGTCCTTATTGCTGTTTATTTCTCAAAAAAATTTAACATATCTTTAGACTATTTGTCAATCTTTGCCTGTCTAACGCGTTTTAATTTATTTGTTTTCCAACACTTCTTTTACAATATACGGTGTTCTTCCTTTGTTTTCATAATAGATTCGGAAGAGTATTTCGGCAAGGAAACCCATCATGACAAGTAATACACCAACAATAATAAAGAGTGCCGCAAGAACAGGAAGAGGTGTCTGCGTGAACGTCCATAACCCCATAAATTTAAGCACAATGGCCACCACACCTGCAACAAATCCTAAAAACATAGATACCAATCCCCACCCTCCGAAAAATAAAAGCGGTCGCGCAAAATAATCGGAGAAGAATTTTACCACCATAAGATCAGTGAATATTTTCGCCACTTTTAAAGATGAGTATTTTGTTTTACCAGACCTGCGTTCACTGTGCTCAACTGGAACTTCTGTAATTTTAAACCCGTGAGCATGAAAAATCGCGGGGACAAATGCGTGCATTTCCCCATATAACATAATATTGCGAAACGCCTCTTTTCTGCATACTTTAAACGGAGAGCTAAAATCGTGAAGTTCAACTCCCACCACACGAGATGTAAGAGCGTTTGCAAACCGAGAAAGTAATTTACGGTGAAGTGGATCATGGCGATTTTTGCGCCATCCAGAGACAGAGTCGTACCCTTCGCGTAATCTCTCAAGCATTTTTGGTATATCCTCGGGACTGTTTTGTAAATCTGCGTCGAGGAGAACAACAATATCGCCTTGTGCCTGCCTGATACCTTCATTGAGCGCCGCAGCTTGTCCCATTTTCTTCACAAAGACAATAATTTTTATTGGAGAGAGAGACTTGAGTAATGGTAGTGTATTGTCGGTAGAAGGACCCTCAGAGGCAATAATTTCATACGGCTCACCAATTGTATCAAGTGTTTTTTTAAGCCGCGCATGCAGTTCTAAAACGTTTCCTTCTTCGTTGTATGTTGGAAAAATAACTGAAAGCATAAGGATAATACTAATATACAAATTTTACGAATTATACTAATGGATACGAATACGACGCATTAGTATTATTCGTATCATTAGTACCATTAGTACCATTAGTATATTGGTATCGTTCTTTTATAGATTTGAATACTGCCAGTGTTTGATTGTTTTGTAAAATTTAATAAGCTCAACAATACCATCATCTAATGAATATTCTGGTTTAAATCCTGTTTTTTCTATTTTTTCATTTGAAACAATATAGTCGCGTTTATCCGGATCTTCACCGATTTCTGCTTCTATAAAATAAAAATCAGGAATGTGTTTTTTTATTGCCTCGCAGAGCTCTCTCTTGCTTAAATTTGCGTCAGAAAGTCCTACATTATACGGTTCACCCTTCATGGTGTCAAAATTATTAATTGCATGTAAAAACGCTCGCGCTACATCACGTACGTGGATATAATTTCTTTTAAAATGCGCCTGAAAAAGTATAAGATACTTGTCCATAAACGCGCGGTGTACAAAGTCATTTACCAGCAAATCAATGCGCATGCGTGGACTTGTGCCAAATACAGTTGCCAGACGAAGTGTGACACTATTCCCTTCTTCTAAAATCGCTTTTTCGGCCTCCACTTTTGTGCGACCATATAATGAAATAGGATTGAGTGGCGTATTTTCATCACAAAATGTGTCTTTTTCACCAATGCCATAACCGCTATTTGTGTTTGGATAAATTATTTTCTGTTCGGATTTGCGTAGCTTCAAAAGCATTTGAATAGCATCTAAATTTGTGCTCTGAGCTCCTACTTTGTCGCGGTCGCATGCTTCCGCTCCCAAAATTGCTGCGAGAGGAATGATAATATCTACTTCGTTGAGCAAAGATGTCATTATATCTTTATCACGAGAATCACCACGGACAACAACAAGTTCTTTGTAGTGCATTATATGTCCAAGCGAGGTTTGTCCATGCATAAAATTATCAAGGACAGAGACATGGTGCCCTGCTTTTAATAATTCCTCAGTTAGAACTGAACCAATATATCCTGAACCTCCAGTAATTAAAATTCTACTCATATTTATATATTATAACCTTATCATTATCATATAGTTTTTTATAACGTTTCAAAAATTCCTCGTTAACACCTATTTTATTTTCGCGTGGTCCCACAAAGATATAGTCAAACTTGTATGGGATTTCTTCCGGCATTGTAAAGTGGGTGTATTCATTTAAAAGATTTTCTATGACTTCTTGCGGAAGTTGATACACTGGATATTTTTCAGGTCGCAAATGTGAATCAAGTGCTCTACTATTATACTCTGCACTAAAAAAATTAAAAACACCAAGCCGTGATTGAATAATTTCAAAAAATTGCTCTGGAGAAATATTAAAAAACGTGTGAGCTATATACATACGGTCTAACACCTCTGTTTTTGGAAGAAGATTGTTCTGGGCTCGTGCTTGAAAAACTCTGCTATGCGTGTACGCGGCAAGATCAATGTTCGTCTCAATTGAGGGGGTCATAACGACACTGTCTTTTCGGGTATTTGCTGTAAGCCACTCATATGCATCCATAATATCTACAGGGATCGTATAATCTAAAGCGTGTTCTATGTTCTTTTTTGTTTCGCTTTGCACTACATTTACTGTGATAAGTATTATTAAGATAGCTATAAAAACTAGGAGAAATTTCTTTAACTTGCTAAAAATCTTAACTTTGCTTAAAAGTGGGGTGAAATAAAGCCAGCCATAATATAAAAGGGGTGGCCAGATAATTCCATTAGTAATTAAAAAGACTTTATTTCCCCAGTGATCAGACTGAATTGTCCACCCAGTAACTACATTTATGTTATAGGCAACAATACCAGTAACAGCGAGTGCCGCGAGAAAATACCCGAGAGTTTTTTTAGATAATAATCGTCCAAGATATATCGCAACTCCAGCCATAAAAATATACAGAATATACGTCTTCCAGAGAAACCACCGCACTCCATACCCCTCTTCAACTCCCATGCGAACCATAATATCGTCGTAGGACGGCAGTTGCATAAGAGAATATTGATTTATCCAAAATGGGATTGAAACAATGGCCCCAGTGAGACCAATTAAAAATACTGTGCGCATTACAGAATAATTTTTTGTGACAAAAAAAATAAGAATTAAAATTCCAAGAAAAATTGTTGCAAAAATCCAAAAATATAAATAAAGATAAAACAGGAGCCCATAAAAAATACCTGCCAACGCGATAAATAACCTTCTTTTTGTTTCTTCTTTTATTGTTATCGCCTGATACACGAAATAAAACATTAAAATAAAGAACGGACCGCTGGGAACAAAAGAGCTTCTGGTAAGGAAACTAAGATCAGAAACAAATCCTCCTAAAAACGGAATAAATTGGAATAATAATATTTTTAATTCTGTAAGCGAGGAAGGTGGAATAAGAACTGGCAGTTGTGGAAAGAGCATAAGTATATAAGCAGAGAAAAGTGAAAAAATCTTATGCCGTGTAAAACTATAAAAAATAAAAAAGAACGACACAAGAAGTAAAACTGGAAAAAGAAAATCGGTCATTATTATTCCCGGGAAAATAGTCTGAAATGGTAGAAAAAATGGGGTTAAAATTGTAGCTGCCAAAAATGGAAATAAAATCGGTTTGTCTTCTTTGTGTTCATAAGTATCAATTTCTCTGGGTATAAGAGTACCATCAACAATCTCCCTATATCTGGGTCCATAGTGATTTGTGTGGTCAAAATTTGATTCTAATGTAACCGGTATATACCGCAGACCTTGATCTTTGAGCGTGTTATATCGAACAAAATGCGGCAAGATAGAATAAACAAGTCCAACCGCTAAGATGGCTAGAATAAACAGAAATTTAAATAATATATTTTTTTTCATTGCGTACAAGATTTATGTATTAAGTTTTTCTACCAGAGTTAATAATTCACGTCCTGCTTTATGCCATGAAAATTGTTTTGATTGGGCGATCCCTCTTTCTACTAGATCACGTCGAAGTTCTGGTTTTTCTGTGATATCGTTCATGGCGCGGGCTATTTCATCTGGACTATACGGATTTACAAGAAGCGCCGCATCACCGCCGATTTCTTTGAGAGAGGATCGATCGGAAGTAATAACAGGAACTCCACAATCCATTACCTCAAGAACTGGATATCCGAACCCCTCAATAAGCGTTGGAAAAACAAGCGCTTCTGTACGTCTATATACATAAGAAAGCTCTCTATCATCCAAGTGGCCTATAAATAATACTTTTTCCTCCAGTTTTTTTTCTTTAACAAAGCGGAGTATTGCGTCATGATATTCTCCATGCGCAGGATTGCCCGCAAGTACCAAGCAATATTCGGTGTGAATTTTATTAAATTCATAAAATGCCTTAACAATATTAAAGACGTTCTTTCTCGGTTTTATAATTCCGGCAAAAAAGAAAAACTTTTGCGGAAGTGGTACTTTTTTCGCTTCCACAGCGCATATCTTTTTAAATCCGCACCATACAACGGTTATTTTTTCTTTGTTAATGCCAAAAAGTTTTACAACATCCTCTTTGGTTGCATGTGAAATTGCCACAACCAAATCTGCTTTGTGGAGAGAAAATTTATGCAAAAGAAATGTAATAATTCTTCTGATCTGATTTTCAAGAGCCTGGGATGATAAATGCCAATACGCAAAATCAAGCGCAATGACAACTGATTTAAGAGGCTTCCAAAAAAACGGCATGACGGGGGTATTAAATAGATAGACATCAGCGCGCGGCGCGCGGCGCAAATGATCAAGCCAGAACATACCGCCGCCTAAAACCTCAAGTCGCCAATTATTCCCTGGCAATTCTGGGTCTCTGCGCGGCTTATTTTTAACAAAAATAATATATTCATTGTCCTTGTCAATTTCCAACATTCCTTTCGTTAATTCAAAAATCGTCCGCGCAAGTCCGGCTGGTTTATCTTCATCATATGGATGTAAAATGATGCCAATTTTCATGCTCATTTCCTGACTTCCAGTTCCCATGTCACGCACTGAATGGGAAATAGGAGCGACAGGTATTGATCATATAAATTAGGATAACGATGAATAAATAGTTTAAATAATCGTTTTATTGGATTTCTTGATTTCTGCGGCCAGCCATACCAGAATCCAACCTTACGGAAACGAAATGGCACATAGTTATACTCTGAAAGTCCCGTGCCTTCAAGAAAGTAATCAAGAGAGCGGCTTGTGAAAAATCGCCTGTGAGTTGGATCAGCATATGCATCTGTAGAGCGAAAATATGGGACTTGAATTACAATATGGCCATCAGTTTTTGTGACTCTCCATACCTCACTTAAAAAACCCACAACATCGTCAACGTGTTCCAGAACATGGTTTATCAAGACGATATCAAATGAATTTGATTCAATTGGCCATGGTGTATTTTTTAAGTCGTGTACAAGATCCGCCTGTGAGTTTTCTATAATATCTATACCAAACGCACCCGGTAACTTGCGCTGACCACAGCCAATGTCAAGCGCTCTGCTGTTGCCAAGAATGTTTTCTTTGACGAATCCCAACGGAGTATATATATGGTGAGTCCATGTCATGATGTTTTGCTTACGAGCTTTAATATACGTCCCGCTCTCTTTTCCCATGTATAATCTTGTACATCATACCATGCTTTTTCCGACACGTTTCGTGCCAATTGCTTATTCTCAAGAATCACCTCAATTCCTTTTTGCAAATCCTGTGGGTTGTCTGGTTCTACTAAAACCGCATTTTTGTCATTTAAAATTTCTTTGACTGAAGGAAGAGAAGATGCCACGATAGGTGTTCTGCTTGCCATATATTCAAAAAGCTTAATTGGTGATGTATCATTGCGTGAATATATAGAAAATCGAGGATCTTCTCCACGCATTGCAGAATTAGGAAGTACAAGCACATCTGCCGCCTTGAGATAAGCAGGAATCTCAGTATACGGCTTGTGACCTACAAGGATGATATTGGAAATACCTTTATACTGCTTTTCAAAATCTTCGCAATGGTAATACGTTCCTCCCACAAAAATAAAATTTACCTGCGGCATAAGAGCGGCAGTTTCAGCAAGGACATAAACTCCTTTCCAGTCATATAAATGCCCCGTGTAAAGCACTATTGGCATACCTATTGGCAGACGCAATTTTTTTCTTAGTGTTTTTTGTTCACCTTCCATGGAAAAAGTATCCGGGTCAAAGCCGTTTCGCGCCACAATTATTTTTTCTTCAGGAATTCCAAGGCGAATACGACATTCTTTTGCCTTCCACTCATTCGTAGTAATAATGCCTCTCATTCTCCGAAGAATCATCTTCCAAATCCAGAGTTTGCGCTCTGGAAATCCGTGCATGTCATAAAAGACATGGGCCATCTTAAATGAAAGCAAGAATCCTGACGCCTCATCACGGGTGATAATGACATCATCCTTCTTTGGGGAAAAAGAAAAAAAGAGAGCTATCGCAAATGAGAGTTGATTTAATAAAAACCCGTAACGCCACCCCCAAGTAACAGTATCAAACGTTGGAATATATTGAATGACAAAACTTCTAGAAACATTGTAAAAAGAAAAAGGGTCATCACCAGCGGTATTTTTGACTTTTGGAGCAAAGAGAGTTACTTCCGCCCCACCATCGGCAAAGGCGGCACAAGTTTTCATAATGCTCACTCCATACGCTTTTTCCGTTGGAATACGGGAGTTTGAGATATAAAATATACGCATATTGTTATAATAACAAAGAAAACAGCCTGATTGTTGTTTGCAAAAACTGCCCCGATTTCCATCGAGGCGGTTTTTGTTGTATATGTCTTACGCATAAAATGTTTTGATTTTGTCGGTGTTGTCTTTTATCCAATCAATCATCATAGGAGCGCCATCTTGAAAGGCGATTTTGGGCTCCCAATTCAGCCGATTTTTTGCTTTCGTGTTATCACTGATGAATACTTTTTGATCTCCACGTCGCTCCTCACTAAAATCATACTGCATGGGAAGGTCATGGTTATTTTTTAAATTTGCAAAAAACTCAAGAACAGACGTTGAATTTGTCTTTCCTCCACCTGTGTTGAATACCTCCCCTCGTGCCATATCAATGTTCTCAATCGCGCTTTTGTAGAGACCACAAAGATCTTTAACGTGAAGCGCGTCGCGTACTTGTTTTCCGGTTCCATATACTGTCACCGGTTTATTGAAAAGCGAAGCTACAGAAAACCATGCCATCCATCCTTGGTCTTCTACCCCAAATTGATTTGGCCCATAAATACACGATTGCCTAAACACAATTGTCGGAAGATTATAAATACGTCCGTAATCACGAATATACTGATCAGCGGCTCCCTTGCTACACCCATAAGGAGAGTGAAAATCAAGCTGTTGTGTTTCAGGAATCCCTTCCGGGTAATCTTTCAGGTGATATCTGGCCTTTGCCTCTTCAATTCCTAAGTGTTCCAAGTCTCCATATACTTTATTAGTAGATGCAAAAATAAGTATGGGTGGAGTTGGCGCATTTCGCACTGCTTCTAACACGTTTATTGTCCCCAAGACATTGTTTTCAAAATCACTGCGAGGATCTAAAACAGAAGTTGTAACAGCAACTTGTCCTGCAAGATGAAGTACCGCATCATGAGCCGCTAATTCACGATTAAGTATGTCTTGATCGTACCTAACATCCGCTTTTACAAATGAAATTCGGCTAGGATGTTCTTCGTTAATCCATTTCAAATTAAAATCAACCCCCTTGCGAGAGAGATTATCAAGGATGGTGACATCCCACCCATCTCTAATAAAATAGTCAGTGGCATTAATGCCAATAAAACCAGCGCCGCCGGTGATGATAATTCGTTTTTGCATAATTATCTTATATTATAACCCCGCATTGATGGAAAAGTAATATTTACAGATTAAGAAACAGGTGGTTTCTTGATCTCACACACTAGATTCTTTTTTTTGTACGTTCCAAGAGGAGTTTGCCGAGGCGATACCGTCTTTCATATGTCCATTCTTTGAGCAAATAGTTTTTTCCCTGAGAAAGATCCTGGGACTTAGAAGACACACGCTCATCCTTCAATAAACGAAGTGCTATATTAAGATACATCGCTTCCGCACGATTATTGAGATCTTGAAATAATTCAATCGGCCTTTTTGCGGGGTCTCCGGGAATAACTGCAATAATTTCTCCTGCATCCACTGCTTTAACAGCATAATGTATCGTAATACCAACACGCTCCCAGTCATCTTTAAGAATAGCGTGATGGTTGCAATGAGTACCCCGATAATACGGGCACCAACCAAAGTGCATATTAATTACATGCGATGCAAGATTTATAATCTGTGTTTTCACTATCATTCCTCCCCAAATTACGATGAGTTTGGGCGAATATGCAGCAATTATCTCACGCACCTTATCAGTATTGACCGATTCAACGGTCACGGTTTTAGGAACCCAAGAAATAGCTGCTCTATTATTTTCACTGCGCGCTTTAAGCCATGAGTGCGTTCTGCGTACTCTGGGTAAGAAAAGCCATAATAATGTGAACCAAATTTCGCGAGGAAGACCTAAGATGCCTACCTTGCGCACATACCCCAAAATGCGTTTATGAAGAGGTTTGCAGTGTGTTTGTTGGACAATCACTAGATCAACACGCCCACCACTTCTTTTATGCAACCGATTTGCAAAAGCACGTTTTGCTAAACTGTCTGTCGTAATTATTATAATACCGTTCATGATTCAATATAATTACTTATTGTAGTAAATGAAAATCCACCGTCTCTGATAACAGTAACCATATCAGCAAGTGTATTGCGATTCATTTCAGTAAAGTGACCCCACAAATGAAGGAAGAAGCCCTGGGGCTGGAGTTCTCGTATCTCTTTTAGTATGCACGCTAGATCGCGTGGGGATATGTTTCCTGGAGCAAACCATAACCCAACAGGCACTTCACCGGAAGAATACACACCTTGACGACTGCCTCTCCAAGCATTAATACCTGCCGCAGAAAGAAACCTGGAATATTGAATATTATTTTTAGGAAAACTCATAAAGCGTGGGCTGTGTCCAAACGTGTCGGTTATAAGTTCCACAGATTTTGTGACTTCCTTCTGCGCTTCTTTTTGAGAAAGAGTACTGAAGCGACGGTGAGAAAATCCATGAATACCAACTTCCACATTTTTTCCAGCAAGTGCTGTATGTTCATCTTGAGAGAATTGAAATAAATCATCATGTTTTGTAATAAGATTGCGTTGATCATCGGAGAGAAAGCTAGAGGTAATAAAATTATGATCAAGAAGTCCGCATACAATTTGTACATTACACGGCACCTCTTTCTCTCCAAGGAAGGAAAGTGTTGGCAACAGATTATTTTTACTAAGTTTACCTAAATGTAACGCTTCTACACTTCCTCTTTCCCAAAACGGCGAATTAAGTCCCAACTCAAGATCAAAACTCAAGTTTACTAAAAAACTCCCATCAACTGGATGAAACGAGGTAGGTATTCCAACTTTAAGTTCTTCTAGAAATATATGCACTGGAGCAGAGTAGCCGCGTGACAGAAGAGATCGTTTTATGGGTCGAAGTATTGAGCGAAGATTCATGGGTTTATTTTGATTTATAAAGATTGAGGTGTTCTTGGGTTGACTTTCTCCAGTCAAATTTTTCGCGAACAAATGTCTCACCTCGTTTCCCCATTTTTTTCCTAAGTTCTGGATTAGAATAGAGTATTTTAATTTTTTGAGCCAGTGCTTCTACGTCATGTTCAGGAACTAAGAAACCAGAGCCATCCTCTTCAAGTGCTTCTGGAATACCTCCGCTGTTTGTACCTAAAACAGGAACACCATACTGTTGCGCTTCAAGAAAAACAATACCGAGCCCCTCAATGTCTCCTTCTTTTTTAAAGAAAAAAGAAGGCATTGAGAAAACACTGGCAAGTGAATAATACGGTTTCGCGTCCTGTGCTCCAGCAAAAATCACCCTTTTTTGCAATCCATAGTCGGTCGCCTGTTGTTTGAGATCTTTTTCAAGAGGTCCTGCGCCAACGAAAAGTAATTTTACTTTTTTGTTCCCGAGAAGAGACACTGCTCTAAGTAAATCTTCTGGACCTTTTCGCTTTACCAAATGTCCCACAAAAAGAACTATAAAATCATCCAGCGCTATATTATGTTTTTCTCTTAGCGATTGAGTTA
Source organism: Patescibacteria group bacterium UBA2135 (assembly GCA_002327685.1). GTDB lineage: Bacteria > Patescibacteriota > Minisyncoccia > Phycocordibacterales > UBA2135 > UBA2135. Next base: position 26,280 of record DCXN01000022.1, read on the forward strand.
TTTGAGGAGATATGGTCGGCGGATTGTCAGAAAGTGGATAATAGACAACAGCAAATTGTTCAAGAGAAATGTTATGCCGCCTCATGGCCTCATCACGCGTTGACTTACTAAACGCAATTGCTTTCGTTGCATGTTTCAAGGTCCACGCTTTTGCCCATCTTGTCTTTCGACTCCCTAGAATACTTAAAACATCCGTCCCGTAAAAAGTAACAAACACCGGTTTGCGTAAAAGATATTTTGCCACAAATACTGTTATAAAACCTGCAGGAAAAACAGAGGTAGAGTGAAATACGTCATGGTGTCTAAGGCGGAATATGTGCCAAATAATATCCCATGCGATCCAAAAAAATGATTTTTTATCATCGCGAAGTATAGAAAGTTTTTCGCCTTGTTCTTCCACGCTTTGTATCAAATTATTAGGCGCAATGACTTGCACATGTTCAACATCAGAAGAAAGCGAAAGATGATGCGCAATACTGCGTGAGAATTCCGGTATGCCGCCAATCATCGGCGGAAAATCTACGGTAATAAAGCAAATTTTCATAGCTTCTTACATCCTATCACCATTCCAAAATTTTTATTTAAAAACGGTGTCAGAAGAAAATTGAGTCCATAGAGTTTTGTATATGTTCCAAAGGTGAAAATCAACATAAAAAAGTTTTTGAAAGTTCTATTTCTCTTAAATTTCCCCCACAGATGAAGCGAACCAAGTTCATATTTAAGTGTCGGCGGACGCTCGTACCACCACTCACAACTACCAAAACCAGTTTCTCTCAATAACATTTCCAAATTATTTTTTGAGAATTGATATAAGTGATGCGGTGGCGTAAGTACCGACCATGGCATTTTGAAAAATTTATGAAGCAAGAATGTCTTTTTTGCCCAAAATGAGTCAAGATTCGGGGTAGAAACAATGAGAACACCTTCGGGCTTTAAGATACGATAACATTCTTTGAGGAGTCCGAGTGGATCCTGTACATGTTCAATAATGTCTCCCAAAAAGATAGTATCAAAAAAATCATCATCGTAGTGCGCATCTTTCAGCTCTCCTTGTATAACATTTAATCCATTACCTTGCGCAATGCTCGCAGTTCGTTCGTTTAGCTCCACGCCGCATGTGTTAAAGCCGCGCTGTTTTGCATGATAGAGAAACTCCCCGCTTGAACAGCCCACATCAAGCAAGTTCCCCACTACACTTTTTTTTTCTAAAAAATTCAAAATTCTCCTTGCGTGTGGAGATTCTTTCGTCTTGCTCAAATCTTTCTTTTTATGACCTTGGTATCCTGATTTTTCCGAGTATATTTCTTTGTCAAGATATTCGTCATCTGGTTGTGGGTCAACAAAAACAAGTCCACAGAAAGAACATTTCTGGTAAGAGTAGCCGTCCTTTTCTAAAAAATATTCAGTTATTTTACCGCAAACGTGACAAGGCATAAATAAACGTAAAACGTAAAATGGAAAAAGCAAAACAACAACTCAAAATTCAAAAAAGTAAAATCACTTTAAGTTTTACGTTATTGTTTTTCGCTTTGCGTTTTGCATTTTTAGTTTCTAAGGATTCCTATCTTCCGTGCTTCGTCAATAATGGTCATCACGCGAGCTTTCGTTGAGTGTCGCTTCAGGATTTCTTGGTACTCTGCATCAAGGTCTTTTTGATCATATCCATTGCGCAGAAACTCTCCCACCTCTTCGAGTTGATATTCAAGATCATACAAATTATTATATTGAAAAATCCGTTTGTAATTCATCGTGTCACTGTCCGGTTCAAAAAGATCAAAACGCTCGGCAATTACAATACAGTTATTTCCTAAAATCTCCCAGAAGCGGCGTGAATCATATCCCGCGGCACCAGTTGAAATTCCCACCTTCGTCCGCGCCAATATTTTTAGATATTTTTCTTGTGACAGTGGCCCTCTACTTATCGGCAGTTTGTGTGTTTTTTTTGTGTGGTAGGTAAATCCATTTTTTTTGCAAAATTTCTCTACTAATTCACCAGCATACTTTCTTGTAAGCGGAAAATCCTCCTGTCCGAACATGCACGCAAAATCAATGTCTTTTTCTTTACTTGAGTCGTAGTATTTACTATATCTTGATTCAATCCCAAGCGGAAATGGAATCATGCCATTTGTGTACGGCTTCTCTCGACGAAAATAAAGCCGACATTTTTTCTGCATTTCCTTGTTCGGAGCGCCAGGACCTTCGTACGTTCCTCTAATAATTTCCAGCTGCAAAGTGAGGTCGCGCCATTTATTTTTCCCTATTTCCGAACCATCAATAAATACTGTTTTATTCCATCCACCTATCTCTTCTACAAAATCATAATCAATACCGTATTTCCCATGTCCTAAAATGATAAGGTCAGCACTTTTAGCAAAGGATAGAAGTTTTTCCCGTGACATTCGCGCTTCTTTTGAAAAGCCTTTTGGTGTCGGATATGTGGGGTTATCAGAAAGCGGATAATAATCGGGATAATAAAATTCCAAGTCTGGATTTTCTTTTTGCAATTCTGAAAGTCCATCTAAAACAGTATCCACATAAAAATCATCCCGCTGTGTCGGTGTTACGACTGCTATTTTGTAGTTAAAGTTTGAGCTCATACATCTTTCATTGAACTAACAATGCGCGTAATAAGGTTTTCTATCTTAAAATCTTTGCTTACTCGCTCGTAAAGATATTTTTGCATTTCGACGATCTTTGACTCATTCATCTCGGATAATGCATTTATTTTTTCTGCCAAATCGCGCGAATCCCGCTCTGTATATAACAGATAACGAGCATGTCTATCAAAAAGATTCTCAAATGCGCGGTTTGCAGAAAGAGCAAATGTGCTACTAGCGATACTTTCAAGTACTGCTTTATCCATGCCGCCTGTTGGCGTTAAATTAACTGACACATCAGCTTCTTTATAATAACGCGGTATCTCGTGATGCGGTACACTGCCAACAAAAGAGAACGATTCATCTAAATTATGATGAGCAATATGTTCTCTTAAATATTTAAAATATTCCTCGTCTGTATTGTTCACTGGGTCCCCAACACAAGTAACCATAACGCGCTTTTTCCATTTGTGTCCTAAAATATGGACTGCGTCTACAAGAATCTCTAAATTCTTTATTGGCGTAATCCTTCCTATGTGCAGAATTCGTATAGGATTATGAAACTTCCCTAAACTCTCGACATCTGGTATCGAGAGTCTAAAAGCAGTGAAGCGAGCAAGATCAATTCCGTGCCCCAAGAAATGTATTTTCTTGCTTTTGAGTCGAAATGCTTCTTTTGTGGTACTGAATATGATATGCGCCAATTTTTCTGCAATCCGCAGTTTCAAATTCACTTGCCTGTGTACATACCATAGGCCAATTTTTTTGCGCCACAATCTCCACAGCAATCCCCCAAGTACTACGTATTCCGGATTCATGTGAACGAAGACGGTATCGTATTTGTTACGATTTCGTACAATATATCGTATGAAGCGAACTATGTAAGTAATTTTTCGTAAAAGGTTGTAGGTTGCCCGCTCCGCCCGCGAAACGAGGCGAGTAGGTTGTAGCCGTCTTTGACGAGCCTCGCTTTTGGCGGGGTTGTAGGTTAAGTTTTCTTCTTTCCCTAAAGAAAAAATTTCTACATTGTGTGGTAAATCATATTCTCCTCTCTCAAGACATATCACGGAAACATTTTTGCATTGTGTAGAAAATTCCCGTATCCAGGAATGGAAAAAACCTAAAACGTCGTCGTTTTTGTCAACTTTTTGAGTGAGTATTAAAAGTTTCATTACATTACGATTCCCAGTCTTTAATCACAAGCTGTTTTCGCCTTACATTAACGATAACCTTCTGACGAGTTCCTAAATCGCCTCAACAGGAATCGTAATATGATAACTCGTTTTTCCCTTGCCAAGTTTTCGTATATTACGGTTTTTCAGTTTCCTTCTAGTCATATATTTATTATAACAAAAAAAGAAATATGCATTTAAATACGTATTTAAATACGTATTTCTTTTAATTACTTTTTGCTGAAATGCTGGGAGAAATTTTAAATGTATTGCACTTAAATCTTGAATCCAAGGGAAACACCCATTCTTGACAAAATCATATATATCGTCTACAATACGCACAGTACTGACCTCGTACAGACCAAAGGAGCACACAATGCGTACTTTTGCCTTAGTGCTTACGATAATACTTGCTACTGCGACATTACCCGCGCACGCGGATAGTGTGGTTACTTACTTTGACGGTACGATGGATACGGAATTTAACCAATTTAACCTGTTCTTCGTCTTCGCGGGTATCGCGGTGGCGCTCATGGTGCTGGCGAATATACTCATGTATTTTGAGTTTGCCGTCGTCTCCACTATCTTCGCCATCTTCGCTACTCTCGTCACCCTCGTCGCTTCCTTTGTAGCCATCACCTTTACCACCTTCACCATCTTCGCCCTCATCGCCGCAGGTGCCGTCATCTCTGAATATAAAAGAACAAAAACGGAATACTACCCCACGTCTAGCAGCGCCTTCTACATTTGTATGGGCATTGCCGCGATAACAATATATCTGTAAACTTCCGGCCCGATCCCTTGTGGATCGGGTCTGTTTTTTTAAGAGGTATTGACCTCAGCAAGACCCGGCCTTGCGGAAAACACACGCCAAGGAAACAGAACTGGATATTTAGTAAGCTCAATTTCCTTACTTTTAATACCATGGTATAAAAAGTAAGACTAGAAAGGTGCTTTAGGTTGGCGAGCGGGTGGAACAGAGCGAGAATGGGATAATTACACCACAGAATTTTAGATTAAATTGTACTTATCCCCAATTATTCACAAAAAAAACCGCGAGGTAAACCACACGGTTCTTTGAATTTGAAAATTTTTAGAATAAATAGACAAACCCGCTTAAAAACGAGACGACCCATGTGGGAAGAAATATCCATTTAGCAAAGAGAACATGGAGTTTCTTGCGGCGAAATATTCCAAGTCCAGCCTGTATACTAAATAGCGCAAGGGCAACGATAGATGAAATAGTATGGAAGTCCCACTTAACATCTGCGGCCATAGTCCACATTACATATGTACCATAGGCGTCAAGAACAAATGCGACAACAGCAACCCAGATATGAAAGTACCACCACTTCCCTCTTTTCCGTGCTATAAAAAAGGCAAGGAAATAAAGAACAAGAGCGACGGCTATGCACAATTCTATTACACGTATTGAACTCACTTCATCTTCCTGTCATTTTAATTACATCTGGTCTGAATCTTGTCATTTCATAATTCAAAATGCAAGGGGTGAATGATGATGACTATGCTATACCCATTCATCTATCAAAAGATACAGGGCTTCCGCCAAAGACGAATCAGCCTCGGGTTGAAGCTCTATGCTTTTTGTGTGTGGAAATTACACCACAGATTTTTCAATTTAATGGTGCCTGCCCCCATTGATAAATAAAAAAGTCCCATATTGTCACGATCGTGACAACATGGGACTTTTTTATATAACGGAGGGTTTTTTGGCAAAACAAAAAAAATAGTGTTTATCTCTTCTGCTTTTTCGCATTGTTTAACACGTTTCCGTACACTCCCTCTAACAAATCTAAATCTTTATTGCTCTCAGTCAATAAATCAATGTTTTTGTTTTTGAGGGCATCTAAAATTATATTTCCTAATTCGTCATCAACTTCTTTTTTATACATTTCACTAAAAGCGGCAAAATCTTTAATGAAACAATGTCCTCCAGCACCGCGACCGCCCTTGTGGACAGGATCTAGATGAAGTTCATAAAATGGCAACGTCCTCCCCGCTTCTCCGCCAGAAGAGCCGCTTTTGTGTATAGGATTCATATGAGATGTTCCGATTCGCGGATCAGCTGCCATTGAATTACGAATAACTTCCCAATCACAATCAAATTTTGCCGCCAGATCATATAGTAAGTTTATATAAAGAACCTTAAAATAGAACCAATTATTACCTCCATATTTTACAAGTTCAGCTTCTTTTGCTTTACAAACCAACTCAAAATTTGCTTTTGGTAAAACGCCCAAAACATCCTTTGCTTTTTGTTGATATTCCTCCGTATCTTTTGGAATCCCTATAATATTACGAAAAGGACTAGACGCATCTTCCGCCGCAGTAACTTCTGTTAAAAACTCTGGGGAATGGAATACGTAAATTTCAGGATTTTCCTTCTGTATTGATTCAGTTGTTCCTGGGACAATTGTTGACTTAATGACAGCAATCTTATTTCTGCCAATAAGTTTTATCACTTCACGCACGATACTATCATCAAACCCATTTTTGTTGGTTGGAGTAGGGACAGCAATAAAAACAACATCACATTCCTTTATTTTTTCTTTATTGCCTACATACTCCTGCTCATTGGCATAACGTACTACCTGATATCCTCTGTTTTCAAAATCATCGGCATAGTGTTTGCCGATCCAACCTTGCCCAATAAAACCTATTTGTACTTTCTTAGACATGTATATTAAAACGGTAATATGTAATACCGGGTTACACAATTAATTATTCTAAAATGACTTGAGTAATTGTGCAAATTCTTTCAAGTTTGTGACCTCATTGGAGGCAGAATAATCAACGTTATAGACATAAGAAATTTCTTTCCGATTCATTTTGACAGAAACAATATTTGGACAACACTCTTCCATGCTCTTAATCTGTGCAGGCGCATCATCAAGAAAGACGATTTTCTCTTGAGACCCCTGGAACTTCTTTGCGGCAACATCACCCTTGGAACGTTTTTCAGCAAAATCAGTAAAAATTGTTTCGTCAAAAAGTGGAAGAATACCACTCTGTTCTACTTTTTCTCTTTGATACAATGTTTGCCCAGGGTAAGGAGCAGTACAAAGAACAAGATGATGCTGGGCATAATCTTTCAAAAAATCTAGTACATCACGGAAAACATATCGGGACAAATCTGTGCTTTCTGTAAGCCTTTCAATATAAAGAGCTGGGTCATCTCCAAAACGTGTCCCCTCCATACCAAAATCTTTTCTGTATTGTTCTAAGTTAAACAGTGTGTTGTCAAAGTCAAGTAATAAAATCATGCAATTAGTTAGTAGTTAGTATTTAAATATTTTCTCTACAATATATCCATAATTGCTCGTGCTAATTTTTGCGGATCATGCCGGATGAGACTTCGCTTGAGCGCGTCTCCTGTACTTTTTTTTATCTCTTCATCTGCAAGGAGATTGGTGCGAAAAATCGTAGTTTTATTTTTTTCTATTATATCATCTTCAACCGGAAACTCTTGCTGTGTTTCATATTTTCCAAGGATTTCTTGCGGAAGCGGCTCATTATTAATCAGTAGATAATCAGGATCTCTCCCTATATATACAGCAAGCTCGTCAAGATATTTCTGCATAGTAAATCCGTGTGTCTGCCCATATTTACTCATAAGATTTGTAACATAGAGTAATTTTGCCGGCGAAGCGGTAATCGCTTCCTTCGTTCCTCCAACAACAATATTCGCTAGGATGCTGGTATAGAGATCGCCAGGTCCAATAATAATTAAATCTGCTTCTGAAATTGCTTTTTCCGCTTTTGGCGAAATGCTTGAGTCTGGTTCTACCCAAAGCCGTGTAATATTTTGCGTACCATTATGCTCCTGCGGCGGCTCATCAATATGTGTTTCACCGCGGAGTATTGTATTGTTTTCATATTCCGCGACAAGAGTTAATTCTTCATTCGTTATTGGAATAACTTTTCCTCTAATGCGAAGCATTTGTGCCGCATATTCAAGCGCTTTCTCTTCAGAGCCAAAAATATCCGTTAATGCCACTAAAAAAAGATTGCCAAAATTATGCCCCTTGAGGCCGCTTCCTTTATCAAAACGGTGGAGAAAAAGAGAGCGCAACCCAAGACCGACATCACTGTCGTCGGCAAGAGCAATGAGAGCCATGCGAAAGTCTCCAACAGGTAAATATCCAAATTCATCGCGCAGGCGTCCGGTAGAGCCGCCACTGTCTGCAACTGTCACAACAGCAGACAACTCCAGCACATCAGCAGGATATTTTTTAAGCCCCGACAGGACAGTGTATGTTCCCGTTCCGCCGCCGATGACGACTATTTTTTGGGATTTCTTAAACATCGTTCAAATGATTGTTTGTATAATTGGAGATATTGTTCTTTGTTCTCATAAGGATACTGATATTTGTCGCACATGGAAAGTCTTCGTTCGTGCAGCTGCACAAGAGCGCGCGCTATTTCTTGCGGTGTGCGATCTGTGATATATGCCCCAACCTCTTCGACAACACCAACATCCGGCGCAACAACGGGTATACCAGCAATCCGCGCCTCAACCATGTTCATACCATATCCTTCATACCATGATGTTACAAGTAAAACATCGGCGCTTTTGTAATAACCATATATATCATCTTGCCATCCTTCCATTATGACGTTATTTCCTAATTCATGATTCTTGATTCTTGATTCCAATACTTTGCGTTCGCTTCCGTCGCCAATAATAACGAGGCCGACATTAGGATATTTTTTTGCAAATTTAGAAAATGCTTTAATGGCGAGTGCGCAATTTTTTTCTTTTTCAAAGCGACCAACCCATAGAATTGTGAAGTCGTATTGCTTAGGGATGAGCGCTGGTTGTGCGTTTTTTATTTTTTGTGCGTCAACAAAGATTGGCAATGTGCTAATTTTTTCTCCTGCAATATTTAGTTCTTTGATAAGAGAATCTTTGATTCTCTTACTTACGACGCGAATGCAATCTGCTTTTGAGAGGCGTGTCTTTGCAATTTTTTGCCGAATAATGTTTTTAAAATTATTCTTAGTGAAATATTTTGAAAAAACGTCTGTGTGTACTTGAAATTGAAGTGGTATATTCAATTTCTTGGAAACTTTATACGCAAAATATCCAACCTCAAACGGGTCTTGTGTTGTGATAAGGTCAATATCTTCGGGAATATTTTTTTCTATATTAAATCCTGGGAACCCAATGTTGAGAATTCCAACGTGAGAAACAGTGACGTTTTCTGAAATTTTTTCTTTGTTATATTTCCCACTGGAGAGAACATAGATATAAAGATGATCAAAAAGTTTTCCATATTCAATCATCCGCGCTCGTACAGCACTTCCTTCTTCAAATATTTTCGCGTCTTTTGAGAGCATCAGTAATTTCATGGTTTCAATTTATTTTCAAAGATGTATCGGAGAGATGAATCAAATTTGAGATATTTCATGAAGGTGTCGCGGGCTAATTTTTGAATGGTGTGAAATTCTTCATTGGTTAATTTGTCCCAATATTCGCGTATATATTTATCCGTATTTTTAATATCTTTGTGAGGTACAAATACTACAAATTTTTTATAGTCAATTACATCTTCAAGTGGCAGAACCCATTCGGTGTCAATCACGACTGGTATTCTGCCAAGCACGAGTGTCTCATAAAAACGAGCCGCCATATTGGCATCACCACGAGCTATGAGAACAAAATCAGAGTCTTGAATGTTTTCAATATACTCTCTTCGCAATTCCATAGAGTCTCCCACAATTGTATTTTTATTTGCCGAATAAAAGTCTCTGATGAGAAATGACGTGCGAATAAACGGCGAGTTTTTTAATGCGCGGAGCGCCTTTTTTCTCCAACAGACTCCCTTCAGATGTACAAGTGCGTATGTATTAAAAAATAGATATTTCTTGATATTGCTTTTAAAAATTTCTAAAAAGTATCTTGTGCGCTGACGGAATGTATTAAACTCCGCCCAGCCACAGAAACTGACAGTTGGGGTTTCTTTTTTCTCTCTAATATAAAACAGAGAGTCTTCTAAAATATCTCCCGCATAAATTTGAGTCGGTATAATGATTTCGTTTTCTTTTTTGCCCTTATATCTATATCCTGAATATCTAAAGATAATTGTGTTGTGAATATCCATATCTTCCTCCTTATCTCCGAATGCGAATATAAGAGCTCTTTTTTGATATTTTTCCGCGTGCGCAACAAATTGGTCTACATATGTTTTGTCTTTGATGGAAAAAAAATTGTGCGGCAATAAGAAAAAATCTGCCTCCTCTGGATTTTGTGTAAGTTCAATAAAACTAAAATTCATTTCATCAAAAATCGCCCGGTATGCTTTTTTACCAGCATACGGTTTCTTTCCTAGATGTTTATTTAAGATAGGGAAGGGTCGTATGTCAGGGAGTAATTTTCCAATATACACTTTAGTCATATACAAGTAGTTTGATAAAAGATTCTATCGCTCTTTCTTTTGAAAATGTTTTTGATTTTTCTTTCGCGTTTTGCGATAGAACATTGCGCAATTCATCGTCCTGAAGCAAGTTCTTTATTGCATTTTTTATTTCTTCTTTCTTGTTATATTCAACAAGTATTCCTTCTTTTCGGTTTTCTAGAAGTTCAGGATTTCCTCCAATTCTTGTTGTAACAATTGGTGTACCGAGTGCCGTTGCTTCAAGTAGTTGGTGTGAAAATCCCTCGTATCCGGTATTTAGAACAAATATATCCGCCGCTTTTACATATTGTGTCAATTCATCATGAGAAAGTTTTCCAATTAAAAACACGTTATTTTGAGATTTACGATTTGCGATTTGCGATTCGAGCGTTTCACGCTCTGGGCCGTCGCCAATAATATATAATTTTAGGTCAGGAATTTCGCTTTTCAAATCCGCAATAATATCAACAAGTGCTTCAAAGCCTTTCCAAGGGACAAGGCGGCCAGCAGAGACAAGTACAATACCGTCAATCTCTAGTTTTCCATGCGCCTCACCCTTGTCCAACATTATTGACGGAGGGGTGAACGCGTTATATATAACAGTAATTTTTTCCTCGGGCACACCCCATTCCAATACAATATTTTTCAGATATTTACTAGGAACGACAATCTGGTCGGCTTTTTGTGCTACAAAATGCTCAATTTTTCTCCTCATCTCCGTAATAAAATCAAACTTCTCTCTCTGGAATTCTTCTAGAGTTGGGGGTTGTTGGTTGTTGGTTGTTGGTTGCAATTTCAACAGCGCAGAACGCTGTTGAAATTGCTCCCAGGCGTAATCACCAGCAACTCGTAGTATAAACTTTTTCCGTAATAATTTTGACGCGACAAGAGCGGGAAATCCTACACTCACCGGATCAAGCGCGTATAATATCTCTGCCTCCGTGCCCTCAAAAGAAATTTTTAAAAAATAGGCTATATGCCGAATAATTTTAGGTAGACGACGCACACTACTGAAAGGAGCAACCGTAACATCAATATTGTGTTTCGGAAGCTCTGTCTCAAGTAACCGTGAATATGTTGCAGGCCCGCCAATGTCAGGCGGATATAATCCTGTTGCAATAAGCACGCTGCCTTTTTGGGTGTGATTAAAGATAATATTCCCATATATAAAAAAAGTTATAACGGCAATAATACCCGAAGAGAACACTTGCGCAAGCATAAACCATAGACCTGCAATAGAGACGAGCACATACATGAAAAGAGCATTCGCGAAAAGGCCTGCGATGGCAGTAATAAAATACAGAGAAAGCTGTCGTGATATATCGTGTATATGAGTATTTCTAAATGTCCATAATTTTTGCAAAAGAAAACTTACGAGGAACGCGCCAATAAACGCAAATGTTGATGAGAATAGATACCATATACCGAATATATCAGCAAAAATATACAGCAAACTAAGCGACACAAAAGCCGCCGTTACGCCGGAGATTAGATATCGTACAATTTTATTTTTTAAAAACGACATATTTTATCCCGTTAGAGACAGGAAACGCCTTAAGCGATTCTTAAGATATCGTTTTCCCATACCTGATTTTAAATATTTCTCTCTCGATCGAGTATCTTCTTCATCTATACATGCCTCATAGTAGATTAAATCCCATGGGGTAAGGCTTTTTGTCCATGTTGATTTTTCCTCGTTATGCTGCTTAAGGCGTTTCCGCAGGTTATTGGTACTTCCTGTATACCATTTTCCATTCTTCTTGCTTTGTATTATATATATGTAAAACATAAGGTTATGGTCTCTAACGGGATTACAACTTTGCGAAAATATTTTTCATATTTTCTGTTATTTTGTCCCAATCGTAATTTTCTTCTACTAATGCGCACGCATTTTGAATAATACGATTAATCATATCACTTTGCTTTGGGTCAAGAATATAATTCACCTGCTCGGCGATGCTTTGAGGATTTTTTACTTCACAGATAAATCCGGTTTCGCGATGTTTTAGAAAATCTGTAATGCCGCCCACGGCTGTCCCAATAATAGGAATTCCCGCCGCCATTGCTTCAACAAACGAAGACCCCATTCCTTCAGAAAGAGATGGGCGGACAAATATATCAGAAATTTGCAGATATATGGGAATCTTTTTGCTTTCAATAAAACCTACAAAATGAACTTTTTCGGACACCTTTTCGTCTTGAGCAAGTTTCTTAAGTATTTTTTCGTCCGGTCCAATACCGAGCACGAGAAGACGAATTGTGTCTGGCAAATACTTGAGCGATTTTATAATATCGTCAACAGCATTTTTAGCAACCAACCGCGATGTTGTAATAAGTATCTTATTTTGGTTTTGAATACCTAATTTTCTTCTCAACTCGTCCAGCTTGAAATTTACGATTTGCAATTTGCAATTCTCAATATCCGCTCCATTGGGTACTACCTTAATTTCTCCCTTATATCCCATCTCACGTGCCATATCTTTAAGATAGTGTGAGATAGTTTGAACAAAGTTTGCCCGCCGAAATGAAAGCGTGTAGAGCGGGACAAATATCCCCAAACTTTTTTTTATGTCTTGAAGTGTGTCCCCTTCTTGTAATGTCAAAAAATATGGAACGTCTCCGTGTATGAGGTTAAATAAAACTGACGGGATTCCTGTGCTATGCGGCATCATCGCCCATATAACATTATAGTGATACTTTTTGTGTAGAAAATGCGCTTTCAACGGCGCAAAAAACTGAAAAAATATTTTGTTGAGTTTGGAAATAGGGAAAATTCCAATACGATGTACTAAAATATTTCCGATTTTCTCTATTTTCGGTAGACCATCACAAAAGTTTACCGTCACCATATGAAATTCAAATTCTTGAGGATCAATACGGTTTGTAATTTCCCGCACAGCAAGCTCCGCCCCGCCATAATGCGGATGATACGCGAGTGAAAAAATAAGGACTTTTTTGGGGGTCATTGCTCAATGATAACACAGAAAACCCTTACCCAGTCGCACGCGATAGACAGTAACAACCGCATTATTGCCCGGCCGACAAAAGTGGGACATAGTCCCACTTTTTTGCACAAATAATACCAGCATGTTACTTTGAAAATAGTAATTCAGTACAACCAACAGCAAAATCTTAACGGAGGAAATCATGTTTGATACCTGTATCTCAACTTTGTCAGAAACAACATGGATAGTGCATACGTTCAGGTATACCACTGTGTACGTTGCATGTTGCACAGGATTACAGCTGGTTTTAAAGGTGCAACTACATATCATCACAATAACAACAATCCTCTTCAGCATTTCCGTTCCGCTACTTTTCTTCGCGCTACATGTTGTAAATCCGTGGTATCTTGCATTTGCAATGATCGTATTACTTACCACTGGTATGCTTTGGGCAACTTCCTTATTTTCCCCCAAAAAGACAATCTTGGATCTCATCTAAAAGATCTGTTTGCGTTATTGCAGAAAAACAAAACCTCGCCTGCGGATTCGTCCACGGGCTTTTTTTACACCCCCTCAAGCTTCGTTCAACACAAGCAACCACCTCGTTACACCAAAATGTTCTTATCAAAAAGGTAAAGAGTCTCATCCCGTTAGAAGCCGCGGACACAATCTGTTTTTTTTCTTCTGTAAAATTAAAAATTATACTAGAAAGATTGAGAAAAAAATTACTTTGAGCTAGAGCCTGTGTCTTGCTTCTAACGAGATGAATTTTTAAAGTAAGGCTTTGATGTAATCAGCAACATCTTTTTTTGCTTCCCATCCGAGCTGTTTTGATTTGGAGATGTCAATTGAAGATTCCATTCTATTTCCTTTCCTCTCGGGAAGCATGGTTATTTCGGAGTTAAACAATTCAGCAATTTCAAGTATGGAATATTTTTTGGAGGCTCCGAGACCGAAGTCATCACCTTCCCCTTTTTCACCAACAAAAATAAGCCCGTCAATAATATCTTTGACGTGTGTAAAATTCCTCTTTTGTGTTCCGGGAGAAACAACGGTTAATGGTTTTTTGTCTTTATACTGCTCTTTAAAAATACCAATAACTGTTGAGTATGGACCGGTGGAAATTTCGCGTGGGCCGTATACGTTATAAAAATATGTAATGGCGTATGGTAGGCCAAACCACTCGCCGTAATTTTCCACTAGCTCTGTATTGCTTGCCTTTGTCCACGCATACGGACTCTGGTCTCTACCCATTCCCCCATCGCCAAACTTTGAACTTGACCCGGCATAGACGATTTTAATGTTGTGAGCACGACAATACTCAAGAACACCAAATGTGCCATTTTTATTTAGATCCCAAACAAGAGCCATGTCGTCAAAACTTTTTTCTACCCGAGAATATTCACCAAGATGAAATACCAAATCAACACGCTCGGAAACGTGTTGCGCTATATCTTTGGTATGCCCCTCACGATATTCAGCGCCAGAAATATGATTGTCTCGCGAGCCTGTAAAATAGTTATCAAGCGAGATGACGTGATGATTGTCGGCAAGTAAGCGCTCAATCAAGTGTGAGCCGATGAATCCTGCTCCGCCGGTTACAAGGATTGTTTTTTGAGTCATTGTTCAATGATAACACGAAAAACTTCCATCCCATTATATCATCGCGCAAAAAGCAAGACATCCGAAACCGAGCTTTTAACATTTTGCGTCATAAGAAATGTTGAGAGCTCGGTTTTACACATTTTTTATCCTCATTTTTCAATATATTTTGAATGCCTTGACAAAGTTGTTGGACATGATATAATGTAATCAGCCTAATTGTCCTACCGACAATTAACCGTAGTATCTTGAAATGGAGGAAATCATGTTTGATATCTGTATTTCAACTTTATCAGGAGGAGCCTGGATGGATGCATTCATGGGCGCCATCGTGCCCGCTATGATCTCCTCATTATTGCAATTGTTCCACAAAGTACGACTGGACGTCGTCGCCATAACAGCAGGCCTCATTGGTATCTCCGCCTTGCTAATCTACGTCGCAATCCATGCTGGAAATCTGTGGTATTCTGCATTTGCGATTATCATACTGTCTGTCACTGGCATACTTTTGACGGCTTCCCTGAAATTTCCCGAGAAGACAATCTGGTGTCTTGCCGTAACATTGGCGCAACAGAAATTTTCCTAGCACTGTTGTATATAAACAGAGTCAATTGCCTCGCCCGTGGATTCGTCTGCGGGCTTTTTTAAGATGAATCAAGAGGCGAAGCCGCAAAAACTATTGCTTCGTTAACTTAATTTTTTCGGTCTTAAAGAAGCCAAGGTCCGGCCTTCTCCCAAAAACCGCGGAAAAACTGCGGCA
>DCXN01000022.1:42134-49396 GCA_002327685.1 Patescibacteria group bacterium UBA2135
TGCCGCAGTTTTTCCGCGGTTTTTTCCTCAAGGCCAGACCTGGCCTGCTATTTTTACCGAAAAAATTTAAGTTAATGCGGATTCTGGTCTTGCTCGCTTACAACAGGAATGATATAAAGGACTACATATTACTTTTTAAACTCATTTTAATTTATGCAAAGAATAGTCATTACAGGTGGTCTTGGATATATCGGCACGGAATTGTGCAACCTATACTCCGGTGAAACTCGGTTTAAAAAAGTTGTAGTTATTGACAATAGATTTGTTTCTGAAAGGGTCAAACAATTGCGAGACTGGGGGATAGAGTTTATTCACGGCGACATACTAGACGAAAAATTAATAAAGGAGGTTCTAAAGGACGCTGATATTGTTCATCATTTGGCGGGCATTACAAATGTTGCATATACAAAAACAGAAGCTGATGTAGAAAAAGATCGCCTTATTACCAAAACGGCCGTAGAAGGTTCAAAAAATATTATTAATTTCACTCCGAAAAATTGCAAGATAATATTCCCCTCTACCCATGTGATTTATGAAGGATTTGAAGATACTAAATTTAATATAAAAGAAGATGTTACTCCCACTCCTGTGTTGACCTACTCTAAAGGCAAAGTGCAAACAGAAAAAGATTTAGAAAAATCAGATAAAAACTATGTTGTTTTGAGGCTCGGTTCAAATTACGGCTACTCTCAAGATACGATGAGAATAAAAATCATGCCGAATCTATTTTCAAAGATAGCGTCACAAAACGGTACGATTAGTTTATACTCTGGTGGCGTTCAGCATAAAAGCCTAGTCTCTGTGCGTGATGTCGCACAGTGCTTCAAGTTCATGGCAGAAAAATCTGATATTCAAAGAGAGATATTTCACTGCACAAATGAAAATATAACAGTTAAAGACGTTGCTGAAATTTGTAAGAAAGTTAACCCTAAACTAACTTTGATAGAAACTGAAGACGAGATTCCAAATTTAGGATATACATTATCAAACGACAAGTTACTGGGCGCGGGTTTTAAATTTAAATATGACATTGAGAATAGTGTCAAAGAAATGATTGATAACTGGTCTGAGCAAGATATTAATACGGATTTAGAATATGTAGTTAAGGGTAATAAAGAGTATATTGACGAACGAGGTAAAATAAGCAATTACGAATTAACTGAACCAATTAATTTAATTGGGTATATTGAATCTAAGGCAGGAACGGTACGCGCAAACCATTATCATTCAATTCAGGAACAAAAATGTTTATTGATCACAGGACAATATATTAGCGTGATAAAAGATTTGTCAGTTCCGGATGCTCCCGTGGAGACCATGGTGATTAATGTTGGAGATTTATCAGTGGTTAAGCCAAATGTCGCGCACACAATGGTCTTTACAGAAGATTCTATTTTCTTAAACCTTGTACGAGGAGAACGAGAACATAAAAATTATGGTGTAACTCACACGAAACCATATATTTTAGTTGACGAAGAAGCAAAAGACAAACTACTAAATACCTACAAAACAGAGTGTAGAGCATGCGACAATAAAAGACTAAAACGTGTTTTGTCTTTGGGCAATTCACCGCTTGCAAATAATTTACTGGATTCAAATATCAAGCCAGCGGAAACATATCCGCTAGAGATGAACTACTGCCCAAAGTGTCATAATTGCCAACTATCTTGCGTCGTCCCACCACAAGAGATGTTTGATAATTATTTGTATGTTTCGTCAACATCGGAATCTTTTAGGAAACACTTTGAAGATGCCGCGGATAAATACATTGCGGATTTCAACTTGGATAAAGATTCATTTGTGATAGATATTGGTAGTAATGATGGCATAGCCCTTAAGCCACTTAAAGAAAAAAGTATTAAGGTCTTAGGCGTTGAACCAGCAAAAAATATAGCTAAAATTGCAAACGAGAACGGAATTAATACAATAAATTCTTACTTCAACAAAGACACCGTATCAAAAATACTTGAATCTGACGGAAAAGCTGATCTCGTCACTGCGTCTAATGTATTCGCTCACGCGGATGACTTAAAAGGTATCACTAATAATGCATTTAATTTATTAAAAGACGACGGAACATTCATTATTGAAGTTCAATACATACTGGACACTATAAATGACTTAACTTTTGATAACATCTACCACGAACACGTTAATTACTGGAGCGTAACTTCTCTCAATAATTTCTTTACATCTTTGGGTTTTGCAATTACTGACGTTGAACACATAGACACGCATGGTGGTTCTATAAGAGTATACGTGCAAAGCAGAGATGGCGTTGCTAAACCGAGTGTAGAAGAATTTTTAAATAGAGAAAAAGAGTTCGGCTTATTGGATTTCTCAACTTACCAAAAATTTGCTAAAAATGTTGCGGGCATTAAGGAGAGATTCAATATTAATCTCAAAAAGTTAAGAGATGAATCTAATCTTGTTGTTGGTTATGGTTCACCAGCAAAAGCAACAACTGCTTTAAATTATTTTGATGTTTCTAACAAAGATATTGACTACATTATTGAGGACAACAAATTGAAACATGGTAAATACTTGCCTGGTGTTAACATCCCCATCAAAAGCAAGAATGATATTGGTGAGATTGTTCCTGATACAGTACTGGTGCTAGCTTGGAATTTTACCAAGGAAATTGCGAACAACAATCAAGATCTAATTGAAAAAGGCGCTCGTTTTATTTCAGTTAAAGATTTGGAGCGTTAAGGAAGATTGAATCTTGCCGCCGGATTGTCGCCGCTTGACAAGTATGTCATGATATGATATATGATATGATATACTTACTTTGGTTTTTTGTTTCTACAGATGGGAGAAAGAATATGGCCACGACAACGGAAACAAAGTTCAGGAAGTTCATGGAACTTGTAAAGCTCGCTGTTGCTATAAGAGACAGCGATGCGAGTTGGGGGTTTAAATACGATACGATCTTCAGCGACGAAGTGTCTATGAAAATTGCGAAAATCGGTATGACTCCTAATTACTGTGATCCAGACGCTTCGTCCGAAAATGACGTCAGGGCGTTTGTTGGCGCTCTAGAAGAGAAAGCGAAAAACATTCGCGCCGTTCTAGATAAACTGGACGAGAAAGAGGTTCAAGACTGAATATCTATATTCTGTATAGACGCATGGGCACCGCGTAACGGGCTCTTTTTTTTATATACATAAAAACCAATCCCTTTATACTCTTTTTTTTATTCATTCAAGGGTTCAGGTGTTAATTCAGCTCACAGACTTGACATGTCTACGAAGATAATGTACAATGTCATTAGAATTTCCTGATTGGGAGAACAGACATGATAACTCGGAATGGTATTCACGTTTCCATTGATAACTGGTCGCACTTTGTTCCAGGGCATTACGCTGTGATGCATCTTTCACGAGAAGGAGGTTATCAATCTGGCGACACACCTTATCCCGAAGTGTCGGCAGTGAAATGCATCACTCCAGTGGAGCACTACCACATTCCTACCCCTCAAAATGTACGGTACGAGGTTGCAAAGAGAGAGGACGGAAAAATTCTTGTGCGGGTGTATTCACAGGGACGCGAAGAACCTGTTTTGGAATGGGTATTCCCGAGCCAGAATGAAGCGCACGAGAAACTCTACCCGGCTTTTGTTAATGGTCTTTAGGGCAAAGACCCCGCGACGCAATTGCGTCAACGGGGTCTTTCTTTTGTACAGGGGCTAGCGGGGACAACATACACCATTTTCCATCGTAGTATATATTAAGCATGTCGCAAATTAATGGTAGCTGTCATTATTTTTTGTCATTCTTCTCAATCACGTAATCTTCCAGAATTAAATAATCTATTTCAGTCTTGAGAAATGTCTCAAGGGCATCTTCGGGTGTTTCTACGATAGGATCCCCGCCTAAATTAAATGAAGTATTTAATATAAGAGGTAATCCTGTAATTTTTTTAAACTCATTAATTAAGTCGTAATATTTAGCGTTAGATTCTCTGGTTACAGCCTGAATTCTGCAAGTTCCGTCTACGTGTACTATAGAAGGAATGCGAGATTTTTTCTCTTCTTTTACAAGCGATGCTAAAAGCATGAACGGGCTTAATTGATCAAATTCAAACCATTCAGATTGATGCTCGGCTAATATGGATGTTGCAAAAGGCCTCCAAGGTTCTCGGTGTTTAACTTTGATATTTAAAATATCTTTCATGTCCTTTCTGCTGGCATCACAGATGATAGACCTATTACCCAAAGCCCTTGGGCCATATTCTGAACCTCCATGGAACCATCCTATGATTTTCCCATCAGCCATATACCGGGCAGTATCCTTGGTAACATGAGGAGATTTTTCAAATAGTATCTTATCTTTAAATTTATTTATTGCCGTTTTTATGTCTTCTTCACTATATGTTCTTCCTAAAGAAGCCCTTTTCATTTCCCAAAAACGAGGAAGTTTAAGAATCTCATGAGCACCATATAGTGCACACCCAAGAGGTATCCCAGAATCTGAAGATCCAGGCTGAATCCAAATACGTTTAAATCCCACTTTTTCTATAAAATTTCTGTTCGCGTCAATATTGAGTCCTACTCCTCCCGCTACACTCAAGTTTTCACATCGAGTAACTTCTTTTAATCTTTTGCCAAAAATAATTGCTATTTTCTCCAGTAAAAATTGAGCGAGGTACGCTACAGATGAATAATATTTATCTGGCAGTTTTACGTTATTTCCTCTAGGTGGATGATGCAGATAAATTTCATTAAAGAAATTAGGTTTTGTGGCAAAATATCGTATATCATTTCTATAAGCTAACTTCAAGAAAGCTTCAGCAATATTTTTTATGGCTATTGATAATTTTCTTCTAGTTTTTCGTAATAATAAATAAAAACTATATCGCAATGTTTTCTTTTTATTGTCCAAAAGGGGTGGATAATTCACCAAAGTATTACAATATACATGATTCCCGTATTCTTTAAACCATAATTCTTTTGGGAACTCTTTTAAAATCCTATCGTCCCCATATCCTGCCAAACCCATAAGCTTACCTTCATTAAATGGTCCGAAGTTTAAATATTCTCTTGATAATTTAGCATATAGTATACCTATGCTTCCTTGTTATCATGTCTCTCCCTCGAGCCCCTTGAATTACAGGGTGTGTCGTTTTTTGTACTTCTATCAATTTATTTTCTTTTCCGTAATAAAAAGTTTCAGTTTCTGCTACAGGTATTCCAAGCTGATTCATGGTTATTTCGCCGTATCCGTCATATATTAAAACTGCGGCTTCATCAAATGGAGAACAAAAAAATGCTGATGCGGCATGTGCGTCATGGTGATTGATGACTTCAATTCTAGCCTTTGAGAATTGATTATTCTTATCCCATTCTCTAAATTTTTTCTCCGCCTGAAAATCTGATCTCAGTAAAATCTGATCTATGACTATTAAATCTATTTCTTCTGGTTTTATTTTGGAATCTTTAAGACAGTAAGAAATAGCTAGTTCAGGAAATATGTTTTTAGAGTATTTAATTCTATTGAGACGTTCTTCAGAGATAGCTACTACACCCTTATCAGAAATAAGGGCAGCTCCAGTGTCATGACGTGTTATTTTTAAGCCTAAAATATTAACCATAATCTTTTGTTTTTTCAAAATTGATGAGTAAACTTATTATACATATATTTAGAGCATGTTTCGCGACATGCCCTAAGTCCGGATGGAGTTAAAACTAGTTATCTTTTGACTTCTCCTCAATTATTTCAAATTGGTCGGCGAGATTTTTTTCTGTGCCTGTCCGCACGGACAACGCAGGCTGGCCTGTACGCATTAAAAAGAGTGTTCCTAGAGAGATGCCGAGAAGTCCGATGAGAGCAAGAGCCCATTTAAATATTGAGAATGTATTGTTAGACGCCGTAATTGGCCCGTTCGCGTTATCCGTGTGGGCAAGCGCGGCGATCTGTGTGTCTTCATGTGTGTTTTGTTGAGTTTCTATCTCTTGTTCTATTATCTCTGGCTTGTAAATTGGTGATGTAACAGTTTGTTCTTGTCTTTGCTGTTCTGTGATGATTTGAACTGGAGCTTGCGCAAGTTCATCAGGCTGCGTCTGTTTCTGATATATATCTGCGATCTTTCCGCTTGGGTATAGGAGTGCGATGTCGTCGTGTTCTGTAAGCCCAGTGATATCCTGCGCAAATTGCACTGTTTTGCTCGAGGGAATAAATGTATTATGTGGAATTCTGAAATTTTCCACTCCAGCGCGTAATATCCAACTCTCAAGATTAATTTCATGCGCTGTCTTATTTACAAGTGATATGAAAAAATCATCAGTTGAACCAACATCTGTTATAAAAATATCCGCGGGAATGACTTCTACATCTATTCTGTCAGATGCTGAATAATTGCCTGATGCGCCCTCAAGGATAACAACATATTCTCCAGCATAACGATATGCGTGCGCCACCGTCCCACCTTCACGCATGCTTCCATCACCGAAACTCCAAACAAAGCGAGTGTTTTCAATCGGTTCCCCTTTGAGACCAAAGGTAGTTCCTTTGAATATTATGTCGGCACCAACAACGGTTGTTCGTTTTGCGCTACCAGCGTCAACAGTTATGGTTTGTATTGGGGTTGGGACGTATGTACTGGTTTCACTTGAATTAGTAGGAGTTTCTTCTTCGTCATCATCTTCTTCTGGTTCGTTACTACTATCAGCACCTGCATTTGTGGCTTTTGGTGTCCCTGTGGCAGTAATCCATTCGCCGGATGAAGTTCTTTGCATTGTTTCTTTCGTTGTATTATCACCCGCCTGCCAACCATCACTCGCACTTATACTGTCAATGACATTTTGAGAAGAATCATAAATAGTCAAAAATTCTCCAGAGTTTGAGAGCGCGCCGACATAAATTAGATCAGCAAGAATTCCGAGAACAGAATCATCATTTGTTCTTTCAAGTAAGAAAAAATCTTGAGGTGCGATTGCTCCTTCAAGATTAATGGTAGGTGTGTCATCAGATGATTTGAGTGTCCAGCCAGTAATATCCACAGCTTCATTGCTCGTGTTTTTTAATTCTATCCATTCATCGCTTGCAGATACACTGGTACCCATCCAGGCAATTTCATTGACAACAACCTGCGCACTGACAGAAAGTGGGAGAAAAAACGCGAGGATGAGGAAGGTGAAAAAGCTCTTCATATCAGACGATTATAATCATTTTGAAGATTTTTGCCACAAAAAAAGTTATTACAACACGATGCTCAACACCGAGTGCTAAACAAACAAAGAAGCCGAGGTCCGGCCTTTTCCC
>DCXN01000022.1:49787-49982 GCA_002327685.1 Patescibacteria group bacterium UBA2135
CTCCTCCTCAAGGCCAGACCTTGCACAGTTTTGCACGGTTTTTTCCTCAAGGTCAGACCTAGCCTGCTTTTTTACCGAAAAGAAACAGGGTTTAGGATATTTACAAGAAAAAATAACCCCGCTGAAAGCAGGGACTATTAACGACGTAGAGCAAGCGGAATGAGAAAGTGTAGCGAAGCGGAATTTTCTCATTGC
>DCXN01000022.1:50315-73785 GCA_002327685.1 Patescibacteria group bacterium UBA2135
GAGTTAATATAAGACGAAGTGCTTTTATTAACGACGTAGAGTGAAGGCAAATGAACGGATGGACTCCGCAAGGTCCGACCTTCTCCCGTCGCTTCGCTCCTCCTCAAGGTCAGACCTTTCTTCCGTCCATCCGTTCATCATATTTTTTTCTTGTCGGGGTCTGGTTTTACGTTGAGCATTTCTTTGAGTTCTACTTCGGGAATTTCATGCGGATTGGTTTTTACATTTGTGTCCTGTGTTTTAACCGTTTTCTCCTTGTTATCTTTTTCTACTTCCTGATTCCTACTTCCTGATTCCTGATTCTCACCTTTCAGTGCCTGTTCAAGCGCTTTTTTTAATTCATCGGTATTGCGAGGATCAGTGCCGCTTTGTTTGTTTCTCGGATTTAACACATTCAACGAAACCGGTTCCCTCTTTTGGGTAATATTTTCTATGAGCTCTTTCTGAAATACTTTCTTAAACGGCTGATGTGACTGTTGGTGTGACGATTGATGCGATGGCTGGGATGACAATTGGGAAACTGCGCTCCGTCTGTCGGCTTGTCTCCGGTCGGTATATTTCTGTCCGGTCTGCCCTTCGGTTCGCGTATCAGTTCGCTTTTCGGGGACCCTGTCATGTGTCTTCTGTGGCGACGGAGAAGATCTTTGCCCTTGCGATGTTGGGGAATACTTTTGCACTGGCGATGCTGGAGAATATTTTTGTCCTTGTGAAGTTTTCGGCTTGCTACGCGCCTGTGGACTATCAGGAAAAGTCCCCTGCCGCTTTAATATTGCTTCCTCAACATCGGCACGTGGTTGAGCATGTATTTTTCTTGATTGTTCTACGACTTCTTTTTTTAATGATATGGCGGGTTTTTCAATAGGCGGTAATGTGGTCGCAGAAAACGGCTTTGACGCTAATCCATCAATCATTAATTTAAGATAAATTTGGTAAAGCCCCAAATTCACCATGTCGTCCGCATAAAACGTTGGGGAAAACTCTTTTTCAAAGATTTCAGCATCCTCGGCACCAATTCGGAATGTAATTGTAGTGCCAACATTTCCAAATACTGCCTCACGTACCTCATCGGGCATCTGTCCGATATATTGATGAGCAATTGTCAGGCTTAATTTATATTTTCTTGATTCAGATAAGATATCCGCAAATGTCTCGTTCGCAAATGACTGAAATTCGTCAACATAGAAATAGAAAGAAGGTAATTTTTCAAGCTCGTTCGCAGTAGAGTCAGCTCGCGACATTGCCGCCAAATAAATCTTAATAATAAGCATGCTTCCAAGCAGTTTTGAATTCGTATCTCCCATGCGCCCTTTTGAAAGATTCATGATGAGAATTTTTTTTTCGTCCATTGCTTTCCGAAAATCAAAGGATGAATGCGGCTGACCGAGAATATTCCTGATAAGCGGATTTGAAACAAATTGTCCAATTTTATTTTGAATAGCAGGCGTAGCATCCTGTGTGTATCGATCAGTGTAATTGGCAAACTCTTCGGTCCAGAATGATTTAATAACCGGATCGGTTATGTGTGACACAACATCTTTACGAAATTCTTTATTGATGAGCATGCGATTCACATCAAGAAGTGTTGAGTCCGGATATTCAAGAAGAGCAAACAGAGTATTTGATAAAATATATTCCATTCGCGCAGACCACATATCAAGCCAAATTCTTTTAAACGAACTTACAAGACCACTTACTACGAGATGGCGCTTGTCATATCCAACATCTTCCATGATGTTAAAAGAGATGGGATATGCCATATCAAATGGCGTAAAGTGAATCACATCCTTTACACGCTCTTCAGGAACATAATCAAGGAGTGTCTCTGCTGCTTCTCCATGCGGATCAATAAAAGCAACGCCGTTGCCGTTTTGAATATCTTGCGCTGCCATGTTCTCAAGAAGCACAGATTTTCCCATACCAGTTTTCCCGATAATATAAACGTGCTTACTACGATCAATCGCCTTAATACCAAAAACACGCTCCCTGCCGCGGCTGTCAGCTTTTGCAAAATATGTTTTTCTGTCGGTTTCTTCACGCATGATAGATTTTTAAGGAGTGAGACGACTATAAAAATCATCACCCCCTCACTCAACTTTAACTTAAATTTTTCGGTAAAAATAGTAGGCTATGTCCGGCCTTGAGGAAAAAACTGTGTAAAACTGTACCGCAAGGTCTGGTCTTCTCCCGTCGTTTCACTCCTCCTCAAGGCCAGACCTGGCTGCACAGTTTTTGGGAAAAGGCCGGACCTTGGTTTCTTTACGACCGAAAAATTTAAATTAAAGTTGAGTGATGGGGGTTAATAATATTATACAACTCAAAGATTATATGGTCAAATTACTCATTTGGTAACAATATCTCCCTAGTATATTGATTTGTCGGGTCCCAGAGCATCCATGAGTCTAGACCGGCATCGTAGACCGCTTGGATTTGGGCCTTCACCATTTCTGGAGTATACGGTACTGGATAGTCAAAATCTTGAAGCCATGGACGTAATTTTTCTGGAGTTGAACTTGCGGCATAAAGCTTCTTCACAGCTTGATCCATGGAAAATTTTACTATTTCATATGAATATGCGTTTACATTTTGATGTCCGTTAAATCCTTTTGGATAATGAGAGGGATAAACCATCGGCGCAATATAATCGAAATACGGCTCGGCGAATTCAATAGTCTGCCCTATGTTTAAGTCATCAGAATTGGTTGCCACCATGCCAAACATGTCCGCGGAAAGAACCGCGCCTGTTTGCTTGAGTTCACTGTAAAGGTACGCGAAAAAATCTTTTACTACATGCGCTTTTCCAAAATCTGGATCGGCAAGTACTATTTCTTCGCTTACAGGATAATAAATATCCCGCATGTTTCCGTCCGATGGAAAACGAATATAGTCAAAATTAAGCTCATCAAATCCAACATTGTATGATTCATGCGATAATTCCACAATGTAATCCCAGTATTCACGCGCACCAGCATCTATAAAGCTAATACCTTTATAATCTTCCCAAGTAGTTTTATCGCTTTCTTTCTGTACTGCAATGTTGGGATGTTTTTTAGCAAAATGTGGATCCTGGAAAACAGTGATGCGTCCAATTACATATATGTCTTTTTCGTGAAGCGCTGAAATAAATTCACGCATATCACTTACGGTGCAAGTTAGACCTTCTGCATCCTTAAACCTAGGGTCTTTCGTGGAAAATGCAATATTGCCGCTGTAGTCTTTGATATCTATGACAAACGCGTTTACTTCTGTCTCTTCCGCAATTGAGACAAGCCGTTTGCGTAAACTCGGTGTACCCGCGATACAGCTTGTCATGTAAAGCGCCCGAACGAATTCCGGAGTTTTTAAATGCGTAACCGGCGGCTCTTTAGGCACTTCTTCTACTGACACATCAACAGCCGCAAGTTCTTCTTCTGTATTCACTTCATACACTGTCGGTAAAAGAACCGAGATTGCAAAAATACCGACAGCACCAAGCAAAAGAAGTCCGAGTGCGGGGAAAATATATTTCTTACACCTTGCAAGAGCTTGTTTGTTCATGTTTGGTAACACGATGACTGGAAGTATTACGTTTACTTAGCATGATAAACGAAAGAGAAATTGCCGCTACGGCAAATCCGGCAATAAATAAAAATATTGTTTTCCACTCTGGCGGAAATCCGAGAAATGGGAAGAAAAATATAATGACGCCTAGTGCAAATAATGTCCAGTGTTTATGCATATGTATTTTAGTATACAGTGCTTTGCACAGAAATTAAAGTATGGAAAGCCGCTTGCGTAAACAAGCGGCAAAATTGGTTACCCCACAGAGATAGACGAGATATCATCTTCGGAGAAGAAAGAGGGATAGCGACCATCAACTGAATGAGGTAAAGGTATATCAAACACAACAGAATAACGCACTTCATGTGTTGCATTAACAAAAAGGACCCTATCAATAGTTCCTCGAAACATGTTTTGTTCAAAGATTCCACCGCCGCAATTTGTTTTAACAAACGCGGTAACCCTATCACCTTCTGCAAACTTATTGCTACGCCCTTGTGCTTCGCAGCCTTCAACCATGGTGCGGACTGTTGACTCGTTTCCACAAATCTCACATTTGTGACGTGTCTTCTTCTTCATGAAAACAACTTTCATCCAATTTGCAATCTAATAGCAATCTAGCAGTGTGGAAAAAATTGTCAAACGCCCTCAATCATTACGACGAATTCGCCTTTTATTTTTTTGGGATTTTTCTCAAAATAATCTAAGACTTCTTTTGAGTTCCCAGAAATTACTTCCTCGTAAATTTTTGTTAGTTCACGAGCGATGACAATCTTGCGAGATGCCATAAGATTTTTGTCAAGAGATTGAAGGGTTTTCAGTATACGATGTGGTGATTCGTAAAAGACAACAGTTCGCTTTGACGCGGCAATTTCTTTAAAAAGCGTCTCTCGTCCTTTTTTGTGTGGCAGAAATCCTAAAAACAGAAAATCAGATGCCGGAAGCCCGCTTATTGAAAGAGCGGCAATCGCTGCGTTTGCGCCCGGTATAGCAACAATCTTTGCACCTATCTCCCTCACCTCTTGTATCAATCGAGCGCCCGGGTCAGATATAATTGGTGTCCCAGCATCAGAGACAAGCGCAACATCTTTGCCTTCTTCAAGCAATCTTATAACCTTTTTAATTGAAGCGCCGCTTCGTTGTTCGTTGTAGGTTATGAGTTGCCTGCCCCGCTGCCCCGCCGAAGGCGGGGCTTTGCGAGATTTGATTTCAATCTCATGTCGTTCAAGAAGCCGTTTGGTCACCCGTGTATCCTCGCACAAAATCACGTCAACTTCTTTAAGCACACGAATCGCCCGAAGCGTTATGTCTTCAAGATTTCCGATTGGTGTTGCAACAATATATAAAATACCCATACATCTATTCTAGTGTTCTTAAGAATTTGAGAATTGAAAGAGCTCGTGTAGTGAGTTTATGGCGTACCGTATTGCCTTCATTCCGTTTTATAACAAGCCCCGCAATTGCAAGACGACGGATGTGTTCTGAAATTGTCTTGAAATTCACCTGAAGATTGTCCGCTATTTCTTCAACAGAAAGTTCTGGAGATTTTTTAAGCAATTCCATAATTTGAATACGCCGATGATTAGAAAATCCACGCACCAACCGCTCAAGTTCTTTGTAGGTTTTTGTATTTTTGTACCGCATATGCTTTCTTTAAAATCTAAGTGAAACCTAAACTATTCTCAAATTCTTGAGAATTTGAGAATAGTTTAGCATGTACATAAAAAGTAGCAAATGACTACAACAAACGAAAAAACGGCAAATACAAAAAATGAAGAGGATGTATGCTGGCTATAACGACAACTTTTGTTGTTGTCAAAAAAACCACCAGATCGCGGTGGTTTCTGTGTTTGTATATGGTGCGATACTGTTTACCGATTTTTTTTCTTTTTCTTCGTACGGGATAGTTCAGTGGACACGCCCATCGTTGGAATGCCAATCAAGAGATCAAGAAGCCCTAGCCCTCTACCGTCTTTCTTTTTTTCCTTTTCTTTCTTTGGCGGCTCTGCAGGTGAAAATTGTTCAAATTTATTCATATAATTAAATATAGCACAGTATTTGTAATAAAGATTTCTTGGAGCGTTGACCTGCGTTAATTCTTCCCGCCAAAGGCGAGGCTCGCTCGCCTCGACGAGCGAGAACGAGGTCGGACCAGAGGCGGCGGCTCGACAGAAAAAATTGGGTGAAAACGCCAGCCTCTTTGCGCAGTAAATGGACTCCGCAAGGTCCGGCCTTCTCCCGTCGCTTCGCTCCTCCTCAAGGCCAGACCTTTCTCGTCCATTTGCCTCGCTTTACGTCGTTAGTTGCTCGGCGACTTTGTATATGTCGCCTGCGCCGATGGTAAAAATGACATCATCTTTTTTGGCATGTTCTGTTACATATTCCTGTATCTCTTGGAAAGTACTTAGGGCAACTGCATTGGGGTTATGCGCTTTAATTTTTTCAGCAAGTATTTCCGAACTAATACCAGGAATTTTGTTTTCACGAGCGGCGTAAATGGGGGCAATAATCACTTTATCTGCATCAGAGAAACTTGCGGCAAATTCATCAAGCAGTAATTTAGTTCTACTATATAGATGCGGCTGGAAAATGACAATTAATCTTTTACCAGGGAAAGATTCCCGCGCGGCTTTGAGCGTTGCCTTTATTTCAA
Source organism: Patescibacteria group bacterium UBA2135 (assembly GCA_002327685.1). Classification (GTDB taxonomy): domain Bacteria; phylum Patescibacteriota; class Minisyncoccia; order Phycocordibacterales; family UBA2135; genus UBA2135. Next base: position 56,506 of record DCXN01000022.1, read on the forward strand.
CCGGATGGTGCGCATAATCATCATAGATTAAAGCATCGTTTTTTATTTTTCCTTTATACTCAAACCTACGCCATGTCCCCTTGAAATTAGATAATGATGCAATAGCTGTGTCACGGGGAATTTTTAAAATTTCTGCAGTAGCGAGAGCCGCTTGCGCGTTTAAGATGTTGTGTTCGCCTGGCACGCGGAGGTGGACGTCTGTCATGTCATGCGAAGTATAGTCAATAACTTGTCCGCGTGCTTCTTTTATTGCAGGGGCAACAGAGGCGTCATGTGGGTTTGTAACAATGTATCCATCTTTTGGCACTTTTTGCGCAAGTTCTCCAAATGCGCTTTGAATGTCTTGTAAATCACGATAATAATCAAGATGGTCACTATCAATATTTGTAATTACTAAGATATTTGGATTTAAATGCAAAAATGATCGACTGTATTCGCATGCCTCAACTACAAGAATATCACTCGTGCCAGGAACAAAATTGGTTCCTCCGTCTACAAGAATACTTCCGACAATAATGGTGGGAGAGCGATCAGCATCTTTAAGAATTTTGCCAATCATCGCGGTGGTTGTTGTCTTGCCATGCGTTCCTGAAACAGCAATCGTAAACATGCCTTTAGAAATGAGTCCCAATGCTTCCGGATATGAAAAAGTAGGAATGTTAAAAGAGCGCGCTTTTTTAAGCTCGGGATTATCATCCTTCACCGCAATCGTATACAATACCGCGTCCATGTCAGAAGTAATATGTTCTTCTTTATGTCCGATTAAAATTTTTGCCCCTTCTTTTTTAAGCCCATCAGTGATCGGCGTTTCTTCTGTGTCAGAACCCGTTACCGATTTGCCAGATAAAAGCATCATGCGCGCCACAGCAGATGTTCCGATGCCACCGATTCCGATAAAATGAATTTTTTTCCATTCTTTGAAATTTATCATAGAGGTATTTTAAAACTATAGCATATTAGAGAATTGTAGATTATAAAACCTTGTTAACTCCTCGGCTCGGCAAACGGACTCCGCAAGGTCCGGCCTTCTCCCGTCGCTTCGCTCCTCCTCAAGGCCAGACCTTTTTCCGTCCATTTGCGCTCGCTCTTAAAGAAAAGCCCCTCGGAAACTTTGTTGATATCAAAGTTCCCGAGGGGGTGAAGTGTTCCGCCGCCACTTGAAATTGCAATGAGTAGGCAAGAACTAAGAGTACCAACCTCTACGCTGGGCAGGCGGAGATTTGGCAGACTGATCATTACTAGATATGAGAGTAAAGACGCGGTCACCCTCATCCGACCCTGTTTCGCCAAATTGACTAGCATCCACGTACCACTCCCACTCGCGACCAAGTCGTATGAATTTAGCGCGAACCTCAAGAATCTTATCATCAGTACCGCCGGTGTAGAAAGTGTTTGCTTTGCCATCCACGAGCAAGACACCGCCATAACCATTCCATTGAATGAGTAACATCTCCGCTAACTGCAAGCAGAGCGTGTCTACGTTTTCAAAGATAACACCGCCCGTGGCATCGGCATTAACCTTGTCGTCTGCCGTTTTGGTTATATCAAACGATGCAAGTGTTGCCATCGGAGCCAATTTGATCGGCGAGGCGACTGAAAGAACCAGTTCCAAAAAGCTCTTACTGACGACGAGCCTTTTGCGAGTCTCGAAGAACAACTTGGGAACAAACATACCATCCGACACAAATTCGCTTTTCATTATTCCTTCTCCTTAGGGCACATTGCCCTGTTGTACCTCTCTTTCGAGGCTTGAGCTCTAGCCATGATGAGACTACAGCCAGAAAAAACCGAGTCATCAGTCCCTTTTGGCTATAGTCATTTCTGGTGTGCCTTTGCAAGTTCTATTTGCATCTTGCTATGAACGATGTTCTTTTGTCAAGGGTCGGTTTAAAAAGGAAGTCAAGGTCCGGCCTTCTCCCGTCGCTTCGCCGAGTCAGACTCGGCTTCGCTCCTCCTCCCTGCCCGCCACTGCCAGAGCTACTAATGTAGTTAAAAGAAGTGTGGTAAGAATTCCTCACACATTACATTAAACTACATAATCAGCATTAGGCGATGGCAGGCGGGAAGGCCGGACCTGGCCTGCGTTATCAATCAACTTATCAAACTGCTCTCCTCTATCGAACTCGTTTTTAAAAAGACCAAAAGAGGCAAAGGCGGGTGAAAATAAAATAATATCCCCTCTTTTTGCTTCGCTCATCGCCAATTCAACCGCTTCTCTTAAACTTTTTACATTTTGAGTTGTAATTTTGATTTTTGATATTTGATTTTTTATTTTCTCGCTTCCTGTTCCTGGCAACAGCAAAACCTTTTTACAGTATTTTGGTATTTCTTTTAAGAGCGCTGACATGTTGAGGTTTTTGTCAGCACCACCCATGATCAAAATTGTTGTGGGTTGTAGGTTGTGGGTTGCCCGCTCCGCCTGCGAAGCGAGGCGAGTAGGTTGCAGGGCGCGAAGCGCTGCGATAGTCGCCTCTGGCATCGTTGCGGTTGTGTCATTGTAAATTTTCACGCCGCGAATTGTGCGTAGATATTCAAGCCGCCCCGGTACGCCACGAAAAGACTCAACGGTTTTTTTGATTATCTGCTGTGGTACACCAACCTGACGCGCTATGGCAACAGCAAACGCCGCATTCGCACGATTATGCTCGCCTGGCATTTTGAGTTTCCAGTTTTTTGGAATAGCATCAACTATGATAAGCTTTCCTTTGCGTTGTGTATTTTTTCTAATACGCGATGCAATATCTTTTCCTGCAAATATAACGTCGCGTTCTTTTTGATTTGTGAAAATATGTTCTTTATCTTTCCAGTACTGCTTCATGCTCCCACGGTAGTAATTCATATGGTCTTCCAAAAAATTTGTGAAAACAGCTATATGCGGACTTATGCGCTCATCGCCAAATCCCTGTAACTGCCATGAGTCAAGCTCAAGCACAACATAATCTTTTGGTTTTATCTTTTTAAGAAGGGCAAGTGTTGAGACTCCACGCACATTCCCACCGAGAAAAACGCGGTGTTTGTCTGATTTTAATATTTCATAAGTCAGATGTGCGACAGTTGTCTTGCCACGCGTACCGGTTACGCCAATTAGTGTTACATCTTCAGGAATTAATTTTGCGAAAAGCGCAGTGCTCATGGTAATTGGTACACCATGTTTTTTTGCCTCCTTTATATATGAAGAATCAAGCGGCACACCAGCAGACTTAATAACTAAATCTGCTTTTTGAAAATCAGAAACTCGGTGCCGCCCGAGTACAAATTGAATATTTTTAAACTGTTTGAGTTTTTTCAACGACGGCGCGAGTTCTTTTTCGGTCTTTAAATCAGTCACAGTGAGGCGCGCTCCACATTGCGCTAAAAACACGGCATCTCCAACGCCGCGCCCGAGCAAACCAAGCCCCATAAGGGTTATTTTTTTGTTTTTAAAATAGTGTTTGTATTTAGTCATTATGCGGAATAGTGCAAATTGTTAGAACCTGTTTAGTTACCCACAACATCACTACTCAACAATTGTTTACAATAATATCTGCTGTTTTTTCGGGGTGATATGCTTCAAGATACTCTTGATCGTTCTTTTTCCATATAGTGTCCCAGTATTCATCTTGTGGGTTCTGGTATTCTTCTCTGTCCCGTTTTTTCCCACGGTTTATTGCTTCCTCCACTGGACAGTCTACCCAAATAGTAAGCTTTAAATATTTTTTGAGTTCAGGACGAAACAATCCTACTCCTTCGACAATAAGAAGGCCTTGGTGTTTTATCTCTCGTCTCCCTATTATACCATTCTGTTCCCAATCAAAGTGACCATATGAAAAGGTCGTCTTGTTAGCCAACATGGGCTTTAAAACCTCTTTTTCTAATCGAGGGAAATCCATTATTTCCCAAAGTGAGTAGTCTTCAGTAGGCCTGTCCTTCATAAATGAATCAACTCCAACAATTGGTGCATGTATGATTTCTCCAAGAGAGGTTGCAAAAGTAGATTTTCCTACACCTCCTAATCCAGAAACACCAATAATGACCGGTGTTTTGAGAGAAGAAATTTTTTCAAGAATAAGCTTCGGAATATTCATGTTGAAAGTATAGAAGACTCAAGTTGTTAGAACCTGTTTTATTGCCAATACTCAGGCAGTAAATCTTTCAACTTCGCTACTTTATTTTCTCCAAGGATGATATCTGTGTCAGCATTCGTTAAGTCAACTTGATACATTAGCTCTCTACAACGACCACATGGCGGCAATACACCCTCCTCGCCAACAGCAACAATTTTCTTGATGTTTGTCTCACCATCTGTAAGCATGCTTCCAATCGCGGTATGTTCTGCACAGAACCCAATACCACAGGAGGCATGAATACTAACCCCTGTATAAACATTGCCCTTGGCGATTACTAAAGCACTACCCACCTCTCCAGACACTGTCTCTCCTGATAAATTCTTAGGATTTACCAGTCCTTTTGCTTTTTCAACTAAATCAATATTGTTCATATTTATGTTATTAATTTATTAAGGGTTAAAGACCTGTCACTAAAATTCAAGAAGTGAGCAAGTTATTTCACGCAAAGCGAACCTGTTCTACTGTTCTCAAGAATATTAGAATAGATTTGTTTTGTGCTATTTGTGTTGCGGCTAGAACATTTCGCGAAACCTCTCCCTGCCTGTGATATATGATTTTGGCTCCGGCGAAAAATTAGTATTCGGTAAATTTGTCAACCTATCATTAATTAAAGCGAACAAATTTATTATTTTTATCTACTAGAATATTTTTTGGATTAATAGGTTTGTCCGTTAATTCAAACCCCATCACAATTATTTCTTCTCCTTTTTTGATTAGATGCGCGGCGGCACCATTCATGCAAATAGTTCCGGAACCACGTTCACCAGCAATAATATATGTTTCAAGGCGAGCGCCAGAAGTGATACTTGCTACGAGTACTTTTTCGCCGGGCCAGAGGTTCGCTTTTTCAATAAGTTCTTCGTCAATTGTAATACTGCCGATATAATCCAAGTTGGCTTCAGTGACAGTTGCTTTGTGAATTTTTGAGCGCAAGATGAATCTCATGTGATAAACTCTAACAAAACAGCGAGGTATGTAAATACCTCGCCATTAGGACTAGTCATGTAAAAGCCATAAGAAACCTAACACCAACGCAATAACAGTGCTAGAGGCAAAAACTTCTCGCCATTTCTTATTGTGGAGATACATCAATACGCCAGTTGAAACAACCGCTCCGATATACAGGATAACTTTTGCGTCCACGACAAAACTCCTTTCTTCTAAGCTTGTGTCAAGATAACGGAAATGTCGCGCAATGTCAACCCCGTACTAATAATTTACATGAAGCAAATCTATTCTGGTATTCTTGAGAATATTGGAATAGATTTGTTTTGTATTACTTGGGTTATGGTTATGGTCAATAATTTGTGGGGGTGTAGTATACGCCGCGGCCGGTTTCTCCGTGTTGTGTGAGCTTGCCTTCATGTTCAAGCTCGTTTAAATAGTTGCGCGCAGTGTTGTCTGAAATACAAAAAAGATCTTCGGCTTCGTCATTTGTAATTCTCCCCTGTTTGCGCGCAAGCTCCATGATGCGCTCTTTGCGTCTTTCAATACGCTCTTGCACCGCTTCTCTTCCTTTTTGAATATCCGCTTCTGAAAATTGCGGAGCGCTGTTCATCCTGTTGCCTTTGTAGAGATATCCTGCAATAAAGCCGATTGCGAGAGTAATGAGTATGTATAAAAGTGTCATGTGTTCAATATTATATCAGAAAAATCGCCAGACCAATTGGTCTGGCGGTTTTTTCGATTTTTAAGTTGATGAGACCTCGTCCCAAGACAGATCATCGATAAACATGTCCTGGAGACAATTATCGTGTACATCTATTTCGATTAACGCCATTTCGGGCTGGCACTCGTGACAAACGAGATTATTCACGACGAACTCGTACGAGTTAGCGCCGAAGCAGAGAAAAATAGATGTTCCCTTGCAAGGAGGAACTGGGAATCTAATCTGTTTAGCGAATCGACGTTGGCCCGTTTGAGCAACAACTTTATACATCATGGATGACATGGTCAGATCTCCCTTTGCTGAATCCGGTTAAATCCAACTTAATTGTATCATGTTATATGAGATATGTCAACCCTTTGAAAAATCTGGAGTGCCTACGTGTTGACATGTTTTTATAAAAAAGTATGGTGTAATTTGAAAGTTAAGTGTGACATATAGCTGTATGGGGCAATGAGAGGAGAGAAAAATGAAAGAAGTTGATGAGTGTTTCGAAGAAGAAATCGCTAAAAAATTTGAGGTTTTGTTATGAGTAGTTATTCGGATGTGAAACTATAGTTGACACAAATATTAAGTTAGTATAATGTATTATACTAACATATTATGATATAATATATATAGTTTTATGACTACATTATCAGTACCACTACCCGCTCATCTAGAGAAGGTTGTCAAAGACCTTGCTAAAAGACGTGGCTCAAACAAAGCTGAAGTTGTTCGTCATGCCATACAACTCCTCGCAGAGGAAGAAGCCGTGCAAGCGGTATTAAAAGCAGAACAAGAATTATTTGAAGGAAAAGGATTACGCGGAAACCTTAAAGATCTTTCAAAAAAGCTTTCTTAGCGTATGAAAATTATTTATGTACCAATCTTCATACACCAATTTAAACGATTGGAACCTACGCTACGAGAAGAAGTTGAAGAAAAAATAGAACTTTTCAAAGATACTGAAAATCATAAACAACTCAAAGTTCATAGATTAAAGGGGAAATTAAAAGGAAGGTATAGCTTTTCGGTGAATTATAAAATACGAATTGTTTTTACATACGTTTCAAAAGAAGAAGTTGCTTTTCTTGCAATCGGAGATCATAGTGTTTATGATAGGTGATGATTTAAAATGATGGACATCAGATGTCCATCATTTTAACGTCTATTTGACAATTTATGTGTATATGATATAGTGCACATAGGTAATTATGCTTCACGACTTAACCAGGAGGTAGGCAATGAGCAAACGACAACAGGATGGTGGTGGAGTGGGGTCGCACAAACATCACGTAAGTGGTCACCCCGGCCAAAGCCCACGCTCTCGCGTGAACAGAGAGCTGGACATTCGACAAAAAGAAAAATCGGAGAGAAGAACAAGAAGTAACTGCGCTTATGATTCAGTCGCTTCACTTATGGGACAAGAGGTTGCGCCCAAAAGAAAGAAGCGAAACAGGAAGAAATGATACATCTTAAAAAATGACATTCTCTAAGTTCAAAAAATACACTCCGCCGCAGCATATGCTATGGCGGTTTTTCTTTCCATAATCCCAGTACGATAGCAATAAAATAAATTGGTGATGCCCGACTTAACCAATTTTAATATGTGTACGTATCATCAAGCCCATACCCCCATCTCCACGGAGAGGGAATAAGTGGATGTCCGAAGATCCTAACTCCGGCATACATAATATCACCCATAAACGGCATTTTACTGTTAACACTCTTTCGTAATGTAGTATCAGCCACTTTCCTGTCTTCGGTACTCCCTCCTTTCCAATATTTTATATCGTGCTCAATGCAGATGTCAGTAAAATCATTGTTAAACAAACTGTTTAACCATAAACTACATCCGTCTGTGGTAAACGCTTTCGTAGGCAATATATCAGCCTGCCCTGAATGTAGTTGCTGGGCACGCGCGTTGGCGCTCTCGCGTAATATTTCAATATTTTCCGGCTCAAATTTTTGATCGTAGTATATGGCGGAAAATGTTAGAATCGCGATAAGTACTATGATTATTTCCTTTTTGTTCGTCACATTAGAACTAGGTGTCAGAAAGGCGTGTTATGGCACGACCATAACACTCACCAACACGCAGAATGACTTCTTCTTTCTTTTTCTTTGTTTGGATATTCTGAACACTCTCGTCAACGCTCTTTGCCTTGTCTTTATGACTCCATGAGAATATTTTTTTGATCATATTTTCCATTATCAGCATTATAACATGCATTTGATAATTTTAAAATTCGTAGATTCTGCTAATTTTTTCACGTTATAGTTATAAATGATTGACTTCCCATCATTCAACAATTCCATGGAATTGTTGAATAGTTAGACACATGTTTCGAAATTCGGCACAAATGCTTGATGGCTATCCTCCCTTTTGCTTATTTTGCTTAAAACAACTATTTTATTTTCTTTGATAGCGACCTTATTACATAAGCAAATGGAGTGTCAATCAAAACCATCACCGATTGAATAATTGCTAAAGTTAGAATAAATGTCCAGATGTTTGGAACTACTCCCCAAAATGCTATAAAAGCGAATACCGCCGCTCCAAGAAAATTAGCTGGTATAGTTGCTAAATTATTTCGTAACCATAAATGCCTTCCTTCAGTCCAATCTTTTATCCAATGGAAAAAAGTTACATCCAAGTGCATAGATATCAAGTAAGCAATCATGGACGCTACTACTATTCTCCAAGCACTACCAAGAACTTGTGAAAACATATCGGATAATTCAACAGCAAAAGGCGCGGGTGGCCACGCGATAGCTATCAATATAGCAATAACAGCAATAATATTCGCATAAAAACCAGCCCATACTGCGTTCCTTGCCTCTTTCTTGCCCCAGATTTCGGACACCAAATCAGTTATGAGATAAGTTGTTATAAAAACCAAAGTACCAGCTGGTACGACATAATCACCTATAACAACAAGTTTGACAGCTAGAATATTTGCTAAAACTACTAGTGTTGCAAATATAGTTGTTGGATATATAACACCGTACTTTTTACCTATAAGAACGGAAAATGTTGCCACTGCAAATGTTATTAAAAGCCATACAAATACAAGTTCCATATATGATATTATTTAACCTTATAATTAATCCAAGTAAAACCTAATTTATCATAGACTACCTTGTCTAACACGTCAAGATTAGCCGCTTTTAGAAGTAGTTCTAATTCTAAAAAATCTGACATTGGATTTTCTGTATCCTTACTTCGCAAATTTGCGTGCGTAAAAACAAGTACTCCATTCTCCTTTAGATACTTTCTCACGTCTTTGAATGATCTTTTATGAATCTCAAAGTCTGGATCATAAAAAGCCATCTCCGTGTAATCTTCTTCTCCAAAAGCAGAGTTTTCTATGGGCAAGTTAGCTATTATTAAATCGTATCTTTTTCCGTTTTCTATATTGGAAAATAAATCACTTTCAAAGACTTGTATTTTTGAGCCTAAATTATTTAACTCAATATTATGACTAGCGCATTCAATAGCTACGGGATTAATGTCAACAGCGTCAACATAACTAGCCCCAAGTTTTACTGCAACTATTGCTTCTATTCCTGTGCCAGTACCGAGGTCAAGAACGACTTTCCCCTCTAAAGTACCAAGATTCTCATAAATAGACTTTGAGGAAAAACTATAGTCTGAACTAGGCGGAAAGACTCCAGGGTATACATCCACAGGAATTTTATCCCCTCTAAAATCAACATTGACTCTATACGCACCCTTCTTTGCTTTTTCTTTAACATCTTTAATAAAGTTTTGTGTGTGAGTAGGATGTATATTGTTCATATTTTTTACCTTTCCTCAACAAGATTTTTGAAAAATGCCTCTATTGAATCTTCTCCTTCAAAGTCCCCGCTTAACGCGTCTTCAGGAGGAGAACTACCAATCAATTGGTGAAAAGCGCGATATTTTCTGCAATCAGGGCGTCGTTTCTCTAATTTCGTTGCAAAGTCAAGCATAATTTCGTTGAACTCTTCACCAAGACGTTTAGGCGCGTCTATTCTTAGTTCATCTATGCGCTCGTGGACTGCTTCAGATTTCTCTGGTGTATTTTCATTTTTGGGTGGTTTTTCCATGATTTTATCGTCGTTTTGCACGAGAGCAGATGAACGGGTGGACTCCGCAAGGTCTGGTCTTCTCCCGTCGCTTCGCTCCTCCTCAAGGCCAGACCTTTCTTCCGCCCAGCTTTTCTTTGCCGAGACAAAGTGCTTTTACTTATAGTAAGCTTGTCAAACTATTTTAGCAAAATGATGCATTTTAGGCACGTTGCAAGTGGCGGCTATCCTCATTCTCGCTCACTACAGATACTTGACAAATGGTTTCAATTGTGTATAATGTATTTAGTATAATTGTTTGACAATTTAGTTGGGTTTTTATCCATCTACACAGTGCTAAGGAGGCACAGGTAATGAACGCGATTTCAGAAACCCAGAGAGTCCAGAATCGTTTCGCCGATATGCTCAACCCTCGTTATTCGGTCTACATCGTCACGAATATCGCCGAAGATATTCGTGCCTCGGTGAAGAGTGGTAAGACAACATGGGAGGAGCTCGAGTTTACCGAGGACGACGTTGCCGAGCGACTACGTAGGACAAAAGTGCGAGTCGCCATAAAGAACTTCGCTGAAATGTCCGACCCTTGTTATTCGATCGGCACCGTTGAGACGTTCGCCAGAGACATTCGTGACCTGGAGAAAAGTGGCGAGACGACATGGAGAGAGCTTGGGTTCGCCGACAACGATGTCGCCGTACGTCTACGAAAAGCGAAGGTGCGAACAGCCAAAGTATACTTCGCTGATATGAGTGAGCCCTTTTGTTCGGTTGAAGACGCCAAACACCTCGCCATCTGCATTCGTACCATGGTACTAGGCGACGAGGTAAGATGGGAAGAACTCGAGCTCACCAACGAAGATGTCGCCAAACTACTGCGGCAAGCGAAGGCGCGAGCGAAGGTTTACGCCTGAAGATTTGATGAAAATTTGGCGCGAAGCGATCAATAAGGGGCGGGACGTTTTTATACGTCCTCGCCCTTTTTCTTTTGTTTAAATCTTTCGAATTTATATTTTATTCAGTACTATCGAAGATTTTATATGTGCCTTCTGTAATAACATTTATTGAACCAGAGACAACTGAGATCGCGGTGTCATCATCAATTGCATATACAGGGTATGTAACTGTTTCAGCAAATGCTTTTATAACGCTCTTTGTAGTTTCTTTAAAAAATGGACTATTGAGATGCGGAGATATTGTAAACGGTACGTAACCAAGTCCAGTAATATCTTTGAGACGATACTCCTCTTCTTCGGGAAAAAGACTATTAATTGCTAAATCTGGTCCGACAATTATACTTCCCGCACTTGAACCAACATAAAGACGTGTTTTTAGTAATTGAGGAAGTTCTTCTTTCAGTCCGGACTTACGAACCCAATCAAGCAGATAGTATGTATTACCCCCATTAAGCCAAACTACATCTGATTCCTCTAGGGCAGGTAACCACTCTTCTCTCTTCGTCTTGGATATGTCAACTATCTTAAGCTCTTTAATCCCTAATTTATTTATGTTTTTTTTATCATCATCAAGCCAACTCAAGTCTTCTTCAACATAAGCAGCGGTTGGAATAAATCCAACAATGATTTCACTCGCCTCTTTGCCAACAAGGCTAAGAAACGTATCTGCAATGGAACGATTCGTAATACCAGAAGAAGTGAGTAATAATTTCATGTTTTTATAATTTCAAGCGAGGGAGAAGTGAAGAGAGCTTGCTCTCATTCATTTCAACCGAGCGAAGGAATTATATGATTTTCATATTAACGACGTAGAGCGAGAGCAGTCTGAAAGACGTAACGAAGTGGAGTTTTTCAGATTGCCGAGCCGAGGAGTTTCAGCCTGAGGCTGATCCGCCTCCGGCGGAAATATAAGACTAAGACGAAGTGCTCTTATTTTAGCAAAATTATGCTCTTTGGGTGCGTTGCAAATGGTGGGTGTCCTATTTTTTTCCGTCAGCACTAAAAGAAAGAGCCCCGCGACGCAGGACTCTTCTGTTCTGTCGGGGCTGTTTCATCCATATTCTACAATCAGAGAGATGATAAGCAAGAAAAGGATTATGCCTCCTGCCCACGACAACCTGTCAGCTTTTTCGAGATGCGTTAAATTCTGCCATTTTTCCCACACAACTTAGACCCTTTCCGTCGCGGTTGAAGGATTAGAGGACTTGCTATCTAAATGCATTATATCATATACACACAGACTGTCAATAAGACGGCGAAGGACAGCAAGGATTTTTGGGTGCGTTACAAATGATAGCTGTCTTAGTTTTTTCAAACACTTGACAAGTGGTTTCAATTGAGTATAGTTTATTTAGTATAATTTGACAATTTGGTTGGATTTTTACCCATCTATATAGTGCTAAGGGGGCACAGACAATGAATACAATTCCGAAAGTTCAAGAAGTTCAAGATCGCTTCGCCGACATGCTAGACCCTCGTCATTCAATCCGCACCGTCAGACACTACGCCAGAGACATATGCGCCTCGGTGGAAAACGACGAGACCAACTGGGACGAGCTTGGGTTTATCAAGGACGACGTCATTGAGCAATTGCGTAGAGCCCATGTTCGGGAAGCTATAGCGTACTTCGCCGATATGTCCAAAATCTATTGGTCGATCGGCACCGTTGAACACTTCGCCAAGAACATCTGTGGCTTGGTGGAGAACGAAGTAACGAATTGGAGAGAGCTTGGGTTTGCCAAGAATGATGTCGTCGTACGTCTGCGGAAAGCTCGAGTTCGGGAAGCCAAAAGGAAATTTGACAATATGTCCGAGCCCGCTCTATTATATAGTGCCGTTAAAGCGTCCGCTATCTACATTCGTATGCTGGTATTGGACGATGATGAGGTACCATGGGAAGTACTCGGCTTCACCAACGAAGCTGTCGCCAAACTACTACGGCAAGCGAAGGCGCGAGTTAACGCCTGAAGATCTGGTGAAAATTTGGCGCGAAGCGATCAATAAGGGGCGGGACGTTTTTATACGTTCTCGCCCTTTTTTCTATATTCATTATCCCCCTCTTCAATTTCGGTTGAAAAAAATGAATCGTTTCCAAATCCTACTTCTGTAAAAAATTTTTTTGTGGTTTTGTTTTGGTGAAATTTTCTTTTGGTCGGTTCATATTTTTTCTAAAAATGATTTCACAAGCTCCTCTCCTCCCATTTCACGTAATTCTTTAATAATCAGATGTTGAACTTTTAATTCCCTATGATTAGGAACCATAATAAATTGCGGCTTTTGTGCTTCTATCTTTTCTTTTATGTGGTCGGGCGGATAAAATTTAAAATGTTTTCTTCGCTTGGATTTATTTATAAATCCGTTCTGTTTTAGAGAACGGATACATTGTCTTTTATTAAAATTATAATTAACTTTCTGGGCATTCATCTGCCTTAGCTTCCTGCCACCGCAAGATTTGTGCTATTGCTCGTAATTATCCCCTTACCGTTTATATGAATAGCACCGAAAACCTGATTTGCTTCCATCTGGGGAACATCATAATAAGTCAAAACAGCATCATTAACCATTTCTAATAAATCTGCTGAATTCTTTGCTTGAGTAACTAATCCCGGTAAATCAGGTGATGTTACCAAAGTCCACCCATCATTTGTTATATCAAAAGAAAGGTTAATATTGCTCGGAATTCCATACTCTTCCCTTCGAGCATGGCTCAGATGACGAATAGGCTTTGGCGGAAAAAGAAAATTAAACATAAAATTTTTCAGAAAGTTCTTGTCTGTCTTATAATTGATTATAGCAAGAATTTACTGAAAATACCTAAAACAATTATTCACAAGAGTATACGTATAAAAGACGTGCGCGTCAATATTTTGCTCAATTAACACTATGTGGTTTTCAAAAAACTCTAGAGTAAAGTTCTAAAAAGATCGGAAAATGGGGTTAGGTGCGAGAGAGAAGCAAAGATTTAAGGATTTAATAGTTTAAAGATTTAAGAAGTTTAAGGGTTTAAATGTTTTTGCGATCTGTATTACAGAAAACTTGCGATTGTTTGTGTTAATTCGTCTTTGCCTTTGTGTGTTTTGGCTGAATATCCTAAGACTGGTATATCTTGCGCTTCTTTTTGAATTGAGAGAAGTTGTTTTCTGGCTACGCTTTGAGATAATTTATCAATTTTGTTTGCGACAATAACAATGTTGTGTTTGTTTTCCTTGATAATTTTTATCATGTCACGATCAAGGACAGTCAAGCCGACTTTAGCATCAATAATTAAAAAAATTGCTTGAGGTCTCACATTGGAAAACTCTACATACCACAAAATTCTTTTAATCATTTTGTTGCGTTCTGATACTGAACACTTTGCATACCCATATCCGGGAAAATCCACGAGAAAGAAAGAATCATCAATGCGGAAAAAATTTGCTTCACGCGTTTTGCCTGGCAATTTGCTTGTTTTTACAAGATTTTTTTTGCCGACTAAAGAGTTAATTACGCTTGATTTCCCCGCGTTGGAGCGTCCGAAAAAAGAGACGTGCGGTAAACCGTCTTCCGTGCTGTAATCATCCCCGATGACACCTTTTATAAATTCTGATTTTAATATTTTTGCCATCCCATTAGAGACAGAACGCGAACACGATATCTCGCATACTATTTTGAAATATTTTTATTAATTTCGACTCTTTCATAAAACTTTGTATTTTAACAAGTGTTCACGGTCTCTAACGGGACTCGTGTTTTTATAATTTTGAACTCGCCATAAATATACCAAAAATGGATTAAATAATCTATTTGAAATGTTTCATTAAAAAATTTTGAAAAAAATACTATTGACTTAGGGTGTTGCGAAGGTCCTGAGACATTACGTATACTTGACAGTTTTATATCTGTAGAGTATGATTTTGATAGATTACATACAACTCTGTAGCAACAATGGGAACCAGGCCATGCCAGACATAGGCGAAGACATAAGCGAAGATGAAGCAAGGGCACTAGCAAAGAAGATTATGGACAAGTCTGGTGCCATTCCAGGCCTTTTTCATGCTATCCTTCCTGCCTTCACGGACGAAGAAGGAGTTGACACCGAACGACTTACGAAATACTGTGAATCCGAACCAAAAGGAAAAGATTTGTGGGCTGTTTTTGAAGCGTCAGGGTGCGATGATCCTTGCGATTTCATAGTCGCTCACGCCAATGCTAATTGAATACAACCAACTACTTCAAAAGTCGTACCTCTGCAATGCATGTGCGGCTTTTTGTTCGCCACTATCGCAATCTATAAAAATAGCGAGAGTGAGTGAAGTGCGCGAAGCGCGAGGGAAATGGCGATTTTCTTAATTTTGAGTGCAGTTCGAGGAGAAAATGTTTTTGAGGCGCGAGGGAAAAAGATTGGAAAATGGGCTTAGGTGCAAGGCGTGTGAGTAAGGCGGTCGCGAGCCATACGTTTTGGTATGGTGACGTGCCGGCTTGCGAAACACAACGACGCAGATGAGCTTATTTTGCGGTCTTTTACTTAGAAGGTGGTGTCGCAGGAGGCAGAGCGTGTAAATCCAGCAGCCTCCGCTTCTTTTTCCGTGCAGAACCACTGCTCGCCTTTGCGGGGATCTATTTTAATACGATTGTAATTTGGGCAACCCTCAAGAAAATAGAGTCTGCCGTAGGCTTTTTCTGAAATGTTGCCTTTTATGATGCAATCTTTATTTGGCGCTTCACTCCCCTGTTCTCGCAGGCTTTTTGCATCTTTATACTCAGCTGTGTATTCGCATGTGTCGCTCCAAAGACCGCGCTCTGCTTCTCGGGCTTCTTCTTGCGCTCGGGCTAGAAGGTCAAGATAGCGATTATTTGGCGCTATTGGATTTTTGAACGCGTGCCCTTCTCGTACTAACCATTCGTTTACAAATAGATCGTCGTCTTCGGGATCATCCGCGGAGATGTATATATAACGCAGAAAACGATCGTAACGATCTGTACCGGAAATGTCTTTTTCAATGCGGATATCTTTTTCGTTGAGGAGTTCAGTGAGCGCATCTTTGGATTCTTGGTAGTAGCATGTTTTGCGTTCTGGTGAATCAATTCCCAAGAGTCGGATTCGCTTTTTGTTTTCTATATCTATTGTGTCGCCGTCTATGACTTTCACAACTGCGTGGATGTCATTTTCAAATGCTGTGGCGCGGTTGTCTTTGACAATCTTATAACCGCCGATGGAGCCGCCTACGAGGAGGAATGTTATAAGTGTGATGATTGTTTTTTTGGACATGGAGATATTGTAGCATAGGTGCTGAAATGAGTTTAAAGATTTAAAAATTTAAAAGTTCCAGCCCGAGGATGGTCAGCCTGTGACTGATAAGGGTTTAAAAATTTAAAGATTTAAAGGTTTAAGGATTTAAGGGTTTAAAAAAAGCCGCTCAACGAGAGATGTTGGCGGCTTTGTTTATTTTTTTGGGCGGCTTGAAACAGTACATTTTATGGCAATGTCTTGCGACACACCAAATAAATGCCTTGATAAATTGCTATCTGCACGAAATCAAAACCATTATCTTTCTTAAAATCGCGCGCTTCCTGTAAGAAAGCTTTTTGTGCTTTCTTGTCGTTTTTAAATTTGCCTTGCGAGTGTTTACCTGAACTATGAAATACTCCATCCTTTCTGCGATAAACATAAAGGACGTATTCCTTTTCCTTCATCTTTTCCTTCATCGTTTCCTCCCCGTGTTGAGGTTTTGCGACATGCTTTAGTCGGCGTTCAAAGCTGAAACAAGTGTAGCATTTTTTGTGTTGGGTGTCAAGGGTAATGTATTTGACAAATAATTTATTCTATACTATCTTATCAATCAGATAAGAAACCTAAATTCTGATTATACGGTCTCACAAAAGGAGCAAGTCATGCATTTATATCTTGATTTTCACGCACCTTATAACAGTATCAAAAAATTCGTGATGGAAGTGTTTGTGGATCCACACAAGGCTTTATATAAAGAAGTGGTGAAAACTCCACAATCGTTAGCTGGCGTAGTTGGTAGGTGGATTGGTGTGCCTATTATGATCTTTGTCCATATTGTTTGTATCGTTGTAGGATCCCTGATCGCAGCAATCCCAACTCTCCTGATTTACTGCCTTAGTTCTGTAAAAATTGAGGTAAATTAGTCTTTGCCTGTCGAGGGCTCAACTCTCGACAGGTTTTTTTTGAAAATGACTCTTCATCGGCACATCATAATGTGAGCAAGTAAATGACGCGCATGCCATGACTCGAACCCCGTTAGAAGTCGCGTCCCGCTATAAAAGCGGGGCTACTTCTAACGGGGCATGCCTGGAACCCATGCCACGCCTGCCCCGCCGTGCCCCGTAGCCAGCTTTGCTGTGGTACTGGGGTAGTCAGCTTCGCTGTAGTACTTGGGGTACTAAATTTGCGTTGTGCGGCTACTAGGAATTGAACCTAGGACCTCACCCTTATCAGGGGTGCGCTCTAATCAGCTGAGCTACCGGCCCCTAAAGTGATTCTTTCATGTTAGAGACACTT
>DCXN01000013.1 GCA_002327685.1 Patescibacteria group bacterium UBA2135
ACAGTAAAATCAGACGATATTTTAGGTCGTGCCGCAACATTCGACTCAATCATTAAGGGTGAAGATTTAAAGCAGCCGAATTTACCAGAGTCATTCAACGTATTAATGTTTCATCTAAAAGCGCTCGCGCTTGATGTCCAATTAGTTGAATAAAATCAAAAATAAAATCTCAAAAATCAAAATTACAAATCAAAATTTAAAAATTATACACCACATATTATGTAGACTTTAATTTTTTAATTTTTCATTGTCGTTTTACATTTTGATTTTTAATATTTGCATTTAATATCATGGAATCTCAATCAAAAAATTTCAATGCCATCCTACTCAAACTCGCTTCCCCGGATCGTGTTCGTGAATGGTCGCGCGGTGAAGTGGTAAAGGCGGAAACAATTAATTATCGCACAGGTAGAAGTGAGCGGAATGGTTTGTTTGATGAACGCATTTTTGGTCCTACGAAAGATTATGAATGTTATTGTGGAAAATACCGTCGTATTCGATATAAAAATATTATCTGTGAACGTTGCGGTGTTGAAGTAACGCGCTCCATTGTTCGTCGTGAGCGAATGGGACACATTGAATTGGCCTCTCCGGTTTCTCATATCTGGTTTCTCCGCGGCGTACCTTCACGAATCGGGTTGCTTCTCAATTTGTCTTTGAGTGATGTTGAGAAAGTTGTTTATTTTGCTGGTTATATTGTGACTGATGTAAATGAAGGGGAACGCTCCAAGGTGATAAAAGACCTTGACTCGGAATTTAAAACAAAGCAAAAGCTAGCTGAAAGCGCGAAAGAAAAAGAAATCCTCAAAAAACGTTTCAATGAAGTTAAGCAAGAGATTGAGAGTCTTAGGGTTGGTATAGTGCTTGATGAAGTATCGTATCATCGGTTCTCCCTCAAATATGGAAGCGTCTTTCAGGCAGAAATAGGTGCCGAGGCGCTCCACAACATCCTTAAAAAAGTTGATCTAAAAAAGTTAGCATTACGGCTTGAAGAAGAGCTTCTAAGCGCTTCAGCAGTTGAGCGAGTCAAGGTAAGAAAACGGATAGCATTGGTGACGTCTCTTCTTAACTCACGTACTCGTCCAGAGTGGATGTTTTTGACTGTAATTCCGATTATTCCACCACAACTTCGTCCAATGGTTGCTCTTGATGGCGGCAGACACGCAACGTCTGATGTCAATGACTTGTATCGTCGAGTGATAAATCGCAATAATCGGCTTAAAAAATTACAGGGGATCAAAGCCCCGGATGTTATTTTACGTAACGAAAAAAGAATTCTTCAAGAAGCTGTTGATTCACTTATTGACAATTCAATGAGACGTACTACATCACAGCAGACAATGCAAGCTCGTAAAAAGGTATTAAAATCTCTCTCTGAAAATCTTAAAGGCAAGCAGGGTTTATTCCGGCAAAATCTCTTAGGTAAACGTGTTGATTATTCTGGTCGCTCGGTTATTGTGGTTGGTCCCAACTTGAAGTTGTCCCAGTGTGGTCTTCCTAAGCGCATGGCGCTTGAGTTGTTCAGACCATTTGTGATTTCAGAAATACTAAAACAAGAGCTTGCGTATAATATTCGTGGCGCAGGACGCCTCATTGAAGAAGGTCTGCCTGAAGTATGGGCTATTTTGGAGGACGTTATAAAAGATAAGTATGTATTGTTAAATCGCGCACCTACACTGCATCGCCTTGGTGTGCAGGCATTCAGACCTATTCTTATTGAAGGGAAGGCTATTGAGCTTCATCCGCTTGTCTGTCCGGCATTTAATGCTGACTTTGATGGAGACCAAATGGCAGTCCATGTTCCACTTTCAAAAGAAGCGCAAAAAGAGGCGCGTGAGATAATGGCTGCTGACAAAAATATTTTTAAACCAGGAACTGGAAGCCCTGTTGTTATCTCTAAGCTACTCGACATTATACTTGGCACATATTGGGTAACAAAGATTATTCCTGACGAAAAAGGAGAAGGTGGTATATTTCCAAATCCGAACCTCGCTATCACTGCGTATGATTTTGGGGATGTTTCTTTGCGCGCCAAGATAAAGGTGATGGCTACTGATACACCCAAATATGCCGCGTTTGATGGGGGTGTATTTGAGACGACAATTGGAAGGTTGCTTTTCAACAGTGTTTTGCCGGGCGATTATCCATATATCAACCAGGAGGTTGATAAAGGCGTAATGTTTGACATTATGGATAATCTAATTGAACGATATGAGATTGAACGTATTACGACAATTTTGGATAAGATTAAAGACTTTGGTTTTCGTTTTGCAACCCGTTCAGGAGTTACATGGGGCATGGATGATCTTACGGTGCCGGAAGAAAAAGAAAAGATAATTGAATCAGCTCGGAAAAGAGAGACGGAGATTGTTGAACAGTATAACGAAGGTCTACTTTCTGATACTGAACGATATCGGATGGTAATCGAGGCATGGGAAAAAGCAAAAGAAGAGGTTGCCAAAGCAATACCCGGTACGCTTTCCATCAACGATCCAGTTCATGACATGTGGAAATCGGGCGCGCGTGGTTCTTTGGGTCCGATTACTCAGATGACTGGCATGAAAGGTATCGTGATGAATACTGTTGGTGTGCCGATTGATTTTCCGATTGTCTCTTCCTACAAAGAAGGGCTCACCCCAATTGAATATTTTATTACTACACACGGTTCCAGAAAAGGGCTTACTGATACCGCGCTTCAGACCGCAAAGGCGGGTTATCTAACACGACGCCTTGTTGATGTTGCGCAAGATACTATCATAACGGAGAAAGATTGTGGTGATAAGGTTGGCAGACGTATTGACTTAGAAGAGAATGTTTCTGGAATCAGCACACCAATGATGAAGATAATTGGTAGCAGGATTCTCGCAAAAGATGCAAAAACTCCTGATGGTGTGGTTATTGTTCCCAAAAAACAGCTTCTGACAAGAGACAATGTTAAGAAAATCTCGGATGCGCAATTATCCGAGGTATATGTTCGCGGGCCACTTTCGTGTAAAACAATATATGGTTTATGTCAACAATGCTATGGGCTTGATCTGGGTCGCAAAAGTCTTATACAGCTAGGCGAGGCCGTTGGTATTATCGCGGCACAAGCGATTGGAGAGCCGGGAACACAGCTTACTATGAGAACGTTCCATCAAGGTGGTGTTACTGGAGCGGATATTACAAAAGGGCTTCCTCGTGTTGAAGAAGTGTTTGAGCGAAGGATTCCTAAAAATCCCGCGATTGTAAGCCGAACCAAAGGAAAGGTGCTTGAAATTCAGAAGCATGGTAGTGATCAGATCCTTGTTGTTCTTTCAGATAAAGCAGGGCTAGAAAAG
Organism: Patescibacteria group bacterium UBA2135; assembly: GCA_002327685.1. Taxonomy (GTDB): domain Bacteria; phylum Patescibacteriota; class Minisyncoccia; order Phycocordibacterales; family UBA2135; genus UBA2135. Next base: position 3,321 of record DCXN01000013.1, read on the forward strand.
AAGAAAGATGAACGGATAGAATATGTCATACCATACGGAAGAGTCATCGTTGTTGTCGCTGGTGATACAGTAGAGAAAGGAATGCTATTAACTGATGGCTCTGCTGACATGCAAGAATTGTTCAAATATGGTGGAAAGGATACCACTGAGGATTACATCATAAATGAGGTAGAAAAAGTGTACGATCTTGAGGGTGCGTCTATCTCCAGAAAGCATTTTGAAGTTATTGTGCGACAAATGTTTTCAAGAAGGAAAATAACAAGTGGAGGAGACACACAGTTTACACCCGGCGAAGTTGTGGAATATATGAAGTTTGTTGAGGAAAATGAAAAAGTAAAAGAGAAAAAAGGAGAAGAGGCGAAATCTGATATTTTAGCACTTGGTATTAGTGAAGTGTCACTAACAACTGCAAGTTTTCTTTCAGCGGCATCATTTCAGCACACTACCCGCATTTTAATTAAAGCGGCAGTTAAGGGCGCGCGCGACGAACTAAGAGGACTTAAAGAAAATGTTATAATTGGAAGAATTATACCGGCAGGGACGGGATTTAAGAAAAAATAAGGAGTCCCGCTGCAAGCGGGACGACTATATTTTTTCTTACCCCCACACCTTTCAAACCGTTGTTTTGCGAAGTAGTATAACTATAATTTGAAAAACCAACTTCGTGGGCTATTTTAACACAGAGCACTTTTTAACAGCAAAACGAGAGCTACGGTTTGAAAGGTGTGGGGGTGCTCAAATTTTAATAAAATAACGAACGGAGTGAGTATATTTTACTTACCCCCACACCTTTCGTATCATAGTTCCGACTCTGTCGGAACGCGCAAAGCGCAATGATACGAAAGGTGTGGGGGTGCTCAAAAAATATGGTCGCTCCGCTCCCTATTTTTTGGCATGTCTTCCACAGTAGAACAAATTAAAGACCGAATCGGTATTGTGGAAGTTGTTTCTTCTTATATTAAACTCAACAAATCTGGAAAGAATTTAAGAGCTTGCTGTCCATTTCATACAGAGAAAACTCCATCATTCTTTGTTTCTCCAGACAGGGAAACATATCATTGTTTTGGATGCAATTCAGGGGGAGATATTTTTAGTTTTGTACAAGAAATTGAAGGACTTGATTTTTTGGGAGCATTAAAAGTGCTTGCGGAGAAAACAGGGGTTGAGTTAACGTCTATAAATTCCGAACACAAAGAGGAGAAAGAAAAACTCCACGAAGTACTTGAACGAGCAACACTTTTTTTTGAGACACAACTTAAAGAGCATCAGACAGTTGGCGAATATCTCAAGGGTCGTGGTTTAACTGGGAAGACTGCAAAATTATTCAGAGTTGGTTTTATCCCTGATGAATGGAGAGTACTCCACACTTTTTTAAAAGATAAAAA
>DCXN01000028.1 GCA_002327685.1 Patescibacteria group bacterium UBA2135
AGTCTATCACAATTTATGATTGATTTTGGCTTGGACATTGCGTCAAGACCACCACAAGGAAGTATCTTTTCAACAGCAGCAGCATCCGCTAAAGAACCTTACCAACAATATAAAGCATCTAAAGCAGACCGATCAGCTTTCGACCAGAAGCTAGGACTGTCAGCAGCAACGATGGCTTTAGAACATGAGCAAGCTCAAAAACTTAAAATGCTAGGGGACAAAGCTAAAATATCTAAAATTCAACAACTCGCTAACGATTTACAAAGAAACAATCCAGATCAATATCCTAATACTCCAGAAGGAAGTCAAGATGCCTGGAACGAAGCCTTAAGATTAACCGAAACAAGTCCAGGTAAATCCAACCAAGACCGTTGGGATAATGTTTACAATAAACAAGATCCAAATATAGTTCCTCCAAATGTGGCAGAGAACAGAGCAGATTGGGTTGTTTACATAAGACCCAATATTCCACCAAACACTTATGGAGGTCCTGTTCCGACTTATCAAGAAGGCAAAGGACAAAATATTCAAGATATTGTTGACGCTAGTCAAATGGAACCTGGTAAAATTTACTGGGACGAACAAGCAGGAGAGTTGTTTGAAGTTGTAGAAAATGAAAACGGCGAAAAAGTAGCACAACAAGTACCAGACTGGCGTAAGAAATATTACAAAAGATAGGAGGATAGATGGCACAACTACCTTCGAATCAAAAAACATATAACCCAATACTAGATCAAGAATTACACAGCGGTACAAGTAATACCGTGGCTGCATTTTCCGGTATCGCATCGGGACTTATAAAAATTCCAGAAGGGTTTGTTTCACTTGGAGCAGAGCTTATCGATCTTGGTTTTGATACCAAGACCGCTGTTGAAGTGGAAGAATTTTTTGACAAAATAAATCCTTTTGAGGAAAAGGCACAAGAAAAAGCTATTGGTAAACTGACTGAAGCTCTAGTTCAAGTTGGAACTTTTGGAGCAGGAGGTTTTAAAATTGCAAGCAATCTTGCAACTAAAGTACTTAAAGCTAAAAAAGCAAATCGTCTGGTTAGTTTAAAAAATAAAAATATATCTAAAGCAGCAAACAAAGCAGACAATCTCAACAAAGCTGCAAAAACAAAAAGATTTATTGCCGGTGTTACAGGTGGAGCAGTGGGCGAAACGTTTGTTGCTGATGTTGAAGACATCGGCTCATTCGGCGACTTGTTTGAGAACGGTCCAACTGAATTAGACAGAGACGAACGAGAAGATAATCAAGACGAAGCCTCTAGAAAACTTATGAATCGTATGAAGTTTGGTAGTGAGTCTTTGTTACTAACTCCTTTTGTCTATGGCGCAGGTTATGCTCTCAAGGCTGCAGCGACAAGAGGCAGGCGACTATTCGTTAGCGACTCGAAACTTGATAAATTTTTTGACAAAGTGTTCGGCGCGTTAAGAGCCAGAGGCTATAAACCACAAAAAGTTTTCGAAGCCAAGATGAGAGAAAAAGGTAGACAGATGATGGATACCAATCGTTCTATGGAACTTGTCAAAAGAATTGATAAGCAGGTTGATAAGATGTTTCCAGGAGTCAAAGGTATTATCGATAGGTCTACAGGGAAACAAAAAGAACAATTCTTTAAAGATTTAGATGATCTTATTTTTACAGGCGATCTTGCTAAAAAAGAATTAAATCGAGATATCTATGGCAAAATTATGAAGACGATGAAAGATAAAGGTTTAACAAAAACCGAAAGTAATCAAGTTATTTTCAGCGTTCAAGGTGCTCGTAAAGAACTTACGAATCTTCTTAATATTATCGGAGAACTTCCAGGAGGAGTTTCTCCTAAAGATCTACAAGATTTAAGAGGTTTAATGGGAGATCGAGTTAAAGAATTTTTAGGAAATACTTATAAAATATTTGAAGATAAATCTGTTATTCCTTTTGCACAATATAGACCTACAGATGAAGCACGAAGAAAAGTTAAAGATATTTTTAAACGCTATGCAGCAAGGAACCAGAACCCAATCAATGATCAACAAGCCTATCAAATGGTGGATGAGGTTTTAACAAGTGCACGACACACGAATGTAAAGACACAACTACCTTTCTTTAGATATACAAACTTGACACAAGGTGCAACGGACGATCAAACACTTAAATCATTTGTTCGAATACTTAATAAGGGCAGTAAAAAGAAACCGGATATGCAAGTAATCGGCTCAGGAAGTAAAGCTTTCAGGGAACTATTCGGTGAAGTTAAAGACGCTCGTTACTCGATCTATGAGGGTATGACTAAACTTTCAAATCTAGCAAGACGAAATCAATTCATCGATGACTTAGTAAACGCCGATGATGTAATGAAAGCAAAGGTGACCACACAAACTCCAACAGGGCAGAGAGGCATTTTTTTCTCAAATCGTATGGATGCTATGAGAAATCTTCCAAATAATGAAATTGTTCCTTTAGATCAATACATGGCACACCTGTTTAGGGATGGCGTTCTTGTTAATCGGTTAAAAGGTATGTTCACCACAAAAGACATCGCTGAAGGAATTGCTAATGCTCAAAACGTAAGCAGTTTTTTTAGAGGCGAGCGGCAAGGAGCTTCAGCTGCTGAAAAAGGAATTACCTGGATGTATCGTAATTTACTTTTATATCCTAAAGGTCTATCACAGATCACCAAAACCGTTCTATCTCCCGTAACCCATTTTAGAAATTTCTTTAGTGCTGGCGCTTTCGCAGGAGCCAACGGTATTTTCTTTACTGATCCAAGGATTTTAAAAAATGCTTTTGCAAAAGCTTTTGGTGAAATTCAAACAAATTTACGACCCGAAAAAGCTATGGAAGCCTACCGAGAACTTTTAGAATTAGGAGTTGTTAATTCTAATGTCAGAATGGGGGACCTTAGAGCCCTTCTAAAAGATGTTAAATTTGGTGAAGGTCTTTCAACAGACAATATGCTGAGACCAATGATGTCTAAGCTAGGTAAAATTACACAAAAGTTTCAAGATTTTTATGTAGCAGAAGATGATTTCTGGAAAATAACAAACTACGCTGTAGAAATGAATCGTTTAGGTAAAGCCTATACTAAAGCAGGGATTAAAAAAACAGCGAAAGAATTAAAAGAAGAAGCAGCAGACATTGTCAGAAACACTGTGCCTAACTATGCTTATGTATCAGATTCTGTTCGAGCTCTTCGTGTATTACCTATTGGTAACTTCATATCATTTCCATCAGAAATTATGCGGACAGGAACAAACATTGTACGAAGAGGATTGAGTGAAATAAAAGATCCTAAAACAGGATCCATTAATTTTATTACTAGTACTAATCCATTGAAAGGAATTGGTATTAAAAGATTATTAGGAATGGGTGCAACGGTCGGTGGCGTACCCGCTGCAACTGTTTGGGGATTCCAAGCGTTACACGATGTTGATGACGAAGAATTAATGGCAATGAAACGATTTGTACCAGGCTGGTCTAAAAATTCTACAATTCTTCCAGTTCGAGATGATGAAACAGGGGAACTTTCTTATATCGATTTTAGTCACGGCAACGCTTACGACACACTAACACGTCCTGTACAAACGTTACTAAACAATATTCAAAACGGAATTGAAAATGAAGACATATTAATAAAAGGATTTGTTCAAGGTGTAGGACAGGCACTAGCAGAATTATCAGAGCCTTTTATTTCTGAGTCTATTTTTACTGAAGCTTTTATGGATATCGTTGGCAGAAATGGCGTTACAAGAGAAGGAAAAAGACTATACACTGAAGAAACTCCTACGGGTGACAAAATAGACATCATTACAAAACATATTGTAAAAACAATGGTCCCTTTATCTGCTCCACAGTTTGAACGATTGGGTCAGGCAGTAACAGGTGATCCAAGTGGACGAGGAGAATTCTATGAAATCGGAGATGAGGTTGCAGGCTTCGGAGGATTTAGAGTTGTTAAATTAAATCCACTAAGAAGCATGGGTTTTAAAATTTCTAATTACGAAACAGGAATTCGTAATGCCAGAAGAGAATTTACCGGTGGTGCTGAGTCTGTAATTAAAGGTGGACCTAAAACAGCCGATGACGTTATACGACAATTTATTGTAGCCAATCGAGCCATGTTTAATGTTCAAAAAAACATGCATGATGATATTAACGCTGCAAAAACACTGGGAGTTAGTCATCCAAATTTATATAAAGAATTTAATAAGCGAGGAATAGGAAGGACACAAACTGGAATGGTTTTTGCTGGTAAGTTTGATCCTTTTTTTCCTTCCTCGGGTATCATACAAAGATTCAACGAAATTTCCAGGGAGATTGGACAGCCTAATCCGTTTAAACAGGCACTACCTACGTTGCGTAGAATTTTAAAACAATTAAACAGAATGAAACTTAATCAAGATTTTTACATTAGACCTGAAGACTGGGTAACACCAGGTCCTAGTCTATTTGGACAAGCACCTCTACCAGCAACACCCGGTGTAAGTCCA
>DCXN01000002.1:0-10007 GCA_002327685.1 Patescibacteria group bacterium UBA2135
TGTTGGTTTTGCTTCCGCCGCTTCACTCCTCCAAAAAGGGCTTGTAATGAGAGTACAGCATAGTGGCAATTTTACGTCCGCCCTTTTCTCCGTCGTTCGCGTCGGCCGAGGCGCTCCCGTCTCCGCGTTTTGCGGTAGTTCGAAAGTCCGCTCACTGCACGCAAGCACCTCGCATTGGCCGCTCACATTCGTTCGCGGTGCCTGCTCGGTGTTGCGTGCGTTCGCTCGGTGGCTTCGACAGCGACTGGTGGTAACTCTATTAAAAGCGGTTTGTGCCAATCTATCGAATGGCACAAACAAATCTATATGCGCTTGCCCCAAAACCCTCCCATGCGCGCGCAAAAATCTCTTCAAGATTTAGCTCCCTAGAGTTGTTATTGGCCGAGATTGAGTAATGTAGAGCTTTCTGTTTTCCTTTGCCCATTCTACATCGACTGGGAAACCGTAGTGCCTTTCAATTCTCAACACTAACTCTGTCAATTCCATAATTTCCGTTTCTGTAAGCACCTGTTTACTCCCCTTGTCTAGTGGTATATCTCTCCATTCATTGCCACCTCCGTCCTTGCGGAAGATGCCGCGATCCTGCTCTGCAATATTTATGTCAATGATTTTTCGTGGCTTTTTTTCAACTACGTACGAATCCGGAGTAATCGCACCAGAAACAATTGCTTCACCAAGACCAAATCCAGCTTCAATGATGAGCTGATTCGGGTCTTCAGTAACAGGATGCACAGAAAACGCAATGCCGCTCGACTCACTTTCTACCATCTTCTGCACAACAACCGCCACGGAAACATGACTTTCTTTCAGTCCTTTTTCGATTCGGTAAAAAAGCGCGCGTGGGGTAAAAAGTGATGCCCAGCATTTTTTTATAGTCTCAATTAAACTCGTTTCGGTTGTGTTTAGAAAGCTATCCAACTGTCCAGCCCACGCGTTTTCTGCGCTGTCTTCACTGGTAGCTGAAGACCGTACGGCTACATATTTGCAATTCAATGTCTTGAAAGCGCTCTGTATTTCGTTGGCAATTTCGCTGGATATGTCAGCGTGTTTGATAAGATTTTGGATTTGTTCCGATGCTCGTTCGGTTGTATGAACGACGGCCGTATCAACTTCGCTAAGTTGTGCTCGGACTTCTTGACGAAGGTCAGTCTCATCTAAAAATTGCTCAAATGCTTTTGTTGTTATGACAAAACCGTCTGGCACTGGAATATCAGATTTTATCATTTCGCCTAGTGAGGCGCCTTTGCCACCAGCGATAGCCACATCATTGCTGGATATATTTTTGAGTGAACGAGTATACATCAATCTATTTTTTGAACCGTTGCGTTTTTTAAGTCAAGTTTAATGTTATCGTCGGTTTTAAAGATTTTTGTAGCAAGCTTTGTGCCAATTATGCACGGCTTATTAAGCTCACGCGATACAATGGCTGCATGGCATGTAAGCCCGCCTTCATCTGTTATGATTGCTTTTGCTTTTTTCATTATAGGCACAATATTTGGATGCGTTTGTGTGGCCACTAATATCTGACCGTCCCTGAATTCACCCATTAACTTGTCCGCATCAAAAGCAGTGGTAAGAACAAAACAACTACCCTCGATTGAAGTTATTTTTTTGTCTGGCCACGAAGCGAGAGTACCACTAACTTCTTTTGTTGTGGTCATTTCTTTTTTTCTCCATTCAAGAAACGAACCAATTATTTTGTGGGCGTCTTCGGCAACATATGAGGATACACCATCATGCGTATATACTCGCAGGAATCCTTTCTGGCGACGATATAGTTCATCCTTCGGTACAAGTTTCCCTAACTCGACCATCTGTATTATGTCGTCAAAATAGAGTGAGTGGATTTCATCCGGTGTAAGGCCATACTTTTCTCCTGCGGCCAGTGCGAAGTTCTCGAAATATTTTAATACGGACAGCAAGCAGGTATGTATATCAAGTCTCAAAACGGGTAAATGTCCACTGAGATCAGCAAGCCTAACCTCTCGTTTGTCGTTGTTGTTTTTTATAATTTCTTCTCGTCGCTTAATGTTATTCAACAGGGTTTCCATTTCCTCTCTTTCGTTTGCGAAGGATTCATTGTCTGCAATAAGGCGTGCCACTTCCTGTTCAATGTATTTATGATCAACGAGATCCCCACCAAGAAGCGTCCAGTTGAGAAAACCATAATTTTCAATCAGGTTTTGTATATTTTGTTGCCAATCGGGATGTGCTGAAAGAACCTCTGATACAGACCTCCCGTCCTTTGCTACACATTCCGCTAATTCTAAGATAGTTTTTCTTATCCTTGATGTATGCGTTAAATATCGACCGCATGACAAAATCGCCTCGATGTCATCATTTGGCAAATATTTTTTAACCTCATCTTCCAGTTTAAAAAGTCTCTGTGGTTGAGTTAGAATATACCGTGAAATGATATATTCACCTGTTTTTTGTATATCACAAAGAAAGTTTGCCACGTCTTTTGGCGTATCGTTCAGTGCCTCGCTTTCTTTCTGGTAATACCGAATCCAATAGTCCAACCGATTATGCTTTTCGTCTCCTTGCTCATCACATTTTTCCTTTCCAAGCGTCGTAAAAAGTGATACAACCAAAACCTATGCCAAACAAACCAGGTATTACTACTAACATTACATATTCCACGTCCACGAATAGCAACGGTTCCACCGCGGAATTGTTCACGAATATCTGAATGTTTCCCACGAACATCACAAGTACACCGAGTACAAAGAGCATACTGGACACAAATAACTTATAGCAACGAGGAGGTGTTCTCATCTCAATTCTCCATTTGTCATATCGTCAGGTTCTTCACTCACTAAATTTTCATCTTCCACAATGGTTATCATGGGACAGATTTTTTCCTTTTTTGCGGCAAGAAATACCTTGAGCAACTTATACAACTCACTCTTTGTGAATCTATAAATACCCCAGCATACGAGCACAAGAACTGCAACCGTGCCTACAATGGCGAGTCCCCAACTTGACACAACAGCGTTTCCGACATTAACAGCTACATTTGAGATACTGCTAACGATTACACTTCCGAAATAAAACAGAAACACTGGTGGAACAAAATATATCGGGAGAATACGGTAGCCTTTTATATTTGGCCACCGAGAACACCGAACAAATTTCTGCCTGTCATTTAGAGATATTACATTTAGATATATTAGGCGCCAACCGAAAGAGAACATGGTCACAAGCAACATAAGAAACATCGCAAGAAGAAAAGGACTAGCAATTAACGCCGCGATTCCCATAAAAATCCATGTCAGACCACCAAGAACCATATCTCTTATAAACTTGCAAATATTTATCTGTCCAGTTGGTTCATTTTTTTTATCCCAAAAATAATAAACAATTTTGTACAACAGACGATCTTTATTTATTGTCACTTTTCCTTCTCCTCTGTCGTGTTTCATTTACTTGCTCCTATTTCAAGCATTTCAAGGTTCAACATAGAATAAACTATCGTTCTGCCCCCAAAAATAACAGGGAACGTGTATTATGTCAATACTTTTGCCTTTAAAATACCCGATTTTTTAACAAAAAATCATAATTTCTGGCCACATGTTGTCAAAAATATTGACAAAACGAGATATGTAAGTAAAATAGGAGTTATATGAAGATAGACGATACGTTAAAAGACCTCGGATTAGAAGAAAAAGAGGTTGACATATACCTTGCGCTTCTTGAGTTAGGGGAAGCGGCTGTTCTTGCTATAGCCCAGAAATCAGGTATTAAACGACCGACAGCGTACGTTATTCTGGGATTACTTGAGGAAAAGGGATTTGTGTCCCGTGTTAAAAAGGGTAAAAAAACGCTTTTTACTCCTCAACATCCGCAGAAATTAGTAACCGAAGCAGAACTTCATTTAAAAGAACTTCAAGGTGTCATGCCGCAACTTGAGGCGCTGTTTCATAAGGAGGAAGGTAAACCGCGGGTGATGATATACGAAGGAAAAGACAAACTTGATCGCGCGCTTGACGAAATGTTTGTAACAAAAGGAGAGGTTATGTTTATGGGGACATTAAAATTATCCCAAGAAGCATTCCCGCGTACATTTCAAAAAACATTGTATGCAACCTTCTCTCCACAATTTCAGATACGCGAGCTGGTTAATGAAAGTGAAGAAAGTAAAGCATATGCTAAACAAGTTGAAGGTCCATATCGCAAAGTTCGATTTATGCCAAAGGAACTTCTGCCATTTGAAGTTGACATAACACTATTTGGGAATCGTACTCTTATCACTTCAGTCAAAAAAGAGTTTTTTACTATTAGCATTGAAAGTGATGAAATAAACCATGCTTTCCGCACAATTTTTAATGTCATGTGGGAAGTGGGGAAAGAGTGAGAACTATTTACACAATCACGCATACAAGATACACTGAATAAACTATGACTGATGACGAAACACAAAACAAAGAAAATAACATACAAATAAAAAAGCTTCCTAATTCGGAAGTTGAGATTGAGGGTGAAATTCCTGCGGATGAATTTGAGTCGTATTACAAAAAGACGGTTCAAAAACTAGGAAAAGATGCGGAATTGCCAGGCTTTAGGAAGGGACATGTTCCCGAAAATGTTTTAGTTGAAAAATTAGGAGAAAACGCAGTGCTTCACGAGATGGCAAATATGGCGCTTGCTAATGTTTATCCTAAATTTATCATTGAGAACAAAATTGAGGCAATCGGCAAGCCGGAAATTACTATTACTAAAATTGCGCGAAATAATCCACTGGGATTTAAGGCGAAAACAGCAGTTTTGCCGGAATTTGAACTCTCGGATTATGAAAGTATTGCCGCCAAAGCGGTAAGTAATACTGATGAAGATATATTAGTAACTGACGAAGACATCGCTGGTGTTATTGAACAGATTCGGAAAAGTAGGCAGCAATCACAGGCTTATGCAGATTTCACGCAAACTGGAGCAGGAGAGGGAAAAGAAAATAGCGATGGAGCTATACTTGGAGCGGATGGACAGCCGCTTGCACAAAAACACGAAAACACAGAAGCACAAAAACAAAACGAACTTCCAGAATTGACGGATGAATTCGTGAAACAATTAGGAGATTTTGAAAATATTGCTGATTTCAAGAAAAAAATAAGAGAAAATCTAATACACGAAAAGACGGCAAAGGCGAAAGATAAAAAGCGAATTGCTATTATTGATGGCATTTTGGAAAAGACCAGTATTTTATTGCCCAGTATACTTATTGAAAGCGAATTAGACAGGATGCTCGCGAGGTTTAAAAATAACATCTCTGCGATGGGACACACTTTTGAAGATTATCTAAAACAAATTAAAAAAACTGAAACAGAAACACGAGAAGGTTGGCGAAAAGATGCTGAAAAAAGTGTCAAAACACAATTGATATTACAGAAAATTGCCGAGACAGAAAAAATAAAGGTTCCGGAAGTGGAATTAGATAAAGAAGTTGAACACATTACCAAACACCACCCTGATGCTGACAAAGAGCGAGCGCGGCAGTATGTTGAAGGCATGCTTTTGCACGAAAAAGTGTTTCAATTTTTGGAGAGGGAGGAGAAAGCAGATAACTTGCCAAAATAAAAGAGTCCAGAGGACTCTTTGTGCTACGTAGCTTTTTGTTGCTGACGCCTTTCTTGTTCTACGAATCCTCTGATTTGTTCAATACCCGGAAAGGTATTTAACGAGGCAAAAAGAAAAGGCATTTTGTGTTCAAAAGCATCGCTACTAATCGGATTTACTTCAAATTGGACAGAGGGGTCATATTCCGCGATTAATTTCCGAACCACCTTTTCAGCCTCAATGTCATCCCCGGTTCTTTTTTTATGAACATATAATACTGGGTTTTTCAGCGTGGTTGTCATCGTTTCACACTCCTGCCGTGTTTACGCAATACTATCAATCAATTTACGCGGAAACACTTTCTTTGCAAGTATTGACATTTTAAATATAGTCAGTTATACTGTAAAATTATTTAATAAACATTCGGAGTATTCGGATAACAATTCGTAGATTCGGATTATTTAAACCATGTTAATACCAACAGTTATAGAAAAATCACAATTCGGCGAACGAGCGTATGATATTTACTCGCGTCTATTAAGGGAGCGTATTGTGTTTCTTGCGGGCCCCATTGATGACCATGTGGCAAATATTGTTATCGCACAACTTCTTTTTTTGGAGTCAGAAGATTCCAAGAAGGACATTTATTTATACGTAAATTCTCCCGGCGGTTCGGTTACTTCAACACTTGCAATTTATGACACCATGCATCATATCAAGCCAGATGTTTCAACAATTTGTGTGGGAGTTGCGGCATCAGGTGGTTCAGTGATTTTATCTGCTGGCAAAAAAGGGAAGCGTTACGTGCTTCCAAATAGCGAAGTGATGATTCATCAGCCTATAGGTGGCGCAGAAGGGCAAGCATCTGATATTGCAATTACTGCAAGACATATCCTGCGGGTAAAAGAAAATCTTAATAAAATTTTAGCAAAACACACCGGTCAGTCACTTTCTCAAATTGAAAAAGACGTTGACCGCGACTTCTTTATGACAGCAGAGGAAGCCAAGAAGTATGGTGTTGTAGACGAAATACTGAAGCCGAAAAACAACTCCAAATAATAACAACACACGCAAAAACTTCTCCAACTCAAGTTGGAGGAGTTTTTGAAACACTATTGAGGTTGGACTTCAATAGTTGCTTAAATTTGCGTGAATCTGCGTCTGTTCCGCATAGGCTGAAATTTGCATTTGTAAAGACCGCATGATAGACTGATGCTACTTAATTTTAATTAGTAAATTAGTAACAAGAGAGCTTTTGACGAGTGTTTACCTTAATTTACCGTACTTCCGATGAACGCACTACATCTTATATTACAAAGTGAAATAACACATTTAACGCATAGGGACGCTCATGTCCCTCTAACCGTGTATCTTTTTGTTGTAAAAAATAGCTGAAACACAGCTGTTCTTTTTGCAACTCTCTACAATTTAATTAAGGTAAATCTTCCAAAAGCTCATATCAATTATGAGTTTAAAGGTATTATTCCTTTTGCTGGGCGCCGCCGGTGTGTCGGGAATTTTAATTGGATATTTCCTCCGCTGGCTTATATCGCTCGGTAAAAGAGGTTCAATGGAGCTCCGCGTCAAGCAAATGGAGCTTCAAGCGAAAGAAGAAGCAAAAAAAATCGTTGATCGTGCAGAAAAAGATACTCTTGAAATAAAAAGTGAAGTAAAAAAACTGGAGAAAGAGAAAGAATCTGAATTCAAGAAAACAGAGAATCGTCTTATTAAAAAAGAAGAATTGCTGGACAATAGACAGGTTGATATTGACAAGGAAGTTGAAGGACTTAAGAAGAAAATTGAAGAAATTAAAGTAATTAAAGATAAAACACTCGGGATTGAGGAAGAAAAGAAGAAGGAGTTGGAACACGTTGCGGGGCTTTCTAAAGAGGAAGCAAAAAATGAGCTTTTCTCTGTAGTAGAAAAGCAAAACGAAGAAGAGCTTTTAATTAGGATACAAAAAATGGAAGGAGCGGGGGCTGAACGGCTTGAAAAACGCGCGCAGGAAATATTGACGACCGCGATTCACCGATTTGGAAACTCTGTCGCGTCAGATGTTATGGCGACAACAGTTGCTATTCCTTCCGAAGATGTGAAGGGACGTATTATTGGCAAGGAGGGGCGAAACATTCGTGCATTTGAACGTGCGGCAGGTGTTGAACTTGTTGTTGATGACACGCCAGGTGTTGTAGTTATTTCCGCTTTTGATCCAGTGCGTCGCCAGATTGCTCGTATTGCTCTTGAGAACTTAATTATGGACGGCAGAATTCAGCCAGCTCGCATTGAAGAGATAGTTACCAAAGCAAAAGAAGAAATAAGTAAAATTATTAAAGAAAAAGGAGAGCAAGCGGCATATGAATGTGGTGTTTACAGTTTTGACCCGCGGTTAGTATCCATTTTGGGGCGGCTGTATTTTAGAACCAGTTACGGGCAGAATGTACTCCAGCATTCTATTGAAATGGCACACATTTCCGGTATGCTTGCAGAAGAGCTTGGCGCGGATGTTGCTGTTGCAAAAGCGGGTGCGTTACTTCATGATATTGGTAAAGCGGTTGACCATGAAGTACAAGGGACACATGTGCAGATTGGCAGAAGAATTCTTGAAAAATTTGGCATTGACCGGCCAGTTATTCAGGCAATGCAATCGCACCACGAAGAATATCCGTATGAAACCGTAGAATCTGTCATTGTACAAGTTGCGGATGCTATTTCGGGTGGCAGACCAGGCGCACGGCGTGATACTGTAGAAAATTACCTGAAGCGCTTACAGGATCTTGAGGCGATTGCAAACACTCAAGAGGGGGTTGAAAAATCATATGCTATTCAGGCAGGGCGTGAGGTTAGAGTATTTGTGTATCCAGAACGTATATCTGATCTTGAGGCGAAGAAAATTGCACAGGAAATTGCCCGACGTGTTGAGCGGGAATTGAAATATCCTGGTGAAATCAAAGTAAGCGTTATCCGAGAAACACGAGTGACTGAGTACGCACGATAACGTGTATCGTGTATCGTGAAACGTAAATTGTTGAACGTTTTACGATACACGATTCGTGTTTTACGATACACGTATATAAATTGCAAGGATATTGGCTTACTGTATAATGAGGATGTGGTATAAAATGGTTAATAATTAAAAGTTTTGAGGTCGAAATTATCACAAACAACCAATAACCAACAACTAATAACTAACAACTTTTTGAGCAAAATGTTTTTACGAGCTATAAGGACTGTTGTAGGTTGTAAGTTGTCGGTTGTATGTTAATTATATGAACAAAAACAAAGCAGCGTTAGCTGAAGTCGTGCACGAGCACGTTGGTGGTTCAAAAGCATCCGCAGAACGAGCGGTTGACGCGATCATTGAGACTATTACAAACACGCTCAAAGAAGGAGGAGAAGTTTCTATTGCTGGACTTGGTATTTTTTCAGCAAAAATGCGCGCGGCGCGAACAGCACGTAACCCAAAGACGGGTGAACCAGTGCAAGTTCCGGCAATGCGTGTACCGAAATTTAGAGCCGCAAAAGGACTCAAAGATTCAGTCCGTGGAAGCGAATAGATTTCTTAAATTTTTTTCGAAGAGAAACAAAAAATCCCCCGTTCACCATTCGGTGTGAGGGATTTTTTGTTTTTGTAATTTGGTTTATGAAACCCGTTCATTCGCGTTTATCTGCGGAGTCTTAAAAATTTAACTCCACTTCAATATTTTGAAGTTCTGCGTCTAGGTTGTCAAGTATTGTTGCATCAAGATCTTCCTCAATTTCTTCTACAGCATCAGACGCTCCTTGTTCTTGAAGTGTCCCTAAAATTTCATCCGGTGCCTTTTGTATCTCTTCCATAGAAGGCTCAAATAAACCCTCATCATTCACTTTTTCCCCGATAAAGTACAAACCTCCAAGTACGAGCACAATAATGATGACGATACTTCCGATAATAGGGCCTGTTTGCGCACTTACTTTTTTTTGCCCAGGTACTGTATCTTGAGTCTCTGTTTGAGGCACATCTTGATTGGGTTGTTCGTGTGGCTGAAATTGATTCTCCTGCATAATATTAATTTTTACTCGTTTTCTTCTACTACATCAGGGGAAGTTGCCCCTTTTAAAGCAACAATACTATCGACCAGTGCCCGATGGGCTTGTTTAATATGTTCAACAGTAGATTTTACTGCTTCACGGGTGTTTTCAAATATTTTTTTCGGATCTTCCCCAGATAGAATGTCTTCAACTAATCCGCGTGCCGCGTTAATCTTAAAATCTGCTTCTGCAACCGCGTCTTGTGCTTTTTGCAGTTTTTCTCGCGCATCTGCGACGTCTACGCCACGTTCTTCAAGCTTTTGTATGCGAGATTCAATCCTCGTTATTAATTTATTAAACCGTTCAATTGCGGCGTCAAGGCGTGTAAACATCCTTGCAAAGTAAGCCCGAATGCGCTCTTTTCGTTTTTCAGCAAGTTGTTTTTG
>DCXN01000002.1:10347-18962 GCA_002327685.1 Patescibacteria group bacterium UBA2135
TTTTTTGTGTGACTTCCGCGCTGTGTTTTTCTCGCGCTATTCGCGCATCTTCTGCGGCGCTACGCTGCTTAACAACATTCTTGTTGTTTGTTGTCGTTCCGTTTTTTGTTGTATCTTTTATCGTGCGTCGTTCAAGCAGTTTTTCTTTTAGCGAAGCCGCTGTGTCTTTTACGCGTAATTGGATGCTATTTGTTCTTTGTACTTGCGGTTCATCAGTACCTCTCTGCAGCCGTACCGGTTTCTGTTGTTTTACAGAATATGTATCTTCAGTAGTCTTTTGTTTTGCGGGTGTTACCGCCTGCGTGTCGTATTGTGCAAACGTAAATGCGGGTGCTGCAAAAAACAAAAGAGCGATAAATATTGATATGCTTTTTCCCATGATGTATACAATTGATGACTGCTAATTATGGTTAGATGACTTATTGTATCACAAATTAAGAAGAATATTTTTCTTTGTAGAGCTTAAACGATCTTTCAATTGATTCGTGTGCTCTTTCTCTGTTTTCCCATTCTCCCACAGTAACCTCTTTTTCCTGAAGTCCTTTGTATACTTCAAGAAAATGTTTTATTTCTTTGAGTAGATGTGTTTCAACGTGTTCAATGTTGTGTATTCCTGCAAAGCGTGGATCTTCAACTGGCACGGCAAGGATTTTTACATCATCTTCGCCATCATCTGTCATTGGTAGTTGACCAATCGGCCTACTTTCTACAAGACTTCCTGGTAGGAGTGGTTCGTGGGCGAATACAAAGATGTCCAACGGATCTCCATCTTCCCATAGTGTCTGAGGGACAAAACCGTAGTTGGTTGGATAATGCATAGGAGAATACAGCACTCGATCAAATTTTACGAGTCCTGTATCTTTGTCTAGTTCATATTTAACCCGGGAGAGTTTTGGAATCTCAACAATGACATTGAGCTTCTCTTTGGTTCCGGGATTAATGTCGTGCCATGAGTTCATAACAAAAATTTAAAGCTAAAAATTACAACAAAAAAATCAAAACTTTTTTAATTTTACATTGTGGTTTTGCGTTTTTCGCTTTACATTTTATGGTTTCTCCTCTTCTGTTGGTTTTTCTTTTTTTACCACTTTTTTCTCAGCCTCGATCTCTTCTTCTTTTACTGCTTCTTTTTCTTTTTCAATTTTCTCGGGAGAAACCTCTTCCTGCTCTGCTCCGTCAGTTTTAAATTCTTGACCTTGCGCCTGTTCTCGTATATCAATTTTCCATCCTGTGAGTTGCGCTGCAAGTCGCGCATTTTGACCACCTCGTCCAATTGCAAGCGAATACTGATCGGGGTCAACTTCAATAATAGCATTTCTCGTCTCTTTTTCTAAGGTAACTTTTTCAACTTGTGCGGGAGAGAGTGCTCGCTCAATAAATTGCTCTAAATCTTCTGCCCATTCAATAACGTCTATTTTCTCACCACCTAATTCGCTCATAACCGTTGCGACTCGCACTCCTCGCTGACCGACACATGAACCAACCGGATCAATGTGCTCATCATTACTTGCAACTGCAATTTTTGAACGCAAACCAGGCTCGCGCGCAATGCTTTTTATCTCAACAACACCACTTGCGACTTCTGGTGCTTCAATTTCAAATAATTTTTGTAGGAATTGAGGATGAGTGCGTGAAAGCCGCAGAGTTATGTCGCGCGGAGTTTCTTCTACAGAGTATAAGTATGCTCGTATTCGTTCTCCTTGCTTGTAGTATTCTCCCGGTATTTGCTCGCTTTTCGGCATTGCTCCAATAACTCTGCCAAGATCAACAAATACAGTGCCGCGTTCAATCCGTTGAATGGTGCCGCTTACAATCTCACCTTTGCGTTTCTCGTATTCTCCTATAACGGACACTCTTTCAGCTTCACGTATTCTTTGAATGATAACCTGTTTTGCGGTTTGTGCCGCAATGCGACCGTAATCGTCTTTTGTCTCAAGAGGAAAGACAATCTCGTCTTCTAAGTTGACCCCCTTTTTTATTTTTTTCGCGTCTTCAATAAGGATATGATGCTCTGAATTAAATCTTACTCGCTCGTCCTCTTCATCACCCTCCCCCTCGCCCGTCGTGGCATCAACAGGAGTGGATTTCTCGTTGACTTTACCCACTTCTTTTTTTGCCATAGTGATAGGTTCTGCGACAGCCTGCGAGTCGGCTTCGTCGTCCAATTCTTCTTCCATGCGCACCATTGATTCATCCACAACAGTTTTAATTTGTGAAAATTCTGTTTTACCAGATGCAGGGTCAAATTCCGCGCGAATAACTTGTCCGCGTTTGCCGTAGTCTTTTTTGTATGCAGCCGCAAGCGCATCTTCAACTGCCTCTAATATTTTTTCTTTTGGTATACCGCGCTCCGCTTCTAATTGCTCAAGCGCAGAATTTAATACTTTTAGATCCAACACGCTAACTTATAACTAACAACCAACAGCTAACAACAAAAACTTTGAAAATAAAACGTTGTTGTAGGTTGTAGGTTATTCGTTGTGGGTTAAATTAATAAAGCCCGTTTTTTGTCAAACGGACTTCTACAATATTATCTAGTATATACCTTTTGTACACAGATGTCAATCTTCTCAGACGAGAGATAAAAGAGATAAGATAGTTCAAAGTTAGTTTCCTATTCTCTACGCTTTCTTTTCTTGAAGTAATATATTACTCCCAGGACAATGGGGATTAAAAATAATATCAGCAAGATCCATTCTTTCCTATATATACCCATTTCTAATTTCCAAAGCATATATTCACTGCGAATCTCTTCAATGAATTGGGCGAGTTGTCCCTCACCACATTCTGAGGGATAATAATTTTCTTCGTCTATTTGAATAAATCCGCTGGGATAAAGATGACCACCGCCCTGTTTTCCCATAATATTTACTTTAACATCACGTATTTCCTCAACCACATGGTTTTGGAGAATATTGGCAAAATAATAAACGTGCTCTTCATTTCCGTTGACCAACCATCTTTCACCCGGAGCTTCACTTCTGGTGTCTCCACTTCCTACCACCAATCTTTTCTCCCCTAGATATGTAAGGTCAAACAAAACGCCGTTTATAGTAAGCTTTTCGCTTTCCCCAACCGAAAACTGTTTAATATACTTTTCACAGATTTTATTTCCTCGAGTAAGAGTATTTGTAAAGACATATTCAACAGGACTCTTCTGATTATCAAGTTTAGGAGTCCATTTACACATAGATTTGTATGAACATCCTAATTTAAAGTTATTGTACTTACGGCATATGTTATGTAGTCCTCCAAAAGGTCCACTGACACTTCCTCTTTTTTTACATTCAGAATTATCCCAGTAGCAATTCAGTTCCGTAGGGGTCAAATTGCAATCTGAACTTGTTTTGAAATAAGAACAATTCGTTACTGCAGTACAGCTTCCCTCAAAAGCTGCTTGAGTTTTTGCGGGGATACCGACAACGTATATCCCCACAAACAGGAAAACGTATAAAAGGGTAACGGTAACAATTAGTATTCTCATATTTTGAATACATTGTACCAAAAGTTATTGATTTAAAACAATGACTATCCTTCACAAAAGATTCTTCGTAAAAGGTTTTATTGTGCGGTATAATTAAAATGTAAAATGCAAAGCGAAAAATGCAAAACCACAATGTAAAATTAAAAAAGTTTTGATTTTTTCGTTGTAATTTTTAGTTTTTCATTTTTAGCTTTAAATTTTTGTTATGCGTGTTAAAAAAGAACAATTAGAAGAATTTCTGCTTGATGCTGACTTGGTCAGTAAAGCTCAGATTGATGAAGCAACTCGTTTGGCAGATGAGAAAAAGCGTTACGTTGGTGAGGTGTTAGTTGAGCAAGGGCATGTCACCGAAGATGAGCTTCGCAAGACAGAAGCATATATTTTAGGTATCCCATTTGTGAATCTTAAAGGGCACAAGCTTGATTTCAAGGTGCTTTCGCTTATTCCTGAACCGATTGCGCGTAAACACAATATTATTTCATTTAAAAGAGATGACGGCTTACTTGAAGTTGCCATGTTAGACACTGATGATCTTGCGGCGATTGATTTTGTTAAAAAGAAAGTTAAATTAAAAATTCTTCCGCGGCTTACAAATCAAGAATCAATTAAATCAGCTCTTGTCCAGTATCAAAAAAGTCTGAAGGCTGAATTTGGAGATATTATTCAAAAAGAGGCGGGCGCGATTAAAGAAGCTCCAGCGACTACAGATGGAAAAAGTGAGCAAAAAGATTTAAAAAAACTTGCAGAAGATATGCCTGTTGTGCGCATTGTTGATACTTTGCTCCATCATGCCATCATTCAAGATGCTTCCGACATACATATTGAACCGATGGAAAAAGATATACTTGTTCGTTACAGAATTGACGGTATCTTGCATGATGCCATGACACTTCCTAAGCACGCGGGTTCCGGTATTATCGCTCGCATTAAAGTGCTTTCAAATCTTAAGCTTGATGAAAAGCGATTACCACAGGATGGTCGTTTTAAAATTGAACAAAACAACCAAAAAGTTTCTTTTCGTGTCTCTATCTTGCCGATTTATTATGGTGAGAAAGGGGTGTTACGTCTTTTGAAAGAAGATACTGATGGTCATACTCTTGAAGCTTTAGGCTTTCATGGAGATGAACTTGAAAAAATACATCAGGCGACTAAGCAAAAGACAGGAATGATTTTAGCAACCGGACCAACTGGCTCTGGAAAAACAACAACGCTTTACACCGTATTAGGACTTTTAAATAACCCTAATGTTAATATTTCAACGATTGAAGACCCGATTGAATATCAGGTTCCGCGTATCAACCAGACTCAAGTCAAGCCGGATATAGGATTTACATTTGCAAATGGGCTGCGCTCGTTAGTCAGACAGGATCCCGACATTATTATGGTTGGAGAGATTAGAGATAATGAAACGGCCGCTCTTGCAATAAACGCAGCATTAACTGGTCACTTGGTACTTTCAACTTTGCATACTAATTCTGCCGCAGGCGCTGTTCCGCGGCTTATTGATATGGCTGCGGAGCCGTTTCTCTTAGTCTCAACTGTTCGAGTTATTATTGGTCAACGGCTTGTACGGCAATTATGTAAAACGAAAAAAAAGTACAAACCTAGTTCAAGTGAACTTGATAGGTTGGCAGAAGAATTTGATATGGATCGTGTGCTTACTACACTTAGAGACGAACAGATTGTTGGGCCAAAAGATACATGGTCATCAGTCGCGTTTTATAAACCAGAACCCTCAAAGGAGTGTGAAGATGGCTACAAAAGCAGAATTGGTATTCATGAGATGCTTCATGTCTCGCCTGCAATTGAGAAACTTATCATAGAAGAAGTGTCATCAAGCGTAATAGAGGCTCAAGCGCGCAAAGAAGGCATGATGACAATGGCAGAGGATGGTATTTATAAAGTCGCGCGCGGCATTACTTCTCTTGAGGAAGTGTTTAGGGTAATTTCAGAATAAAGAACAATACCAATATACGAATTGTACGAATGATACTAATGTATACGAATACGTATTAGTATTATCCTGAGTACAATTTGTATATTAGTATTATCCCATGCTTTTTAAATACAAAGCGAAAACATCAGCTGGAGCGATTATTGACGGTGAAGCGGAGGCAATAAATAAGTTTTCACTTGCCGCGCAACTTAAAAAGAAAAACTTTACCGTCATTCTCGCAAAAGAAATTCAAGAACGGAGATCTTATCTTCGCGCGTATCTTGAAGAGGTTCTTGGTGTGGTACATTTGAGCGAAAAAATTGTTTTTATTAGAAGTCTTGGTGCGATGATGGAAGCAGGTTTATCACTTTCACGCGCGCTTTCTGTCTTAGGTAAGCAGACAAAAAATAGGGCATTTCAAAAAATTATCAATGAAATTGAGCGGGACATAACAAAAGGAAGCTCACTTAATGAAACGATAGAACGGTTTCCTGGAGTTTTTTCTGATTTATCGGTTGCGATGATTAAGGCAGGGGAAGAGTCTGGTAAATTGTCAGAGTCCCTTAAAGTTGTTGCTGAACAACTTGATAAAAACTATCAACTGAAAAAGAAAATTCGTGGCGCACTTTTTTATCCGGCGGTTATTATTGTTGCAATGGCTGTTATTGGAGTCATTATGCTTACTTATGTAGTGCCGATACTTACTTCAACTTTTAAAGAACTTGGTGTTGAGCTTCCATTTGCAACTAAAGTCGTTATTGGAGTTAGTAGTTTTTTGGTTAATTACACGATCCTCGTTTTATCCCTGGTCGTTGCTTTTATCGTTGCAATTATTTTTTCAGTGCGAACTTCTCGCGGAAAACGGATTCTTGATTTTCTTTTTTTAAAAATACCTCTTATCGGTGGATTAACCAAAGAGATTAATTCAGCGCGCACCGCGCGAACACTCTCATCACTCCTTACGGCTGGTGTTACTATTCTTGATGCGCTTAATACGACGAAAGATGTTGTTCAAAATTCATATTATAAAAAAGTTCTTGAAGACGCGCATGCGGCAGTTCAGCGGGGCACACCACTCTCGTTTGTGTTTAATCATAACCAGGATTTATACCCGGTTCTTGTCGGGGAAATGACTGCGGTTGGAGAAGAGACAGGAAAACTGTCCCAGATGCTCCTTAATTTAGCTTCGTTTTACGAAGAGCAAGTTGCGCAGAAAACTAAAGACCTCTCAACCATTATTGAGCCAATACTCATGATTGTCATTGGTCTTGCTGTCGGCTTATTTGCTGTTTCTTTGATCACGCCGTTGTATTCTGTGCTTGGAGAAGTCTAAATAAACTAAAAACGCAAAACGAAAAATGCAAAACCATAATTCAAAATTTAAAATACTTTCAACTTTGCGTTGTTGTCTTTCGCTTTTCGCTTTTCGCTTTGAGTTTAAGCGCGGATTGACCTTGATTGAAATAATTATCGCAATAAGTATTTTGCTTGTTATTTCGACACTTGGGCTTAATGCGTTCACTAGCTTCAAAAAGGCAACTGATATCACATCATCATCTGACACAGTGCTTTCGCAACTGATACAAGCGCGTTCTAAAACACTCTCTGCAGAATATGGAGAGCAATATGGTGTCCACTTTGAAGTGGACAGAGCCACTTTTTTTAAGGGGGCAACGTATTCACCAAGTGACCTAGACAATCAGGAGTTGATACTTCCTGTAACAGTTGAAATTTCCTCCATTTCACTATCTGGGAGTGGAAGCGATGTATTATTTAAGAAATTGACTGGTGAAACAGATAATGATGGCACAATTACCATGAATCTAAAGTCTGACACATCAAAAACACGCACCATTGTTATTAGAGAAACAGGTCTGGCGTTTGTTCAATAAAAAAACGCAAAACGAAAAATGCAAAACCACAATTTAAAATTTAAAATACTTTCAACTTTGCGTTGTTGTTTTTCGCTTTTCGCTTTTCACTTTAAGTTTAAGCGGGGTTTCGGTCTCATTGAAATACTAATTGCCTCGGCTATTCTTTCTGTCTCGCTTGTGACTCTTACAGCAACAACGCAGATCGCGTTTCGCATTATGAAGGATTCTCTTGAGCGTACACAAGCCAGTTTTCTTTCAGAAGAAGGTATTGAAGTAGCAAGAACTCTTCGTGACATAAGCTGGTCAAGGGAAATCGCTCCGTTTGACGTAGAAGTTATACTTTATCCGACGTTTTCTGCCGCAGAAAACGAGTGGTCGCTTGCCACGACGACAACACCGATTATAAGCAATCTGTTTACACGAACAATTGTATTTGACGATGTGTACAGGAGAGATTCGGACGGTGAGATTGTCAGCGCAAGTTCAACTGATCCAAAAACACTTGATCCTGATACACGACAAATAACGTCGCGTGTTGTATGGGATACTCCCGAAAAAAATGTTGAGGTAAGTACGTATGTTACCAATATATTTCAAAATTAGAAAAGAATCATGAATCAAGAATCAAGAATCAAGAATATTCATAATTCATTATTCATAATTCATTATTCAGGTAAATCCAGAGGATTTACCTTGCTGGAAGCTCTCATTTACGTTGCGATTATTGCACTCTTAACGGTTGTGGTAGTTAATACTGCGATGGTAATGACGGTAACTTCTGCCAAGGCGCGGCTTAAGCAAAATATTTTGGGCGAGGGTGGGGTGTCGCTTGAGCGTCTTGTGCGGGAAATACGACTCGCGGACAGCGTTGATGTACTCGGAAGTACGCTAGGAGCACATCCTGGAGTGCTTAAAATGAACACAATTGTGGGCGCAAGTGATGAAACACCAATAACTCGTGAATTTTATTTGACAGGGAGTACGCTCGTGATGAAAGAAGGAAGCGCTGACGCTGTGCCGTTTACAGAAAATATTAACATTACCCGTCTTGTGTTTTATCATATTGATACCGCCACAACATCAAAGGCTGTTACGGTAGAGATGACAGCAGAAGACACAGTTAAAGAGCTAACGGAATCACATACGTTTTATACGACATCGGTGTTGAGGAGAAGCTACTAATTAATTTTAGATTTATGATTTATGATTTCAGATTTAAGAAACGCGAATATATTAATTAACTTAAAATTTAAAAAGTGAACAAAAAAAATAAAATCTTAAATCTTAAATCTTATATCTTAAATCCCCAAGGGGGTCAGGC
>DCXN01000024.1 GCA_002327685.1 Patescibacteria group bacterium UBA2135
GAATTACGAGTGGGGCAACCTGCCACCACAACCTCTGCAACAACCTCTCCAGCACTGATTGTTTCTGGTGATGCCACGTTTTTAAGTAGGCTTGGAGTAGGTACTACATCTCCATGGGCGCACCTTACTGTTATTGGTCAAGGTACAATGGACGCATTCGTTGTCGCTCCCACAGCAGCCAATACGACTCATTTCATCGTAGACAATTCCGGCTTCGTTGGAATCGGAACCACCTCCCCATACACATCCCTCGCTGTCGCAGGTTCAACGGGAGTTCTTGCTAATATTTTCACGGCGACCTCAACGACAGCGACAAGTACGTTTGCGGGAGGGCTTGCGTTTGAGACGTCGGGGTTGGTGTACGATTTCTCATCAAATAGTGTAGGTATCGGTGTCGCGGATGCTGATGTAACTCTTGAGGTGTTTGAAACAGTTTCCGGAAATCAATTTAAAATTTCTTACGACGCGACAAATAACACCGCGTTTCAGGTTGACGCCAATGGAGACCTTGTTATCAATCCATCAGGGGATGATATTTTTCTCAATGCCGACAATATGTGGGTTTGTACTGGCGGTGGATGTCCAACCGGTTCGCCTTCTGGTACAGGAAATCTTATTGTTGAAACAGCGCTTGGTATTGCATCTTCTACGCCGTGGGGCGGAGTATTCCAGTACGAACTTGGTGTTGCGGGAGACGCGGTTATTACTGGAACGACAACGCTGGGAAATATGTTTAGTTTTGCTCCGATAGGAGGCACTACTACAGAGATTGGGCTGTTTGATACGAGTGGTGATTTGATACTTATTTTTGACGAACAAGAGTAGCGCTACGCGCAACATTTGACATTTGACTTTTAACATTTAACCAAGGAAGAAGGCAATGTCCGGCCTTTTCCCAAAAACTGTGCCGCACAGTTTTTTCCTCAAGGCCAGACCTGACCTGCTATTTATGTTTGATGAATTAAAAAATCTCGCGCAAAATTTGCTTTCGTGGCTCGTGTTTTTGCTCGCGCTTACTGTCTTTTTCTTTGCATTTGGTTTGGAACAAGTTCTTGTTTTTGGGAAAGAGATATTCCTTCCATTCCCTACAACAGCACATTCTTTTGCGGTAACACTTTTTGAATATACGAAAGCGACTCTCATACCGGATGGTGTTGAGTTGATTGTAATAAGCCCACTGACTGCATTCCTCGCTCAGATGAAAGTTGCGCTTTTTCTTTCGTTTATTGTCTCGTTTCCATTTCTGCTTTACAAACTCATCGGCTTCATAAGACCAGCGTTGTACACTCATGAAAGAAGAGCATCATTTGCGGTTCTCACGCCGACAACACTTTTGTTCGTGGGCGGTGTATTGTTCTCGTATTTTGTTATTATTCCGCCGACATTTCGCATACTCTATCTTTATGCGACATCTCTTGGAGCAACCTCGTTTTTTGGGATAGGGGAATTTGTGGCACTTGTCTTTGCTCTTTCATTTACAGTGGGACTTGTATTCTTGCTCCCCGTATTCATGTATCTGGCAAGTGTACTTGGACTTGTTGAAAAAGGATTTTGGAGAGAAAATTGGCGATATGCATTTTTTTCGTTTCTTGTACTTTCTGCTATAATTACACCAGACGGCAGTGGTATTAGTATGACACTACTTACCATCCCACTTATCACATTATATGGAGTCGGCACTATTATTAGCAGTAATAAATAACATTTGATCTGTAACATTTGACATCTGACAAGCGCTACGCGCAACTGTCAAAAATCAACTGTCAAAAATCAACTGTCAAAAACATATGTTTGGTCTTGGTGTAACAGAAATTGTCATTATTGTTCTTGCGGCAGGTATTCTGCTTTTTGGCGGCAAGAAAATTGTTGAATTTGCGCGAAATCTTGGGAGATTTTCCGGTGAATTCAAAAAGGGTAAGCGCGATATTGAAGAAGAATTGCGTAGCGGTGAAAAAGAGACAGAAAAAGAGCCCTCAAAGGAGGCTTAATTCGTGCGCTTGATGTCTATCGTATTTGTGATGATGAATAAAATTGATCCCATTAGAAATAGGGTACGGACATTGCTCTTAGACAGAATATAACAGAAAATTTATATGATTTTTAACAGAAATCCTAAAGCAATAAAAAAGGATATGTCCGTAATTTCTAACGGGATAAATATAAAACGAAGAAATTTCTTAAAATGGCTGCTGTTTGGAGTCGGCGCTTTTGTCGTGTTTTTATTGGGAAAAATATTTGGCCCAAGTATAAGTCTTTCATCTCGTCCGCAAAAGATAGAAGGCGATACAGTCCTTAAAAACTTTCGCATAACTGAAAACGATAAAGAGCTTACACTCTATAATCGTTTTGGCGACGAAATTTTTATAATCGAGAAAGACCCGGAAGCTGGCGAATAGAAAGTTCATAAAGTTACAAAGTTTGTAAAGTATACACTCAACGAAATATTATGAAACTGAATCTTGGGTGCGGTAATAATAAAATAGACGATTGGATTAATGTGGACAAAGAAGAAGCGTGTAATCCCGACAAAGTGGTTGATTTAGAAGTTTTTCCGTGGCCATGGCCTGACAACGGCATAGACGATATAAAACTGATTCATGTTTTAGAGCATTTAGGACAAACAACCGATAAATATTTAGAAATAATAAAGGAATTATACAGAATTTGTAGACCAGGTGCCCACATTCATATTCGTGTACCACACCCACACAATGACCATTTTCTTGACGACCCAACGCATGTTCGTCCAATCACCATTGAAGGTATGCGCTTGTTTGACCAAGAAAAAAATAATGAGTGGAAATTAAGCGGCGTCCCTTCTACTCCGCTAGGCATTTACCTGGGGGTTAATATGAAGGTTGTAAGTTGGGAATACTTAATTGATCCGTTTTTTCAAAAAAAAGTTGACGCGGGTGAAGTCAGTTTATCAGACGTCCGTGCTCAAGTATTAACAGACAATAACATCGTTAGGGAAATTATTATTGAGATGGAAGTTTGTAAGTAATCATTCTTCGTTTAACTTTTCCATAATTTAAGACCATGATAAGGAAGATAATCCATTTTTTGAAATATCATAATGGGGTGCCAATGGCACTCGGGATTATTTTTCTTGCAACTGGTAGTGTTTTTGCGGCGAGCGAGGAAGTACAGGAAATTGTCTTGGCAAGCGAGGAAAAAGTAACGTCAGTAGATAATACGTTTATTGTAGATGTTGACCTTGATTCGTTTACACCATCTGCGCAAATTACTGACGTAACTGAAGACGACGAGAACTATTATATTATTTACACACTTTACACGATTGACCTTAGTGATGGAAAATGGGGGACTGTGTCACAATCAAAAGAGGTTGTTGTATCAAGAGAGCTACTTGGTGAAGAAGATCTCGGTGTTTATGTTGCTGAGGAGATAAAAGAAGTAACCGATAGGCAGTCTTCGTATTTAAAAGAAGTACAAACAAAAGAACGTAAGAAAGGGGAGACACAAAAAGTGGTGTCCACAACGTACAGTGGGCTTATAGGAAAATATCTTGACCCGAAGGAAGAGGTAATTGCTGACTATGAGCCGGTTGTAAAACCAAGCGAGCCGATAGTATTAATAACATCAAACGTAACGACAGAAAGTACACCTGAAGAAACAAATACAGAGACACAAACTACGTCTGTCGCTGACTCACAAACACAGACCCAACAAAACGAAACAGTTACTGTTTCAAGTGGTACAAGTGCAAGTACAGGAAGTGGTGCAACCATGAGTATGATAGGAAAAAATCCGGCGAAAGTGCCGACAAGTGCAGTTGGTAGTGGTTATTCTGACAATGGCGTGCGGGCAAAAGACAGCAAGGATCAGGATTTGAGTGTTACTATTACAGTAAATGGTACTCCAATGCGTGAGGTTGATATAAATACGAGAGTGCCAGGAATGCATGTTGTGCGATATATGGCAACAGACCAAAGCGGAAGTACAATGGCGCTTGAACGAACTGTAATGATATATGATCGTTACAAAATGGTGGCGCCCGCAATCGTCATTTTAGGCGACACAATTGTGACCAGCACAGTAGGAGAACCGTACACTGATGCTGGAGCAATTGCGATTGACTACGACGATGGAGATATAACCGGAAAAGTAATTACAGAAAGCACCGTGGCTACTACAACAGGAGCGTATAAAGTGCAATATAGTGTTACTGATTCAGATGACAATACCACGACTGCCGCACGTATCGTTAATGTGGTTGAGTGATGAAATAGAAAGTTTAAAAATTTAAAGATTTAAATATTTAAAACTCTACCCAGATGGGTAGAGTTTTTTGTAATGCTCTGGATGTTTTTCGCGTAAAAATACTTTATACGGGTCTTCTTTTTGCTCACGTTTATACTGCAAACCGCGCACGTCTGACCGCTTCAGGCTCTTTATAAACGAAGAGATCAGTTTTGAACATTCTTCCGCAAGGGATTTTAAAGATTTAAATGTTTCAATATTTAAATAGCCGACATCAGACGCAACGTAAAGTTGTGAACGCACTTCACCGGCTGAAGCTTTTGCGATGTAGAGATAATTTAAAAATTCCTGTTTTGTACCACTTTCAAAACCTTCAGCGATATTTGACATAACCGAAACAGAAGCGCGTTGTATCTGATCTTTTAAACCCCTGTCGGGATTTGCTTTGAATGCGCTATATACTTCGCGTGTTAGTTCGCGTGATCTTTGCCAACAGACGAGGTCTTCAAAACGCTTTACAGTAGCCATGGAGAGAGTTTAAAAATTTAAGTCAAATTTAAGAATTTAAAGGTTTAATTTTTGGACCTTTGTTGGTATCTTCTATTGTATAGCCCAATTCTTCTATATCTTTTCGTAGTTTATCAGCTTTTTCCCAATCTTCTTCTTTACGAGCTGATTCACGCTTTTCACTAAGAGCAAGTACTTGTTTTGGTATTTCTGCTGGTTTATATACGTCAAGGTTAAAGCCAAGCACTTTGTCAAAAGAAACAAGTGTTGCTCTTTTATCTTCTGGAGGAACAGTATCGTCTTTCAAAAGTTGCCATGTGAGCGCGAGTGCTTGCGGAGTGTCTAAATCATCGTTGATATATTCTGTAAATTTTTTCTGATATGTTTCAGAAATTTCCCCCCCACTTTGAAGCGCAAAATATTGCTCATATAATTTATGAAGCGCGTTTTGTGCAGCTTCAAGCGCTTCCCAAGTGAAATTAACTCGTGTTCGGTAATGTGCTTGAAGTAGCCAATAACGATAGGCAAGAGGAATGACGCCTTTTCGGGCAATATCCTCTACGGTAATAATATTGCCGAGCGACTTTGCCATTTTTTTGCCATCAACGGTAATAAACTCATTATGCATCCAGTAATTGACGAATGGCTTGCCAGTGGCACCTTCAGATTGAGCAATTTCATTTGTATGGTGTACAGGAATGTGATCGATTCCACCAGTGTGAATGTCAAATGTTTCTCCTAAATAAAGCATGGACATGGCAGAACACTCAATATGCCAACCAGGAAATCCTCGCCCCCATGGCGAGTCCCATTCTTGATGACGTTTTTCTGTTTTCGGAGAAAATCTCCAAAGCGCAAAATCGCTTGGGTTTTTCTTTTCAGGGTTTTTGACAACTCGCGCGCCTTCTCTCAATTGCTCCACATTGAGTTTTCCAAGTTTTTCATAACCCTCAAATTTTGACGTGTCAAAATATACACCGTCTGATGTAATATATGTATAGTCTTTATCCTCAAGTTCTTTTATGAGCGCAATTTGCTCTGAAATATGCTCACTTGCTTTTGGAAAAGTAGTTTGCTCTGTATTGATGTTTAATTGCCCCAGGTCTTTTATGAATTGATCTGTGTATTTCTGCGCTATTTCTCGCACACCCTTTTTTTCTCTTTCTGCAGCTAATTCAACCTTGTCAGCACCCTCATCTTCGTCAGAAGTAAGGTGTCCGACATCAGTAATATTAATAATTTGTTTTACTTCAAAGTCATTATATTCAAAAGTACGGCGAAGAATGTCAGCAAAAATATATGGGCGTATATTTCCAATATGAGCATAATCATATACGGTAGGCCCACAATGGTACATAGAAACCACCTCTTTTTTGAGGGGCTTAAAGAGTTCCTTTTTGCGAGTGAGGGTGTTGAAAAGTTTAATCATAGGCGCTAGGCTTTAGGCGCTAGGCTTTAGGCGAAGTAATTTTATACCTAGTGCCTAACGCCTAATGCCTAGAGCCTAATCTAGAGCCATTTTTTGCGCTTGAAGAAAGTGAAGAAAACAATAGTAGAGACAACCATAATGCTTACAATAATCCAGAAGTCATTTTCTTTCCCCACGATAGGCATGTATATAGTATTCATTCCGAAAAGTGAGGAGAAAAGCATCAGTGGAAATGTGGCAAACGCCATGATGGTCAAGACTTTCATAATATCATTGGTTTTGGTGGTAAGCAGTGAATCGTTTGTATCTTTCAGTTCGTTGAGTACGTCTTTGCTGATCTCAAGAAGTGCGGAAACCTTATAATATTCACCGGTTATTGCGCGTAGATAATATGTAAAGTTCTCCCCAAAGAATTTTTTACCAGCAAGTTCAAGCGACTCTAGAACTTGCTTATGCTGATTAATTGCCTTTTTGAAATGGAGTAACTTTCTGTTTATTTTTGATAGATGAGGAACCATTTTATGCTCTTCTCCGAGAAAGATGTGGTCTTCAATTTTGTCTAGTTCTTTTTGCACAGAATCAAGTTCAAATACCAGATTTTCATACAGCTCTTTAACCATGGCAAAAAACAGAAAACCAGCATGCTCGCCCACGTTACACCGCTTGAGTACCGAGTTCACACTAAAAAGGCGGTTTGATTTCTCTAGCGAGTCTACGATATTGTAATGAACTGTAATAAAAACCTTTCTGCCGATAATAAAGTCTATTTCTTGTTCTGCTTCTCCGTTGTGTGAATGAGAGATGGTCGGGAAGTGGAGAATTAGATAGATAAAATCATCGTAAACATCAACCTTCGGACGGACAGTAGGAGAGAGCAGCTCTTCGGCAACAAGAGGATGAATACCATATTCATCTAAAAGCGCACGCACATCCTCCTTTGTTGGGGATTCGACATCAACCCAAGCAATGTCGCCACATGTTTCTTTTGTGATCATACCAAATTTGCCCAAGAGGGCGAGTTAATTTATTAACGAAGACTGATTGGTTTGCAAATTTGCGCACCTCCACACCTTTTAAACTGTAGCTTTCGTTTTGCTGTTAAAAAACGCTCTGTGCCAAAATAGCTCACGAAGTTGGTTTTTCAAATTATAGTGATATTGCTTCGCAAAACAACGGTTTGAAAGGTGTGGGGGTTAAGAAAATTATAGTCGTCCTCGCCCTGCTCGGACTCCTTAATTTATCTTAATAATACCTGATACTTTTGAGTTTGACCATTGACATATACCCATGTAAAATAAAAGACAATATGCAGTATTCTAGTGTAATGAGAATGTCTGTTGCGACGCTTCTTTTACTCGGCACTTCTTTTTTGTTAGGAGTCTACGTAGAACGTAACAACACATCGGAAGTTGATCGTGTGCTTTCGTTAGTTAATAAAAGTGACCCGATGTTGACCGCGAGTGAAACAGTAATAGACTTTGAGTCATTTTGGAAAACATGGAATATTATCAACGAAAAATTTGTTTCTACAGCATCCTCTACGTCTGATCAAGAAAAAGTATGGGGAGCAATTGAGGGATTAGTTGACTCTCTTGGTGATCCGTATTCAGTATTTCTACCACCAGCTGATTCAGAGACATTCGCTGAAAATATAAGCGGGAATTTTGGCGGCGTGGGTATGGAAATCGGCATACGCAATGACATTTTAACCGTAATCGCACCGCTTAAAAACACTCCGGCAGAGCGCGCTGGTCTTCTACCTGGGGATAATGTTATTGGGATAGATGATGAGACAACTGTTGGAATTAGGATTGATGAAGCGGTACGTCTAATACGAGGCGAAATAGGCACAGAGGTTGTACTAACTATTATGCGTGAGGATGTTTCTGAACCATTTGATGTTCCTGTTGTCCGAGGAATTATCGCTATACCAACAATTGATACCGAGGCGCGGGAGGATGGAATTTTTGTAGTCAGTTTGTATAATTTTTCTGCGACATCACCACAGTTGTTTAGAGAAGCCCTTCGGGAATTTGTTCTTTCAGGGACGGACAAATTGATTATTGATATCCGGGGAAATACAGGCGGCTTTTTGAATGCCGCAGTAGATATTACAAGCTGGTTCCTGCCAGCAGGAAAAGTAATAGTCACGGAAGATTTCGGTGGAAGTCAAAAAGATATTGTTTACAGAAGTAAAGGGTATGACATTTTTAATGAGAATCTAAAGCTTGTAGTACTTGTTGATAGAGGTTCAGCATCTGCGTCTGAAATATTTGCTGGCGCACTTTCCGAACACGGCCTCGCACAATTAGTTGGAGAAAAGACGTTTGGCAAAGGTTCCGTGCAAGAGCTTATGAATATTACAAATGGCACTTCACTCAAACTTACTGTCGCAAATTGGTTAACGCCAGAAGGAAACTCTTTTTCAGAAAACGGTATCGTGCCTGATTTCACGGTTGAGATCACAGATGAAGACCGCGACGCACTTCGAGATCCACAACTCGAAAAGGCTATCGCCTTACTTTTGACACCTGACAATTGACATCTGACAAGCGCTACACGCAACATTTAACAATTAATATATGACAAAGGTCAAATGTTTCATTTTATGAAAGTCATATTATTACAAGATATCCCAAATGTTGGGAAGAAACATGAAGTAAAAGAGGTGTCCGCGGGACTTGCTCGCAATTTTCTTATTCCACGCGGAAAGGCAGAGTTGGCGACAGAAAGCGCTGTGCAAAAAATAAAGATAATGGGAGAGAAACGCGAAAAAGAAATAGAAAAGAAAAATACAACCTTACAGAACGCTCTTGCCACGCTTAAAGACAAAACCATTACCATGCACGCAAAAACAAATGAGAAGGGAAGTCTGTTTGCGGCAATAACTGAAGATGATATTGCTAAAGCGATACGGGAACAGGAGAAAATTGATTTCAGTTCCTCCAATATTACGCTTACCGAACCAATTAAAAAAGTTGGTAAATATACCGCAGAAATAAACGACAGAGGAAAATCAAAAGAAATTATACAAGTTATGATTGAAGCACTTTGATGTATCAATTTCTATTGTATTATACAAAATAGTCTGATCTTTTATACCATGGTACAAAAGATCAGACAAAATACTAAACACATAGAAGAGTTTTTTACAAGACATCAACTACTTTTTTTCTGACGGTTTTGCTGTCAAAACGTGTTTTTCGAACAGTCTTAAATTTAACTGTACCAGCCTTAATCGCGAACAATGTGTGATCTCGTCCAACACGGACATTTTTTCCAGCTTCTATTTTTGTGCCACG
>DCXN01000016.1:0-42632 GCA_002327685.1 Patescibacteria group bacterium UBA2135
TTAGCAAGAACACCCGTTGAACCTGCGACAGCGAGGGATGTGTATGGAGAGGTTGTGCCGATGCCGACGTTGCCCGTAGTATAATGAATAACTGAGCCACTTTGAGTCCAAAGTGCGTTATTACTACTACCGCCGACACATGTTCCATCTACAGCGAAACAACCAGCAGTTAAGTTAATTCCTTGTGTAAACGTAGACGTTGCTGAATCCAAAAGATATGTTCCTGAGCCGACCATAAGATTGCTTCCGATTGAAAGATCTCCCAAAATTGTTGAAGTTGCAGTTGTTGAGTTAATCTTAAGCACATTCGCCACCAATCCCCCACTAAATGTTGAAGTTGAGTTCGTGCCAGTAACATTGAGGAAGCCAGCAATTGTGGAGGTGGCGGTGGTGGAGGTGGCGTGTATTCTTGGAGAAATTACATAACTCCAACCGGCAAGTGCGTCTGTTGTTATTCCTCCAACGAATGTGGATGTGCCGGTGTTTGTGCCGGTTATAGTGCCAGCGAGCGTTAGCGAGCCGGCGGAATCAAACGTTGATGTCGCTGTACCGCCGAAGTACGCTGCGTCATGAACGGAAAGACGAGTAGTGGAAGCTTGATCTAATGTAGTAAGTCCTGTAACAGTAAGTGCGCCAGTATCAGTGATGCTTGTTGCGGAAAGGGCTCCGCCTGCAAAACTTCCGTCGCCGCCGCAGTTAATACACGCACTCCCTATTTCTATCGCGCCACCTATGTAAAGATTGTTCTCTATTGTTGATGTTCCTGTGCCGCCGACGTAAATACGACGTGCAACTCCAAGTTGTTCCGCGGGAGTAGTTGTCCCGATTCCAAGCGCGGCTGTTATAGTCGATGTTGCGGTTGTTGATGTAGCGTTTAACGTCAAACCTGTAAGCGCGCCAAAAAATGTTTGTGTACCGCCGATAGTAATATTACCGCTAAGCGAAATGTCAGTACCCGTGAGAGTCCCTGAAAGTGTGCCACCTGTAAGCGACAAATACCTTGACGCGGTAATATCATCTGGTATATGCGCGTCTGCGAGACCAGACACATTCCCGGCAAACGTCGTGTCGGTAATAGTAATACCACTAAGTTGGTCTATCCTTTGCGAAAGCGCTACTTGTTGTTCTACAATCCGAATACCACCTGAACTTGATTCGCTTAATTTAAATATCTCTTTTCGTAGTTCATTTTCAACTGCACTTAATTGATTTGTGATATCGCCCTGTGAGACTCCTCCTACGATACGTTCTACTGTTCGTTCAACTACCGTTTGCTCAATAGTAGGTGCTGTAACAGTAAGACCTTGTTGTTCTAAGCGAGCAATTTCTTGACGAAGAAGAGCAAGTTCATCAATTGGTTTTTCTATTACCACTTCTTTCTCTATGACTTTCTCTTTCGTTTTTTCAACCAATCTTTCAGTTGTTTCCTGTGTAAAGAACGTGAGTATAAATTCCCGTATATTATGCGCAATCTTATTTGCGCTTGTGTAAAATTGATATCCAGAATATTGAACAGTACGAGAAATTTTTTCTGTAATAGGTATCATGCCTATTTCCAGCTGAAGTTCAGCTTCGAGCTGGTATTCTTGTTCTTCTGACGCAAGCGCCGCAAGCGATTTTTTTAATAATATTTCTTCGGACTTAGCAATAATCTTGTCTTCTCGTACATCAGACAATTGGGCAGGGAGTAAGTTTACAATTTTCTCTTGCAAAGTTTCGTCGCGAGACTCGTCTCGCGACAAAGTTTTGCGGGGCAAGTCATTTGAGACACCTTCTGACTTCAAGGTCGAACCTTGAAGTTGAACAGGTGTTTCGGAATTATTACTATCGTCATAATTATCGTTTTTTATATTTCTTTCTATCGCCACTTTAGTGCTTGACATCCAGTGGTGCACGTTATCTCTAAGCACGCGCGTCTTTTTTTGTACAGAGTTAATGGCGGTTTTTGTTTCTTTATAAAATTTATCGCTTATGGCAAGCAATGTTGAACCACCAGATTGAATCGCTCGTGTAATCTTTTCTTTGCTTTCTTTCAATGCAAGTTCCAAACTCTGTATGTAAGATGTCCAGAATTTGATGGCATCAGTAAAGGATGTCTTGGCGTCGGACATCCAAGTATTAGTAGAGATATATTCTTGATGTTTATCAGTTTGGGGTTGGTATTTTTGTTCTTCTGTCGCGAGTGATTTAAACGATACTCTTTTCGTTTTTTGTTGAACAACAAGCGACTGTGCATCTAACAAGTTTGAAACATTTTTTGTAAAAATATTTTGCAGTTTGTTTCTTGCTTCTTTTTCTGCTTTCCATGGAAGACTTTGCAGGGTCAGACTTTTTCCCGCCTGCCTCGTCGGCGTAGCCGTCTCCGTGGTTGTTCCGCTCTTCCCCAAGGTCTGACCTTGGGGAGTCTGTTGAACGAGTCTATCAAAAGCTGACAACGCAGAGAAGATTTTTTGATTAACAAAATGTGCCATCAAATCAAACTTGACTGATGCCGTACGCGTCATCTTATGTATCGGTAGTGGAGATGGCTGCTTTGCGCGACGTATTCTTTCCCCACTCTTTTTTCCATTTTCAACAAACAAACTCTGTGTTTGTGAGTAAAAACGGTTTATTTGTGTTTCAACTTTATCAAGGCTGTTTACAACAGTGTTAAATGTTAAGTTTAAAGAGTTTTTTAAAGAAATAGTACCATTCTTTATATATGTATCCACACGAGAGACAGTGTGCACTTCAGTATCTTCGGTCTTTGTATCATTTGTATATACAATAGCGTTATCAAACGGTGCTTGTATCTTCAAGACCGCATTACCAATAGATGCGGTAATTTTTTGTAATTTTTCCGTACTAAAACTGGACGCTAGATACCCTAATATTTTAATGGTTTTTTCTTTCTTTGGTACATCAAAGTCTTGCGAAGATGACGTTGGTGTAACTTCAGAAGCAAGGAAAATTTCTGTCGTTGAAGAATTACGCAAAAAGAATGCTCCTCCGCCGACAAAAATGGTAATCAAAAATACCGCAGTTGCTGTTTTGAAAATTTGCATACCAAGCGGACTTGGTAAGGCAGGTAATAATTTTTTTCTTGGTACGACGGAACGAAGCGAAGGCAACTTTGGTGCACTAAAACGAGATGAGGATTTTTTAGTTGGTGGCACTTGCACCAATGGTGCTTGCTCCGAATGTAATGGACGAGATTTAGATTGTGGTGGTGTCATTTGCGCCGAATCAAACTTGACTGACGCGTTTGATGGTGTCGCTTGTAAGATTTGACTTTGAGGGTTGAGTGGTTGTATTTTAACGCGAGGAGGTTGACTCGGTTGTTGTACGATTTCTTTTTTCTCAACCTTTGGTACATCAAAGCTTTGCGAAGGCGACCTTGGTATACTCGTCTCGTTTGTGTTCTGGTCGTGCACTGCCAAAGGCTTTGCCGACGGAGCGTGTGGAGCGTGTAGCGGAACAAAATCATTCTTTGGCGCACTTGCCTCGCTTATGCTCCGGTCTAGTGGGATGAAATCGATCTTTGGTCTGACGAAGTCAACTTTCACTTCTTTTTCTTCTTCTTTATCCTCGTCAACCGATAAAAGCATTTCATCCCAATTGTCAACCTGTGGATCTGTGAGGTTAGCTTTTGTGCTGACGAAGTCAGCCTCTTTAACTTGCTCGACAGACTCCCCT
The DNA here is from genome assembly GCA_002327685.1 of Patescibacteria group bacterium UBA2135. Lineage (GTDB taxonomy): Bacteria > Patescibacteriota > Minisyncoccia > Phycocordibacterales > UBA2135 > UBA2135. The sequence continues at coordinate 3,676 of DCXN01000016.1, forward strand.
ACTGTTTGAGTTTGTGGCGTACCAATGATCTCGCCCTCGCGAGATATTTTTGTGATTTCTGCTGGCAATCCTTTTTGAGGTTTTGATTTGTTTTTATATTCTAAGAGAGAATCTTCAGTGATGAACCAGGTCCTTCCAACGAGCTGACAATCCATTTTGCCAGCGCGACACAACTGACCAATATAATCACTTGTATAACCCACGAGCTCTCCTGCTCGCTTTGACGAGATATATTTTTTTCCATTTGCAAAAAATTCTGGACCCATTTTTTTCTGCTCGGACAAAATCCGACCATATCGGATAGACGAGTATTGTTACATTAATTATATTGTACTTTTCTCGTTTTAACGAAGAATTTATAAGCTATCTGTGGATAATTCTCGGCATGCCGAGTATCTGACATTTAACCTTTGACAATTGACATTTGACAAAAATTACACGAGACGGAATTTTTTTAAAAAATTAATTTTTCTGTTTTTGACGAGATGTAGAAAACGGAAAGTGGAGTATGGAATGTAGGCAGTCGAAAATTTGAAAGTTCGCCGTGATAAGATTTTAAAACAATTGTTGTTAACTTCTGTCATGGCAATAAAAAATTGGTGGACATCCAATGTGTGTCCACCAGTTTTACATAGTTTAAGGAGTTCGTTGATCGAGCGGAATTGAAATCTAATTTCAATTCCACTCTAACTAAATATATCGGCTAACCGAGAAAAGGCCAACTCCAAAGTCAGTTAAAAATTATAAAATTGAAAGTAAAAATTATTGGGCACTTTATAAACTTAGTAACTTTACACCCACATCTCGCCTCAACGGAAAAAACTGACTTATTGAAATCTAATTTCAATCCCACCATAACTAAAAATATCGGCTGAGCGAGAAATGCTGTCCCCACAATACCCACAAAAACGTCAAAAAAATACTTGTCCATTATTTTTTTATGATATAATAGAGACATGAAAGGAAAAAGCACAACTACACATATAAAAGTACCGCCACAGAACATAGACGGAGAAAAAGCCTTGTTGGGCTCAATAATGTTAAGACCGGAAGTGATGTATGATGTTGCTGATCTCGCCTCAGCGAGTTCTTTTTATTCTGATAAGCACAGAATAATATTTCAGGCAATGCTTGAGATACATAACAGGCATGAACCTATTGATCTACTCTCTGTGTCATCTCGCCTTGCCGAGAAAAAACAACTTGAACAAATAGGTGGACGCACTTATCTTTCTGAATTGGTCAGTCTTGTGCCTTCGGCGATTAATGCTCGAAACTATGCATCGATTATTCAAAAAAAGCATATATTGCGGTCGTTGATTGAAGCATCAGAGTTTATTGGCAATTTAGGATTTAACGAGGAAGATGAGGTTGAAGAAGTGTTAGACAAGGCAGAAAAAAAGATATTTAGCATTACAAATCTCACTTCTGATCAGAAATTTCTTATTTTACGTGACGGTCTTGAAGAAGCATGGGAGCGGCTTGATAAATTGCACAAGGAGAAAGATAAAATCCGTGGTGTTACCACAGGTTTTGCGGAACTTGATAATTTACTTGCGGGATTTCAAAAATCCGATTTGATTATTCTTGCCGCGCGTCCGTCTATGGGAAAAACAACGCTTGCTCTTGATATTGCCCGCAGAGCAGCTGGCGAACACGGAATTCCGGTTGGAATTTTTTCACTTGAAATGAGTTCACAACAACTTGTTGATCGAATGATTGCCGCCGAGTCACTTGTTGACGCATGGAAATTGCGCACAGGAAAATTAAAAACTGACGAAGACTTTACTAAAATTCGGGATTCACTGGATCGACTTTCACAAGCGCCGATTTACATTGACGACAACGCATCAAACACGATAATCCATATGCGTTCTGTCGCGCGTCGTTTGAAGCGCGAACACGACTTACAGCTTCTCGTGATTGATTATATGCAGCTTGTCCAAACAAGCAGAACATACGACTCAATGGTGCAACAAGTTACTGAAATTTCCCGTTCAATGAAATCGCTTGCCCGCGAACTTGATATCCCGGTACTTGCTCTCTCGCAATTATCTCGCGCAGTTGAACAGCGAAGAGATCGCCCTCGCCTCTCTGACTTGAGAGATTCTGGCAGTATAGAACAGGATGCGGATGTTGTTATGTTTATTCATCGCAGTGATAAATATAAAGATGATGAAGAGAAAACAAATGTTACCGAAATAGATATAGCAAAACACAGAAACGGCCCACTTGGTAAAGTCAAACTATATTTTGATGAACAACGCGGCACTTTCTTGAGCCTTGAAAAAAGTAATGTTGCGGGTGCAGGGGTTACGGCTGAGGAGTTGGAATTTTAAGAAAAATAAGGAGTTCTAGCATGGCGAGGACGACTATATTTTTCTTAACCCCCACACCTTTTAAACCGTAGCTTTCGTTTTGCTGTTAAAAAAAGTACTCTGTACTAAAATAGCTCACGAAGTTGATTTTCCAAGTTATAGTAATATTCCTTCGCAAAACAACGGTTTGAAAGGTGTGGGGGTGCTCAATGTTGTAGTAAAATTTACTCTGCATTGAGCTCGTAAATTTTAACAACATTGGCATGAACAGTATTGAAAAACTCACGGAACTTTTTTTGAAATTTCCTGGCGTTGGCATGAGACAAGCGCGACGCTTTGTGTATTTTCTTTTGAGTATGCCCTCTTCTTTTTTAAAGGAGCTAGCATCTTCACTCTTAAATCTTTCGCAAACAGTGAAGCAATGTCAATCGTGCTGGCGTTTTTTTGAAGAAAATACAGAAGAAAAAGTGTGCGCATTGTGTGCCAACACAGAAGACAAATCACTTCTTGTAATTGTTGAAAAAGATGTTGATCTTGAGAATATTAGGGCAGGAGGAGTTTTCAAGGGAGGATATTTTGTACTAGGCGGCCTCTTATCTCCCCTTTCACAGAATTCTCTTGCGAGGATGCGAGAACTTTCCATTAGAATACAAAATGAAAAAATTCTACAAGAGATTATTATTGCGCTTGGCGCACACCCAAATGGCGACTATACGGCACAGCAATTAAAAAAAATACTTGTTCCTCACATTAAGGAACAAGATATCACTATTACAACACTTGGTAGAGGTCTGTCCACTGGCACAGAAATTGAATATTCTGATTCCGAAACAATAAAAAACGCACTTGAAAGTAGAAAATAGGTGGGTAAATTTCTGCTGAATAGTCGCTGATTACAATACTGAATCAACGAAAGGAAGGATGTCAAAGCACGACTTTACTACTAAAATCTGCCATGGCAGATTTTAGTAGTAAAGAAAAATCAACATCCTGTGTCCTTTCACTTTTATACTCCTCCTGTTAATTCTTGCGCCTCGTCAAACTTAACCGAAAGAAGATGAGACACACCTTCAACCGCGGTTATTCCATATAACACACCTGCGTGCGTCATTGTCTCCCTGTTGTGTGTAATAAGGATAAGTTGTGTTTGCCCAGAGAGTTTTTTAAGCATTTCGCCATACTTCTTTGAATTTGTTTCATCAAGCGCCGCGTCTGTTTCGTCAAGGATTAGAAACGGTGGTGGTTTAACCTGTGTCATTGCAAAAATTAGTGCAATTGAAGTTAGCGCTCTTTCTCCGCCAGAAAGCATTTGAAGTCCTTTTACTTTTTTCTTCGGTAAAGCTACGTCAATTTCTATACCTTCCGCTTCTTCCTGTTCCATATGCTCTTTAAACTCTTCGTCGGATAATAGATCTTCCACCGCTTCATTTTTTTTGCTCCGCTTTTGAGATGGAGCAATAATATTAAGTACTGCTTTTCCACCTCCAAACATTAAAGAGAATAATTCCTGAAATCGCGTGTTGATTTTCCTGACACCTTCTTTAAATAGAGTATCAATTTTCTCCTCAAGTTCCTTAATAAGCCCGTTGAGTGATTCAGCGCTTTTTCTCAAGTCTTCTATTTCTCTCTTCAGAAAATCATTACGTTCCTGTATTTCTTTATACTCCTCCATAACATCGCTTCCTCCGCCTCCAATTTCCTCAATTTTAATCTTAATACGTTCAATTGCCCATTTTCGTTCTTCTTGTTTCTGACGAGATTCTATCTCGGCTCCTTCTGGCACTAATACTATTTCAATTTTTTCAACGCCAACAAGCGTGCGTGCATCTTCTTTGAAACTTTTAAAATTTACTTCAAGCGTATCCAACTGCTCTTGCTTTACCTTAAGCACCTCAATTTTTGATATGAGTTCAGTTTTTTTATTTTGTAACGCAAAAAGCGTACGCTCACTTTCCCGCTCTTTGTTGTGTTCCAGTTCGGTTTTTTGACGAAGCGCGATATGCTCCTCATGAAGAGCCTGTTCTTTCTCTTGAATTCCCGTGAGTTCTTTTTCAATGTTTTGTTTTTCCTCTTCTTTCTGTTTGAGCGTGCTTTGTAGAAGAGAAACCGCTTGTTCATTGGCTGGAGTAGAAGTAAGGTATTTAGTAAAAAATGAATTAACCGCGCTCTGTACCTTTTTAATAATTACTTTAAGCATGAATGGATCCTCCTCGTCGTCTGCTTGTTTTTGATACAAGACAATATCATTTTGAAGTTTTCGTATTGAAATAACGGATATGGACGTATTCTCGTCGGTATGAGATTTTTCACTCACCTCTTTTATTTTTTGTCGCTCATACTCAATAACACCTTCCAATCTTCCGAACGCTCTTGATACCGTGTCTTTTTTTTGTCGGAGTGCTTGTAACTCTTGTTCAATTTTTAAGATATCTTCAGAGGCTGGTTCTGTCTGTGCGTTCTTAAGTGTTGCTTCAAGAGAGCTAATCTGTTTTTCAATATCTTGCAACTCTTTATTGGGAACCTCTTGTTTATTCGTAAGGTGTGTCTTTTGTTGATTAAGATATGATTCTTCTTGCGCAAGATATACTCCACATAAGTCAGCAAGTTCTTTGCGGAGCAGTTCAGCGCGTTTTATTTTTTCTACCTGTTTTTCCAAAAACGCAAGGTGGGGTTCAATTTCTTTCTTCAGCGCTTCTACTTGGTCCAAGTTTTCTTCTGTCTTATCAAGTTTCCTTACGCTCTCCAATTTCTTATAGTGATAGATTTTAAGCCCAAGCGCATCCTCAATCATACCCCTACGTTCTTTGAGCGAAGCAAGCAGAATACGGTCTGCTTCCCCTTGTGAAATTATATGATGGCTTGATGCGCCAATGTGGGCAGATGATAGTGTTTCAAGAATATCTTTCAACCGCATGCGGCTGTCATTTATAAGATATTCACTTGTAGAATCCCTGTGCATAATTCGCTTAAGGGATACCTGGTCATAATCTACATCAAAAATACGCTTTGTGTTGTCAAAGGTTACAGCAACCGATGCCTTGCTCTGGCGTGGTATCGCATGTGTTCCATTAAAAATAAGATCTTCACCGCGTTTACCGCGTAAAGATTTTATTGATTGCTCTCCAAGAACAAAACGAACCGCTTCAGCGATATTTGATTTTCCAGAACCATTCGGCCCTACGATTGCCGTAATGGGCGTAGTAAATTCAAGCGTACTTGGCCGCGGAAAAGATTTAAAACCAGAGAGTTCTATTTTTTTCAAGTACATGTTAAAAGTGTAAAATGAAAAGCGCAAAACAACAACTCAAAAATTAAAACAATTTCAATATTTTTTAATTTTACACTGTTATTTTGCGTTTTACGCTTTAAGTTTTACGTTTGTTTTATTCCCACTTTCTTTTTTCCAACGCATTTTGCGCGGCGTGTTGTTCGGCGTTTTGTTTTGACGATCCTTCTCCTTGTGCAACTAGTGTGTTATTAAGAAAAACCCCTACGACGAATATCTTGTCGTGATCAGGACCGCTTTCTTCTAAAACTTTGTAGTTTGGTGTAATATTATTAACTTCTTGTGCCTTTTCCTGAAATTTACTTTTGGCATCCTGCCAAAGCCGTTCAGCAACAATATTCTCCAATTGTGGAAAAAGATATTCTGCTATGAATTGCGCCGCTTTGTCATATTCTTGATCAAGATACAGAGCGCCGATCAATGCTTCAAACGTATTTGCGAGAATATATTGCCGAGCACGACCTTTATCTTGACGCTCTCCGCGGGAAAGCAATAAATAGTCGTTCATGCCGATTTCTTGCGCAGTATTTGAAAGAGTGGTGGTATTTACGAGCGCCGCTCGATATGCCGTAAGATCCCCTTCTGTTTTTTGAGGATACTTTTTAAAAAGATACTCGGTAACAACAAGTTCAAGTACCGCGTCTCCTAAAAATTCCATGCGCTCATTATGCGATAATCCTTCGCGTGAATGTTCGTTGATATATGACCGATGAGTGAATGCCTGTTTTAAAAGATTTTTATTTTTAAATGTTACGTTTATTTTTTTCTCAAATACAGAAAAATCAATAGAGTTCATTTTAAGCGCAATACCAATATACTAATGCGTGCGAATGATACTAATGTATACGAATATGTTTCATTAGTATTATTCGTATCATTCGTACAATTCGTATATTTGTATTATCCAGTTACTTTTTAATCATCTTAATACCCTTTGTGAGAATTGGAAGAATATCACCGTACATATTTAAATGCTCAACTTCGTTAAGTGGAAACCATCGCGCTGCATCAAGACCACCGGATTTTCCTAGAGTAAGTTCTGCGTACGGGGCCTCGCTAAGGAAATACATTACTTGTTTGCGTATTTTTCCACGTTCTGGATCAGATGCAATATATTCATTCTTTCCAATTTTCTTTTTGATTGTGATATCGACACCGATTTCCTCCTTTATTTCACGTATAGTTGCCGCCTTTTCGTCCTCCTTCACTTCAATTTTACCTTTTGAAAGCGTCCAACGTCCAAATATATCATGTACAAGCGCGAGATAAATCACACCTTTATCCTTCGCGTACACAACCGCACCACCGAGTCTCTCAATTGGCATTTTACTGATATCAAGAACTTCTTCTTTGCGTTTTGATTTTTTTCCGTCATCTTTTCCTGGCTCACCAAGTTCTCGATACACTGCGCCGAGTACACCGTTTACAAATTTGCCGCTACTATCTCCTCCAAATGTTTTTGCAAGCTCTATTGCTTCATTGATTGCAACTTTCGCGGGCACTTCGTTTTTGTCCACAAACAAAAGTTCATAGAGTCCGATCCGCAGGACATTGCGATCAACAACTGATATTTTGTCAATGGGCCACTCTGGCGCCGCTTTTTCAATAATAGAATCTATAGTTTTAAGTTTTTTGTGTATATCTGTTATGAGCTTAGCGGGATACGGGTCAGTACCAATGCCTGGAGCAAATTCTTTCTTATTGTTCTCCAGCATCTCCAATAACTTACCTTTTTTATCAGTAAAATCCCACTCAAAGAGTGTTTGCATAACAATACTTCTTGAAAGGTGCCGATTAGCCATGAACGTAATACCAATATACTAATGCGTGCGAATGATACTAACGGATACGAATACGTTTTATTAGTATTATTCGTATCATTCGTACAATTCGTATATTTGTATTATTCGCTTTTTTCGCGTGCCTTCGCTTTGTTCTCTTTTTTAAGAGCTTTTTTGGCAACGTCAACAACTGCTCGACTGCGATACGTGCCACATGCTAGACATGCCCTGTGGCGAATGTGCTGTGCTTTACACTTTGAACACACTGAAAGCCGCGGCTCCTTAAGCGCATGGTGAGACCGTCTATTTTTTGTGTGGGCACGCGTATGGCGCATTCGTACAGACATGCAGGATATTTTACTATGTATTTATAAGTTTTGCAAGAAATATTGTGTGAAAAAAGAAAGGGCAGATTGCGACGATCTGCCCCTCTCAAGTATGAACTCTAACGACTACCGCAGGATGGCGCGACTACTGCAAGACGGCGTTCCCCACTTCGGACCCGAAGAATTGGCCGCGATATGACCGAGTTCTGGTCCGTTGTCGCTTGTCCGAATACTCAGCACATTGTATTTGAAACTGGAACCGGTAATGAGCAAAAAGTGATCTTTCAGCACGCCGCTGTGAAGAGCGAGACTCATCGCCTCGGCTACCGTAAGCGGGCTTCGTCCAGAATCCTCCAGAAGCTTCTCGGCATGCGATAAGCTTTTGTTGAGCAATAATCTGCCATCTTTAACATTAAAGATCCAGTACGGTGCGCTCGGTGTCTTGATTACGTTCAAGCTCAAGCCTGGCCTCAAATAATTGCGCCCCTTCTTACCATCGTCTTCAATCATTGCCATCTGGCTATAGTCCGAGAGGTAACTACACGGGATGACCGGTAGGAATACGATATTCCCATCCCCAATTGTCATTTCAAGGGCTTTCTTGATTACCGCAACCTTTTGGCCCCAAAGCATCGAGATTATCTGAGGAGGCACACCTTCCATGGCAAGTCTATCGAGATATAATTCAAAAAGCTCTCTATACTCGGCCTGTTTTGCTTCTGCGCTGTCTTCAGCGGCGAAAACAGCAGTCGAATTGAATGAAATCAAGAAAACTGCAAAAAGTACTGCTGCTAGTTTTTTCATCGTTCATTTCTCCTAAAATCGGGTTTCTAGCGTTCTGCTAAGAGCATATCACAATATTAATCATTTGTCAAGCCCGCTCAAAAAACTTCTCCTATGAAGCTGACACATGCCATGCTTTTTTAATGCAACATAATGTTTCTTTGTCCCATATCCTTTATGCTTTTCAAATCCATATTGATTAAATTCTTGGGCATAACGTATCATTTTTCGGTCACGAGATACCTTAGCGATGATTGATGCCGCCGCAATAAGTGGTTCTTTCTCGTCCCCTTTTATGATGGTTTCTTGAAATTGAAATTGTGTTGGCGCAATCAATCCTCCATCAAGTAAAACTTGTATTTTGTCTGGCTCAACACAAATCTGTTCCAATGCGCGCGCGAGCGCGCTTTGAGTGCTATGGACAATACCACACTTGTCAATCATTTCATTTCCGACAAACGAGACGGCAAAATCAAGTAATTGCTCATCTTTCAGTTGTGTAATCTTATTAAACCAATTTTCCCGTTGTAACGGAGAGAGTTTTTTTGAATCTTTAATTCCTTCAAAGTGAGAGTAGCTTCCCTTTGAATACAGTAGCACTGCGGCAACAGCAACTGGTCCCGCAATCGGTCCCCTGCCAACTTCGTCTATTCCCACAAGATAAATACATTTTCGCGGTGCGTTGTAAATATAAAACATGATATATTATACTCTAGACCATCAAGATTAGTAACTAGATAATATCATATCACTTGAGGAATCAATCAAAGTCCAGCCTCGATGCTTTTTCCAGACACTAGTGCATGGTCGCAGTATTACTTGACAAATGTAGAATCACGCATTATATTTCTTCACGGTATCAACTGTACCACAAAATCATAAATATTGGAGGTATATCATGACTGTTATTTCTGATGCTAGAGAAAAAATGGCTATTCTGAAGGCGGAACTGCCAGAATCACCAGATTTTGCCCTTGCCTTTGCGTTAGGTGTCCACGGGCATCTCCCCTTAGAGTTGTTCAGAGAATTACGAGAAAATAAGTTGGACCTGGAAGGTTCAGAAGAAAATTTTCAAAATTTTTTGAAGGTATTTCGTAAGATTTTTGCAATCCGCTCCGAGAATGAGTCGGCAAAGTGTATAGTAGACGATATGTGGCAAGAGATATTACCCGATTATCGGCATGAAATGCATATGAATATTATTGCCAACACACGAGGAAAGAGGATAGCTAGATTCTTGCGAGCTTTGTTTACATTAAATTTCTCCAAAATTTCTGAAAAAAAAGCTAAAGAGAAAGAGAAGAGGCGACGGTTATGTGAACTTGAAGCTGCTACAGTTGGCATGTAAGTCGCAATATTTTCTCCCCAGAGCAAACCACTTAGTGTGGTTTGCTTTTTTTTTGAGTATCTATACAAAAAATCAGTCATAATTCTAATTTTCAAAAAAGATTTCTGCGTTGGTGTGATTTCGTGCGGGATTCATGATTCTTAAAGCTCATGCTATTATAGTAGCATGAGCTTTATTCATCTCCACACACATAGCCACTACTCCCTTCTTGATGGACTCTCAAAGCTTCCGGAGATGGTACATCTTGCCAAAACATACAACATGTCAGCGATCGGGCTTACTGACCATGGAGTGCTATACGGCGCAATTCAATTTTATAAGACTTGCAAAGATGAGGGCATCAAACCAATTATAGGGCTTGAAGCATATGTCGCGCATCGTTCGCGACTAGATAAACAGCCTGGAATTGATAATAAACGATATCATTTGACACTTCTTGCAAAAAACAATACTGGCTATCACAACCTCATTAGATTAGTATCACTTTCCCATTTGGAGGGATATTATTATAAGCCGCGAATAGATAGAGAATTGTTAAATAAATACTCCGATGGACTCATCTGTCTTTCTGGATGTTTTGGTGGTGAATTATCTCGCGCATTGAGAAATAAAAATACAGAAGAGGCAGAGCGAGTCATTGAAGAATACCAAAAGATTTTTGGAAAAGATAATTATTTCCTTGAGATTATGCATCACCCGAATGTAGAGGGTCTCAACGATGTGCGGCGCGAAACAATAGCGCTTGGGAAAAAGTTTGATATTCCTATTGTCGGAACTCATGACTCTCACTATCTTCACAAGGATGACGCAAAAGCGCATGACACCCTGATTGCAATTCAGACAAATACTGATCTTGATGACGCGAAGCGTTTAACGCTTTCAAATGATGATTTTTCTTTCATAGATACTAAAACGGCGCGTGAATATTTTAAAGATATCCCCGAAGCAGTAGAAAATACCGAAAAAATCGCTGATATGTGCAATGTGGAGCTCGAACTTGGCAAGTGGGTATTCCCAAATTACGAGATAGAGGAAGGTACAACTTATGACGCTGAACTTGAGAAGTTAACATACGCAGGACTTGGTTCTAGAAATCTTCAAAAAACAAAAGATGTTGATGAGCGTATAACATACGAATTAGGCATTATTGAAACAAAAAATTTTTCTCCTTACTTTCTTGTTGTTGCTGACTTACTTCGTTTTGCGCGAGAAAATAATATTCTTACCAACACACGAGGATCTGCCGCAGGTTCTTTGGTCTCCTACCTTTTGGGTATAACTAATATCAATCCGCTTGAATACAAACTTCCGTTTGAACGGTTTTTAAACCCTGAACGTCCGTCAGCGCCAGATATTGATATGGATTTTGAAGACACAAGAAGAAATGAAGTTATTGATTACGCGAAAGAGAAATATGGAGAAAAACATGTTGCGCAAATCGGAACATACGGTACCATGATGGCTCGTGGCGCAGTGCGCGATGTTGCTCGCGCATTGAATAAACCATATTCAATAGGAGACCAAATAGCACGACTCATACCGTTAGGTGCGCAAGGTTTTCCCATGACAATAGACAGAGCACTTGAAATGACTCCAGAACTTCAAGATTTATACAAGAAAGAGGAAGAAGTGCGTGAAATAATTGATCTCTCAAAGCGACTTGAAGGATGCGCGCGGCATGTTTCGACACATGCCGCAGGAGTGGTTGTAGGACCTGAAGAACTCATGCACTCTGTTCCGCTTCAACATGACCCTCGTGGAGATAATATTATTACGCAATATGACATGCACGCGGTTGAAGATGTTGGGCTTATAAAGTTTGATTTCTTGGGAATTAAAAATCTTACTATACTAGGAAATTCTGTACGATTAGTAAAAGAATTTTGTGATGTTGATGTTGATATCGAGCATATTCCTACCGACGACAAAAAGACTTACGAAAAACTCGCACAAGGAGAGACAATGGGGTTATTTCAATTAAATGGTTCGGGTATGACTCAATATTTAAAGCAATTGAAACCAACAATAATAGAGGACATTAACGCAATGATAGCATTATATCGCCCAGGACCTCTTGCGTTTATCCCAGACTATATCAAGAGAAAAGAAAATCCTGAACTTGTAAGTTATGTGGATGACAGACTTAAAGATATTCTTGAGGCAACATACGGCATTCTTATCTATCAAGATGATATTTTGCTTATTGTAACTCAGATCGCGGGTTACTCTTGGGGAGAAGCAGATAAATTCCGAAAAGCAGTAGGGAAAAAAATTCCAGAAGAAATGCAGGCACAAAAAAAACGCTTCATGAGTGGTTGTATAGAAAACGGAATGTCAAAAGATAAAGTGCAGAAATTGTGGGATATGATTGAAACATTTGCCGCATATGGCTTCAACAAGGCACACGCGGCAAGTTACGGATGGGTTGCGTATCAGACAGCATACATGAAAGCAAATTATCCGACTGAATATATGGCGGCAGTTTTAACAGCTGACGCTGGTGACGTTGAAAAAATTGGAGAGGCGATCGCAGAGTGTGTACGTCTGAATATTCCAGTTCTTCCACCTGATATAAACGAGAGTTTCGGTGATTTTACAGTTATTAAGGATTCGCCTGAATCTGTCAACGCAAGCCAGGATAAAATAAGATTCGGATTATATTCTATTAAAAATTTTGGGACAGAAATCGCAAATGCAATTATTAAAGAACGCGAAGAAAATGGAAAATTTGCCTCTTTCGTTAATTTTCTGGAACGTATACGACATAAAAATCTTAATAAAAAATCTCTGGAATCTCTTGTCAAGTGTGGGGCGCTTGATAACTTGGGAGATCGTGGAGCAATGTATGGCAATATTGAAGAAGCGCTTATATACAACAAAGAAAACTCTGCTGATGCGCAGAGACAGGACTCACTCTTTGGTCTTATGGAAAATCAAGATTCTGTTCCGCAATTAAGCTTAAAAGAATCCCCCATTATTTCGGTTGCGGAGCAACTTTCCTGGGAGAAAGAATTGCTAGGCCTTTACATTTCAGGTCACCCCCTAGAACAGCACAAGGAAAAATTTGATCGATTAAAGTTGGATATACGAAAAACGAAAGAACTACACGAGGGTTCAACAGTTATAGTTGGCGGTATCATAGAAGAAGTAAAAACCATACTGACTTCAAAAGGTGACCAGATGGCATTTCTAAAAATTGCTGACTTTTATGACAATATTGAAACAGTCGTATTTCCACGAATGTTTAATGAATACAAAAATCTTCTTGAGCCCGAGCGAACCATTCTTGCAAAAGGAAAAACATCTCACCGGCGAGGAACACCCAGTTTCATTGTTGAAAAAATTAAAGAATTATAAATAGTAAGTAGTGGGTAAATATGTACTAAAATTCAGACAACTTGAATTATTACGAAAACGCCCATGTACATAATTGACATGGGCGTCGCTAGTTGCACTACATATACTTTTTAATGAGTTTGCGTTGCCCCCCTACAAAGCCGGGCGTGTTGTTTAATTCTGATGGTTGAAAGACTCTTATTTCCTCACCAGCTCTAGGCTTTCGTAATAGCGGAAGTTTTGGGAGATCAACTTTAAACAAAATAGATAGGCGCGTGTCTCTTGGCCAGCTTATTACGAATTCAAGCATGTTTTCAGGAAAATTAATACCAAGATCGTCTCTTACTTTTTGAATAGCAAGTTGTCTTGCGTCTTGTATTTTTCTCTTTCTAGAGGAATCATTAATATTTCCATTGCCTCCAGGCATTCTCCATAAGGGCTTTTTTTCACAATTGTTCTTTAGAAGTGGAACCCCTTCTGGTGTGGTTATAAGTATGGCAACTCCGCAATTACTCAACGTGTCTTTTCCTCCCTTTATTCGTGTTTGATTTTTCTATCCTAATTATATATCAGTATAGAGAATAAGTCAAGCATTTGAGTCAAAGAAATCTTGTTTCAAGATTGGAACTTGAAACACTGAATCGCTTGCGACTCGGTTATTTATTCTGTTATTATAGAGTCTATGAATACAGACGAAGAGCTGAAAAACGATCCACAACCTGAAGGAAACGAACGCGACCATAAAAAACTGGGAAAACAGTTAGACCTTTATTATGTTGACGAAACAGTTGGTAAAGGGCTACCACTTTTTACCCATAAAGGAGCAACAATTCGCCGTGAATTGGAGCGTTTTATCATTGACGAGGAAATACGTCGTGGATACCAACATGTCTACACTCCTGATATCGCAAAGCTTGATTTATATATAAAATCCGGACATTATCCGCACTACAAGGATTCAATGTATGCGCCAATTGAAATTGATGATGAAAAATTCATGCTTCGCCCAATGTCCTGCCCACATCATTTTCAACTATATCTTTCAAAACCTCGGAGTTATCGGGAGCTTCCTATGCGCATGGGCGAACTTGCTAAACTCTACAGATATGAACAATCCGGAGAGTTGATGGGGCTTCAGAGAACTCGTACATTTTGTCTCGCTGATGCGCATATTATATGTGCAACTGAAGAGCAAGCAATGAAAGAGATTGGCGGCGCGCTTGAATTAATTGAATATATTGCAGGTGTTTTTGGGTTTACCTATGGCACACACTACCATTACCGTCTCTCACTTCGCGATCGCAACAATACAAAGGAATATTATGACAATGATGCGGCATGGGAAAAAAGCGAAATGCTTCTGCGTGATTTATTAAAAAAACACGGAAAAGAATTTGTTGAAGCAAAAGGTCATGCAGTATTTTACGGACCCAAAATTGATATTCAAATGAAAAATGTAAATGGCAAAGAAGACACAGCGTTTACCGTGCAATATGACTTTTGCATGCCCGACCGTTTTGATCTTTCATACACTGACAAAGATGGGTCAAAAAAACGCGCTTTTGTTGTCCATCGTTCTTCAATCGGTGCCATTGAGCGTATCATGGCATTTTTAATTGAGCATTATGCGGGCGCTTTCCCTCTCTGGCTTTCTCCTGTTCAAATTGCAATTTTACCAATTGGAGAGACGCAAAAAAAATATGCGACAGAAATATATGAACAATTGCGTCAAACAGGAATACGCGCAGAATTACACGCAGAAAATGTAACACTCAATAAAAGAATTGTGGCTGTTAAGAAACATAAAATCCCCTACTTTGTCGTAATTGGAGACAAAGAAATCAATTCAAAAACTGTCACACTTGAAAGCCGCGATACTGGAAAATCGGAGATGGTTCCAGTTCAAGATCTACTTACAAAACTTACAAAAGAAATTGCAGATAAAAGATAAACTCACAACATACAACCAACAACCCGCAACATAACACGAACAGGACAAAAAAAGAAACGGTAAAAAAATCCCGCTCAAGACAGAGCGGGAGAGAATGAAAGGTTGCTATGGTTTGGGCATGGTCGGGGAGGGGGGGTAACCACGAAGACTCGGGGTCTTACTGCAGATAGCGACCTCCAATAGCAGGGCTGGCAGAGCCAAAGCTAGGGCCACTGGAGCTACAGCCGCCAAATGACCACAACAACCTTTCATTGGAGAGTATAGCAAATCAACAAAACTTGTCAATACCCTGAAAATTGCTTTAAAATAAAGGTTTAACGACATTCCAACATTCTGCAGAATGTTGGAATGTTTTATAAGACGATTTACCTGTATGTATTTTGTACTTTTTGCTCCATTGAACGATTCGGGCGAATTGTTCAATGGAAACAAGCAAGAAAAATGCCGCCACGATAAAACGTGCGGCACGAAAGAAAAAATTATTACGACCTGGATTTACGGACAATAGAAAGAGCAGGTAAATTTAACACATTAAATACATTTTCTTTAGCATCTATTGAGGCGATTTCGCGACCATCTTTTCTCACGCTTACGGCCCACAAAAAAAGTGTTAACGCATTATCGACCAGATCATTCTTTTCTCGAATTTCACATTCCTGCATAGCAGATTCTAGTTTTCGTAGTTTGTCTTCATGTATTTTAATTTCAATTGTCGCAATAGCCATTTATTGTCTTCTGCGATTACTCCTATTAAGGAGTACGGGTGCCTTACCGTTACTGTACTATAAAATATTATATATATTACAAATTATATGTCCAATTCCGCCTCCTTGGCGTGCGTCTGAATAAATGATTTGCGAGATGGCACGTCAGTCCCCATAAGCGTATCAAAGACACGGTCAGCTTCTTGAGCATCTTCAATTGTTACTTGTTTGAGAGTTCGTGTCGTAGGATCCATGGTTGTTTCCCATAGTTCGTCTGGATTCATTTCACCGAGTCCTTTGTATCTTTGAAGTGATATTTTGGGTGATTTCTTCTCTCCTTCGCTCGCTTCATCCGCCACAGCTTGAGCTGGGGCAGATTCTCCTTCTGTGTCACTTTCAGGATCTGCAATTTCTGTAACAGCTTCTTTCCCAAGAATCTGTCTTTTCTCATCCTCGGTATATACATACGTAACTTGCTTCCCTTTTTTGATTTTATAAAGTGGTGGCGTAGCTATGTATATATATCCTTCTTCAACAAGTGGTTTAAAATATCTATAAAACAATGTAAGAAGAAGTGTCCTAATGTGTGCGCCATCAACATCAGCATCTGTGGCAATAATGATTTTGTGGTAACGTAATTTTTCAATGTTAAAAGTATCTCCAATTGCTGTACCAAGCGCAACTACAAGCGCTTTAATTTCATTTGACGCAAGCATCTTATCCAGCCGTGCCCGTTCCACGTTCAAAATTTTTCCGCGCAATGGAAGTATTGCCTGCGTGCGCCGATCTCGCCCCATCTTGCTTGAACCACCAGCAGAATCACCTTCCACTATAAAGAGTTCTGACTCGGACGCATCTTTTGTTTGGCAATCAGCAAGTTTCCCTGGTAAAGTAAATCCTTCAAGCGCGCCTTTTCGCAGCACACTGTCTTTTGCCGCTTTAGCTGCCTTTCGCGCCTTGAGTGCTAAAATAACTTTTCCGACAATTGCCCGCGCGTCATCAGGACGCTCCTCAAGAAACGCTGCAAAAGCATCACTAAACACTTTTTCAACCGCGCCTCGCGCTTCAACACTCCCTAGTTTTCCTTTTGTCTGCCCCTCAAATTGAATTTCGCGCATTTTGACCGACACAACAGATGTTAACCCTTCTCGCACGTCATCTCCAGATAAGGCTTCTACCCCGCCCTTTAATAGATTATTTTTCTTTGCATAATCATTGAGCGTACGTGTCAAAGCGGTTCTAAATCCTGTTAGGTGTGTTCCTCCCTCTTGGTTGTAAGTGTTGTTTGCAAATGCAAGTTCTCGAGAAGATATATCATCTACATACTGCAAAGCAACCTCAACAATGACATCGTCAATTGTTTTTTCTATGTAAAATACACTTTTATGCAATGGTTTCAATACTTGATTGTATGACTTGACCATTGAAGCAAGTCCGCCCTCAAAATAAAATGAAAACTCTGGAACTTCTAAACCAAGCTCTTTGAGGTAGAAAGCGGAATCAGTGTCTATTTTGTCTGTGTATTCTCTGGCATCAATGACAACAATTTTTACCCCCTTGATTAGATATGCCTGCTGACGAAGGTGGTCAGCAATTTTTTTCCAGCTAAATGTTACGTCCTTAAATATCTCGGGATCCGGTTGAAATGTAATAATAGTGCCAGTTCTTTTTGAAGAACTTATTTTTTTCATTTTCGCCTTCTTCTTTCCTTTGCTGTACTCTTGTATGTATTTTCCATTATCTCTGTGAACTTCTGCGCTAGCGTATTCAGAAAGCGCGTTTACCACAGAAATACCAACGCCGTGTAGTCCTCCAGAAATTTTATATCCTTCTCCGCCAAATTTTCCTCCAGCGTGAAGTGTCGTCATAATAGTTTCAAGTGCAGGCACTTTGGTTTGTTTGTGAATATCAACAGGTATGCCGCGTCCATTATCTACGATACGCACCATGTTGTCAGGAAGTAAGGCAACCTCTATTTGTGTTGCATAGTCAACCATCGCTTCATCTCTGGAGTTGTCAAACGCCTCCCAAATCAGATGATGCAGACCCTCTGGTCCAGTTGTGCCAATATACATCCCCGGTCGCTTTCTGACCGGTTCCAAGCCTTCCAAAACAGTAATATCAGCGGCTCTATATTCACCACTATGTGAGGCAGTTTTAGGTGTTTTTTTTGCGGTTTTAGGGGTCATAAAAAAAATAACATGGGGATCTCCCATACGTTCATTATAACAAAATACCCCTAAAAAACAAGGGGTTTTTCAAATTTTGGGGATAATTCATCCTTCGCAAGGTCCGGCCTTACTCTGCAAGTTATACACAGCTTATCCCCACGTAAGGCCGGGCCTTGCGGCGGTTTTGCAGGGACTTATCTTAATTCAGCGTTAAATTGAATAGCTGTTTGTTTGTAAATTTCATCTTGTATTTTATCAACTTCTTCCGACAGAAGAGTTCTGTCATTGCTCCTGTATATTATCCGATAAGTGTAACTAATCTTGTCTGCTCCAAATTTTTCAGCATTTTCGTATGAATCAATTAATCGTACTTCTTCCACTAAATCCCCGCCTAGATCTCGTATTAAGTCAAAGTAATTATTTGGTACAAAATCTTTTTGAACTACAAAAGAAATATCTCGTGTAATTGGTGGATACTTACTAACCGGCACATATGTATTACCTAAGCGCAATTGTTTTTTGATGCGCGGGTCATCCGACCACAATAGTCGGATGTCCGGTAATTGCATGCTTATTATTGCAAGCCGTTCAAGACCAAATCCAAATGCCCATCCGTTATATATATCAGGGTCAACTCCAAAATTTTTTAAAACAATTGGTTTCACAATACCGCTACCCAAAACTTCTACCCATCGTCCATCAACTTCTATCTCCATTTCAATACTCGGATCGGTATAGGGGAATTCATCTTTGTTGAAACGATATTTAATTTCCTTGCCAAAAATAATTTGAGCAATTTCAGTTAAAACTTCTTTAAGATCATCAGCGGTAATAACTTCTTTTTCTTTTGGAGAAAGGTACCATCCATCCATTTGATGAAATATGTTCATGTGGTTTCGGTCTATTTCATCTTTTCGGTAAACTTTTCCATACGACAATGCACCAATACTTTCTTTCGCTTTTATTTTTTCTTTAACTTCTGACTGCATAAGCCAGTAACGCCACATTATCGTGGTATGAGTACGCAGGATTTTTTCGTCGTCAACGTAATACGTATCAGATTTACTTCTGGCTGGGTGATCTTTGGGAAAATTGAATAAATCAAAACTTTCATAAGCCCCAACAATTTCAGGAACTTTGATTTCATCAAAGTCAGTGAAACGTTCAATGCCCAAAATACGGTTAACAAGCTCGTTTAGTGGGCTTGTTTTATCCCGCGACAAATCAGGCATATTTAAAAAGCGAAGAAGTCTCTGTGCTTCAGGGTCATCTCTTTTTCCAAGGCTTTCTTGCGCTTGTTTTATTTCCAGAGAATCAGCAATTTCAATATGCCGTTTTTCAAATTTATCTTTCATATTTTCCGAGTATAACATAAAACTCTCCTGTTTGTAGTGTAAAAAATTTAAGGAAAAAAGCCGCGGTTAAGCGGCTTTCTAGTATGTGGACATTATCCATGTGATGCCAGTGTCACGCTGATCAAAAGAACGATTCCGATTATCATCAGAGGAAAACCCACACTAGCTTTTTCCTCTTTAAATGCTACCCCGGAGAATACTAAAAAACATACACAAAGAACACTCAAGGTAACAATTAATATAAGGTTACCGCCCACGTCATATCCTTTCAGTTCTGGTCATTATGAATATCAAATTAACAAAAGATATTTTTTTGTCAACCCCGTTAGAGGTAAAACAATTTCGTTGTTTGCCGAATCAAATGATTCGGACCTCTAACGAGGTCAATAGCCATCGGGGGGCTTGAGCCCACAACCTGACGCTTCATCCCGTTAGAGCCGCCTCGGAGATTCGAACTCCGGACCTACGCATTACAAGTGCGTTGCTCTGGCCAGCTGAGCTAAGGCGGCTCTAACGGGACAAGCAAAACGTGCCTGCCTGCCAATTACCTACCTTGCAGATCCTACAGTAAACAGGATTGCGCTAAAGAGCTACGCCTGTAATAAGGTAGTGCTTTTATTTCTCGTTTTCCTCTCGTATCTTCTTCTTATGCTCTAAGACGTCCTTAAAAAATGGAGACACAGGTTTTTTATTTGGTGCCAGCTCCTGTTTGCCTTTTACTGAATTTACCACACGATCAACATGTTTCTTGATTGGTGCATTTTTGATAAATTGTGAAGATTTTCCAACAGTATCTTTACTGTTGTGATACACTTTTTTTAATATTTGTTCCGCTTGTTCTTTGGGTAATTTCTTGTATCCATCGTGCAACTCTCCCAAAAGCTCGTTCATTGGAAAAAGCGATGTAGTGCTGTCTTTGGAACTAGATATCTTTCCTGTTTTTAATTCCCATTGACGATAGTAGATCATCGCCAAGAGTCCAACTAGTGAAGTGAGAAAGATGATGAGAAGAGTAAGCATGTGTTTCAATTATTCTAATTAACTAAAAGTAATTTTCAATTTACAATTCTCAATTTTCAATAAATTTTCAATAAAATAATTTTCAAACGTTTGTAAATTGAAAATTGAGAAATTCAATGAAAATTGAGAATTGTAAATTTGAATAGGTTAATTTATATTGAGAATCGTTCATATCGAGCAATCTCAATTCGCTCGCCAAATTTCTGCACAGCAGAAGTAAGCAAATCTTTAATTTTTTGACTTTCATCTTTAACAAACGACTGCTCTAACAGGATGCGTTCAGGTTGTACACCCAAACTTTTTTCATCCGCTTCTGCATTCTCTGTGTTCAAATAGTCGGGATTCGTTGCGGCAATATGCATCGCGATGTCATGCGCAAGCGCTTTAAAATCCTCATTACGTGCCACAAAATCAGTTTCGCACGCAAGTTCCATAATAACACCAATGGCGCCACCTCCGTGAATATATGTAGCAATAGTGCCAGAACCAAGAGACCTACCTCCTTTTTTTGACACGATATCTGCGCCCTTTGCCTTTAGGATTTCAAGCGCTTTATCCATGTCGCCATCAGCCTCCTTAAGCGCACTATTACACTGCATAACAGAAATTCCTGTTCTATCACGCAATCCTTTTACTTGTTCTGTGGAAATCATACGATACAACTTACAACATACAACCCACAACTAACAACTTTTTAAACAAAATTATGTATTCTGTTGTTGGTTGTCAGTCGTCGGTTGTTGGTTTTTAACTCCAGCTTGATATGCCTTCACGAACTTATCAACAAAAAAGATAATACTTGCGACAGACGAGTCATTTGCAGGTATAGGATACTGGACTTTGGCGATATCACAATCAGAGTTTATAAGTGAAACCGTCGGAATAGAGAGGTGAGCTGCTTCCCGTACAGCAATTTCCTCATGACGCTGATCAATCACGAAGAGCGCATCAGGTAATTTATTCATATGTACAATTCCGCCGAAACTTGCTTCAAGCTTATCCATTTCCCGATCAAGAAGTAGGCGTTCTTTCTTAGTATACACGTCAAGCTCTCCAGATTCTTTCTGCTCACGCAAATGAATTAAACGCTGGGTTCGTTTCTTAATTTCAGAAAAATTAGTCATCGTTCCACCAATCCACCTATTTGAAACATACGGAAGAGAAAGTGTTGCCGCCGCTTCTTTAATCACTTTTCTGGCTTCGTGTTTCGTGCCAACAATCAAAAATGTTTTTCCTTCCTTCGCGCTCGATGTCACAAATTCAAGTGCTTTCAAAAGATGAGAACTTGTCTTTTCTAAATTCAATATATCAACACCCTTTTTCATACCAAAAATAACTCGCTTAAACGATGGGTGGCGACGTGTTTTTCCATACCCAAAATGCGCCCCTGCTCGGAACATTTCTTCAATAAGCGACGCACCTGTCTGTGTGGGCAAGCTTGCGGTATTTTTACTATTATCTTTTTTGACTTCCATGAAAAATGATTGTAGCAAAGATACATTAACTATTCAAGTACCGCCTTAATGCGTCGTACGCCAGCCGAAACTGCCTCCTCTTTCTTGATTTTAAAGACCCTTTCTAGCTCTGATGTATTTTTTACATGCGGTCCGCCGCAAAGTTCAAGGCTGAATATACCCGAAGCCTCATCCCCCACCTGATAAACTTTTACCATTTCATCATATCGGCCATCAAAGAGCCCCATAGCGCCTTGTTTTTTTGCCTCATTAATAGTCATTTCCTTCCATGACACAGGAAGTTTTTCTTGTATTTTTTGATTTACCAAATCTTCAACTTGTTTTTTCTCACCATCAGTCATTTTTTGCGAATGAGAAAAATCAAATCGGAGCCGATCTGGTGTGATACTGCTTCCTTTTTGAAATACACGGTCTCCAAGTACTTCCCGAAGTGCTTGGTGCAATAAATGTGTTGCAGTATGATATTGGACTTCCTTGTCGCTGTGCCCCGCAAGTCCCCCCTTGAATTTTTTCTCTGCGCCAACGCGCGAGAGTTCTTGGTGCTTAGCAAGTTCTTCTTTAAATTCCTTCTCGTCAACTACAATGTTTTTTTCTTGCGCAAGCTCTTTGGTCATCTCCACGGGGAAGCCATACGTTTGATATAAATCAAATGCGTGTTTTCCTGATATATGTTTTGTGTCAAGTTTCTCAAACTCCCGAATACCTCGTTCAAGAGTTTTTCTAAATCGCTCTTCTTCTTGCTGTATTTCGCTTTTAATTTCTTTTGATTTTTGCGTTAAATTCGGATATACATTTTCATACTTCTTAATTACTACATCAACAAGCGTGTGTAAAAATTCTTTTTTTATTCCTAATATATCGCTATACCGCACCGCGCGTCTAATAAGGCGGCGTACAATGTATCCTCTGTCGGTGTTTGAAGGTAACACGCCATCTCCTATTGTGAATACCGCTGTACGAATGTGGTCAGCGACAATCCTTTTAGCGCGCACGTCATCCACTGAAGACATCTCACCAATCTTATCCATCAATTCCTCAAACAAATCCGTTTCAAAAATATTGTCTTTTCCTTGCGTTACCATCGCGAGTCGTTCAAGTCCTGCACCAGTATCAACACTTTTCTGTTTTAATTTCCCAACTACTTTCCCACCTCTCTTTTCGTGTTCTATAAATACATCATTCCAGAGTTCTATAACACGTTGTGAATCATCGGCCTTTTTAAAATCTTTTTTTGTCGCAATCGCATCTTGTTCTGGATATAAATCATAAAACATCTCTGTATCAAGTCCGCTAGGGCCATCATCTCCTGGACTCCACCAGTTTGAATCTTCTCCAAAGAAGTAAATTCGATTTTCAGGAATTCCAACACTTTCCCAAATTTTAGCTGATTCTATATCTTTTGGTTCATTGTCATCACCCTCAAAACAAGTAATGTAGATGCGAGTCGGATCAAGTCCAAGCCCATCTTCTTTTGATGTTAGGAATTCATAACTCCATTCAATTGCCTCTTTCTTGAAATACACACCCAGAGACCAATTTCCAAGCATTTCAAAAAATGTGTCGTGTGTTTTGTCCCCAACTTCTTCAATATCTTGCGTGCGAACACATTTTTGTACATTGGCTAGCTTGTCTCCTGCGGAATGTTTTTTTCCTAGAAAATATGGAATAAGCGGCTGCATTCCAGCACTCGTAAAAAGAACCGAGGGATCATTCTCGGGCACAAGTGATGCTGACGGAATTATGGCATGATTGCGTTCCTTAAAAAAAGACAGAAACTTTTTCCTTATCTCTTCAGATTTCATAAAATTCATTATATACAAAAACTAGCCCTAGTAATAGGGCTAGTGACATAACAAAAGCTATTCAAGATGCTTAGAACGAGCAGGTGACAGGCTTTCAATTTTTGTTGCGATGTCTTTTAATTGTTCGTATAAAGACGCAATGAGGAGTGTTTTTTGTTGAGAAGATATATCTGAAGAAAGATGTTCTCGAAGTAATGAATCAAAAATGCACAACTGGAAACTACCATTTACCCATTCTAGTATCGCTTCACAATTATCAAATGGATACCGAATTCTAAATTCTGGTCCAATCAAACGATTACGATAGCGAATTTCTTCGTCTTGGCTGTTTGCCCTTTTTGATTTGGGAGAATATTTTACGTGAAGTTCAAGCTCATATACATCATCTTCAAGGTCAGCGTACATATAGAATGTAACTAACACTGCTAGATCAACAATTGCTTCTTCCAACTCTTCACCAACACTTGCCCTAAATTTGAATAATAAGAAGTCTTCCCCATCCTCATTTTGGCCGATTCCTGATTCTTCTGTCATTACTTAACCTTTTTAATAAAAAACGATCTGTGCGTACAGTAACATACAACATGAACAACGGCAACCTCTTAATAAACACATTTTTTGTACCATGGTATAAAAAATAGGAAAGTTGTTTATAGAGTTATTTTAAAAATTTTCTTTAATTTCTTGTCATCACCAATTTTACTACTCTCTATTAAGCGCAATTCACTATCATGTATATTAAAAAATTGTTTAACAAAACTTACTTCTTCTTCACACGGAAAAGGAAAAATCCACACACTTTTTTGAAACATTTGAAAGCCGATTCTTCTCAAGCAATCTCTAAGGGCATTTCTTTTTCCTCTTTCGTGTGCAGGAATATCAAAAAACACAATTCTCCACACATTATCCCATTTTTGCGGTTTTTCTATAGAGAGGGAACGAATTTTATAATATGCTTCTCGTTCTTTCCCTTTATTGGTAAGTGACACGTATTTTTTCCCATCATTTTTCCTTATTATCTTCACATAGCCTTTCTTTTTCATAAAAGATAGTATGCTTTGAACTTTCTTCTGATTACTTGATCGATGTTTTTTACCAGCAACAAACGCCGCACCAAGGGCACCGACCGCAATTGGATAAAGTACCCCAACTGTAACAATACCGGCAGCTCCAAGATAAAAAAGAATTTCTTCAGTTAATTTAATCTTCTTCTCTTTCCTTTTTCCAATCTTTATGTGTATATGTATTGTTTTTGATTTTCCAATTTTTTGTACCATGGTATAAATAATAGGATAATATTATTTTATATAATATAAGTACAACACAAAGAAAGACAAAGAGTGTAAAGACAATAGACAAAAATTGTGTGAGGAATTATCTTCTACCCCTTACTTTCTGTACTGCATCTTTTATCGCCTTCACATCCATGCCATAGTGCGCAATTAACTCTTCCGGCTTTCCAGATTGTCCAAAAGAGTCATGGACACCGATAAATTCTATCGGTACTGGGTGCTCTTGTGCAAGCACTTCTGCAACAGCGGAACCCATACCTCCAGCAATTTGATGTTCTTCTACTGTTACAACAGCACCCGCTTTTTTTGCGTGCGCAACAATCGTCTCTGCGTCCATTGGTTTAATCGTGTGATTATTTATCACATCAACTTCTATGTTTTCTTTTTTGAGCTCTTCTGCCGCAACGAGCGCATTATAAACAAGATTACCGCAAGCGATAATGACAGCATCCGGCTTCTCAGATTCCCATAAAACATTTGCTTTTCCGATTTCAAATAGCGTTTCTTTCGTAGTAAAAATAGGTGTTTTTTCGCGTGCAAAACGTAAGTATACGGGACTATTATTAAATGCGGCTGTATATGTTGCTTTTCGCGCCTCTTCTGCATCGCATGGAACAATAACAGTCATGTTCGGCTGTGCGCGCATAAGCGCGATATCTTCAAGCGCCTGATGTGTTGCTCCATCAGGACCAACAGAAACACCTGCATGCATACCGCACACTTTTACTGGTACATTATTAAGAGAGATTGTAGTGCGAATCTGTTCATTATTTCGCCCAGGAGAAAAAGCCGCATAAGAAGCAATGAACGGAATTTTTCCATAATTCGCAAGCCCAGAGCCAACAGTAGCAAGGTTTTGTTCTGCCACACCAAGTTCAATATAGCGCTCGGGAAATTTCTCTTGAAACCAATGAGAACGAGTTGACTCCATTAAATCCGCACACAAAACCACCACGCGTTCATCTCTCTCCCCTGCTTCAACCACGCCCTTACCATAGCCATCCCGCGTAGGTCCTTGCTCAACTCTCTCAAGATTAAAAATATTTTTCACTAAATGTTGCTCTTTATTAATCATATTTTTTATATCTATAACCTAACACCTATAACCTGATTTATTTGTGTTCACTCTCAATTTCTTCTCCCAATGTTCGCAATTCAGCTAAAAACTTCTGCGCTTCTTCTTTTTTAGGTGGTTTCCCGTGCCATGTATAATCAAATTCAATTTCTTTAATTCCTTTTCCTGGAATCGTGTGTGCAATAATCATCGTCGGTTTTTCATATATTGCTTTCGCCTGCTCCACCGCGTCAACAAATTCTTCAATATTATGCCCATCTGCTTCAATTACATGCCAATTAAACGCTTCATATTTTTCGCGAAGCGATTCTAAAGCCATTACGTCTTCAGTCATACCGTTAATCTGAATATTGTTCCTGTCAATAACGGCCGTTAGATTATTGAGTTTATTATGTGCCGCAAACATTGCTGATTCCCATGTATTTCCTGCTTCCTGCTCACCATCTGACATTAAGCAATACACGCGGAATTTTTTATCATCCATTTTAGCTCCTAGAGCTATTCCAGCGGCTTGTCCAAGTCCCGACCCCAACGGACCAGAGGTTGTTTCAACTGACAGAAGTTTTTCACGTTCAGGATGTCCTTGTAATATAGAATCAAACTTTCGCAAGGATTTAAGCTCCTCAAGCGGAAAATAACCAGCATGTGCCATTGCTGCATAGCGCACCGGTGTAATGTGCCCATGTGAAAGAATAAGCCGATCACGTTCCTCCAAGAGTGGATTTTTGGGATCGTGGTTTAAAATATGAAAATAAAATGCGGTAAAAATATCCGCCATTCCCAAAGGTCCCGCAGTGTGTCCGCTTCCTGCTTCAGTTAGTGATTCAACTAAAGATTGGCGAATTTCATTCGCTTTTTCTTCTAATTCTTTGATTTTGTCTTCGTGAATATGACCCATATTTAGGATTTGAGGTTTATGATATAAAATTTATCTTTTTTTTAACTGGTTTATCGTCTCTACGATATCCTTACTTTTTAAAATAGTGGACCCTGATACTAATCGCGTAGCGCCGGCGGCAATAAGTTTTGGCGCTGATTCAAAATTTACTCCTCCGTCAACACTTATTGTAACGTTGGGATGTTGTTCGTGCAAATCTTGGATTTTTCTGATCACTCGTTCATCAAATGCTTGTCCTTGAAAGCCAATCTTCTCAATTCCCATGAATTGTACAAAATCAACACGCTCTACCCACGGCTCCAATATCTTATTTTCGGTCGTCGTATTAAGCGCAATGCCTATCTCAATGTGTGTTTCTTCCTCTAGGTCAATCTGTTTTCCATTCACACAATCTTTTACTTCAGCGATAATTGCATCCATGTTGTGCGTGCTTTCAATGTGCGCAATAATGCGACTCGCGCCGAGTAAAAGCCAATCATTGACAGCACGTTCTGGATTTTGAATCATCAAGTCAACCTCAAAGTTGATATCTCCCCATGAAGGCATTTCTCCACGGAGCTCTTTTAGCATTTCTATATTTTCACTATATGGCCAACTCTTATTAGGCACAAAAATACCGTCCATCACATCAAGTTGAACGGTCTCTACTAATCCGACAAAGCGCTCAAATTGCTCTCGCAATTCGCTGAAACTTTTCGGCATTAACGCGGGGATGATTTCGATATCTTTAGACATCATTCTACGGGATATAGATCAATTTTTTTAATCCTCCTAACATGTCGTTCTTCATTTGAAAATGGAGTTTGGAGCCACAAGTCTATAGCCTTGAGTGCTTCGTTCTCAGGAACAAAGCGTGCACCGATAGAAAACATATTTGAATCATTATGTTCGCGAGAAATTTTTATAATATCTAGCACTCCTCCATAATATACTGTTGCGCGAATGCCCTTGAAGCGATTCGCAACTATCGCCTCACCCTGTCCAGTTCCTCCAATGATAATACCCCTGTCTTTAGTCGGATTTTTAGCAATTTCTTGCGCGGCAAGAGAAATAAAGTCTGGATAATCATCCTCCTCAACATATTCAGACGGCCCTTTATCAATAACTTCAAGACCTTCTTTTTGAAGATATTCAACGATTTTTCGTTTTAGTGCAAAACCAGCATGGTCAGATGCGAGAAAAATTTTCATAGAAAATTTGAATCAAGAATTATGAATAAAAGATTAATATTAAGAAGGTAAAATTGTTATCATGATTCCTGATTCTTTAATATGTCTTCCACTTACTATCACGTGCTCTAGAAGTGTGTGCACATATCCCATTTCATTATCGTACCATGCGAACACTTTCACTAAGTTACCATCTACAACACGAGTAAATGAAAGGTCAGCAATTGATGCATATTTACTGCCAACAATATCGGAAGACACAATCGACTCATCAGTTACCGAAAAAGTTTTTTTCCACCGTTCTTGTTTTGCCGCCTTTTTGAGAATATTGTTTACTTCATTTACGTCTGTGTTTTGTTTTGCAACAAACGTTACATCTACCAGTGAACCTACAATAACCGGAACACGTATCGCAACTCCGTCAAATTTTTCCTCAAGCGGGGTAAATGCTTTAGTTACCGCAATAGCTGCTCCTGTCGTTGAAGGAACAATATTTGCCGCGGCCGCACGCCCACGCCTGAAATCTTTTTTGTGCGTACCATCAACAAGTGACTGAGAAGAGGTATATCCGTGCACAGTATTTAGCACTGCTTTTTCTATGCCGATACCTTCATCTAAAATTGCGATAAGCGGCCCGCCCGCATTTGTGGTACACGATGCATTTGACGAGATATCACACGTCTTCAATTTTTCTTCATTTAACCCAACAAGAACCGTCGCGCCAACAATGCCGCCGACCGGTTCATCTTTGACGGGAGCGGTAACAACTACGCGTTTTGCGCCAGCCTCAAGATGTGCTTGTGACTTAGCATAACTAGCAAATATACCAGTTGCCTCAACGGCAATGTCAACATCAAGCTCTTTCCATGGTAGACGCGCCGGGTCTTTCTGGTGAAGAAGAGAAATAGTTTTTTCACCTTCAGGGGTACTTATAACAAATACTGGTTTACCATCACTTTTTTTTGCCGTAATCGGAATGTCGCTTTTGCCATATGCAGAATCATACTTCAAAAGATACGCGAGATTTTCCGGCCCATCTAAATCATTAACGGCTACGATGTCTAGTTCCGGATGATTATACGCAATTCTAAAAAATGCGCGCCCAATACGTCCAAATCCGTTGATAGCAATTCGTATCTTCATATATAAATAGTATATCAGGATTTACTCAAAGATTCTAAAAACAACTTCTTCAATATTGAGGGATTTGCGGCCCCTTTTGTTTCTTTCATTCCTTGACCGATAAGAAATTGGAGGGATTTTTCTTTTCCTGCTTTAAAATCAGCTACAACTTGTGGTTTGTCAGCAATAATTTTTTCTATAATACCCTTTAATTCCCCCTCGTCGCTTTTTTGAACTAGGTTCATTTCTTTAACAATTTCTTCGGGTTCTCCGCCACTAGAGACCATGATCGCTAAAATATCTTTGGCGCCACGTGAAGATATTTCTCCCGATTGAATCATTCGCATTAATTTTGCAAATGAGGCCGTCTTATCAGTAAATGTACTTGTGTCATCACCAATAAGGTTTCGCAGATCGCTTGCGATATAATTTGACGCAAGTTTAATGAGTTTTTTGTCCGGCAATAATTCTTTTGTAATACCTTCAAATAGATTTCCAAATTTTTCATTTTGCACATACATTTCAATATCTTCATCTGTAATATCAAATTCTTTTTTGTATCGCTCCCTTCTGTCCCACGGTAATTCCGGAAGTTCTTTTTTGAGACTTTCTCCTAAAAATTCAGGAATTTCACTGATGTATAATTTTGGCAAATCGGGATCAGGGAAATAACGATAATCGTGCGACTCCTCTTTTATGCGCTGTGAAAATGTTTTTCCTTTATTTTCATCCCAGCCGCGTGTCTCCTGCACTACCTTCTCTCCTTTATCAAGCAATTCAGATTGTCTTTTAATTTCATATTCAATCGCACGACCTACAGATTTAAATGAATTAAGGTTTTTAACTTCTACCTTTGTACCTAATTCTTGATCTTGGCTTACGCTTACATTTGCCTCAACGCGCATCTCCCCTTTTTCCATATTTGCGTCACTTGCTCCAACGTATCGTAAAAGTAATTGCAATTCTTTTGCAAAAAAGACCGCTTGTTGCGCAGTTTCAATAACCGGCTTTGTAACCAACTCCATAAGAGGTATTCCCGCCCTATTGAAATCAACCAGACTATAATCTCCTGTTTCGTGGGCAGAACGACCAGTATCTTCTTCAAGATGAATCCTCTCAAGTTCTATATTTGCAAGGATGCCATTTGAAATAAGTGGATATTTATATTGGCTGATCTGATATCCTTTTGGTAAATCGGGATAAAAATAATTTTTTCGGTCAAATTCAGTAAAATCGGCAAGTTTTCCGCCAACAGCAGTACCAACCCTTAAAACATGCTTCACTGCCTCTTTGTTGATAACAGGCAGAGTTCCGGGATGAGCCATGCAGATAGGGCAAATATTTACATTCGGTTTTGGTTCATCAGGATCATTCTTTGAATCACAGAACATTTTCGTCCGTGTCTTAAGCTCTGCGTGTATTTCCAATCCAATTGTTGGCTTGTATTCCATACTATATATTATACGCTACATATAATTATTATTTTGCTTGACAAAGATTTAATAATTCGTTACAATATTCGTGGCAATAATGAGATTGCCATTGTTCCTTCACTTCAAAATCCAGAGCCGCAAGCCACGGGCCGAGCGGCAAGGAGAAAACCATGAGCAACAACGAACCCACAATTCTGTTAAGTCTGAAATCATGTCTCCAACCTCAACACACCCCTTTCCTGAACACCATGGTGCAACTTGCACAAGATATTCATGGAGGCTTCGGAAGAATTTCTCTTCAATTTACAAAATTACTTCTCTCTTCTACGCTCCGTGCTGAGTTCAGATGGGAGGGTATCCCGCTTGCGGATGTGTCTATCGACGCAGAATTGGATGTCCGAATACACGAAAATCCCGTTGACAGAGAACATTGGATAGTCGAGGAATTCCTTGGGGAACTTACAAAGTCCACAAGAGATGAGTTGCTGAAAATCGTGTTGTTAAGAATTCCGGCAATGTTGATGATACAAAAAAACAATCAACTTGAGCGCATGGAACATCTTCAGCGTATAGCCGATGATATGTTTCCGAAGAACTCCTAATCTTACTCTCAACAAAAAGGCGAGAGTGCATATTTTGCACTCCCGCCTATCTTTTTGAACTTAACCATTCAATCCATTAACAATAGCTAGTGGCTCACTCACTTCACCGTCACGCTTTTTGCGATATTTCGCGGCTTATCAACATTATTTCCCAATTCAACAGTCAAAAAATATGCCAAAAGCTGAAGGGGTATAAGATTCATAATAGCACTTGTCTCTCCAGTATCTGGAACTTTAATCAGTGAATTGAATAATTCACTGTCGTCACTTCCGACTCCAATGATGTACGCACCACGTGCGCGTACTTCGCCTGCTGCATTTAGTATATCGGGCTTTACCTC
The DNA here is from genome assembly GCA_002327685.1 of Patescibacteria group bacterium UBA2135. Classification (GTDB taxonomy): domain Bacteria; phylum Patescibacteriota; class Minisyncoccia; order Phycocordibacterales; family UBA2135; genus UBA2135. The sequence goes on from DCXN01000016.1 coordinate 35,264, forward strand.
ATCATTAGAAATAGCAACAATAACAATTACCCCTTTTTCAATCAAGGTAATTGCATAATGTTTTAAGTCACCCGCAGGGATAGAGTGCGCATGTTTATAAGTTCCTTCAATAAGTTTAACCATGCCCTCATTCATGATTTGCAAATTCTGAGATTTACCCATGAGAAAAATATTCTGGGTATTATGTAAGTAATGAGAAAGATTTTTTATAGTATTTATTGACTTTTTATTTTTTAGATATAGTTGAGACTTCTTTATTAATTCTTGTAAATTATTAATCCCTTCTTTGTATTTTCCTTGTACGGTTTTGGCTACCAGATATCCCCATGCTATTTGCGAGGTGAAGATCTTTGTAGACATTACGCAGACTTCTGGACCAGCTTGAGCAGAAAATTTAAAATCAGACATTCGTGCCATCGTAGATCCCTCCATATTCACATATGAGACAATTTGAGCACCTTTTTTTTGTGCATATTCCAAAACTTCAAGCACATCAGCGGTCTCGCCGCTTTGTGATGGAGCAATAAGCAAATCACCTTTCCTAAAAAGATTAAAATATTCCCGCGCATCGGCCCCTACAAGACTTACAGCCCTTATTTTCCCATATGCTCTTAAGTAATAGGCTATCTGTGCAGCAGCAAACCCCGCGGTACCAGACCCTATCGTGTAGATATTCTTTGCTTTTTTGATCTCACGTGCAAGGGCATCGTATTTTCTACGAGATTGTTTAACCACTTGGTTGATAACAAAAGGATTTTCGTTGATTTCTTTAATCATAAAATGATCAAAATCTCCCTTATCAATCTTGTTATCCTTAATATCTAATTTTTCAGCATGATATTTTATGTTTTTGCCTGTCTTTATATTAAAAATTTTAACGTTGTCTCTTCTAATAAAGACGAGTTGGTTATTTTCTATAATTATTGTCTTTTTTACATACTGTGCAAAAGAAAGAGTATCTGATGATAGATATATATCCTGATTTTTTTCATCTAGTCCGACAACAAGCGGCGAGCCATTTCGTGCTGCAACAATATCGCCATTATCTCTTAAAAGAATGATAGTATTTCTTCCCTTAAGATCTAAGAATGCTTTTTGGACAGCAATTTTAAAATCGGATGACTTATTTAACTTACTTTCTATAAGCCTTACGATTACTTCAGTATCAGTCTCGCTTTTAAATCGATGTCCGTTTTTATAAAGATTTTTTTTTAATTCTTTATAATTTTCAACAATTCCATTGTGGGCAAGGACAAAGGTTTGATCAGAAGAACAATGGGGATGTGCATTTTTGTTTGACACATCACCTGTGGTGGCCCATCTTGTATGTCCAATAGCTATATTGCTTGAAGGTAGAGAAAGTTGGGAAAATTGGACTTCACCGATTTTACCCATTTTCTTTATGAGGTCAATTTTAGAGTTACTCTTAACTGCAACACCCCATGAATCATAACCTCGATATTCGAGTCTTTTTAATCCTTCAATGATTTTTTCGCCAGCGTTTTTGTTACCAATGTAACCAAAGATTCCGCACATAATTATTCAATTAAAAATAAATTTGACTCGTCGCTAATAAAACAAAAACAACAAGTAAGGATGTAATCAATATAACTTCTTTCATAGCTTTAAAGTTTATTTACTTAATATCAAACACGTGTTCACTCGCTAGAGAGAGCGCGATTACCAATCCACGTAATTGTAGAAACGATAAGAGCCCCTAAGAATGCACTTAAAAATCCATCAACATCAAAACCTTTTATAAACGTACTCAAAAACCAAAAAAGGAATCCATTTATAACAAGTGTAAATAAACCGAACGTGAGTAATGTAATCGGTAGCGTCAACAATATCAAAATAGGTCTTAGTAGTAAACCAACCACTCCCCACAGAAACGCAAGGATGAGCGCGCTGTAAAAACTTGCTACATGAATACCTGGCACAAGATACGCCGCCGCGAGAAATGCGAGTGCAACAATGAGCCATTTTGCAATAAAAGTCATATCTAGGTATTAGATTATAGGTTTTAGGTTATAAGATTGTAAGTTGTATTATATATTTTTACATACAAAAAGAAAACCGGAGTAAACCGGTTTTCGTAACTCATTTAATTCTCATGTACGTAGGAAAGAATCTCTTTTGCTTGTTCTTCCTTTAGCAGCCCTTCGTCAAGATAAAAGTTAACAAGCTCGGTAATTGTAAAAAGAGAATGTACATATATCCCTTGTCTTTTGAGCTTCTCTACTCCTCCCTGCTCCCTGTCTACTACAACAAGACATTCATTTATGAAAACCCCAGACGGTTTAAATGTGTGTAAAGCTTTGTAAACACTTCCTGCCCCAGTAACCACATCATCAATCAGCAACAGAGAAGACGCGCGAGAAGGAATCGGTGTGATAATACGAAAATCGCCACTCTTTCTTTTCTTCATATTTATAAGTACTGCGGGATTATCCGTACATTCAGTAACACAGAACAAATGAAAACTCTGAGCCAAACTTGTCCCTGCCGTAGGAAGACCCGCAACAGATCGATATCGCAATCTCTGTCTTTCTGCTTCATTAAAAAGGGCGCGTCCCAGCATATCAAGTAACGTGCCTTCCAACGGACCTGGTTTCGTATTTCCTGACGTTCTGAGATTAAGATAATACGGTGAAAGCGGTGCATCTGGATCCGTGTCATGCAGCCGCAAGGGAAAGCCAGCTCCATCAGGAGACCTGCTTTTATCTAAAAAGACCCCTTCGTTAAAAAGAGCGCGAGCGAGCACTTTTTTTTCAGGTGTCATCTCTCTCATGACGTACACTCCTTATCATCCATGCACATATCAACGTTCCTTTGCAAAAGTTAGAGTATGTTGAGAAACCCGGGTTCCCAAGCCGAGACACGTGATTTTTGGTGCGAGGCGTCGAGTCGGAGCCCGAAGTGTATTGAATATACACAGAGAGCGAGGCTCGCGCGCCGTAGCCAAAAACCACGTGTCGCAGGCAGGGAGAGGTTTCGCGACATGCTCTGTCTGCGTTAAAGATAATACTAAATAGATATTCTTGTCAACCCCGTTAGAGGTAAAACAACTTCGTTGTTTGCCGAATCGAATGATTCGGACCTCTAACGGGGTCAACCTGCACAAATGCACCCTATATCTCCTGCCGCAAGCCACACCACGGGCAATACCACTCCTTTTTACTTTCGGGCGCATCTCCGATAGACCACCACTTATTACATGAGACACAATGAAAATGGTGTAAATTCTCAACACTTCGCCGCACCTGTTCATCCTTCTGTTTTTTATTTGCTCTCTGTGGCATTTTTTGTATTTTCTTCCACCAACACAAGGAGATTTACTTGATTTTAGTCAAATCATTATTAATGACAACTGGCTTCATGTCTAATATTTCTTCTTTGCATGATATTTCCGGGATTTCATTAAGAAGATAAATTTTCTTTTTATGATGAAATGCTAATCCCATTTCCAAAAACGTATTCGCTCCAACGTAATTTTTAATATCATTTTTCGTATAATTAAGAACTAATATCGCATATGACCATACAACTTTGTCAAAGTGTCTTTTCATTGCTTCTTCTTTTCTATCCCAAATCCAACCAGAATCACCTTTTTCTGCTTTTCTTAATTTATAATATTGCTTTATTGGTATTGCCACTCCGTCCTCTCCTGCAATCTCTGAGGGTGGAAGTTTAACTTCATGACCTAATTCTTCCAGATGTTTCTTGATTTCCAGCATTTCATCAAAAAATGCAATGCTTCCACAAATTGTTATTTTCATATTTTTATTAACGACGTAGAGCGAGCGCAATGAGAAAGTAGAGCGAAGCGGAATCTTCTCATTGCCGAGCCGAGGAGTTAATACAGGTTCAACACCTCGTGCCTTTAGACCGAGGGACCTTTATTTTTCATATTTCTTGTCATTATTACACAGATTTGTTATTTTGTTCACAGAGTTTTGCATATTCAGAGGTAAATAATGGTTCTTAAAAAACGTCAGAAACTCATATTAACAGCACTGACAGAGCTAGAAGGAGAAGCGACCACTCGGCAAATTGCAGAAAGAGTAAACTTGAACGTGAATGGTGTCTCGCAAAGTTTGGGCGCCATGACTATGACTGGACATGTTGCGTATATTGACGGTCGCGCAGGAGAAACGAGATGGAAATTAATGGATTCATCTTGTTACAATCACACAGATTTGCTACTTTAATAATAGAACATCCAACAAAAAGGTAACCGATGAAAGACCTTCTACACAGAATGTGGGCTATTGTGGTCTGTACTTTTACTTGCACACATCCACGTTGTGAATTTTGTGATATTTCAGAATCAGGTGAAATTCTCTGTCATAAAAAAATAATTTCTAGAATAAAGTGCCATACGAGAATTTGTCCTTATTTTAAGCCATTTTTTAAGGTATTGACAAATTCTGTCAGTTTGCTATACTCCATAGTGAGGATGGAACCAGGATTCAGGGCTGCCAGTCGAGGTCTGAACTGAAACCCTCACAAAATTAATCGACTGGAGGAGGTGTTCTTCTCAAATTCCAGCCAATACTGACACCAGTGGCTGGAATTTTTTATTTTACATACCATGACACTTCTTATATTTCTTCCCTGAACCACACGGGCAAGGATCATTTCTACCTACCTTTGTCTCGCTTGCAACAGGGGTACGGGCGGGCGGGCTAACCTTGTTGCCCGCGTCAGCATGGCTAGCAGAAACATCTTTTACATCAACTTCACGTTCTTTCACAATTTTAGAAATAGAATCTGCGTCAATGGAAGATATAAGTTGTATAACGTGAAGATTGGTCGCTTCTCTCATTTCATTAAACAACTTCAGTCCTTCTTTTTTATATTCAACTAGCGGATCTCTTTGTCCATACGCCCGCAGAGAAACACTTTGGCGTAAATATTCCATCGTCTCTAAGTGCTCCATCCAAAATACATCAATAGTGCGTAAGATAATCCCCGCCAAGGTTTTGAAAAATGACTCTTTCCCCAACTCTTTTGTTTTTTCCGCAATTGTATTCTCTATATTTGGGTCAAAAGTTGTAAGTTCTTCCAAAAAATTCTTTATTATTTCTTTATCTTCAAAAAGAACCGCGCGACGTAGTGTATATATCATTCCTCGTTGATGGTTTAACACATCGTCATACTGTAAAACGTGTTTCCGCGCGTCAAAGTTAAACCCCTCAATCTTAGTCTGCGCCGATTCAAGCGCGCGGGTAATCATCTTATTTTCAATTGGCTGATCTTCGGGAATACCAAACCTCCCCATCATATTTTTAATGGTGTCAGAAGCAAACACACGCATCAGTGTATCTTCAAGCGAGACAAAAAATTGCGTCTCACCGGGATCACCCTGCCTTCCGGAACGACCACGCAGCTGATTGTCAATTCTTCGCGCCTCATGCCGTTCGGTTCCAATAACAAACAATCCCCCGACTTCAAGAATTTCTTTTTGGTCTTTTAGGTCTGGCGGATTACCACCGAGCACAATGTCAACTCCACGACCAGCCATGTTTGTCGCAATAGTAACACCTCCTTTTTTGCCCGCTTGTGCGATAATTTCTCCTTCCCGTTCATGATTTTTTGCATTCAGTACTTCGTGTGAAATTCCTTTTTGTGTAAGCAATGCTCCCAACAATTCATTTTTCTCAATAGAAACGGTACCAACAAGCACGGGTTGGTTTTTTTCATTTAATTCTTTTATCTTTTTTACAACCGCCTCAAACTTTCCTTTTTCTGTTTGCAAAATGAGGTCATCACGATCAATACGAGCAACTGGTCCATTAGTCGGCACTGGAACAACCTGTAAATCATATACGCGTGTAAATTCTTCGGCGCTTGTCTGCGCCGTTCCCGTCATGCCGGCAAGTTTGTCGTATAGTCTAAAATAATTTTGAAATGTAATTGACGCAACAGTACGCGACTCCTTTTGCACTTTAAGTCCCTCTTTCGCCTCAATCGCTTGATGAAGCCCTTCAGACCATCTGCGTCCCGGCTGGAGTCGTCCGGTAAATTCATCAACGATAACAATTTCCCCCTCTTTAACAACGTACTCCTTGTCTTTATTAAATAGTGCTTTTGCGCGTACTGCATTCTCAAGGTGGTGTACATATTTAATCCCTTTCTCTGTATATATATTATCAATACCAAGTATTCCTTCTGCCTTTGTAATACCTTCATCTGTGAGTGTTGTTGCTTTTAATTTTTCATCAATAGAAAAATCCGTGTCTTTATTTAATGCGGCCGCGACACGCGCAAATGTATAATACAAATTTTCCGGATCCCGTGACGGCGCGGAAATAATAAGTGGCGTGCGCGCTTCATCAATTAAAATAGAGTCAATTTCATCCACAATTGCGTAAGAAAAATTTCTTTGTGTCACTTCTTCTTTTGTGTACGCAATATTACTGCGCAAATAATCAAAACCAAATTCATTATTTGTTCCGTAAGTAATGTCAGCAGCGTACGCTTCTTTTCTTGTACACGGCCGCAAAAATTCATGCACCACATGAAAACCACCTGTAGTATCTCTTAGAGTATCAAGTTCGTCGTCATTTTCCTGATTCCTGATTCCTGATTCCTGATTCTCGTTCGTGTGCGAGGGATCGTAAAGATATGACTGATTATCTGTGTTTGTTACCCCAACAGTCATGCCAAGCGCCGCATAAATTTGTCCCATCCATACCGCGTCACGACGCGCAAGATAATCATTAACGGTAACAACATGCACACCCTCTCCTTTAAGCGCATTTAAATATACCGGAAGTGTTGCAACTAAAGTTTTTCCTTCTCCGGTTTTCATTTCCGCGATATTGCCTTGATGAAGAATGATTCCCCCAATAAGTTGGACATCATAATGGCGTTGATTTAGAGTTCTCTGAGCCGCTTCTCGTACAGTCGCAAATGCTTCCGGTAATATTGCGTCAAGCGTCTCTCCCTGTTTTAATGCACTTCTAAAATGTTCTGTTTTATGTTGCAGTTTATCACCAGAAAGCCCTTGTATTTTATGCTCTAATTCATTAATATGCTTGACAATAGGCTCTATTTTTTTGATGATTCTTTCCTCATTTGAAAACCATTTCTTGAAAATCATATCCTACTATACTACCATAAAAGCCGAACTCCCACCCTTAGAGTGAGAGTTCGGCGGAAAACCTGTGAAAGATGTTGAACTATCCTCTCCTTCGTCGGCGAGTTGTTCTCTTCTTTGCAGGTTTTTTCGCTACTCGTCTTTTAGTTACTCGTTTCTTGGTCGTTCGCTTCTTAGTTGTTCGTTTCTTAGTTACTCGCTTTCTCCTCTTCGGAGCAGCTCTCTTCTTAGTAACTTTTCTTCGTCGCTTTGGAGCAGCTTTTT
>DCXN01000016.1:43015-46344 GCA_002327685.1 Patescibacteria group bacterium UBA2135
TCGTCGCTTTGGAGCAGCTTTTTTTCTACGTACTGTAGCCATTGCAATGGTTCATTAAAAAACTTTTAGAAATCTTTTAACGAAATGGAGTTACGTCTTTTAATTCGACCTTAATTTAATTATCACACATACTTAATCTTTAAAACAATAAAAAAATAAAAGAGTTGGGGATAAACTAATTGCAGATTTAAGATTTAAGATTTCAGATTTAAAAAACCGATTAACAAATTTTCGCTTTACACTTATTAAAACTTTCCAACAAACGAAACTTCAAACTCAACATCAATTCCAGTTTTTCTTTTAACGTCGTCTTTAATTTCTTCAGCAAATTTTTTGACATCTTGCGCAGTACTCTTCCCATGATTCACTAATATAAGCGCCTGCTTACTGTGTAAGGCAATATCTCCCCTGCGATCTCCTTTCATTCCACACACCTTATCAATAATCCACGCAAGCGGTACTTTTACATTACTTTCTCCGACGTCATAACCAGGTAAACCAGGGTAAATATGGGAGAGCGCAGAAAATTTTTCTTTAGAAAGAATTGGGTTTTTGAAAAATGACCCTGCTGTGCCTACCTTGTTTATGCTTGGAAGTTTTTGTGACCTGATGATGGTGATAATGCGACGCAAATCTTTGGGCAGTAAGGCATTCGCCTGAAGATTATGTTTTTTAATATATTCTGTAATATCTTTGTAATCCGTATTTGTGTTTCCTTTATAAAAAAGTGTAAACGCAACGTGTGTAATAATCAGGTGTTTATTTTCTGGTCTTTTAAATATACTGCCACGATATATAAATTCACATTCTTCATGTGAAATTTTTGTCGTGCGCAGTGTATTAGTATTAAAAACTTTTACCCACGCCACAGTATCTTTCACTTCAACACCATACGCGCCAATATTTTGAACGGGAGCGGCGCCAACTGTGCCGGGAATTGCGGATAAATTTTCAATCCCAAACAAATTTTTCTTTACCGTTTGTTCAACAAATGCATCCCAATTTTCTCCTGCGCCAGCAATTACGGTAACGGCACCTATCCCTAGGCTTTCAGCCGGGATCCCGGCCGCAGGCCTAGGGACACTTTCCTCAAAGCGTACTCCTTTAATATCCGGCTTTATAACAAGACCATTAAAACCCTCGTCACTCACGATCACATTAGAACCATCCCCTAAAATATGAAACGGTACATTGTGAGTGCGGGCAAATAAAACTGCATGCTGAACATCATCAATATTCCGCGCAACAAAAAAATACCGCGCCGGACCGCCGACACGCATTGTAGTCAACTCCGAAAGCGGTATATTTTCTTGTAGGCCTAACTTGTGCACAATTGTGACCGGCGGAAAGCGAGCTCCGAAACAAATGTCCTTATATGAGTGCCGCCGCCGGTCGCAACCGGGCACAAATATAATTTACTCATAGTATAGCAAAAGAAATCTTATACTGAAAGCTCCTTTCAAGTAAAAGCAGTACTACAGCCGCATATCTGAGAAATACATTAAAAAGCCCGCTATCTCTCACGAGAGATAGCGGGCGCCTGTTATCATTTTTTCAATTCTCCACAAGGTCATACATCCTTTTTAGGTAAGCTCTTGCAATAGAAAAAGCAAGGACAGCATATAAAACACAAAATATAGCGGCTAGCGCACTGTCAAGAAAGAGAACGAGTATGGCAGCAGAGCCCACAGATAAACAAGCAAGAAAAATAAAAAGAAATTCCCAAGATTCCTTCTTTTTAAGAGATTGGTTAAGCTTCTCAAAATCTTTTGGGTTTAGTGTGTGACGTTTCTCGTTACGCAAATACGCGATGCTATCCCCTTCTTTTGACAATTTACACATCCACAATCCTAGAATGTCATTCAAAAAAAGAAAGAGTGTATATTCTCTTTGCCATATCCACCACGCTATGATGTTATTTAAAAATTGAACGAGTACATTCTTTCTCTGCATCTGATATTCTCCTATGCAGTTATCATCTCTACTAAGTAACCTACCAACGCTAATATAAAAAATCAAGAGGAAGAGATAATTACAGAAAAAACCCGTTCTAGCACATACAAGAACGGGTTTTTCTTTTTTGCGTTATGTTGCTCTAGCAAAACTCGCAAACATTTTTACTTTCTTCCTCACTGTGTTCCTGTTCTTTCTTTTGAGATTCAGGACGTGTCTGCCCACAACCATCACAAGCAAACGTTTCTCCACCAGAAGCGGGAGCAGAAACAGGAGCACTCTCCTCTTTCTTCTTCGAAAACATATTCTTAAAAAACTTCATATATTTTAAAATTACCTCCTAATAATTAGTATTTTTATTATACCATGACAAAAAATCTTTATCATTAACAATCCATAATCCCTATCTACTAAACAGTGCAGAGAGACTACGAAATTATACAAATATGCATAAAAAGACCAAGGACGCGTAAAAACAAAAATCCCGACTCATGTCGGGATTTTTGTTTTTACGCGTCCTTGGGAAGTATTTTATACATCCCGGCGTCGCACACGGTGCATTTGCCTTTAGCGGCAGGAGTTCCAGGTTTGATTTCTGTCTTCTCAACATCCTTCATTTCCCGTTTCTCCTTACACCTCATGCAGTGCCCAATTACTTTATCATCCATACGTAGGCATACTAGCATATTTCTAATAATTATACACCACCCTAATCCACACCTTAAAAACTGAGGTTTTATAGCTATGTTTCAAGATCCAACCTTGAAACATTAAGATGGGAAATGTTCAAAAAGATGTGAGAAAGTGAGTATATTGACTTTATGTCCGTATTGTAATTCTAAATTATGCATTGATAGTCGTTTCAGTGTTAGTCCGTGCGCTACTTACGATTATGGCAGCACGCAAAAAAAGCACCCTGCATTGCAGGGCGCCAAATATAATGCTGTACTGATTTTATTAAGATGTCGTTATTCTCACGAGTTCTGTAACGACTTTATGTGGAAGGATGGGCTATTGAGCCAAAACCCTGGATACTTTATTGCAGGGGACCTCGGACATACCCATCCCTGTCTGATTCGTGTCACCTGTTTTGCGTGAAGCAACCAATGCAAAACACAAACCCGTACGACTGTCCTTGACGTAGGTAATTTTGGAAGCAAAACCCTTTGCTTCATTGTCGCCGAACTTGGACGGATTCACGTCGCATCCAGCGACAAGTATACAGACAACCAAGAATGCGAAAATGCGATATCCATTTTTTTCATCTTAAGCCCTCCTTAAAGGCTGGTTGAATTTAGGGAAGTACTAACCATCTTGATTATATACTATTTAAATAGAGTTGTCAAGTGTCAATGTACATTAATCAAGCGTTAGTG
>DCXN01000026.1 GCA_002327685.1 Patescibacteria group bacterium UBA2135
GAGTTCAGCAAAGCGTTCCGGCGGCGCATATGGACCATGGGGGTCCTGGTAATGTAACCACATAAACAAAGGTTTTTTGTGGAATCGTGTCAGAATATCAATGGCCCGGTCAGTAGCGTGCTCTGCGATACGTTCCGGCAACCCGGTCAGTAGTGTGCCTCTTTCTCTGTCCTGCATGTCGGCATCGTATATTCTAAAACCCTGTTCATACCCTCGTCTTTTACGCAGAATAAAATTGCTCACCACTGCAATCGTATCGTATCCTATCTCCTGCATTATTTCGGGAAGCATCTTCAGATCTTTTGGTACGGGCGTATCCTTCATAACTGTCGTCTCATGAGGCAGAAATCCGCTTAAAATGCTGGTAAAGCTCGACCATGTATTGGGAGCATGTGAGAGACATTTCCTAAACAACAGCGCCTCGGAGGCGAATTGGTCGATATTAGGAGATGTGTTTCTAAAATATCCATAGCAGCCCAAATGGTCTGCTCTTAAGGTATCAACGCTGATGAGAAAGATGTTTGGTTTTTTTCCAACCTTTTTGTCTTTGCCATATCCGCTGACCCAACAAAGGCTGAGGAATAAGCCTGCCACGCAAACGTAAAGCCCGTATCGCAGCAATTCACGCCTGTTCAAAACTTTTTTTGATTTTTGCTTAGCTGCCATCTTTGGCGAATTTTGTCTTTGCTCCATTATTTCAAACCTGCCGGTGTCAGCTCATAGCTCAATTTCCTGATTTATCGTCGTTTTGTCGACAGGCGTAGTAGGATTTAATTGCGAAACATTTTTAATATATTATAATATCGTCAAAATGAAGTCAAGGGCTGTTTAGACTTTGATTTCGTCACTAAGGCTTAATAAGTGAAAATCAAACAAGATGTGTGGTAAAAGGTGTTTTTTTATACATATTCTCCTAATTGAATAATATGAATTACAACCACCCTTATGTGTAGCTTAAAGGATATCTTTCCGGATTGTCTAGAATTGAGCTCTGAAGAGCCAGAAGAAACGAGACAAATGAATTGCTTAAAATCACTTGGCTATTTGCAATGAATTTAATATATATTATTCCAAAATATGCTGCTTACAAAGGATTGGCCGCTGGTTTATTGGTCTGTCTTTTGATAATCGGTTGTGGAAATCATGCTATAGAAAAAACAGGTAGTCAGCCTAATTTAATACTTATCTCTATTGATACTACAAGAAAAGATCACTGTTCGGTTTATGGCTATGAGAGAGATACCACGCCAAATCTTAATGCCTTTGGTGCACAGGGTGCACGGTTTGAGCAAGCGTATGCTCCGACCTCAACTACAGGCCCTACACACGCAACAATCTTTACTTCCTTATATCCTATTACGCACCATGTTTTGAAAAATGGCTTGAAACTATCAGATGAATACGTAACCTTAGCTGAAATATTAAAAACTCAGAGTTATCAAACTGCTGCCGTTATCAGCTCCTTTGTACTGAATGCTAAATTCGGTTATGCACAGGGATTCGAATTTTATGATGACGCTTTTCAACCAGAAGAATCTACCGTGAAATGGAAGTATTGGGAAGGGCATAGGGTTGACGGCAGCTTTGATAGGCGTGCCGACCACACAACCAATAGAGCGATCCGTTGGTTGAAAAAAGATCGAGAACAAAGGCGTCCTTTCTTTATGTTTGTTCATTACTTTGACCCGCATGCTCCATATACCCCACCAGATTCTTTTCTTAACAAGTTGAGCCGAAAAAGTTCCCTAAAAACTCAATTGGATAAAACAATTAGTAAATATGACGATGAAATTACGTTTACCGATCAGCAGATAGGCAAGCTACTTAAGACGCTCAAAGAAGTGGGTCTTAGGAGTCAGACGCTTGTTGTCATTACTGCAGACCATGGCGAAGGACTCATGCAACACAATCACATGGAACATGGGGTTAACATTTATGATGAGCTTGTTCGCGTTCCACTTCTTTTTAGCTGGCACAATCATATACCAATGAATCGTGTACTTAATACTCCTGTCGGCTTGATTGATCTTGCTCCTACAATTCTCGATTTACTTGACATTAAAGCAGATAGTTGGTCAGTCCAAGGGCAAAGCCTGGCAGAGGCCCTTCGAGGCCAAGTCCCGCTTGATCCTATGCGCCCAGTTTTCCTCTTTCGCCGCCATTACAACGAAGGTACTGTTGGACACACTTGGGTAAAGGGTAAGAAGTTTGGTATCCGTGTTGGGAAATGGAAATATATAGAAGGTTTTCAAGAAAACACGAAAGAACTGTTCGATCTCGAAAATGACCCTAACGAACTGATAAATCTGTATGATAATTTTCCGAAAAAGTCTCTCGAACTTGCATCTAAACTTCAAGAATGGAAACAAGAAAATACCAGAGCGAATTCTAATCGAGGACAAATCTCTAAAGAGGACAGCTCACGCTTAAGGTCTTTGGGCTACGTCGAATAAAACACCGTACAGTACCTTGAAAGTGCAATGGGAGTAAAACCTAAACAATGTACTTTATAAATTGCAACCGACTTATTTAAAAAGATGTCATGTGGAATATCAAGTCACGATGTTTGTATATTGACTGGCAAAAACAAATAAAAATCAAAGAAATCGATACTCCATATTGGATTTTTTTTGAATAAAACCTCGATTAAAAATCCGCAAACACGCTTATCGTAACCGTAACACCTGCAAATACACTTGAGTATATAAAACCGTTCGGAGTGCAAGAAGGAAATGGAATAGTGAAGCATGTCTTTTACAGCAGCCTCAGTGCGTTAAGAAA
>DCXN01000021.1 GCA_002327685.1 Patescibacteria group bacterium UBA2135
AGCGGAACCGGCACTGGCGCTGCCAGCGTAACAATAAACGAAGGGGGAGCTGTAACAATGTCATTCGCATGCGTTAACTCTACTAGTAGTTCAGGAGTAAACTTCAGCACAGGAGGAGACGCAGAAGGTTCAGTTTCAATCAACCCTCTTAATACAACAACATACACGGTAGTCTGTTCAAACGGGGGACGATCATCTGTAGATGTCACAGTATTACACCCAGTACTAGAGATAACAGCAGATCCAATACAGGTCAGGTCAGGCAGAGAGTCTTTGATAACATGGTCTGCTACAGTGGTAGACAGCTGTAATGTCACAGGCACAAATGGTTTTTCTGCTACCGGTCTCTCTGGTTCACAACCTTCTAATCCAATAACACTACAAAGTATATTTACACTAACCTGCGAGAACGTCGCTGGTACACTATCAAAAAACGTGACAGTGTACCTTATTCCGGAGTTTAGGGAGTTTTGATTTAGTTGGTAGAAAGTGGGTAGTAGTAAGTAGAATTATGTTTAAAAAAGAAAAAATCGCATGAAGTGCGATTTTTTCTTGTGTGTAATTCGGGGATTCGGATTATTGTTATAGTCCAATTAATTCAGCAATTCGATGAGAGAGTGGTATTTCAAGTGCTTGTTCTGGTAGATATTGGAGTAGGTATTCTTTGATTTCTGCTTGCTCTCCTTCTTCTGTTGGGACAATAATATATGGGGTAAATGTTTTTTTTGACTTAAAAATTATAAATGGACGGTCTTTGTGTTCAATGACGTCAAATGACTCAAGGACGTCGTATGGAAAAAGTGTAGTATTTATTGAAATTCCTCCCTTTTGTATTGAGAATTGAATAATTCTTGGTTTTTTTATCGCGTGTATAAAAAGAGTTATAGCACTTAAGAGTATAAAAAGAGCAAAAAGGGTGTTGCCGGATATGATAGAGACAACGGCAATTGATGTGGCTATAATACCAATTGCCCAAAACCAGTCAGGGTTTTTGTGCCCGTGCTCATGATCAGGCGCTTGCCATGTTATGTTGTTATCTTGCGGCATACTAGTTAATGTATAATCCGAAACTACGAAAGCTCAACATTTAAAATTTTCGTAGTTTCGGATTGTAATTTTTTCGGATTATTTTATGGATTTTTTGTATTACTGCAACCTGCTGCGTGTTCTTGGATATTGTCTGTTTCAAGACAGAAAGTAAGTGTATAAGTAGATCCGTCAGGTGAAGAGATATAACGATATGTTAATGCGGGATGCTGAGGGTCTTTCGGTGTTTCTTTGATAGATCCATCTCCTTCAAGTTCAGTTGAAAGTACATCGGTGCTGTCAATAACTACTTCGCTTGTCACAACAGGAAATTGAGAATTGCCGGCATAGTATATATTCAGTGCCTTTGAAATTTCATTCATGTCATTCACGCGACGACTGTCGCGTGACTTTTCCTGAATGACCGAGAAGTATGTGAAAACAATTGTAGAACCAATCGCAATAATCGCAAGTACGACTAATAATTCTAAAATAGTAAATCCTTGTCTCGCTCGCAGCGGGATTCCACTTGTTCGATTTCTATTCATATGTTTAGTATATCAAATAGTTTTTTTATTTTATAGCTATCTCAAAGATGCGGAGGGTAGAGGATTCGGTCAGGAGTCCGTGAAAATTACAGTCGCTATCACTCCTTAATTTTCTACGGCTCACGACCCTGGCTTGGCGGTCTGAAAAGTTTTGAAAAACTTTTCTCCGCCTCCACCTTTCGAGCCACTCCCTCACCTTCAAACCAACTTTTCTATACCTCCTGCGTTTGCTCGGGGGCATAGAAAAATCGGTACGGAGGGTAGAGGACTCGAACCTCTAAGGGCTTACGCCCGCCACTTTTCAAGAGTGGTGCATTACCATTCTGCCAACCCTCCCTAAAACATTTTGTTTTACAAAATGTTCGGGCGTCCTGCTTAAAGCAGGATTATCCAACACACAAAAACTACCTCTTTTGAGGATAAATGTTTACAAAGTAGTTTGCAAGAAGTACGTATTTTAATACATATTTAAATACGTATTTAAATATGTATTTCTTGCTAGGCTTCAGATTCTTCATCTTGCGCCTGAGAAAATGGGCGCTTTTTTGCCACGAAGAAGATATAAATAATATCTAAGATAGCAAGCGTGTTTATTAGCAGGAGAGCAATGAACCACCACTTGTGACTCAATTGCGCCGCGCTCCACAAGGCGTAACCTTTCCATGGCAGAACCCAGATCATGACGAGGGCAAGTATCCACAAGAAGTTTTGCTCAAGAAATAATTCTAATTCAGGCATATAGATAAGTATATAGTATTTAGTATCTGGTATCTAGTATTATGCCAAGTATTATGTATTTGGTATTTAGTACTTTCTTGACTTAATTTTTTTGGTCTTAAAGAAGTCAACGTCCGCAAGGTCCGGCCTTCTCCCGCTGTGCCCCGTAGTCGGCTACGCCGTACTACTGGGGTCGCTTCGCCGAGTCAGACTCGGCTTCGCTCCTCCTCAAGGCCAGACCTGGCAGACCTTGCCTGCTATTTTTACTAAATACGATATACTAGATACATGAGATTACTCGGTATTGATTACGGGAAAAAACGAGTTGGGTTGGCGATCTCTGATGAAGAGGGGCGTTTTGCATTTCCGCATGCGATTATTGCAAACGACAAACGTCTTTTGGAGGTTGTGCAAAATATATGTCTGGAAAAAGGAGTGCGTGAAATTGTAATTGGAGAATCGCGTGATTATGAAGGCAAAGAAAATATCATCATGAAACATGTACATGCGTTCAAAAAAATACTTGAAGAGAAAACAGGGCTTTTGGTGCATCTGGAGCCGGAATTTTTAACGTCTCGGCAGGCGCGTCCCGTCAAAACTGGACCAAAACGACAGGCGCGCAAAATGAAAGCAGAACAAAAGCGGCCGCTTGATGATTCAGCCGCGGCGATTATTCTGCAGAGCTTTTTAGACAAAAAGAGAGAATCTAATACATAATGGATAAGATAAATCTGCACATCACTACTTTTAAAACAAAAACCCGCGAATGGCTTACGCGTCACGCTGATAGTCCGCATGTGAAAGCGTGGCTCGCGTTTTTTTCGTTTGCAGAAGCGACGTTTTTTCCAATTCCGCCTGACATTTTACTCATTGCTATTGTTGCCGCGCGTGTTAATCGGTGGATATATTTTGCGATTTTTACGACCGTTACTTCGGTTCTTGGCGGTATTGCGGGCTATGCAATCGGTATGTTTATCTTTGAGACGATAGGAGCGCCGATTGTTGCGTTTTATGGTTTTGAAGAGGGGATGGAGAAAGTTTCAAAATTATTTGCCGACAATGCGTTTCTTGCCATTTTTGTGTCTGCATTTAGCCCTATTCCGTACAAAGTGTTTACTTTGAGTGCTGGTTTTTTCACCATTTCGTTTCCGGTTTTTGTAATAGCATCCCTTCTTGGAAGAGCCCTCCGATTTTTTCTAGTTGCATTTCTTGCAAAAAAATTCGGTAAACTCTTGGGGCGTTTTGTTTTTACTTACTTTAATGTGCTGTCTCTTTTGGCGGCAGTATTTATTATCCTATTGGTAATCTTGCTAAATTAAGAAACCGCGTTTTGCGTGCTTTTTTGCTATACTTAATAGTAATGTTGCATACAAATCGTTTTTTTGATTTTTTCCCCCCGCCACAGTTTTTAGAAATGCCGGCTATCGGTATTGATATTTCCGGCCGTTCGGTACGATTTGCAGAGCTTAAGCACAAGGGCGGCGCGTTTGTGCTCGGTAGATTTGGCGAAAAAGAAATTCCTCCAGGCGTTGTTGTTTCTGGTCAAATTCGAAAACATGAAGAATTACGGAATGTACTTGCTGAATTAAAACAAGAGCATGATTTCACGTTTGTGCGGATTTCGCTTCCTGAAGAACAGGGGTATTCTTTAAAAATACAAATTCCCCGCGTAAAACCGAAAGAAATATACGAAAGTCTTGAACTGCAACTTCAGGAGCATGTGCCGCTCGCGGCTCAAGAAGCGGTTTTTGACTATAGTTTAGTTGCTTGTGGTGAAGAAATGAAAGATGTGTATGAAATCGGATTGTCGGTTATGCCACATAAAGTTATTGAAAGCTACGTGCGTTTATTTAACGGCACAGGACTTATTCCGCTTTCCTTTGAGTTTGAGGCACATGCCATTGCGCGTTCTGTTATAAAGCAGGGCAACTGTGATGCATTTATTCTGCTTGATATCGGCGCAACACGAACAGGAATTGCAGTACAGTCACAAGGCGTTATTACATTTACCTCAACAATCAATGTTGGCGGCCATTCATTAACAGAGTCAATCTCTAATACGCTTGGAATTTCTTTTGAAGAAGCAAAACAACAAAAAGAAAGTCGCGGATTGCTTGATGGCAAAGGAGATCCACTCTATCAAGCACTTATATCGCGTTTGGCAGTTTTGCGGGATGAGTTTAATAAACACTATACATATATTAAGACGCACAAGAATATTACTGGTAAAGGAGAAAATAATGTTAAGCGTATTGTTGTTTGTGGTGGTGAAGCAAATGTTCCAGGTTTTGCGAATTATCTTGCCGCGACACTTAAAACTGACATAGAAATTGCAAATCCGTGGACAAATGTTAATTCGCTTACGGACTATGTTCCTGAAATACCGAGCAATCATGCTCTTCGGTATGTTACAGCGTTAGGTCTTGCGCAACGTTCTCCGCTTTAGCACCTAATATATATGGTTAATTTACTTCCGACAGGAGAAAAATTGAGAATCAGAAAGATATATAAAGCGCGATTACTGATAAGCGCGCTTGTGTTTTCTTTTGTTGTTGGAGCTGTGGGTGCCGCCGCGCTTTTGCCTGCATTTTTCTGGAGTTTTGTAAAAGATCGTGAAGCGCGACAGCGTCTTGTTGTTGTTGAACAAGTCATTTCTATTGAGGAGCGAAAAAATATCAGAGAATCTGTTGCAGATGCCAATCAAAAAATTGTACTTTTAGCAGAGACGAAAGGTAAAATTTCTCCCATTCATGAAATTATAGAAACTATCCTCGCGCGTAAAACATCAGGCATAGCGCTTACCGCATTCTTTAGTGAGCAAAAATCTGTTGATGGAAAGGAAAGAGCAATGACCCTTTCGGGAATTTCCCAAAACAGAAGTACATTACTTTTTTTTGTAAATGAGTTACGTGAAGAAGATATATTCACCGAAGTCAACGTGCCGGTTTCTAATTTTGCAAAAAACAGAGATATACCATTTTCAATTTCAATATTATTAATCAGCAACTCAATTCCGCTACAGATTTAACGAAAATTTCGAGCGAAAAACGAGTTGGAGTGCGAGCCATATCGAGATACGGCAAGCGCGAAACGAAGTTTTGCAGCCGAAATTTTCGTTTAAGATGTAGCGCAATTTTAGTGGAATTGAGTTGCTGGTTAATAAATACAAAATGATACCACCGATTAATAAACAACAGCGTAGAGAGCAATTACCTCAGGAGAATACTCCTGATGTTTCTCACATGAATAAAACGCAAAAGCAATTTCATTACCGTATTGTCATGCTCGTAGTGGTTAATATTTTTATGATTGCAGTTTACGCGTTTTTGTTTGGGTTTATATTGCAAAAAAAAGATTCAATTGTCGCGTCAGTCAGCAAACTTGATACTGAACAACTGCGGGAACAACAATTAAAGATTCTCAAAGATGGTTTTCGGACGACTGAATTAAAACGCGAGGCGCTTGATGCGTATTTTATTGATTCACAAGAAATTGTTTCTTTTATTGAGGAAATTGAACAGGCTGGTCGGCACACAAATGTTTTTCTTGAATTTAACTTTGTTAATATTCGTGATACTGAATCGGGTGGGACGCTTGTGATGGAATTTGAAACGATCGGAAGCTTTCATGAGATATTTTATTTCCTGCAATTAGTTGAGAATCTCCCTGCGCGAACATCTCTGTCAACCTTTGTACTTAGCCGAGACATTCCAAAAGGTACTGTAGTACGCAAAAAGTCTGATGTGTGGCGCGCTGTCTTTACTGTTAATGTATTGAGTTTTGAAAATACTTTTTAATGTGAAACAACATGAATTTTTTTAAAAAAATTACCTCGATATTTAGAGAACGCTTTCTGTATTTTATTAATGCAACACGTGTAGAATTTGAAATTACCCCGTATCGTGACTGGCTGATGCTTATTATTGCCATGGTAATTGCCGGTATCATCCTTGTTGGCGCGGCTGTGTATTTGTTTTTACTTATAAACAGTAGTGAAATTGCCGGCATTAAAGAAGCGGAAACCAGATTATTTGAGACTGTAAATGAAGAAAAACTTGATGAGGTGTTGCAGATTTTTAAAGAGCGAGAAGATGTGTCTGAAACATTGCTTCACATACCGCCGCGTGTTGTTGACCCGTCTCGTTAGATTAGTTATAAAGTTAAAAGTAGAAAGTCGTTATTACTTTATAACTTTTTTCTGCCTGAGGCGGACTAGCCTCAGGCTAGAACTTTTATGCTCCCTGTAGCTTAATGGATAGAGCAGTGGGTTTCTACCCCACCGATGCGGGTTCGATTCCTGCCGGGGAGATTGGTAGGGAAAAGCGGGGTTTGACCCCACTTTTTCCCGGTATCACGGAGAAGTACAATGGAAGTGGAAAAAAATTGTTTGTTTTGTATTTTAAAGTATATAATTAAAACGCAGGTCGATGTTAGAGCCTGTTCACGATCTCGACGCAAAAGCAATTTTTTGTCTTGCGACGTTGCTTTCCGGTCAAAATTCCTAAATTTTGGCTGCAAATGAACTCCTCAAGGTCTGGCCTTCTTTCCGCCAAGGCCAGACCTTTTCCCGTTCATTTGCCCTCGCACAAAATTCAGAAATTTTGCCTCGAAACGAGATCGTGAACAGGCTCTTAAAACTTTGTTAATTATTTTTTTACGCAATTATGACAGGTAAAAATGTTCTTATAATTATCGCTGTTATCATTATTATTCTTGGTGCGGGTTGGTGGTACACCAATAACGCAGGTGACGAAGGAAATGTTGATCAAACTGCAACTCCGACAACCCATGTAATAAACATGGATATGATGATGTACGAGGAAGAGGGTGGTTTTAGCGAACCTGC
Organism: Patescibacteria group bacterium UBA2135; assembly: GCA_002327685.1. Lineage (GTDB taxonomy): Bacteria > Patescibacteriota > Minisyncoccia > Phycocordibacterales > UBA2135 > UBA2135. The sequence continues at coordinate 7,138 of DCXN01000021.1, forward strand.
AATTACCATCAAAAAAGGCGACAGTATTACATGGAAGAATATGGGCAGTATGGCTCACACAATTACTTCTGATGGTGGAGTGTTTGACTCAGGTAATGTAGACGTAGGGGGTATGTTCACTTACACGTTTGATGAAGCTGGCGAATTTCCTTACAACTGCACATATCACAAAATGATGGGAATGGTAGGTAGTGTGGTAGTTCAATAAAATACGAAAGGATATCGTAAAATAAATAAACCACCAAAACGCTTTGCGTTTTGGTGGTTTGTCGTATTATATGAACCATTAAACGATTACACACGGCCACTTTCTTTTTTTGTATTTTTTTGTATAATTTTAGACAATTGCATTATTAGGGGCGATTAGCTCAGTTGGCTAGAGCGTCCGGTTTACACCCGGAAGGTCGCAGGTTCAAGCCCTGCATCGCCCACAGCCAAAGTGGACCATCCTGAATGGATGGTTTTCACTTTGCGCTAGGGGCGATAGAGAGTGCACTGTTGCACTTTCGTGAGGAGCTTGAAAGCCGTAGCGTTGTGCGAGTTTGTTTGAGCGGAGCGAAAACAAGGCGAGCACCGCGAGGCGGGGTAGCGAAAAATTTCCGTCAGGAAATTTATTTGTGACCAGGCCCTGCATCGCCCACCAAAAAAAAGGGTTAAAGACTGGTTTTTTAACTCTTTTTCTTTTACATTAATATAATGAAGAAACAAATTCGTTGTCGTATTACTGGTAAGGTGCAGTTGGTAATGTATCGTGATTTTGTGCAACGGAAAGCGCGTGCGCTGGGAATTGTTGGTACAGTAGAAAACAAAAAAGATCGGTCAGTTGAAGTTGTTGCGCAGGGGACAGAGGAAGATCTAAAAAAATTAATTAAACATCTTCACAAAGGGTCGCTTCTTGCCCGTGTTGCCCGTGTTGATGTAGAATGGCGCGAGCCGAATGAGAATTTTAAAGGCTTCAAAATCCTCTATTAAGAAGCGCAAAACGCAAAACGCAAAGCTAAAAATAACAATTTAAAATCCAAAACATATTTTAATATTTTTTTAATTTTACGTTGTAATTTTACATTTTTAGTTTTACATTTTTCGCTTATATTATATATGATTCCAAAATGCATCGGAATAATTCTTGACGGCAATAGGCGCTGGGCGAGAGAAAAAGGCGTTCCTTCGGTTAAAGGACATGAGGCTGGATATAAAAGACTTAAAGAAGTTTTCTCGTGGGTGAAAGACGCTGGCGCAAAAACACTTATTGTCTATGCGTTTTCAACTGAAAACTGGAATCGTAAACAGGAAGAAGTAGCTTATCTTTTGACTCTGTTTAGAGATGCTGTTAAAAACGAAATGGACTCGTTTAAAGATGCTGGTGCTCGTATCAGGTTTGCTGGAGATATTAAACGGTTTCCTAAGGATCTCCAACAGTCAATCGTCGAGGTTGAGGACGAAACAAAAGAAAACACTGAAATAACCCTTGTGATTTGTTTTTCATACGGCGGTCGTACAGAAATTTTGCATGTTGCGGAAGAACTTGTAAAAACAGGGGAAGTTCCCGTTTCAGAGGAAGCATTTGAAAAACACCTTTGGACGGCGGGTGTGCCTGACCCAGATATGATTATTCGTACCGGTGGGGAAAAGCGATTGTCTGGATTTTTGGCATGGCAATCGGTGTATAGTGAGCTTTTTTTTACCGATACTTTATGGCCTGATTTTTCAAAAGATGAGTTTGAGGTAATGATACAAGAATTTGGAGAACGGGAACGGCGACAAGGGAAATAATTAAGAATCATGAATCAAGAATCAGGAATCAAGAATATATCTATTATTTATGAAGATGAGGATATTGTTGCGGTGAACAAGCCGTCGGGAATTGCAGTGCATGGCGATGGTATGTCAAAAGAACTAACTGTTGCAGACTGGATTCTTGCAAGATATCCAGACATAAACGAAGTTGGTGAATCTGTACAGTTGTCAAATGTCAAATGTCAAATGTCAAATGTTATCTTGCGTCCTGGTATTGTTCACAGACTGGATAAAGATACATCTGGCGTGATGGTTGTAGCGAAAAATCAAAAAACTTTCTTGTCTTTAAAAAAACAGTTTCAGGATAGAGGTGTGCAAAAAGAATACAGAGCAATTGTGTATGGGGTGCCAAAAGAAAAAAAGGGAGTGATAGATCTTCCGATTGGAAGAAGTGCAAAAGATTTTAGAACAAAATCAACAACGCCAAATGCTCGTGGTGAGATGCGTGAGTCTGTAACTGAGTACAATGTTCTTTCTGCGGGAAAAGATTTCTCTTCTGTTGCAGTTTTTCCACACACAGGAAGAACACATCAGATTAGGGTGCACCTTAAATCAATTGGACATCCGGTTGTCTGTGATAAGCTGTATGCGCCAAAAAGAAAATGCCCTGAAGAGACGGGACGCTTAGCGCTACATGCGCATATACTTACTGTAAAATCTCCCGAGGGCGCGTTGCTTCATTTTGAAGCGCCGCTTCCTGAAGATTTCAAACGAATGCTTACTGCTCTGTTTCGTTTGCAGGCGAGCGTGTAGCGTGTTATAGTACCCTATAACTTTTATGATTACATTTACGCCAATTAATATAGAAGAGCGAAAAAAGGTGGATATCCGACCCGGGGATACTGTGCGTGTGTGGCAAAAAATAGAAGAGAAAGGAAAGACGCGTCTGCAGGCATTTGAAGGGTTGGTTATTGCCAGAAAACACGGCTCAGAGCCGGGTGCGACTTTTACTGTGCGTAAAATTGCAAGCGGTGTTGGTGTTGAGAAAATTTTCCCGCTGTATTCGCCGGTGATTGATAAAATTGAGATTGTTCGTCGCGCTAAGGTGAGGCGTGCGAAACTTTATTACATTCGTGAGAAAACAGCAAAACAAATTCGGCGCAAGATGAAATCGCTTGCTGGCTTCGTGCCGGTTGAATATAAAGAAGACCAACAACTTACAACTGACAACCAACAACCATTAGAAAAAACTACCAAGAACGACATGATGGCAGAAGAAAAAGACCAGGCACCTGAAGATGTAGGGAAAGAAATAGAAAAAGATATTACTACTGAAGAAAAGACTGAAGAGGTCAAGGAGGAAAAAGAAGAGACGAAAAAAGATATTACTGAAGAAGATAAAAAAGAGTAAAGAAGCGCGGGTGGCGGAACAGTAGACGCGCTACCTTGAGGGGGTAGTGGGAGTAATCCCGTGGAGGTGCAAATCCTCTTCCGCGCACCAGGAGCCTGTTTGGAATCTCACCGCAAATTTGTCTTTCAACACAGCTTTTCGGACAGAACTCCTGAATTTTGGCTGCAAATGAACTCCTCAAGGTCTGGCCTTCTTTCCGTCAAGGCCAGACCTTTTCCCGTTCATTTGCTTTCGCACAAAATTCAGAAATTCTGCCTCGAAATGAGATTCCAAACAGGCTCTAAGGCAAAAGCCGGCATATGCCGGCTTTTGTGATATGTAACTGGTGGACATCGGATGTTCACCAATTAGATGTCCATTAGTTGTGTTATCCGATAGTTATTTATCCACAAAATTGGTATTGACATCTCTTTTGGTTTGGGTGGCGTGATATAATGATATTACAATAAAATGACAACTAATCCGTCTTGAAGTTAAGCTTTCAAGTGGATGTTTTGGGGTATAAATTTTTTTAAACTTTTTCCGCCGAAGGCGGACTAGCTTTAGGCTAGAACTTTCAATTAATTCATTCATTCATGTTTTCCGCACTAAGAGTACTTTTAGGAGATGCTGGTACGTCCGCCGGTGGCGCCGCAGCGAGTTATTCGTATGCGCTTTTTACGTTGGGTAGAGGAACTGATGGAGGGACAGGACAAGGGGATACAGCTAACCGATCT
>DCXN01000015.1 GCA_002327685.1 Patescibacteria group bacterium UBA2135
ACTAACCCTAATGGACCATGTACTTAGACATCGTGCCCAAAATAATGATGTGAATTCAATCACACCTTCTGTGCCTGCTGCAAAGTCTTAATCTTCCAAACAAATCACGAAAAAAATTAATATTTAAGCAGTTTATGTAATTGAACTTGACGAACCGCAAGTTCAAAAATCGCGCCTAAAACCACACCGTCAAATCTGCAACACTGGCGGTCACTGTACATAAGTATCGTTCTTGATCTTTGGCTAACAAATGAGCTTAGATTGAATATCTAAAGGGATTATTTTTGATCGCCAATAATAACAATTTATCTTGGTCCCTTTAATTGTTTATAGCTTGATAATATAATGTTAAGTTATGAAATTTATATTTTATCTTTTGTTAGATTGTTTTAGAAAAATTAGCACTGTTTTCCTTCAGATAATTATCGAATACCATGCAAATGTTGCGCACCAAAAGCTTTCCTCTGTCCATCACTTTTATGGAATCACTCTTCAGCTCAATCAGGCCGTCATTTTGCATTTCAGCTAGCCTTTCAAGGCTGTCTGCAAAATATTTTGTAAATTCAATTGAATAGTGCTCTTCAAGACTTGAAATGCTCACTTCGAAGTGGCAAATCAGCTCCATAATCAAGGTTTTTCTAATTTTGTCATCCTGATTGATGATTAGCCCCTTAACAATTGGCAGTTGTTCCGATTCTATAGCCTGATAGTATTTATCTAAACCCTTTTCATTTTGTGAAAAGCTGTCTGCCGCCTGCCCTATAGAACTCAAGCCAAGACCAACAATATCGCATTCCGAGTGGGTAGAGTAGCCCTGGAAATTTCTATAAAGATTGCCCTTACTCTGCGCAATAGCGAGAGGATCCTCAGGCAAGGCAAAATGGTCCATGCCTATGTATACGTAGCCCAGCTCAATTAAATATTCTAATGAATACTGAAAAATGTTGAGCTTTTCGCTCGGGCTCGGCAATTCCTTAACATTGATTCGTCTTTGCGGCTTAAACAGTTCCGGCAAGTGCGCATAGTTGAAAAGCGAAATCCTATCCGGTCGCAGTTCTTTAACTCTTTCAAGTGTCCTTTTGAAGGTTTCTTTAGACTGTCTTGGGAGGCCATAAATCAGGTCTATGCTGATGGATCCGAAGCCACTTTTTCGTGACATCTCTATAACCTTTTTTGTTTGCTCAAAGCTCTGCACTCTGTTGATGGCTTTTTGGACTTCCAGGTCAAAGTCCTGCACTCCGATACTGATACGGTTAAATTTTGCGATAGTCAAAGACTCTATCAGGCTCTCGTCTATACCGCGCGGATCTATCTCAATAGAGTACTCGCCTTCTGCTGAAAAATTAAATGTCTGTTGCAGTTTGTTGCTTATTCGAATTATTTGCTCTCCCGACAAAAAGGTCGGTGTACCGCCGCCAAAATGCATCTGCTCGACCAGACGGTCCTTATCAATAAAAGGCGAGTGCATATCGATCTCTTTGAATAGTGCCTCTATGTAGGGTTCCGCTCTGCTTTTGTCTTTCGTTACGACTTTATTGCAACCACAGTAGTAACACACCGTATCACAAAAAGGGATATGGCAATACAGCGAGATTGCTGTTCTGCGCTGGTTACTCAATACACTCTGTCGTTTATAGTCCTCGAGGGATAATTCAGAGAAATTGTTAGCCGTCGGATACGAAGTGTATCTTGGACCGGAACGGTTATATTTGTTAATTAAATCAATATCAAAGAGTCTCATATACTACTATCATTAGTTAAATCAATGATCTACTTTAGAATTGGGTTTTTATTATATATATAGAGTAGTATAGTGAATTTGATTTAAATAAAAAAAATGAGGCTGGAAGCTCTGTCGATTATGATTCTTGATTTTTTAAAATGATTTTTTTATAATATATTTCATTACAACTACTTTTTTTTAAAACCAATATGAAAAAAATCTATATTATTGCTTTGTTTTTACTTTCTGGTTCTGTGTTGGCGCATAGTCCTATTAATAACGACTTTGAGTCTATGATGAAGCGCATGTTTAATCAGATACAGATGATGGATATGCACCACAAGTATTTGTTTAAAAGGACAGGTAAAAAAAATAACCACAAACGATGGCGATCAGTCAGTCAGAGTTTCGATGAAAACAGCATTAAACTTACTATCACTCTTAAAGGGATAAACAAGGAAGACCTTGATATACATATCAAAAAAAATGTTCTAGTCATCATGGTAGAGAAGGAGATTAGCGGCGAGTCCAGTCACTCCAAACAATCCTTTATGCAGCAATTCCTGATCCCAAAAAACACCGACAGATCAAGCATTACGGCCGAGTTTGCAGATGGCGTATTGGTCGTGACAATACCAAAACCAACAAAAGACAAACATGAAATTCAGCAAATCACGATTCAGTGATTGCCTACTTTCCTTTTGCCTCGCCCCATATAATCTTGTGAAGCTGGAGTTGGAGGCGAACATTAAGCTGTTTCTCTAGAATCCACCCAGCTAATTCGGTTGGATTCAAGCTCTCATAGACTGGGGAAAAAAGAACCTCTGCTTTGGTGTTGTGTTTTTCCAATAGCTCGCAACACCAAGCAAAATCCTCTCTCGATGCAATGACAAACTTTAACTGGTCTTTTGCCTTCAACAAGGCGATGTTTTTGTACCTGTTTTGCCTTGCTTCTGTGGATGACGGAGTCTTAATGTCCATCACCACAGAGACGCCCTTG
>DCXN01000003.1 GCA_002327685.1 Patescibacteria group bacterium UBA2135
TTTCACCTTTCCCTCACGGTACTAGTTCACTATCGATCTCTAAGAGTATTTAGCCTTACCGGTTAGTTCCGGCAGATTCCCCCGGGCTATTCGTGTCCCGAGGTACTCAGGAAAAACGATCAGAAAGACATTTTGTTTTCGCCTACAGGACTATTACCTCCTTGGGTTACGCTTTCCAGCGTATTCGGCTAACAAAATTATTTTGTAACTTTCCGAGCAAAGCTCCACCGTTTCCCTACAACCACCACTCGCATCACGCTACGCGCGATACTTCGCTCAAATGTAAAACGCAAAGTGTAAAAATAAAAATTACGGATTCGCCTGTGGCGAAACAATTGTTCGCGGATTTCGCAAAGCGAAATCCGCACCGCAATTTTACATTTTGCGTTTTGATTTTTGCATTTAAGTGAGCATCACATGCAATGTGATGCGAACGATTTTGGGCTGTTCCCGTTTCGCTCGCCGCTACTCAGGGAATACCGAGAACTTTTTAATTTACGAGTGCGAAAGCGCCCCCGTAAATTAAAAAGTTCAGTATTGGTCTCTTTTCCTCCGGGTACTTAGATGTTTCAGTTCCCCGGGTGTACTTCCGTCCAAATTTTTAAGCTCTTGACAAAATTATATTAATATGTACAATGTATAGTAGCAAACGTCATCACTGCACTGCACAATGCAAAGGGAGAAAAATCATGTTACAAATACTAAAAAAAGGAGCCAAAAATCGTGCAGAGAACATTGCGATGCTCTTCTTGGTCTTCATGGTACTACTCGGTGCAAGTTCCATCATCTACCATTACCTGCACCTGTAACAAACAGGAACAGGATGTGTTTGCTCTTCATCGATCTCGCCGGGGTAACAAGTTACCCCGGTTTTTTTTATTTTCGCCCTGCACTATTTTTTTACATACAAAAATTGTGCGGGGCTCTCAAAAAGCTCAAAAATTTGGACGGATTCTCCGCTTTAAGCAGAGAGGGTTTCCCCATTCGGACATCTCCGGATCAAAGGTTGCTAGGCACCTACCCGAAGCTTATCGCAGCCAAGCCACGTCCTTCATCGCCTCTTAGAGTCAAGGCATCCACCATACGCCCTTATTTGGTGGCATTCTATTTGGAAAATCCAAAAACCACCGTTCGAGCCGCATCGCGCTTCGCGCGATGCGGCTCAGTACTTCTGTCTCCAACACACCGGAAAGACCCCGAAAAAGGGATACAGTTATAAATGCGTCGGGACAGTATTTAATTGTCAAAAAACTTTCTTTTGCCTCCTTATTACAAACCCTACTTCCGCGGCTTTTTTGTCCGCTTGCTTGGCAAGCAAACAAAAAAGCCGCTTCCGAGCGGCTCATCAACCAATAAAATATCACTGGCTGTTCACCGCCTTTTAAATTTCTGATTTACTATCTTTACCATGTGCATCTTATTATATGCATGTGTTTAACGCTGTCAAGTATTTGTCCTCAACCACCTAATATCTCAACACCACCACCACGGCGGAACCTTGCAAGCAAGGTTCCGCCCGCCGACGCCCTCCCATAATCATGAATAATTCCCTCGCCTTGACAGAACACACAAACCCTGCCAAACTTCCCATAGAATAGAAAAAACCAAACTGGTTCTTCCACAACAGGAAAAGAGGAACAAAACGATGCCTGGTTTTATTGCCAATGTTATTAAAAAAACAAAATACAGGTGTATAACAGTGCTGATGCCCAGTTCCTTTGAAATTGTTCGCGATGCGGTTATTAACATTATTGTTAACATGAAGGATACTGAACACGCCACAAGGATGCTTAACTACACCTTTAATCTCTCCGACAGACACCGCAAGGCGCTTATTGATGTCATTATTGAGATGAAGAGCAAGAGCCACGCCGCGGCTACGCTAGCGCGTGAGCCAAACCTCTCCGACGGCAGTCGCAATGCTCTTGTCGGTATCATTGTTGAAATGGAGGATGAGCTTTACGCTGGGAACGTGCTAATATGCGCACCAAATCTCTCCGATGCCAACTGCGATGCGCTTATTGGTGTCATTGTTGGAGGAAAAAATAACCATCACGCCGTAACTGCACTACTCTTCGCACCAAATCTCTCCGATGCCAACTGCGATGCGCTTATTGGTGTCATTATTGAGATGAAGGATAGACGTGGCGCCGTGTCTTTGTTGCTATGTGCACAAAATCGTCTCTCCGACAAACACCGTGATGCGCTTGTTGGTGTCATTGTTGAGATGGAGGATGAGCATGACATTGTGACCATACTAACACTTGCGCCAAATCTCTCCCCCAAAAACATACACGACCTCGAAAGAATCGCAAACTAATTTCCCCTCCCTCTCCGTGAAGATTCACACCTTCACGGAGGTTTTTGTTTCAGCAGAAACAAAACAGGCGCATACTCAACAAGCGCACATTTCAATAATTTCAACACCACCACGGCGGAACCTTGCAAGCAAGGTTCCGCCCGCCGCCCCCACCCCACAACCTTGAATAATTCCGCTCCCTTGACAAACACTTACTATCGTGCAAAATACAAACAGCAGTACAAACTTTCCACAACAGAAAAAGAGGAACAAGACGATGTCTGATCCCATTGACAATATTGTTAGAACAGGAGATATGTACACGGCAATACGAATGCTCGATAGACACGACACCCCCTGCGACGACCGTGATATATTTGTTAGTGTCATCATTAAGATGAAGAGTGCGTGTGGCGCCGCGATTGCTCTAGTGGACTCACCAATTCTCTCCGACAAAAACAAACGTGCGCTTGTAGGTGTCATTGTTGAGAAGATGAATGCGGATTGCGCCGAGGATGTGCTAATATTCGCAGAGAATCTCTTCGCTACCAACCGCGATAAACTTATTCGTGTCATTGTTGAGACGAAGGATGCGGATTGCGCCGAGAATATTCTAATGTGTGCAGAAAATCTCTCTCCCAAAAACTGCGACGATCTTGTTGGTGTCATAGCTGAGGTGAAGGGTAAGCGTTACGCCGAGTTCGTACTATCATGTACACCAAACCTCTCCGACGAAAACATCTAAAACCATCGCAAACTAACCTCCCCCTCCGTGAAAGCACGCGCGCTTCCACGGAGGTTTTTGTTTTGACAAAAACAAAACAAGCGCGCGCTCAACAAGCACATTTCAATAATATCAACACCACCACGGCGGAACCTTGCAAGCAAGGTTCCGCCCGCCGCCCCCACAATTTTAAATAATCCCTCACTCCCTTGACAAACACTTACTATCGCGCAAAATGCAAACAGCAGTACAAACCTTCCACAACAAACAAAAGGAACAAGACAATGCATGGTTTCATTGCCAATATTTTAGCCAGTATTGTAAAAACAAAAGACAGATTTCTGACAGCACTGATGCACGGAGCGCACAAACGCCGCTACAGCGACCGCGATGCTCTTGTAGGTATCATTGTTGACACAAAGAATACGAGTTACGCCGCAGCTACACTAATACGTGCGCCAGATCTCTCCACTTTCCATAGCGATGTGCTTGTTGATGTTATTGTTAAGGCTGGAGATGTTCATGGTGCCGCGGCCACACTGATGGGTACACCAAATCTCTCCGACAAAAACCGCAACAATCTTCTTAATATTATTATCAAGGTCGGAGATAAGCGTTACGCCAAGGTCGTGCGAGCATGTGCGCCAAATCTCTCCGCTGACAACCGCGATGCGCTTGAAATCATCGCAAACGGCTAATAAAACCACCACAAACCAACCTCCCCTCCTCCGTGAAGATTCACACCTTCACGGAGGTTTTTGTTTCGACAGAAATAAAACAAGCGCACGCTCAACAAACAAATTTCAACAAGTCCACCACGGCGGAACCTTGCAAGCAAGGTTCCGCCTTTTACAATTACAAAAATCAAATTTTGCACAAAAAAAGTAGCCCCTATCCATTTGGGCTACTAATTATCATCAACCATTATAGTCACTGATAGACAGCATTTCACTACTGGTTACACCAAATCCTTCTTTGATCGCGTAAAGAAAATCGAGTCCCATTACAATCAAAACAGGCGTTAAAAGAGATGGTGTTGATGACGGAATAAAAAACAAAATAAGTACAAGTGGCGACAGAAAAATAACTGTTCCACACCCTCCGGAAAAACCAATAAAGAAGTAAGAGAGTTCCGGATGATTTAACCAAAAATCTGAAAGTGTCATCTTTTTTATGTAAACCGATCCTCTTAGTTCACCGCCTGATAACTTTGAGAAATCTGGTTCAAAAGAGAACCAGTTTATATCAAGCTTACATTGATTAGCACTTAATATTTTTATGGCTATTACATGTCCGAGTTCGTGCAATGGAAATGAAAGTAAAAATACGACAACAAGCAAAATTATCTGAGATACTGACAGTATCGCTATCTCCATTTTCTATCCTCCAGTTCTGTACAGTCTTGCAACCTGAATTTACTAAATAACATTATATTCCATATAAAAACAATTGTCAATCCCTCCCAGTTGCACACCACACAAAACCCCGTCCCACCAAAAGCGAAACGAGGTTTTTAACAAAAATATTTTCGTTAAACAGTTAAACAAATCTACCCACTGTGAGTAATGTCCTTGCGAAGCTTTTCAAGAAAACGAGAAGCCGTGTCCTGTCCGCCAAATCCGAATGAAAGACCGATTGCAAGAGCAAGCGCGATCACAACACCCGTGAAAAGCGTTTGCGCAAAAAAGTCAGCGATGCCAAGTTGAGAAAGCGCAATCAAAAGCGCAAAAACCCAAATTGACCATCGAACAAGTCCGCCCAAGAAATGCGCAACTTGTACCTGCGCCGCTTTCGCCGCTCCAACAACAAGTTTCTGAACCGCGTCAGCAACAACTGCCGCAACAAGCAAAATCAAAGCCGCGACAATAACTTGCGGAATGAATGTCAATACAACATCCTGCAAGAAAATATTAACTTGCTGCAACCCAAGCACATCAAGAGTTGCGACTAAGAACACAACAATAATGAACCATTTTACAAGCTCACCAATAAACCTCCCCGAATCAAGCCGAAATCCCGCCTGACTCAAAAGGTCCTCAACGCCGGCAGTTTTCAAAGCACTGTCAACCTTGATTGATCGAATAATTTGCGCAACGACACGTCCCAATAGGACTCCAATGAACCAGCCAACGACAAAGATAACAAGCGCAACAACCAAAGCTGGTACAAAGTCTATAATTCCAAGCCAAATGTCCTGGAATGATCTTGTGAGTACAACACCCCAAGTTTCTAGTAACATAACAAAAGATGCCTAAAAAAGATAAATACGCAAAAGTCGCCTATTTTACCTACCTTAGACTATTAGCTAATTAAGTTAAAACCGGTAAAAGGCTTTATAGCTCTCGCACGACCTCGACGAGAGAAAAAATTTAAAGAATAAACACTTTATAATATTAAGCGTTTGATTCAACTCTGTTTTTAAGCCTACAGTAATAATACCATTCTTATAATATTTTTTTAAAAGTAAACTGTGGATAACTGTCAACCCCGTTAGAGATAACGGAAATCTATGATTTCCTATCTCTAACGGGGCAGGCCCCGCAACGTACGGAGAAAGGTCTGGCCTTGAGGAGGAGCGTAGCGACGGGAGAAGGCCGGACCTTGCGGAGTCCGTTTACTCTCGCTATACCAAGGCAGCAAGCCCCACCACCTCTGGCAACATCAGCATGAAAGACGTAAAAATCACCCCCAAACACCCTAAAGCCCCAAAATGCCCCACATTTTGGGGCTTTAGCCTGTTTCCAAGAGAAACAGAAGAATAATGAGCATACCCACAACATAGACAAAACGGCAAAAAAAGCTCGACTTTTACGAAAAAACAAGTACTGTACTACACAGATTAGTATCCTATACACAACAAAAGGAAGGACAAAAAATGATTACAAAGATGGATGGATACCTGCTTGACAACGTATTTCAAAAACTTGTTGACTGGTTTCAGGAAAAGACAGGTAAAAACTGCTTTTTACTAGCACAGATAAGTCTTTGCGTAATTCTTATTCTGGAAACAATAAGATCAATATCTATATACTTTCTTGACAATGCTCTACCAGATTTTCTCACAGGAATTGTAGTCTTATGCGCTTTATACCTGATTATAAGAACATGGCAAAGAGAAAAAGATTGGGATGAAAATTCCAGAGAAACAATGAACCATAACAGAGAGGGCTATGTCTCTTTTGTTCGTGTATTTATTATTTTCATCATTATGCTAGATCTAATACTAATAGCACTCTTGATGATCTTGTTTCCTGATCAAGTAGAACTCTTGAACCACTTGAAGACAATATACTTAATCTTTTTCGTAAGCGTTATGTATTTTTGGGCATGCACACCAACGCTGCCGCGAAACTCTGGAACTAACCTGGGTTCCGGTCCAGGGCACTCATTCTAATCCCTCTTTTCCTAACCTCCCCAACCCAAATTCCAAAGCGCGTCTTTTGTCACTCAAAAACCGCGCTTTTTCTACGCAAGTTCTACGCAAGGCCCGGCCTTACATGGGGATAACCTGTTGATAAACTACCCCGCAAGGCCCGGCCTTGCGAGACTTCGAGGTTGACAATATAGTAAATTCATGTATAATTAAACACAGAGTCAGAGTTAAGACATTTGTTATAAGGAGATTGAGAGATGAACAATACCCTCGAGACTCTCACAGTTACGATCGCCGCTAATATCGGGGTAGCACTGATCCAAATGCCTAAAGGAGAGCAGTACTCTCTAGCAAGAGGCAGAGAAGTCAGAAAAGAAAATGCTCCACAAAGGCTCAATTTGCACCACGACGAATCTTGTCACACCCTAGAAATGGAGGACAAATACCCCTTTGCTAAGGTGCGACACAAATTGGAGGCAACAGCTTCCCAGAGCGAATTGGTTCATATGCTCGTGGATACAATGGACACAAAGTTGAGTGACGAAAGACGGCAAGAACGTGCCAAGTCGGCGTCAAAAATCGTGCGGAACTATCCCAAAACAATAGAGTTTGCACGAAAAATAATGCTCCTTTGTAGGCTGCCAGAAGAATCCGAAATCAAAGACGAGATATTCGGCAAGCTCTCACAACCACTACAAGAGCTTCTTCAAGAAGTGATTGCCAAGTGGCGACCATAATCTACTCTTGCCAACAGTCCACAAAACAAAGGCGTCCTCACAACCACGAGGACGTTTTTTTACACCCCCCCCTTTTTTTTCTCCGCAAGGCCCGGCCTTACATGGGGATAACCTGTTGATAAACTACCCCGCAAGGCCGGGCCTTGCGAATCAATAAACTTTTACAAAAAAGGCTGCCACACAGACACCGTGTCTGTGTGGCAGCCAATGAAACGCGTAGTCTTTAGCCCGTCGAAACCTAACCATTAAGACAACGTTGCTCAAAATATTCCAGTCCAGCAGGCGCAAACTTTCCTTCGCGTGCATCAAATCTCATCATGGAAGAAAATGCGTTTTCGAAGAACCTTGGATCGTGGTGTTTCTCAGCAATCTTACGTCGCCGATCTGAATCTGCAAAAATCGCAATCGGCAAAACATGAAGATCAACAAGTGGCATCTCGAGCAAATCTCGGATGTCAAGATCATTTCTCGAAAACCCAAACCATCCCTCAGAGAGCCGTGTAAGATTATCTCTAAGGAATGCGTTACTAGAATCTCCCGTCAGGCCTTTAGTGAATTCAACCGATAGAACGTTCGAGTAGAATCCCCTATCAAAGACCATGAGATCAATGTCACCCACCTCGTCGGAATCGTTCGATTTGGCAGTAGAGCCAAAAAGGATGATTTCCACAATACTCGGATCCAGTGCTTCGGTATCCTTATTTTTCATCGCCGACATTATGGAAAGAGTGCCCATAATGGTTTGATTTGTTGCGGAGGTTCTTTCGACTTGCCGTGAACCAGAGAGAATGAGCTGGGCAATTTTTTCTGCCCATTCAAGAGCTTCCGTACGTTTCATGGTATTAACCTCTCAGCTTTGTTCGTTTTCGGAAAATAAAGCTAACTCCAACTACATTATACACGATAATAAGTATTTGTCAAGAGGCGCCACAGCCTAGACATCAAACCCCTATCTCCTACCACCCCTCCCTCCAAAACACACCAAATCACCACCAAACACCCTAAAGCCCCAAAATGCCCCGCATTTGGGGGTTTCATCTAAAAAAACAACGAAAATCCTTAACCTATATCACCCCCATCTTATCCACCAAAACCTCATGCGGATAGTCAAAAACGTCCCGAATAAATTTATCATATACACTTTTCCTATAGAGAAAATCATCTGTTTTAAGCACTGAATATTGCAATTCCCGCCCTATTTCAGACTCCAAATTCTTAAGAGATACCTTAATAATCCGATGTTTAAGATGATCCCCCACCACAAGAACATCAATACGTCCGCGATTTTCAGTCCGCTCAAGCTCATCAACAAATATCCCAGATACCACAAGCAATTTCAATCTCCCAACTTTTTTAAAACGATTAACAATATTTTCTTTCTGAAATGAATCACTATTCAAAAGAATATGCCGCAATGGCTCAATATATTGAAAATTCTCATCCAAAACCCAGCCACGAACCTTTCGCTTCACAACCTTCTCCCCGCTTTTTGTTTTCTTTACCACTTCTTTAACAAAATTCTTTCGTTTTATGAGCCCAAGACTATGAATATATGCAAGTTCACGTCTCGTAGTATCAGCAAGTACTTGTGTGCGCATTCGCACATCTTTCGTCTCAAACGACACACCCGGATTAAACAAAAACAGCCGCATTATTTTCACATACGCAGTACTCCCAAATAATTTAGTAAGAATATCCATGATAGATTTTTAACGAGCGTAGCGAGTATAAAAATCATCAAAATATAATCACTTCGCTCATTATTTTATCAATTGTACCACCATTAAAACACCTGCCAACTTGACAACCCACAAAGCTCTCCCTCCCAACACCGTCCCACCCCCCCCGCCGCAAGGCCCGGCCTTACATGGGGATAAGTTGTGGAAAACCTACCCCGCAAGGCCGGGCATTAAAGAGAAACTTACAGATTTTTCACCACCACGCAAAAGAGCCCCTCTTAACTAGAGGGGCCCTTCACACAGAACAGTTATACTCCATACTTCTGCACCAACGCTAAGAATTTTTTTAATTCTTGCAACAGTTCGTTAAGAGGAACTTCCTTAAAAAGCACGACACGGCTTGCTCCGTCAAAATCTCCTTCATATTCATACCCAAGACGCCTATTAAGACTTTTCTGAAATTCCACGGAATGCGTTAAGAACGCATCACGGCCATAATACGAGGCAAGCAAGCGAATCCAGATTTCAGCGACACCTTGTCTTATTTTCTCGCCATCATGCCTCACCTCAAAAGTATCCACAGGGAGAGTCCATTTCTTAGGGAAAGAAGAAGGAATAAGAAACGTTGCTTCTCCGTCACCTCCGTTACGTTCAACACATAAACCCACGGACTGAACAATACCTTCAAATGTAGAAAAATATGACATCCTTTCCATCACACACCTCTTCCATGCCAATTATTAACTTTCTAAAATAACCATAACACCATAACGCACTGAAAGAAAGGAAACAATAGCCCCACACCGCCGCCGCAGGGAAAAACGAGTTAAGCACAGAGAATTATATCTTGTATACCAACTTCACGAACAGAGAAGTTAAAATTGAACAAGAAAAGAAAAGCCACTCAACCGAGAAGGTCAAGTGGCTACTAATCAAGAGTTGATCAAGCAACGGAAGCGTCGTTTTCTTGTTGAATTTTTTCGGCCAAAATGGCGCGCACTCCTTCGGGCTCCTGCATAAATTGCTTGAAAAGCTCATCCGCCGCTTGTCTATGTTGATCTTCTTCCGATAACTGCTGCATCCTGGTTCGCTTCAGAGAGTCGTCAATAGACTGCAGCACTTCAATCAACGGCGTTCTGAGCTTAGCTCTCGGAACATCTTTCGCGTCCACGCCAAGAGCTTTGAGCATCCAGCGCAAGTTGAGCTGATGTCCACGATAACGCATTTCAGAGATTGTCTGAGACACGAAAAACATTCCGCTGAATGGTCCATCTCCTCCAGTATCCTCAATAATCTTATTACACAAAGCAATGCATTCATCACAGATATGCACTGCCGGACCAGCAATGAGCTTATGGACTTCATGCTGACTTTTACCGCAGAATGAACAATCTAAGGCTTTAGGCATATCAAAACTCCCTTTGAACAACAAACGATAGAGTCCTAATCTATTGCTATTGTAACATAAATAAAACTAATGTCAACAAGATATGTACACAAAATATTCCTAAAACACCCTAAACCGCCGCCGCAAGGCCCGGCCTTACATGGGGATAACCTGTGCATAAACCACCCCGCAAGGCCGGGCCTTGCGTAAGCTCCTCGCATGCCACACACAAAAAGCCCCTACAAAAGGGACTTTCCGCTCAAACCACTCAAAAAAACAATTACTTCAACTCAACCTTCCCCCCTGCCTCTTCAATCTTCTTTTTCATATCTTCCGCGTCTTCCTTCTTCACCCCTTCCTTAAGCATAGCCGGCACACCATCAACAAGATCTTTCGCATCCTTAAGCCCAAGACCAAGTATCTCTTTTACAGCTTTGATAACCTGTATTTTTTGTTCTCCGCTAGAAGTAAGCTCAACATTAAATACAGATTTCTCCTCCGCCGCTCCACCAACATCTCCACCTGCAGGAGCAGCAGCAACAGCCGCAACAGCTTGCGCCGACACGCCAAATTTCTTTTCCAAAACCTTAACCAATTCAGAAAGATCAAGAACACTCATTTTCTCAATCTCCTCAACTAATTTCTTAAATTTTTCAGGAACCTCTACAACCTCGTCCTGCTGTGATTCCTCTTTAGATTCAGATTTCGTTTCTTCAACCATGTTACTAGGCTCTAGATTTTAGGCTCTAGGCTCTAGGAAAGAATCCGTGTTCCGTCCTAAAGCCTAATGCCTAATGCCTAATGCCTTTGTTAATTATTAATTCTTCGCCTCCGCGACCTGGTGCAACACACTCACAAACGACTGCGTCATCCCATTTAACACCTGAACAGTCTGCTGAACAGGCGCGTTTATAACCATAACAAATTGCCCAAGAAGAACTTCTCGAGAAGGTATCTTCGCAAGAGCAACAACCTCTTCTTTCCTCAAATACCTTTTTTCAAGAATACCACCCACAGCCGATACCGCATTTTCAAATTTCTTCTGAAATTCCGCGATACCCTTTGCCGGCAAAACCATATCCTCACCATAAGCAAGCGCAATTTCTCCCTCAAGCTCCGGCAAATCCCCTTCCATCTCAGCATCTTGAAGTACTCGCTTAAGCAATGTTTTCTTCACTACAACATACGAAACCCCCTCCTTACGAAGCGCGCTCCGCATTTCACTTGCGTCAGTTACAGACAACCCATGAAAATTAACAAACACAACAGAGTTCGCATTCTCCACTACATCAGCAGCCTGTTTGACGATTTCTTCTTTTTTCTGTTTTGTTAAAGCCATGATAGATTTTTAACGAGCGCAGCGAGTATAAAAATCATCACCCCCTCACTCGAAAATTAATTGGAAATGCTTCTTTTTATTCTCCTCTTTAAACTAATAAGAGCCCCCGCTCTTCGCTTAATTTGCCGTTCTCTTTCACGAGCATCCTGTTCTGATTTATACGCTTCATAATACACAACATCAAATGGCTTTCTATTTTCTGTTGATGACACATTTCCATTATTATGTTCTTTCACTCTTTTCTGTAAATCACTGGTATATCCAAAATATAAATCTTTATCTTTCAATGATTGTAATGTGTAGAAAAAGAACATAATAATTAATTTTCGAGTGATGGGGGTTAAGAATTAAAAAGAGTCCTTCAAACAAAGGACCGGAGAAACGCTAGCCAACAAAATGGCTAACGAACAATTTCGACCTCGGCAGGACTTCTCGCGAGCTACGCTCACGCGCCTACTGTCTCCGATCTTAGATAAAGTAAGTATATTCAATTTAGCCCCCTTGTCAATGCTTCAAATACTTAAACTTTAAATATTTAAACTCTTCCGTCTTTAACAAGAAACCAGCCGCCAATAAATTGGCGGCCGATAAGCCCATATCCATTAACCCCACTTCTAGCCATCTTCTTAAAATGACCAATTAAGCGCGGTGGCCATGAACCGGACATCCTGGCCAAAACCTGTGAACACTCGGACAAGTACATTTATACTTCTTCCCCATTCTCTTTGTTTCTTTCCTCATCCTTTTCTTCATTTTTTTTCTTAACTCTTTCTTCGCCTCCTTCAACTCTTCCCTCATCTTTTTCTTCGCTTCTTTATTCAACTTTTCACCTAGCGTTTGGACACCCTTCGCCATGATCTTACTCCTCTAGTCTTAGGTTTATGTGAACCAATCTGTCACCTATATAACACAACTTACAATTTAACACCAGCGTTGCAAGAAAATTACAAAAAAGCAGGCCGCCCGCTTCGCCACCACCCGCTCCGACGAGTCGGAGACGAGGCGAGAGGCAAGCAAACGACCCGTTACAAGACTTCTTCCCTATTCTCTTCATCTCTGTGTCTTTATCAGATATCCATGTCATCAATCGACACCCTCATCCCCTCTGCCATTTTTTTATCCGCCTCTTCTTTCTCTTTTACTTTAGCCAATTTACCACTATCCACCACCATGATCGAATTAATCCTATCAATCGTCTTCTCCATTTTCTCCATTTTTTTCTTTAATTCTGCCACTTGTACTTCAATCTCCTCCAAAGTCGACATAATCTTACTCCTCTAGTCTTAGGTTTATGTGAACCAATCTGTCACCTATATAACACAACTTACAATTTAACACCAGCGTTGCAAGAAAAAAGGCAGACTACGAACAGTCTGCCCTCACATATCTTTAGTCGAATGAATCTCAAATCCTTCATCCTGAACATCCTGAGCCCACCGCGTATCTTTCCCAAGATACGGATTATGATCCTTACACACCCTATATTTCTCTAATTTTACACTTCCCTCACTTCCGCCACTTCGCAAATCACGTGATGCTGACTTACCCGGCGGAATAAAAAAAACGGTAAATTGAGCTTTGTTTAAACATTTTTCTCCCGTATTCGTATGCGGACACTCGCAACAAATCTCCCGCAAAACCTTGCCCTTCCTAAATTTTCTAAACATCCTAAACTTTCTCAAAAAAGCAAACCAATTCCACAACATCAGCTTACCTCCTTTTTTCAAATCTCCAAACTAACCACATCTTACCACCTTATCGCCGCGCTATCGCCGCAAGGCCCGGCCTTACATGGGGATAAACTGTGGAAAACCTACCCCGCAAGGCCCGGCCTTGCGGGTTTTTATATCCCACCCCTAAACACAAAATCACCTCATTTCCTAGAGCCTATTCACAATCTCGCCGCAAGTGAAAGAAATACTGCTCGCCGGCCAAAATCTCGAAATTCAGGCTGCAAATTATTCAAGACTCGTCGCCATATCTCGATATGCCTCCTCGTCTTTCATAATTTTCGCTCTGAATTTCGAAATTTATGGCTCGGCGCGAGATCGTAAACAGGCTCTAACGTCTCAAAATTAAAGCATCATTTTTTAAAAAACAATCCCGAAAATACATTATAAATTAAGGGTATTTTAGGAGCATAAACAATCACCAAAAAACACTTGACAAACAGATTTAACCATGATACACTCTACATGGAGACTAGAACTTCACACTTGACTAGGAGGACATCAAATGTCCAAAAAGGATGCGACGAAAGAAAGACAGCCCAGCGGTCCTTTCAGCGGACTCAGGTCTTGGCTACGTAAAGCCAAAACACCGGAGACCAGCCTAACAGCTAGCTCCCCAGAGAACCAGCCTGAAAAGCAACCGCCAGAGCTAGTCTTGACGCATCAAACCCATAAGCACAAACGGATCGGCTCGATCAGTGTATCGGTGCCAGTGCTCGCCAAAGGGAAAATTCTCACCCTTAACTCCCGCCAAGACAAGGGTCAGACACCATTGACTCGTGTCTTATTCAACGAGGTAGCAGGGATCGAGGGTATGATACTTCGACAGCACAGGGTTCAGATCAGAAGAGTCAAGGGTTCTCACTGGAACCAAATCTTTCCCGATGCAGAAAAAGTTATCCGTCAACATCTGACGGGCTAATACGCCCGTCACAAAACCAGCCGGCCCACACAGGGTCGGCTTTGTTTTTCACCCCCTCCCTCCGCCGCAAGGCCCGGCCTTACATGGGGATAACTTGTTGATAAACTGCCCCGTAAGGCCGGGCCTTGCGGAAACAAAAACACGACCGAACCTTTTGGGTTCGATCGTATAAAAATTGACACATATCTATTCAGCCACCTGTATTCTCATCACCGTCACCTTGCGCCACAAAATGTTTCTCCGCACCACGACGTGTTACAAAAGCAAACATAAACGCGCCAACATAAAAAGAAAGAAGAAAGCCAATAATAAGCCAAAGTGGTGTTAAAGACCAAAACGAGATTTCAAAAAGGACTATCGCAAAAAGCATAAGAATGAAAATTTTGACGTGTGTATAAATCCAAGATTTTTTATGGCGAACTTGCGCCAATAGACCAAAAGCAAACGGGGTAATCAATATACCGATTACTCCAAGAGGTTCTATCGCAAAATACATTCCGGTCATTCCGGAAGATTCTATACTTGTTACCGCCACAAAATACATTCTAGCTATCAAACCAAGACCCAAACTGCCCAACAATACCGGAAGTGTAGACCAGTTAATAATGCGCATGATAATTTCCTTTCATATCTATTCGCATTTATTCACATTTCTGCGATAAACTCATGAGACTTATGTAACTTCTAAAACTAAGTATCCCCAAAAACATTTTTTTGTCAACAGTCAACACACCACCCCACACCCCGCCGCAAGGCCCGGCCTTACATGGGGATAAGTTGTTGATAACCCACCCCGCAAGGCCGGGCCTTGCGGCATACCCAACCTTTCCCCCCCCACACAACACTGCTCTTACCTAACCACAGCCCACCTACGGCCCCACCCCATACCTCCAATTCAAAACACCATAATCAAGATGCGGTGGAGCCCCCGCGCCAGTTTTAAAAAACGCCCTAAAATCAGCGACGTCATTATAAGAGAAACTATTACGCACCTTATAAATCGCAGCAAACAATCGCTCCCCCTGAATAGGATTCAAAATGTCATCATTTTGCTGAGAACTAGGGCTCGTACCCAAAGAATGCCCATTAACAATCGTTGAACTCGCCACAACCCCCCGATATAAATCACCATACACCGTCCCAGATATACCAGAATAAACATACTTGCAAGAGCCACTCTCTGGAATATAATATCCCCCTTCAGAAAAACTTGAAGTCTCCGACGGGCAAAAATAACCAATCGCGAGAAGCGAAACACTGTTCTGCGCGCGCGGAGTACCATTAAGCGCGCCGCCATCCGCATCCGTGCCATTCACGGTAAAAGTATTATTTGATTTCCAATTCGTAGCAAGCGCGCCGTCTACCCCAAAGCTCACCCGCTCCATAGAAAGATAGTCAGAACCAGCGCTCCCGCCACACCATCCGCCGCCACAATCAGAAAGCGCCGGCGTCTCATCAAGCGTCGTAGTAGCAAAACCACCAAGATACTGAACAAGACTCAACACCTCGCCGCCATTCCCCAGATCAGAACTGCCGCCCGATCCGCTAAACGCTACTACTAAATCTTCAACAACACTCGTAGTATTACCGTCAGTCCGCTCTATAAGATAAAATCCGCTTGACGTCGCAGTCGCAGCCCCATCCCCTAACGAAATATCAGGCGCGCCATCTTCAGCGACAAGCGAAACATTCGCAAGGGTAATGTCATGATTTGAAGGACTAAACAACTCCACCCACTCATCCGCACTTGACGCGTCCGTTCCTCCCCAGGCAATTTCATTAATAACAAGCGGGCGCGTAACCACCTCAACAGATTGCGCAGTCGTAGTAGCGCCATTTCCAACGGCATCATAAACAGCAGCTTGTAGATTATACGAGCCATCAGCTGAAACCGTTATCGTCCCCGACGCGTCTGTCGTCGTAGCGGTCAACACACCGTCCCGGACGAGCGCGTAATACGCTATGTCAGTTGAAGAAGAACTCCACGAAAGGTTAAGCGTCATTCCGCCTGACAAACATGTCTCTGACGAAAGAGAATATTCACATTGAAGAACCGAGAACGAGCCAAACACAGGCGCGATGGTGTCTACCGAAATAGTTTTCGCCGACGATGTCGCCGTCATCCCCTCACTGTTGGCGGCAATAATTTGAATAGCCGTTTCCCCTTCTGGAAAATTACTCAGCACAAGCGTCCAACTTTCGTTTTCATCCGCTGTCGTAGTCGCATTATTAAAATTGTTTGAGATGACAAGCGTTGACGAAGCAGTGCCGGAAAACGTGAGCGACGTCGTCGCGGTGTCAAAAACATCATCCGCGGGAGAAATAATAATCGGCGCGGAAATGACAACAGCCGCTGACTCCTCTTCTTCTTCAGCCTCTTCCTCTTCTTCTTCCTCCGCAGACTCACTCTCTTCAGCGTCATCCTGCGGCGCCTCCGGCGCCGTACCACCACCCCCACTCCCACCACCAAACCCCGGCTGATACGGTTGCGGCTGATATGGCTCCGACTCCAACAGGTCATCACCATCAATATCCGTCAATAAATCATCAACATCCGTCGCCACCTCCTCAGACTCAACCGGAATCTCCGCAAGCGGAGATTCCCCCACAGGCACAACCACAACTTCCGGCGCAACCACATCCACATCCCCCCCAAAAACCTCCCCCACCGACGGCTCCGCAAGCGGAGCCGTCACACTCACAAGCGGCGCCTCCGGCGCCGCCACAATTGAGAAAAAGGCTTCTTTGTCAGTTTTTTTATCAAGCTCAAAATTTTTTATTCTTTCTATAACTTGAGATAGTTGCTGTTCTTGTTTTGCTTTTTCTAAATCACTTTTCATCTCCTCCCTATCATCCGGCAAAAAATACTTACTCGCCAACTCCACATCCTCCGCCTCAAGCGCTTCAATAAAAAGCGCGAGTGTTTCTTCCGGTGTTGCGCCGCCGAAGGTGTCATTTTCATATTCCTTCTCCAAATTTTCAAAATATTCAATCGCCGCGCGCTCCTGCCGCCCCTCGGGATTCAAATACGCCACCCCAACCCAAACAAGCAAGCCAACGACAATAATCCCCAAAAACCCTAATAAAAACCTTTTACTTGTACCATTTAACATAAGTCCTCATATTATATAAAGCTAATAAAAAATAAACTTGACTGACAAAAAATATATACTCTAACAAGCAAACGAACGGGAAAGGTCTGACCTTGAGGAAAAAACTGTGTCGCCAGGTCTGGCCTTGAGGAGGAGCGGAGCGACGGGAGAAGACCAGACCTTGCGGTACAGTTTTTGGGAAAAGGTCGGACCTCGCGGAGTCCATTTGCCGAACTGAGGAGTTTCAGCCCGAGACTGATCCGCCTCAGGCGGAAACACAAAACAAAATGCTTTTATTTGAATAGCCTTAATATATCCTCCTTGGTTATAGAAGAATCGCACTTCAAAACAAATTTAGCAATATTATTCACAACCTCACTTTTTATTTTTTTATGTCGCGGTAATGGACATTTAGTACCAGTATTCTCACAAGGAATTTGATCATGTTTTTTCCCGTTTATAATTGAAAACCCCAGTGTCTCTAGGGCTTTAGTAATTTTCCTATGGGTACTTTCAAAGAAGTAGTCACTCATTTTTTAGGCAACAATTTTTTCCATAACAAAATTTCTATCCAAATATTCATTTGGTATTGTCATGCCAAATTTTTCAACAAGTTCTTGTGACGGCTGATAATGTGTTACAAATTTTCTGTAATCCTCAGGAATTCCCAAGGAAGTATGCATGGCATCGTTCACCATTTCAATTATTTCTTTTCCAGAATTTGCTTGTGTTATACAGTTATCAATATTTCCTATTTCAGCAACATAGCCGCCATCTTTAGATGATTGTATTCTGACGTCTATGGAGTCCGGAATTTTGGAGTTAAAAGCGACGATTAACTCCGGACGAATTGGTTCTTTGGTCCTAAAAAGAAAGTCTGTAAAAGACATATTTATATTTATACTACATAAGCAAGACATTGCAAGAAGCCCATCTCACAAACTTTTCAGCGCACTAACTAAAAGAACACTCTCACACCAAACACAAGAAGCCCGATAATGACAACAGCGATAAAAATAAAAACGAGATACAAGAAAACTTCTTTCACAAACGAACGCCCTTTTTTAGACTCCTTTCCTGTTAATTCTTTATCCATATTTTTATTTTACCAAAACGATACTCCTCTTCCTACAAACTGCACTCAATTCTGAAAGCAATAAAACGTCTTGCTCTAGAGCAAATTCAGGAGTTTGCTATGAAGCTCTTTTAAAAAATTTACACTGCCCGTCATTCGAAAAATTCAACTTCAATATCAATAGAATTATTTTGTTCGTTAAGAGTCCCTACCATCGCTATAATGTGACGTCCTCCAGTTACTTCATTGGCTTGATACATGACAAGCGGACCCTCAAAGCTGCGCCCCTTAGGTAACGCATCTTTAATTCTCTGCACAGCATCATCTTTTGAAGTAGCTTGTGCCATCGCTTCCTCCATAGCTTTTTTTGTCGGTACGACAACCTCACGCTTGAATTTTTCTCGTGATGTTTCAACACCAGGTGCATCTTCTTGTGACATAAATTTATGTTTAATTATAAATATAAAGTTATATTAACACGATAAGCAAAATTTAATAAATGATAAATGATAGCCCAAAATAAGGCCAGTCACTTTTTTGCAATTATTAATCACTCGTCTGCCAAATATTATTACACGCCGCGCTTTTCTGCCATCCAGCCGCCATAGCCTCCTCTTCGGCACAAAACCACTGCTCCCCTTTCCGCGGGTCAATCCTCACCCCCCCCACTTCAAAACACACCAAATCACCTCCTCCCCAAAAAAACACTATAAAATACCCCGCATTGGGGGGTTTGTTTATTCTTTCAAATCATATCCTTGACATATAGCATGTATCGTGCTAGGATTACCGTAGAAAGCCTACATCATGGTAGTTCAAACGACAAATATATTGTCCTAATCTGAAACGAAAGGAGTCCATAGTGTTGAAAGAGAGAGACGACGAAATCATTAGCAAACACGTTCGCGTTAAGGCATGTGAAGCACTCGAGCACGGCGATAACGTTGGATGTGTTTGTCATCTTATCGGCAAGGTGGTTAAGATCAAAAAGCGCTACAACGCACCACTCGCTGGCACACCCTCATATCACATCAAGGGTATGAATCAGCGCGTCCGGCGTAGTGAAGTCACGCTGCTGAGAGACCAGTCAACACCCTTGAGTAAGTAGCCCTCGAGAATCCGTCGGATTCTCAATCGAACTCTCAAGAAGTAACCAGGCGCACGACCTTCGGGTACGGCGTCTTTTATTTTGGAAAATAGGGACAGTTTAGAAAATAAGGTCACCCACTTCCCCAACAAACCCCAAAATCACCCCTCCGCGTTACTTAACAAAAAATCAAATCCAAAATCATAAATCATAAATCCCTCACCCTTTCGTCTGCCAAATATTATTACACGCCGCGCTTTTCTGCCATCCAGCCGCCATAGCTTCTTTTTCCGTACAGAACCACTGCTCCCCTTTCCGCGGGTCAATTTTCACACGTTTGTAATTCGGACATCCCGGAAAGAAATAGTCCTTTTCATAACGCTTATTAATATTCCCCTTTATCACACACTCATCACTAAACGGATCACTCGCTTGCTCCCGCTCCGCGCTCGCTGACGCTTTTTCATAATCACACGCGCCCCACATTCCCAATTCTTCTTCCTCGGCTTCGCTTTGAGTCGCTTGCAGTTGCGATAAATATCGCCTGTTGGGTTTCACATAAACGCTCTCCGCATAACCACCACGCACAAGTTCTTTGTTCACAAACACATCATCAATTTCCGGATTCTCGCTACGCAAAACAACATACCGAAGTAATCTATCATAATTATCACTCGCAGTTTGATCCTTCTCTAAAAGAATCTCTTGTCCTAACACCAATCCAGTCAACTCTTTTTTAGCTTCCTCACCAAAACACTCCGCGCTCTCCGGAGCATCAATTCCTAACAAACGCACACGAATGTTGTTTTCAATAATTAAAGTATCACCGTCTACGACTTGCTCCACAAGATGCAGTCGCTCTTCAAAATTAGCCCCATATTTCCCATAATTTTTAACAACCGTATACCCGCCATAACCCCCAGCCGCCATCACAAACGCCAACACGCCCATAATCACCTTGTGCGAAAAAATATTCTTAACCATACCCTTAATTATGCACCATATACTCACAAAAAAATATCATAAAAAAGCCAGCTGTTTGGGGCAGAACAACTGGCAAACCATTTTTGATTAAAAAAACAGGTAGAACACTAGGCCGGCAAAGACCATGCCCTCCAATATATAGGTGAATTCGTGTAATGCCCTCTGAGCCCACCCGTGCGTCTCGTAGTAACTCCGCTTATAGTCAGTCAGGTGGTCAGAAACCATTATAACCCCCATGCTGACCACAGTAAAAAAGGTAAATATTACGACAATCTTGACGTCTACCATAACGCCCTCCTTTTCTCGGTTGAACTTTAGGATTACTGGAAAACGAGTCTAAATACATTATACACAACGATAAGTATCTGTCAAGTAAAAGCCGCACTTGCATTGCAAAAGTGCGGCTTCATAATTACATGACCCTCGTTCAGTCGCTCTCTTTCGTAATGAGCCATTTCGAGAGAAGATAAGCTGCGACGAGAGCACCGACAGCCACAATGGTCATGTTGATTTTGTCGGTGACCTGGTACGCGGCTAAAACGACACCGCTTGCGCCCAGCCATACAATAACGAGTGCGATAAGTTCGGTCGGTGAAAAACTTCTCATTGACATTGATTGTACTCCTCATAGCTATCAAATAACCTCAATCATATTATCATACTTAAAAGATTACGTCAACCCCGCCGCAAGGCCCGGCCTTACATGGGGATAAGCTGTTGATAAACTACTCCATAAGGCCGGGCCTTGCGGACAAATGAATTTTTACCAAAACAAAAAAGACCGCCCCCTCGCATACGAAGCGAGGGTTTGGTCTCTCGTTTCGCCGAAGTGGCGGTTTAAGGGAACGTCCCACAACACTCATAGCAATAGAAGGTGAAACCAACGTGGCTCGGGCCAACGCTACCTCTCGTGTTGCAATGCGGACAGACGGGATACTCCCTCGCCAGCTCCATGTCGGTGGCAGTTTCAAATCCCGCTTTGTTGACTCTCCTAAGGAAGATGTTGATACCCACCCTCAGAGAATCTGACAGCGGTTCTACGAAGACATCATCCTCCTTTCTAATCAACTGTTCTAGAACACCGATCTGCTGAAACTGGGTCATCGCTTCAACTTGTTCCTTAGTCGTACCGTCGGGAAAAGTTATCCCTTCTTGAAACACACAATTGATGAGACGGGCAAGCTCATCCTCATCTTGTAAAAGTTTGAGGTTTTGGGCACTCGCCCAATCTCTGATCTTTTGCGCCATTGCGTCGTCCATCGTTACCTCGCTTTCTTTACAATAAATAGGTAATTGACTAAATTGTTTATTCTAAAGCAATTATACTCTATCTAATCCAACATGTCAAGCTCGCTAAACATTTGACAAATAGATTTAGTTATGACACACTTTAGATAGACAAAATCGACAAACCCACCTTTTCGGGAGAATCATAATGCCGAAAGAAGCAACAACGCGCGAAAGACAAAAATCTTGGGGCTTGGTCATCTTCATGTTAGGATCCGCCGTCTGGATCTTTGTCTATGGAGGAATGTTATACGGAGAAACGCAATTCGCGGAATCGGACTACATGACAATAGTTGGAATCATAACCGCAGGCGCACTTCCTCTCGCTATAGCTATCACCATTATCTTCCGGCTTGGAGTTGAGTACGGGAGATCGTACGCCGAACGCGCACAGGGGCATAGAGATATCACCACCTGCCACTTCATGAATGATACGAACTAACCACGCCCATCACAAGCCTCGCCGACCTCGCCAAGAGGTCGGTTTTTCATTTCCCCCTCTGGCTTCTTTCAAAAAAAATATGGGCGAGATTTTACCCTCGCCCATTTATTAGCCTCGCCGCTTCATCTCCACAATAATGATCACTGTATAAGAATTCAATTATCTTATCACGCTCCCAGTCGGCAATGTCAGGAATCTCATCAAGTCCTAAGGAAAAAGCTGCCGCAGAAAGATGAATCCTGTCTCTAAGAGGACTCTCAGCAACACTTTCTATCTTGTGACCAGACTCGTGACCAAACCAACCACTCTCGTTTATATATTCATAATCGTAATACATAGCAAGCAAGATAGACAATCCGCATTTTGCTTTCTCTTCATAGCCATCCGTTAGCCAAGAGAACACTTTTTCTAGAATACCACTCCGAAGACTTCTACCACATGAATGCCCTCCAGAATCATAACCACGACATACTTCTATGATGCAATAAAGTGCGATGTCTTTTTTAGAGCCTTCCCTTTCTAGTAATTTCGCAACTTCTTCTTCAAAATATTCCATTTGTAGTGGAGGAATATTTTTATCCTTGCAAAGAACTTTTAAAGACCTCATCTCAACCTCCTTAAATAGCGCTACTTTCTATCACAGATACTACATATATCTTAGCGAGAGTAAAGAATTAAATTAAACCACGCAGGGCCGGGCCTTGCGGGAATCTACGGAATTCTTTCAGAAGACGTTGGTTGATATGTACGAGCTTCTTTTTGCTCCACGTCAATATATCCGGCAACTAGAGCGCCGACAACGCCAATAAGTACAATGAGCACAAAACGAGTTAAGAATTTGAGAAATGTTGGAGTAAATACTTCCCTCATCACATTATTATACCACAGTCACCCGTTGTTCTTGTTCTTGTTCTTGTGTTTGTTGCTGTGATTGTGTGCTTTCAATGTCTTCAGCACCTTCAGCATCTTTAACGTCTTCAACAATCTCAATCCGCGCATCTGCCTGCATATCCACCCTCCCCTCCTCACCCTCCAATTCAAGAATCTCTTTACTATACGTCAACCACGCGTTGATAAATTCATCAAATTCAGCAAAATCCTCAAAATATTCAGGGAAAAATTCTTTAGCGTTACTGACAATAGCGCCCTCCGGACGTACTTTCCCGATGAAATCCAAATAGCTTGAATAGTCATAATGCAAAAGCTGTGTGCGAGCTTCTTGCAGATTTTGAATACCTTTTTCTTTCCATGTTGAGTCAACTAGTTTCACCGGATTTAAATGAATATATGCAAAAAGATATCTCAAGTAATTATCGTGGATGGCGCGTTTTGACTTAAATCTGCCCTCAAACAACGTACCAGAACGTTCATATTTCGTATTGAAGTACATTGAATACGCCGTCATCAATTTTTGCATGAATCGTGAAATACCGTTTGGCTGTATTTGTCTTATGAGAATGTGAAAATGATTGGGCATCAAGCAATACGCGCCAATCGCCACAAGAGGTTTTCGTCGTGAAAACATTTTAAGCAATTCAGAAAAAGAAAGCGTTCTTAGAACTTCCATCCTAATTTCACTTTCACCATTACACACATACAATAAACGCATAAAACGATCATAATCTTCCCTTTTGAGAAAAATATCACGCTTATCAACACCTCTATTATAGAGATGATAAAATTCATTTTCTGCAAATTGTTCTTTACGAGCCATATGTTTGAAAATTACGCTTAATTACATCATTGTGTTTAATTACATGATTCTATCTTACAAGCACCACCCCCGCAAGGCCCGGCCTTGCAAGTTATCCACAGGTTATCCCCCAAAAACCTCTCTCAAGGCCGGGCCTTGCAGAAAATCATCCACTCAAAAACCGCCTCACTTATTAGCAAGGCGGTTTTTAATGATTTGCTTTATCTTCGTATTAGCTTCTTTTCTTTATTGCGAAAGCAAAGTTTGCAGTTGCGCCTGAAGTTCTTCTACTTGCTTCAAAGCGTCCTGAATACTCTGCTGAAGCACTGCGCGTTCTGCAGTCTCCCCGCTTGTTGCCGGAGTTGTCGGCACAACCGGAGCTGTTGGAGTGGTCGGCACAGTAGTACCGCTAAACACTTCCTGCAGTTTCGCCCGTGTCTTAGGACCAACATACCCATATCCCACATCTCCCGAGCTAGCAACACCATATTTCACTTGGAATTTCTGCACGGCCTTTTCAGTCAAAGAGCCAAAGAATTCTGTTTCACTGCCCGCCGAACCAACACCTGAAGCCGCAATACTCGTATCAGGATCAGAGTTCAGAAGTTGTTGAAGTCGTTTGATATTAGTAGATGACATACCGCGACTCATTCCTGTACTAAACACCGGAGAAACTACTGACGCAACTGGACTTGGCGTTGCAACAGATGGCGCCACTGGTGTTACTCCTGTTGAGAACACTGTGAACAATTTCGCCCGCGTTGCAGGACCAACAAGTCCGTATCCGGTTGTTTCTGGCGTACCAGATGAAGCAAGACCATATTTCGCTTGAAATTTCTTGACGGCCGCTTCAGTCAAAGAGCCATAATAATTTGTTTCTTTTCCTGGAGAACCAACACCTGAAGCCGCAATGCGCGTGTCAGGATCAGAGTTCAGAAGTTGTTGAAGTTGCTTAATGTCAGCAGATGACATTCCTTTCTTCATCGTGCTCGTAAAGACAGGAGCAACTGATATCACAACTGGCGTTACTGTTGGCGTAGTTGCAGTCGGAACTGCCACAGCTGTAGCAGCTGCAGTAGTTGCAGGAGGAGTATATCCTCCTCCTCCACCACCGCCGCCTCCTCCACCGCCAGAGACACCACCACCACCAGTATTACATGTACCAGAAGATGCTGGTGTGACCGTAACAGTTATCGTACCCGTTCCACTTGGCGGACCCTTCAGGATTAGGACAGAACTTGATGAGCCGCATTCAAAAGATTCCATTTGGGCAGCTGGGCTAACAGTAAACGTCCTTCGGTTGGTTGAAGTGATTGACATCCCAGAACCGGTTGGCATATCAACAGTAAAATTACCTGAATTTACCGTAATTGATTCTGCACCTGATTCCTTGACTGTAACAGTCTCGCCATTAGCAGTAATTTCTGTTCCTATATTGAGGAGCACAGTATCATACGCGGCAAATGTGAGAAGCGGCAGGAAAAGAAAGCTTACCAAGAATACTACGAGGGCATATAGCCACGATTTATCTGAATTGACTTGAGAATAAACTTTCATGAGATTAATAAATGATTAATTAACAAAAGTAAACGATGGAAACTTTACGGAGTTTCACACAAACCTGCCTCTATGACAAGGTCAAAGAAATTATCTGTTTGAGAAGCGGGGGTAGTGGTTGCATAGATCCTTACTACCGCACCGTCAGTTGTTCTCATTTGAATACAAGTTCCAGTATTTGCTGCCCCAGCGTGGAGGCGCAATGTCGTCGTTCCAACAGTACCACCGGCAGAAATGTCACCGTTTACCCCAAGTTTCGCGCCGATATCAGGAGTTGAGGTTCCTACACCAAGCATGCTACCAAAAGTATTACCACCAAGGGTTGTTGTCGCAAATGTGTCAGCAATTGAAACAGTTGTCGTCGCGTATCCCGCAACATCAAATGATAATCCTCTTACTGTAAACGCATTTGACGTCGTCGCGTTGCCAGTAATAATAATCGCATCTCCCACAGCATCACCGAGGGTAACCGCACCATTTAACGTGGTGTTACCAGTAACGGTTAAAGTACCTTCTGTTTGAATATTACCTGTTGAACCTGAAGTAGTCGCGTATCCGGAAACAACAAGAGCATCAGCGACAAGAGCAGTTGTTGACAGCATAGTGGTAGAGGCATTCCCTATTGTATCAATAGAAAACACTTCAGTTTGTAAATAATTGTACGCGTTCAAGAGATTCCCACCGTATGCACCCTTTCCCATAATGACAAGTGGCACAGATGCTGATGTTGTCGCGTTCACATGCAAAATTGCATTTCCACTATCAACTTCTGTAACAGGAAGAGTTGATGTTCCAAGCGCCATGTAGCCAGTTGCAATGGTATTAAACCGAACCCCCCTAGAAGCGCCGAGAACGAGTCCCTCGCTTGATGTGGTAGACGCAACAGTTCTCCAATCCACCCCATCATAAACTTTGATGACACGGTCATCGCTATCAAAGAAAATTGCGCCTGTTGCATCAGCCGTTGGATTTGCAGCTTGTGACAAAAGAGTAACCTGGTCATAGAAAAATGCCTTACCGGTTACAGCAAGAGTACTAGTTGCAAATACACTTCCAGCTGTTGTCACATCTCCGGTTAACGTTGATGCGCCGCTAACGGTTAACGTTCCGCCAGTGTTAATGTTTGTACTGATAGTTGTCGCACCATTTACCATTATTGCGACAAATGCAAATGAAATAACGACCGCGAGTAATACTGAATAGAAATTTCTATTCGTTAATAATTTTCCCATACTCATAATGTAACTTTTGAACGCCCAGAAGCGTTCTTAATATTAGAAAGCTAATAATAACTAATAAAAAAGACCTTTAAATTAAGTGACCAATTACTACAGTAAGGAACGCACATATCTTTTAAAAAAGATATACGCACAGATTACTTCTCATTATTATATAATCTTACTGTAAAGACTCCTAAAAAAACACTGTGGATAACTTCCAAAAATTAGGGAGTCCTCCGACCCGAGTCGGAGGATGACCATAATTTTTGCGAACCCCCACACCTTTCAAACCGTTGTTTTGCGAAGCAATATCACTATAATTTGAAAAACCAACTTCGTGAGCTATTTTGGCACAGAGCGTTTTTTAACAGCAAAACGAAAGCTACGGTTTGAAAGGTGTGGGGGTAATAAAAACATAGCCGCTTCACTCCTTATCTTTATTAGCTTTCGTGCTTTCTACTCATAGCAAAAGCACCCCGCCTTACACAGGCGGGGTGCTTTTGTAAAAGTCTAAACGTCAATGGTCAATGGTTGCGCGTAGCGCAGCTTTAAGCATTTCATCATCCGGAATCTCTGAAATCCCTTTTTCAAGTATACTCTTCGCTTTTTCAGTGCTATCCATCACTTCCACATAAAAATCAGCTATTTGCACATAAAGATACGGCAATTTTGGGTCATTTTCAAGCGCTTTCAGGTAGTTTTCCTCCGCAAGAACCGGATTTTGAAGATAATAACCATACAAAACACCTAGATTGCCAAACGATAGTGAGTTTTGTGGCCGTATAGCACCTGCGTATTCCCAAACTTGCCGCGCTCCTTCGTAATCTTCAATAGATTTGCGCAAAAGACCCAAACCAAGCCATTGATTAAACAAATCAGCGTCTTGCCTCAAAAGTGCAATAATATTCTCTATTTTGTTGGTTATTTCCTCTTTCTGCTCCAAAGAATATGAATCTGGGATAATGATCCCCCCATCTAAATCTGGTATGTTAGGCAAAATAACCGCATCGCCTCCATCTTCCGCCCCCACTTCAACAATTTCCACCACTGCATCTTCCACTTCTTCCACTAACGTGTTAACAGGTTGCTCTTCAGATAATACTGACGTAGCAACAAAGTCATCTCTCACCATCAGGTCAGTATATATAAAGTAGCCAATAAAACCTCCTAAAGTAAGCACAATAAGTGCTATAAATATGTTGTTTTTGTTCATGTTAAACATATTATACCTAACAAATTGATTTACGCAACACTCATACTCACCCCGCAAGGCCCGGCCTTACATGGGGATAACCTGTGGATAGTGCCCGGTCTTCGCATTGCTTCGCGTCCCTAGGCAACTTCGTGCCGGGATCCCGGCGGTAATGCCGTCTAGGGATTACCATTCGCATCATTTCGCATGGTATATTCGCACCGATTCGCATTACCCGTTCACGTTCTTGCGCTTATCATAAATACACACAAAAAATCCCCCGTGAGGGGGATTTTTTGTGACTCTCCACATCATCTCTTTAGATAAGAGGTGGATCACAAGATAGCCATTTTTAGATTTTAGTGAATAAAGACTCTGTTTGGCAAATCTTGACCAACTGTTGGGAATCCAGGAAGTCCGTAACTGTTTGTCCAGTCAGTCGTCTGATTTGAAGCCGCTGCTGCTGAAATTGTCGTCGTTGAGTTCGGAGACCATACAAATCGGTCAGTCGTTGACGCACTGTTAAGCACATCATCAACACAACTCATGTGATTATCGTTATTGAACCAACATGTCTCTCCTACTCCTGAAGGCTCAGCAGTGTCAGTAAGCAACCTAATACTTAACGTTTCAGTGCTACCCGAAGTAAGTGTAGTTATTGTGTCTGCGCGCAATGCATATGTCTTTGAAGTTCCTGCTTGAACGATTCGGTCTGGGGCAGTCGGATCAAAGATAATCTTCAATTTCTCCTGCGCGCCAGCACCGGCTATAGCCGAAGTTGATGTTGCTACAGTCGTTCCGTTTAAGCTTCCTGATGGGCCGCGAAGTTGGAATCCAGAAATCCCAGACAATCCAACAACGCCCACGTTAAATGACATTGAGTGCAATGTCACGTCACGCCCCGAAGCAGCAGTTAGCTTAACTTTGTAGAGGTCTGTTCCTGCAGAAAGAGCAGTAGTAGTGGTAACGTCTTCAATAGTAATCAAGCCGCGGTAAATCT
The DNA here is from genome assembly GCA_002327685.1 of Patescibacteria group bacterium UBA2135. Classification (GTDB taxonomy): domain Bacteria; phylum Patescibacteriota; class Minisyncoccia; order Phycocordibacterales; family UBA2135; genus UBA2135. The sequence continues at coordinate 28,820 of DCXN01000003.1, forward strand.
TCGTTGCATTTGACGCTGTATCACTGCTTGAGCCACTAATTGTTACCCCTGAATCAGCGCCGGTCGCGTAGTTACCATTAAGACCATTGTTGCTTCCGTCATAGTCAACCGAGATTACTGCGCCGAACGCGCCTACAGAGCTGTTTGTGTCTTGCGGTGTAAAGTCACCCTTAACCGTCAACACAACAGACTCAGATTTCGGAACATGAACCGCAGTCGACAGTGTTGATGTCGCATAGTCAAGGTTCGTGCCCAAACCAAATTGTCCTTCACCAACCTTGGTACTTCCCTTCCAGATTGACACTTTTTGGTTAAGGAGGTCATTTGTCGTGTTAGATGCAGTGTTGCCTAACTGAAGCGCGATTCCTTTAATGTCAATGTCTTCCTGTGCACCCGCGTCAAATCTGTATTTCGCCAAGACAACATCTGTTGCTCCGGCTTGCGCCGCTTTGAAGAGAACTGACGTGTCGTTTGCAACCGTGTATGAACCACTTGCGGCCGCAGTCATCACCTGACCATTCGCGTCAGTAAATGACTCATTAATTGTCTGGCCAGATGTAACTCCTGATGCACCAGTGTACGATGCGTCGCCATCAATACCCCACCAATACAGCGCAGTAACACCAGTCTTGATGTTACATCGGAGAGACAGTGTCTTTGAAGTTCCCTTTGGAAGGACAAGGCCTGTCCCATCAAATGTAATTGTTGTTGAAGACGCTGTGCCATCCGTTGCCGGGTTTTTCACATTTGAACCAGTTGTCAATGATGTTGCATTTGTCGCAGTACCATCATAGAGCTGACAGTTGGTAAGGTCAGTTCGCGTACCACTTGTGGAATAATACAGCGGAATAGTGGTAACTCTAATGTCCTCACCTGACTGCGTTACATCAAAGATGTAGCGAGCAAATTCAAACTGTGTTGCTCCCGCAATAACAGTTCGCGCAGTCGGCTGTGCTGAAACAGATACCGCAAACGTTCCGGCTTTCACTGTCTGTGATGAACCAGATACCGCCGATGCCGGCGCCGGTGTAATTGTATTTCCGGTTACCTGTCCGGTTACTGTGGTGAAGTCTGAACTTGGTGTCGTTGATGCCGCGATTGTATTATCAGACACGAAATCGGTGCCCAACTTTGCCTTCAAGATTGCATTAGTAACACCAACTGGGAATGTCACAGTATCGGTAAGTGTTATTGTCCCGTTATTTGCAGTTGCTCCTGCGCCATCTACTGGTCCTGCAAGCACCGAGCCATTTTCGTCAACCAAAGTGACATTTGTAACATCCGCCAATCCAAGTGCAGCTGCGCTACCTGTCAAGGTGACGTTAAACGCCATGGACGCAACTGAAATTGGTTCACCCTTTACGTCAATGGTAAACCCTGCAATTGGCTGGTCACTCAAGTTTATCGCTACGTTTTGCGCGGGTACTCCCACAGTCCATGAAGATACGTTCAAGGTTCCTGCAGAAATAGTAACCTGTGCCGCGTCGTAATATGGATTGTTCGAGTTGTTCACGTCAGCGCCATCTGCTGCTGCTGCTGTTCCATCAAATGGTAGTAGGACACCGAATCCATAAGTATTTCCAACCAAATGAATGTCAGTACGCCGTTCAACATCAAAGTCAACTGTTCGATTTGACCCATCAATAAGGTCAGCTCTCACAGAAACATCCTTTGAAAATCCTTTCTTAATCTCTAAGCCGCCATCAGGGAAGACGGTTGTGTGGAACCGTCCATTTATGACAGTCGGATACTCCACTCCATCAAGCAGTGTAACGATATTTGTAAGATCGTCACCTGTTGCTGAACCAGATTGGTACCACCTGATTGACCTAAGAGTTAAGTCTTCGGCTGATCCTGCAGTTAACTTAACACCTGAGAATATGTAGTTGGTAACGCCAACCTCTTTGGTCTGATTCGCGCCAGGATCAAGTGCACCACGCTGTATCGTAACCGATCCAATGGAAAGCGATGAGTTCACCGTGTGATTCGCACCAGCAATTGGAAGTGTTCCATAAACTGTTGCCGCGGTATTGACCGCAATGACTGCAAGTGCTGGAACTTCTCCCGCCTCACCTGAAAGGTTTGAAGCAGTATCCATGTTTCCACCAATGATCACTGTTTTTGTTGTCCCCGCGGGAATAGTGAAGTCTACTCCAATAGTTGCTTGATGAGATGAATTCAGTGTTTTTTCAATACCGATCAACGTTCCATCATCATTCATAAGGACAATACCGACGAATGAAGTGTCAGAAGCAATGCCCCGCCGCTCAACAACCAAACTGTTGACGACAACATCGCCGTCAGCGCTTGCGGTCAAGTCAACTTTGGTAAACGGCACTCGTGTTGCGCTTCCCGGCGCAAGTGAGTTTGCCGGCTGATTTGCTGACGCAGAAACCGTCAAGCCGCTACCAAGTGGTACAACCACTGGTGTAGTCGGCGTTGTAGGTGTCGTTGGCGTTGTAGGCGTAGCAACCGCTACAGAACAAAGATCATTTGCTTTCGCGCGTGACATTGTTCCGAAGTATCCGGTACCTGCCGAAAGGCCAATAGGTGTCAGAACTTCTGAAGCATACTTGTTCTGCCATTTTACAACTCCAGTTTTGGTGATTGAACCAAAGTATGATGTTTCATTTCCTGGAGATCCAGCTCCACTTGAACCAAGCGAGGTCGTAGAATCTGAATTCAAGAACTGTTGAAGTTTCATAACATCATCTCCAGAGCTACCAGATGTCAGACTGCGAGTCCATGTGTACGGACACACACCCGCACCGACTGTTGCTGTTGTGCCTCCTCCGATTGAAGTAATCTGCGCTTGCAGTGCCGCAATCGTATCAAGCAAACTTTGAATTTGTGCTTGAAGTGATTCAACGGTTTGTGCTGATGCTTTACCTGGTGCCACCGCTACGAAAGCAGTTGCAAAAAGCAAAACCGCAATAACCAAACCGATGATTTTGACAGTTTTAGATGAAATAATAGTACTCATAGTTTAAGTTGTTTACACATATTACTCAGATTACTTAGTTTAGAGTGATATATGTTTAATACAATTTTTTACTAACAATAAATTAGCTGATAAAGGGTTTCGAGACATGCTCTAACCCCGCGAATAAACTTGTGAACAAATTCAGTGTTCACAGCAAGATAATAAATTTAAAGTGTGAGTTGTGTAAAATGCGAATGAACATTTTACAACATTTGCACTCTACACAACTCACACAACGATATGTATTTCCACTTCGATCACCGCACACAATAAATGATTGGCAATTATAAGCGACGTAGAGCGAGCGCAATCTAAAAGACGAAACGAAGTGGAGTTTTTCAGATTGCCAAGCCGAGGAGCTTATACAAGACGAAGTGCTTTTATTTTCGACTATTTTCGACCTTTGCTATTTCTCTGTTTTTGAGTGGCAACATACCACTCGACCATTCATTAATTTTAATTTCAGATTTAAGATTTCAGATTAAATTAAATAAATTTGCAATTTAAAACTTGCAATTATTTTAATTTCTTTTCATTCGGTATCTTTATTTAATTGTCAAAGTGCGCGTACCTATTCTTTCAATCTTCAAGTATCTTAATTCATTCTACTCACACTCCTATTTCAACCAACCCCAAAAGGGTTACAAGTTACAGAAACTACAGAAAAAATCAGCGCGTATTTTTCGCATCAATACTTTTCCATTTCCTACACATTATTATAATACGAATACAATAATGCACAATAATGTTGTACAAAAAAACTGTGGATAACTTCACCATTTTTTCGCAACAACTAGTAAGTTATATTACCTCAAAATAAAGGAAAAATACCTTGAAATTATATAGATTTGTGGGATAATTAATTTCAGATTTATGATTTAAGATTTATGATTTTGGGAATTTTAGATTTACGATTTTCGATATATGATTTATGCCTTGCGTGATGTTTTACGCGTCGCTACCATTTTCGTCTTTGTTCGTAAATCTTATATCATATATCTTAAATCTTAAATCAGCGTATACCTACTCCACCGTCTCTCCCCTATACGACTCACTTTCCCTAAGCGTATCAAAGACATAAGTTCCCGCTGAATTGTCTTTTCACTACATTCAGAAATAATTTCAGAAATGTCTTTTATATTCGCCTCACCTCTCGTGCGAATTACTTTTAAAATCATATCCCGACGCACTCCCTTTTTCCCTGTCAATGACACATTGTCACTGTTATTGCTGGGGCTCTGCGAGCAAGACACCTTCTCACGATTAGTCCCCTGTTCAGTATCATAAAGGACATTTCCATCTGCTTTTTGTCCTTTATGATATTGTCTTTTATTTTGTCCTTTATCTAGAGTGTTTGATACCTCGAAAAGATCTTTTGAAAGAAAAAAGTTGTCAACAATACTTTGGGTTGATAATTGCGCGTGCAGTATGTCATACAATGTACTGTATTCTGACTGCAAAATTGAATAATTCATACGAGAAATAAGACGTATAGATAGACCTAGCCTCAAAAGAGACATCGTTTCTGAAAGAATAGGAAGTATATCTACAATAATATGTTCTTTTTTGGTTGCAGAAGAAGCGCTGGAAAAAAGTGTTATAAGAGACAAAAAATGAACAGCTTTCTCTCTAATCTCCCATTTAAATGGTTCTTTAAAATTCAAAAAGTCAGTAATCATATAAAGCGCTGTGGTTAATTTTTCTGCCTTTTTCGCCACAAACAACATTTGTTCGTTATATTGTATTAAACCAAGCCTTGATATGCCTTGTTTGTCATTATTGTGATATCTCTGCTTCTGGTTGTCTTTTTGATGTCTTTCATTTGAATACATAGAATTGTCCTAAAGAGAAGAAGGATAATGTAGTGTCCGTTATTCTGTATTATATAAAAGACATGCATCGTGCATAGTTTACAGTCGCGAAGTTATAGGTTGTAGGAAGTAATACATTTGACCTTTGACAATTGACTCGACGAATAAGTCACGGGTTAAATGTCAAATGTTGGTAATATGTTATGATTAAATAAAATAACGAACGAAGTGAGTATATTTTGTTAACCCCCCTCACTCGAAAAATTATTGACGACGTAGAGCGAGGTAAATGGACGGGAAAGGTCTGACCTTGAGGAGGAGCGAAGCGACGGGAGAAGGTCGGACCTTGCGGAGTCCATTTGCCGAGCCGAGGAGTTAGTAACTTTTCGAGTGAGGGGGTGCTCAAAAATTATAGTCGCTCCGCTCCTTAATTTTTAGCATGACAAGAAAATACAAAAAAAGACGCGGGAAATCTTCTTTCCTGCCCGCATTAAAAGAAGAGACGCGGCGCTTCATATTCTCAATCCTCTCGTTTGTTATCGCGATCTTTTTTCTGCTTGCATACGCTAATCAAGCTGGAATTGTAGGAGAATCAATACGAAACATATTCAACAAATTCTTCGGTGTCGGATATTTCCTCTTTCCCGCCTTTCTCGTAGGAGCTGGTATAGTATTTCTTTCAATAAAACGCACACATATTGCCGCGGCAACTTTTTTAGGCGGTCTTTTATTTCTCACATCCGGCCTTGCGCTAATCAGCACATTCAATAGTGAGGCTGGAGGCATTGTGGGAGCGATACTCTCTTCTCCTTTTGTCGCACTCTTTGATACATTTGCCACAAAAGTGATCCTTATCGCTTTACTATTCGTCTCGTTACTAATCTTATTTGACGCAACCCCTACAAAGATTATTTCCTCTCTCTCCGAGCTGGCAAACTGGTTAAAAAATTTGGTGAGCAGAAAACAGGAATCACTAGATTCTGATGAATACGAGGAAGATGAAGACGGTGAAGAGGGTGAATATGATGATGAGGAGTATGATGAAGAAGACGAGATAGAGGCACAAGACGAATCGGAAGGAGAGACTACGCACAAAGAAGACGCCGAGAAACGTACTGCGCCTTTTGCGCAAACACTATCGCAAACCAAAGAAAACATTCTTTCATTCGTACAGGCTACCTCAAAAGAGTACACTCCTCCCCCACTATCGCTTTTTGAAACAGACAAAGGCAAACCTGATGTTGGAGACATAAAAGCAAATGCGAATATTATCAAAAGAACGCTTCAACATTTTGGTATAAATGTTGAAATGGACGAGGTGTCTATCGGTCCATCAATTACACGTTACGCGTTAAAACCGGCACAAGGAGTAAAACTTTCCCGCATTATAGGACTTCAAAACGATCTATCGCTCGCGCTTGCGGCACACCCTCTTCGCATTGAAGCACCAATACCTGGAAGATCTTTAGTCGGTATTGAAATACCAAATAATAAAAAAACTATCGTTGGTCTTGGTTCACTTCTAAAATCGCCTGAAATAAAGAAAACATCTGCTCCACTTGCGTTTCCTATCGGACGCAGTATTACAGGAAATCCAATTGTCGGAAACTTAAACAAAATGCCGCACCTGCTAATCGCCGGAGCAACTGGTGCGGGAAAATCGGTTTCCCTGCACACGATTATTACATCGTTACTCCACCGTAATGCACCTACAAACCTTAGGATTATCATGGTAGACCCTAAGCGAGTAGAATTGACACTCTATAACAATATCCCACATCTTCTGACACCAGTCATCACCGATCCTAAAAAGGCAATTTTAGCACTCAAGTGGGCCGGCAAAGAAATGGATCGCCGATATGATGTTTTAGAAGCAGAATCAGTACGCGATATCGCTTCATATCATAAAAATGTTGTTGAACCTGCTTATGCAGAACAAGCGCAGAACAAGCGCGGAACAAGCGCGGCGGAACAAGAACAAGAACAGGAAGTAAATCCACTACCAGAAACAATGCCGTATATTGTTGTCATCATTGATGAGCTAGCGGATATTATGAATCTATATCCACGAGAACTTGAGTCAGCAATTGTACGCATTGCGCAGATGGCGCGCGCTGTAGGTATTCATCTCATTCTCTCAACACAACGACCACAGGTAAACATCATCACCGGACTAATTAAGGCAAACATTCCAACACGCATCGCGCTTCAAGTCGCTTCACAAACCGACTCAAGAACAATTCTTGACATGGGTGGTGCCGAGAAACTCTTAGGTTCCGGTGACCTACTCTATCTTTCAAGTGAGATGTCAAAACCGGTACGTCTGCAATCTGCCTATATCGGAGAATCAGAAATAAAGAAGATAACTAAATTTCTCGCAAAGCAAAACAAAGACGGTAAATTTGATGTTGACGTACACATTAACTCTCCCAAGAAAGACGTATTATTTGAAGCAAACCTTGAAGAAAATCTGGAGGACAAAGAAGGCACCGAGGAAGATGAATTGTATGAAGATGCCCGGGAAATCGTCATTCAAAGCAAAAAAGCATCAACAACGTACCTTCAACGAAAATTAAGAATTGGATACGCTCGCGCGGCGAGCATCATGGACATGCTTGAAGAGCGCGATGTTGTAGGGCCCGCGGAAGGATCCAAGCAAAGAGAGGTATTAATATCCGCTGGTGAGGAGACAGATTATGATGATGAAAACGAAAGTATTTAGTATCTGGTATTTAGTATTTAGTATACGATTAAATTTTTTTATACTAGATACTAGATACTAAATACTTGATACCCATGAAATTCAAATCAGGCATCAAAATTGCCCTCGGAGCAATTGTCATCACAACTATACTCGGATATGCTTATTCAAAGACTGAATCATTTCTGCGCGGACCAACTATAGACGTTACTACCCCGCAAAGTGGGTCCAGCGTACATCAACAAATTACTGTTATAGAAGGAACAATTGAACGCGCGGCGCATATTACGTTAAATGGACGGCAAATTTACACAGACGAAGCAGGCGTATTAAAAGAAGAGGTGTTGCTCGCGGAAGGATACAATGTTCTTGAACTTTCTGCGAGAGATAGGTTTGGAAGAGAGACGAGGGAGATTATAGAGATAGTGTACAATCAGAGTCTCCAATTTTGAATTTTTAATTTCGAATTTCGAATAAATTTTAAATGAATGAATGTTTCAAAATTAGTACATTCGAATTTGATTCAAAATTCAAAATTAGAAATTCGAAATTAAATGTTAGAGTAATTATATTAATTTATATCCCATATTTATGACAAATAAAAAACAGACAAAACCCAAAAAGGAGACAAACACCGGTCTTGAAAACACCATTGAATCAATTAAAACAAAGTTCGGCGAAGGCGCTATTATGAAACTTGGCGACAGGCCAAAGGTTAACATTGATGCAATTCCAACCGGTTCAATTGGACTTGACGCAGCACTTGGTATTGGAGGACTCCCGCGCGGACGCATTGTTGAAATCTACGGCCCAGAATCTTCCGGAAAAACCACGTTGGCACTCCACGTAGTCGCAGAAGCACAAAAAAAGGGCGGCGTATGTGCATTTGTTGACGCAGAACACGCCATGGATCCTGAATATTCAAAAAAGCTAGGAGTAGAAACAAAAGAATTACTCATTTCACAGCCGGATACCGGCGAACAAGCGCTTGAAATCACAGAAAGTCTCGTTCGCTCTGGAAAAATTGACGTAATTGTCGTTGACTCTGTCGCAGCGCTCACTCCTAGAGATGAGATTGAAGGCGAAATGGGAGCGCACCATGTAGGAAAACAAGCACGATTGATGTCACAAGCGCTTCGGAAATTAACTGCAATTGTCGCGAGAAGCAAGACCGTCGTTATTTTTATAAATCAAATTCGCATGCAAATAGGCGTGATGTTCGGAAATCCAGAAACTACTCCGGGAGGTAAGGCGCTTAAATTTTACACTTCAGTCCGTATTGATATCAGGAGAATCGCACAGATTAAAAAAGGAGATGATGTGATCGGCTCGCGAACACGAGCAAAAGTTGTTAAGAACAAAGTTGCCGCCCCATTCAGAAAAGCAGAGTTTGACCTAATCCACAATGAGGGAATCTCTCGCGAGGGAGAAATACTTGTCATCGGAGAAAATATAGGAATTATTTCAAAGTCCGGAGCATCATACAGTTTCGCAAAAGAAAAATTAGGCAGAGGATACGACGCAGCACGCATCACCCTCAAAGAAAACACCAAACTACGAAACGAACTCCTAAAAGAAATTAAGGGACAATTGTAAACTAAATCATGTAGCCAGGTCTAGCCTTGAGGAAAAAACTGTACGGCCAGGTCTGACCTTGAGGAGGAGCGGAGCAACGGGAGAAGGTCGGACCTTGCGGTATAGTTTTCGGAAGAAGACCAGACCTTACGGACCTTGTCGGAATAAAACGATAACAATTACTATCACAATAACAACGTTATGGTTATAGTTATTAGTTACGGTTATAATTATTGTTTCTCACAAAAACCCATTTTCCTCTTGCTACGCCGCTACCAAAAACTCTCCGACTTTCATCGATGAGTTTTCAATTTACAAGCTCTAATCCCCTATTGAAAGATTAGGATATTTGGTACGCAGGTCATCTCTTTCCGACAAAATGAGACCACTAAGATGAACGTTGCCGTCTACACGTTTTGGTAATTTAAGACCTTCGGATGATGTTAAGCCACTAAGATGAAGATTGCCGCTTACATTTTCGGGCAACTTAAGACCTTCAGATGATATTAAGCCATCAAGATTAAGACCACCGTCCATATGCTCGGGAAAATTGAGGTCTTTAGCTGACGTTAATCTTTCGAGATTAAGGCCGTCGCCTATATATTCGGGAAGATTGAGGCCTTTGATTGAGGTTAATCTGTTGAGAACCAGATGCCCACCTACATATCCGGGTAGCTTAAGACCTTCGACTGATGTTAATCTGAAGAAGTCAAGGTTGCCACCTACACGATTAGGTAATTTGAGCCCTTCGAACGAGGTTAAGTTATTGAGATAAAGGTTGCCACCTATATATTCAGGTAATTCAAGACCTTTAGTTGACGTTACGTCTTTGAGGTCTAAATGACCAAGGTGAAAAAGTATGCCACCTTGTAGAGCTTCTTCTTTGGTTATACTTACCTTATCTTTTGGCACATCAAATGCGAAAGATAAATCTTCTTTAACGTCTCTTTGATTTTGTATCTCTTTAATACGCGAGTCTCGTTGATGACCGAATCCTTCAATCTTAGAATCAATTTCGTAAAGAAATTTTATGTCGTCTTTTGAAAGTTCTTCGCCAGCCCGCCCTGAGTCTTGTCGAAGGGTTTTTCTCTCAATCTCGGTAAGCCGCTTCATGTCAGAAGTCTTCTTTTTGTATTGCTCTCCGTCAGGGAATTCCTGGAGTTTTTCTTCCACCACAGGAGCAATGTTTGAATCAAGGTTTTGCTGTTCAGCTATGCCACGGACTTCTGCGATTTTGCCTTGTTGCATACGAATAGCAGCTCTCGGAATTATTGGTTTCCCATCTTCGTCGTATGAATAATATACATAAAAGTCACCTCCTTTAAGTTGTGTTTCCGCGGTTGACTCTCCCGCGGTACACCATCCTGTACCATGTCCTTGGAGAGAATGTACCAATGGCATATGGTCTGAATTTCTGTCATATTTTATCCATTTTCCTTCTGTTCCGATTAGTTGTTCTTTTGACGCAGGTGTAATGCTTTCTATCGCGAAAGCATAGAGTTTGGAGAAGTTTTCGCCCTGGAGGAGTTCGTTAAATTTTTTCTGCTTTTCTTCATCAAACAAATACACGTCTAAATCTTCTCCCTTTGCTTTCTCTTCTATAGAATCAAGGACATAAGCCAAAGCTTCTCTGTTTAAGTCTGGGAATGGTTTTACAGTACCTTTTGTTCGCTTGGTGAATGATTTTTTCTCTTTGTCGTATTCACCCATTCCAAGCATACTTCGAAATGCGTAGTACTTTAACCAATCGGGGTATGTGGCATCTTTTGATGACAGATAGTCAGTCCATACATCCATGGAGCTTTTTTGGTCTGTGATGATAACTTCTGTCGCCTGCTCGCGAAGTTCTCCGCTAATCTCTACATCGCCGTGTCCTTGTTCACGCGCTATTCTCTGTTGAGCATCAAAATAGCTTTCGGATATTTCATCTTCCTTTATGACAAACTTGTCATAAAGCACCTTTTTCAGAGCTCGCATGCCGCGTTCGCGTTTTTCGGGATCTTCACGTTCAATAATCTCCTTAAAGCGATTAAGGTAGTTTTGTATCTGCTCTGTTGGTTTTTGTGGCACACGCTCACCCGTGATGGTTTCCGCACGCCTTGTAGCAGATTTCACCTCCGGTTTATTATGTAAATCGTATTTTTTCTTTAGAAATTCAGGATTTTCCATGTGTTTAGGTTATCATAGTTTCGTTATGTGTTAAACATTCCAACATTCTGCAGAATGTTGGAATGTTAATGATATGCGAAAAAATCAAAACATATCCTTGATTATACGCTAATCTACATATCCCATCACTATACGATCGTGAGATAATAGGATATGTGTAGGATGGGCAAAAGAAACTATTGAAGTCCGACTTCAACAATAAGCAATCTAAAATCTAAAGCACCTCTACCAAAACAGCCCCGCCATTCGGCGAGGATGTTTTGGTGTTTTTATTTCCACTAACTACCTTTGAGTTATTTAAATCTCTTATCAGCGTTAGTTCAGCGTTGCTATCAGCGTAATTTCAGCGATCTACACAGGCATAAATGCTTCGGTTGTAATTTTTCGTCTCTGAATAATATCTCGTGCTAGAAGCGCAGTAAATGCGATCATACCGAGTACAAGTATTTGCGTCATTACTTCAGTATTCAAAACCGCAGACTCAAGAAATGTAAAACTTCCCGTAAGTCCCCCGTCAAGATTCCAATTAGCAATGACATGTTTAATTGAAACATATGAAGTAATCTGCCATCCCAAGAGAACAATCAACACAGCTTTTATTGAAAGTGGATTAAATACATGCCTTAGAAACCACAGAAGATATATTCTCCGCATAATATATGCTTTGTTTTGTTCAGGTGTTTTCATTTTTAAATCAAAGTATCTCGTATCTAGTATCTCGTATTTTGTATAAAAACTAAAAAAAATTAACCGTATATACCATACTAAATACTAAATACCAGATACTAAATACTTTCGTTAATTGTTAATTTTACTATTTACTTTTTTAAACTCTCGCTTTGCGCGATAAATGCGTGTTTTTACCGCAGATATGGAAATGCCTTCAAGTGCGGCAATTTCTTTCTGTGGCATGCCATCAAGAAAATGAAGTTTTAACGCCCTACCCAACTGTTTAGGCATTCTCGTCAAAACAGAAGCTACAAAATCATATGTTTCAACATCCTCTACTTTGTCGGGAAATGCTTCATATACTTCCTTTTCAACCCGTAATAACGCGCCATCACTTTTCTTTAACTTCTGATAGTGTGAAAAGGTTGTGTTCAATAGTATTTTATATCCCCATGATTTGAATGAAGCGCCCTGCTGAATTTTAAACCGGCCCGCATTTACATAAATTTTTACAAATGTTTCTTGCACAATATCATCAACTTCTTCCCGAGGACCCAATATCCCACGCACCTTATTAAGAAACGGTGTTTGATAACGTTCAATCAACACCTCAAATACTGCCGGTTTTTTTACCGACAGAAAAAGAATCTCCTCATCACTTTTATCATGAAGTTCTTCGTGTTTCATACCTTTAATACCTACAACATACAACTAACAACCTACAACTTAAAACCGATTGTGTTGATTGCTAGTCACCAGTTGTTAGTTGTTAGTTGTATGTTGTTGGTTATTTTGAGACATACGGCAAAAAACCCATAAAACGAGCTCGTTTCACCGCTTCAGAAATTTTTCTCTGATTGCGAGCGCTCACTTTTGTATATTTCTTTGAGACAATGCGAGCATGCAAATTAATATACTTTTTCAGCGTCTCAGTGTCCTTATAGTCTATATATTTTAAGTTTGTGGCGTTATTCATGTTCCTTCGCTCCACTCAGTCAAATTAAAAATGTAAAGCTCAAAACGAAAAATGACGGAGTAAAATGTAAAAATTAGAAAAATTTTAAAATTGTGGTATTTTGAATTTTAAATTGTAGTTTTGATTTTTGATTCTTGCACTTTGAGTTTACTAGAACGGTATATCCCCTGGTTTAATATCTTCTTCCGGATATTCAATCGTGTCAAGCTCTTCTTTTTTTTCACCAACTGACTGCGTCTGTCCGGCGGAATCTTTTTGCGAAGACTGGGTCGGTGCCATACCACCACCTCCCCCACTTGACCTTGGACCAAATTGCACGCGATCTGCCACAATTTCGGTACGATATTTCTTTTCCCCATCCTGTCCATCCCAACTTCTGTTTTGTATTCGTCCTTCAATTAAAGCAGAGCTTCCTTTGCGCAAATACTGTGAAACAGTTTCAGCTTGCCGTCCAAATACAACTACATTATGAAAATCAACACTTTCTTGCTGTTTACCGTCTTTGTCTTTCCAGACACGATTAGTTGCAATAGAAAAATTGGTAACAGGTGTACCTGATGGAAGTGATTTCAATTCAGGATCACGCGTAAGATTTCCAAATATGAATGCTTTGTTTAGATACATGTTCCTTCGCTCCACTCAGTCAAATTAAAAATAAAAAACTCAAAACTAAAAATGACAGAGTAAAGTGTAAAAATTAGAAAAATTTTAAAATTGCGGTATTTTGAATTTTAAATTGTAGTTTTGATTTTTGCGCTTTACGTTTTTAGTTTCCTACAAGTTCTTCAATCGTCTTATCAAGTTCTTCTTCCGAAAGCTGTTTTCCAGGCTTCTGCACCTTTTGCTCTTTTGTTATGCGGCCTGTTGGCTGTTTCGGTTTAAGAAACGTCATCTTCTTTACTGATGGCAGCTTCTCGCGAGCTATTTTCACTAAAATAAATCGCAATATATGTTTATTATGCTTTAATTCTTTGTCAAATTCAAGAAGATCTTTTGGAGACATCTGAAATTTAATCCAACCAAAAAGCGCGGTATCAAAATACTTTCGCTTTTGACCCATAATTTTAGACATAGAGTACGCAAGAGACATAACTCTAGGCATCTGATCAGAGACCATAGCACCGCTATGTTTTTCAATACCGTCCTTAAGAACCCCCACTTCCTGTGGAATTTCTTCTTCAGAAAGTGTTGGCAATAGATGATAACCGAGCTCGTATAAGCGCGGTTCTTTGTCGTCTATATTCTCTTGTAATTCTATATCAACTTCTGTCATGTGAAAGAATGGTAACAGAAGGATTATTAAAAGTCAAAACCCGTTCTACGCGAGATCAAAAACGGCGGGCATAATGCCCGCCGTATATACGCTACTTTTTCATCTCAATAGCAACAAATCTAGGCCCAAATTCACTTTCAACGTACAACAACACATCCGTACGCCCAGCTGTACGCAGTTCATCAAGCACACGCAAAACATCAACAACATCAGTGACACTCTGATTTTGAATCTTTGAGATGATATCTCCAAACTTCACGCCCTTTTGCTCAGCAGGACTACCTTTTTCAACTGCAATAACCACTACACCCTGTTCATTAATATTATATACCTCACGCAATAACGGAGTAACAAGTGAAAGCGTAACACCTAATTGTGGAATTTTTTGCCCTTTAACAACCTGCGAATCTTCTTCTTTCTCAGAAGAATCGTCCTCAACCTTACCTATGGTAACAAAAACTTTCTTTTCTTCTGACTCGCGCCACACAGTGACAACGACTTTGCTGTTGGGTTGAATATTCGCAATCATATGAACCAACATGCGCTTTTCAGAAATTTTTTTCTCGCCCACAAAAAGAATTATATCACCCATCTTGATTCCTGCCTTGTGAGCTGGACCACCCTCAATCACATGTGTAACGATAACGCTAAACGCTTCTTTATTAAAGCCAAATGCCTTAGCTATTCCTAGAGTTATTGTCTGAAGATGAACACCAAGCCATCCTCGGCGTACTTCTCCATGTTGAATCAGTTGCTCAACAACAGATTGCGCTATTGAACTAGGGATCGCAAATCCGATACCGATATTGACACCGGTTAGTGAAAAATGACCTGAGACAATACCAATGACTTTGCCAAAAATATTAAACATCGGGCCACCCGAATTCCCCTTATTAATGGCCGCATCAGTTTGAATAAAACCAACGAAGGAACTGTTACTAAGTTTGCGACCGAGTGCCGAAATAATACCCCAGCTCATTGTGTCAACAAAATCAAGCGGACTGCCAATTACAATAATCAAATCTCCAACCCGAGCTGTATCAGAATTACCAAACCTCACAAACGGTAATTCTTTTTCTGAATTAATCTTCAAAACAGCAAGGTCTGTCATTGGATCATGTCCAACAAGTTTTGCATCAAATTCTGCACCATCTAGCAGAACAACAACAATTTCCAAAGCATCTCTAATGACATGAACGTTGGTCACCACATAGCCATCACTACTGATAATAAATCCTGAACCGGAACTTCTTTGTTTGTGTTTCGGAGCTTGCTTTGGTACAGGAAGATCAGGGACATCGGAAGGAACTTCGACCCGCTTCACTAAAACACGAACCACAGCAGGACGAACTTTTTCTGCCAAGTCAGCTAAATCAGTTAAGCCAACAGGGTTAACTAGCGTATCTTTGGTATATATAAAACAAGCAAAAACAATTGCTAAAGAAAGACATACTGATACCAATACAGTAATTACAGGCACAAGATATCGTTTCATTTGTTGCCCTTTCTACGTATACGACATATCTAATATTCATATTAAAGACAAGAAAGACGCTTGTCAAAAATTCTTGATTTTTCATACATCATCTGGTACTTTCAAGTCAGAAGACGAGAGAAATTAGACGACAGGAGACATCTCGTGAACACATTCAAAGCACTTACTTTATTGGTGTTTCTTGCTATTTTTGCTTTTTCTCCAGTCCTTGCGGACGAAAGCAACACTATAGCTCCCACACAAGCAACGGATAAAACACCTTCCAGCTACGATCTGGTCAAAAAAATTTTAGGTAAGGATTTCCTTCCACCAGAAGAAGTAACAAAAGCGCGCGGCTTCTATTATCTTAAGACACAGCTTGCTAAATTCAAAAAATCACTTCCTTCAAAAGAAGTGCTTGAGTGGCTCAAAGCAAACGACTATATGCTCGTTGCCGGTCCTCCGTACACACTCTCACTCTTGAGTATGCAAAGACGCGATGACACGCTATTCTATCACGATAGCGAAGAAGGATGGTACGCAAACTATAAAGAGAGATTTTTCTACGCCGACACCATCAGTCCAGGTTGGCTCGCGCTCCGTAAGTCATCAGTTCCCGGTTCAACGGAAAAAACATGGGGTGAACAGCAAGCATCACTTTCAGATAACGAACGCGTTCCAAACGCAGCGGAAGTCGCATGGGGATTGACGACATACCAAAAAGTCCGCGACACATACCTCATGAGCGGTAATGTCTTGGTACGAACCTCGTCCGTGAGCTCCAGAGGTGTTCAAGTCTACGTTGGCGGCTTCGCCTCACACAAACTAGACATCAACGACTGGAAAGGCGA
This sequence comes from Patescibacteria group bacterium UBA2135, assembly GCA_002327685.1. Classification (GTDB taxonomy): domain Bacteria; phylum Patescibacteriota; class Minisyncoccia; order Phycocordibacterales; family UBA2135; genus UBA2135. Next base: position 45,302 of record DCXN01000003.1, read on the forward strand.
GGCTCCCAATAGCCACTTAGGTGTTGCCGCCGCTCTAAAACTTTGAGCTTTGAATCCTCAAAGCTCAACCCTCAAACCCCCGAGCCCCGCTTTTAGCGGGGCTCTTTCCTTGATTGAAAAAATATCACCATGTGTGGCTAAACACTAAACACCCTCTTCGCATTCGCCACCAACACCTCCCGAACTTTCTCAAAATCCTCCCCACGAATTTCAGCGATTTTCTTTACCACTTCTTTAACATAAATCGGCTCATTTCGCCGACCACGATACGGAACCGGAGCAGCAAAAGGACAATCAGTTTCAGATAAGATTGACTCAAGCGGTAAACCACGCACCACATCATCATAGTCTGAAGTGAAAGTAATCACCCCGGGAAAAGAAATAGTAAAACCTAGTTCCACATATGCATTCGCCTCCGCAAGCGAACCGGTAAAAAAATGAATGTTGCCGAATAATTTTTCTCCATATATTTTTTTCTTCTCTTGAAGTATTGCTGTTGTTTCTGTATGCGCATCCCGACAGTGAATCATCAGTGATTTTCCTAACTCCACACCAAGTTCAACGTGTTGCATAAACACCTCTTTTTGTTTTTCAAGTTCTTTCTCACTCCACTCTTTAGTACGAAATAAATCAATTCCGCATTCACCAATCGCAACAACGCCCTCCTTCTGCGCAAGAGTTTTATAAAAACTTGTAGAAAATTCCTCTTTTAGAGCATCATTTGGATGAAGCCCCACAGCCGCGAATATTCCATCCTTCACAGAAATCATATCGCACGCCTTCTGCGATGATTCTTTATCAGTCCCAACAACAACAGTAGAGACACTTTCTTCTTTCATTCGTCCCAAAACCTCCGCCAAATCTTCGTCAAAACCGAAAAATTGAAGATGCGAATGTGTATCAAAATATTTTGGTATCATATTTAATTTTTTTTCTTTTTATCTATGGGCTAATTCGTGCGAATAAGCCCATAGATACTAGGATCACTCTTGCTCTGCATCGCTGATAAAAAAGCTCCGCTGAAGCGGAGCAAGCCTTGTTTAACGCAAAGAGTTAAACTCATCGGTGGAAAGTCGCGCCGCTTCAACGGGGGAAATCCTCTCAACAGGGACTTCTCACTCCTCAGCGGTTGCCCAAAGGGGCTCGCGAACAATCCACCGACGCCGAAAAATGGTTCATTCAAATTCGATAACAACAGATATTATAATCGCCCTAATTAATTGAATGCTCCTTTGGCTACATCGCTGGAGCAGGACGGGAAACTGCATCAGTGCTCACCTGCAAATATCCATTGTCATTGTAACATAAAGCAATCAAATTTGTCAGGCAAAACTAACTAACTACTTACCATCCCAAACAAGCCTTGCAATATAAGGGTATTTAGGAAGCAGACAAAATTTTCTTTTGTACTTTTTTGAAGTCACCCCTTCCACAAAAAAGGCCCCAAAGAATGCACACGCACTCTTTGGGGCTTAATTTACATCCACTTGTCATATTCTATCCCCAGGCTTTTCTCTCTGAATATCTCTCCAGCCTTTCCCCTCCTCTATAGGGCAACTCATGCCTTTGGGAGTGGTAAGCATAATGGTGAAACTTCCTCCAGACGAGATGAAAACCTCTACCAAATTGCCTTTATTGCTAAGTCCGACAGACTTCAGCGCTTCCGAATGTTCCTTTTTTAGAAATGCGATGACTCTTTTACGTTCGTAGCAATCAATACTAAAACCAGTGTTTGCCGGCGCCGCACAACCATATATTAAAAACAAGAACAACACAACGAATAAACACCTCATTTCCCTTCTCCTAGCCAAAATTTACGAACTACAACTAACTACTTTCAGTATGTCAAATTAATCCGCTTTTATCAATACAGTCGGAATTCTTACAAACAACGGTTCAGGCGCTTTATTTTCCGCAATCGCTTTTTTAATTTTCTCTGCCGTTTCGGGCAAAAATGGCATTAACATACGCGCAACACCCATTAGCCCATTCACGAGATACACAATGTCGTTTTTTGCTTTATCTTCATCTTCTTTTATTGTTTTAAACGGTTGAGTCTCTTGAACATAAACATCAAGTTCACCAATTCGCTTCCAGATAATATCAGCTGTTTTTTGAATTTCATACTGCCCCATCAATTGTTCATATTCCCCTTTCGTTACTTCACTCCAGCCTGAGGCTGGTCCGCCTTGGGCGGAAAATGTCCCGTCACCGACAACGACAGGTTCTTGAAGATGTGTCTCCGCCATTTTCATAACTCTGCTCACTAAATTTCCCAAACCGTTGGCAAGGTTCGCATTATACACTTCTCTAAATTTTTCCATTGTGAAGTCAGAATCTTCAAACGGATGAACGTGACGAGCAAGATAATACCGAAGAGCATCAGTTCCGTATTCATCAATAATTTTGAATGGGTCAACAACATTGCCAATACTTTTGCTCATTTTCTCTCCCCCGCTGGTAATAAAGCCGTGAATGACAATTTGTTTTGATGGAGATAATCCGGCAGACAAAAGCATTGCTTGCCACATTGCCGCCTGCTGACGAATTTGATCTTTCCCCGCAAGTTGTACAACTGGCCACCACATTTCAAACTTTTTCATGTCATCAGGCCAGCCAACTGTAGAGATATAATTAACAAGCGCGTCAAACCAAACAAACATCACATGCTCATCATCCCCAGGCACAGCAACTCCCCATGGCATTTTTTCCTTTAATCGTGAAATACTGAAGTCCTTTAAGCCGCGCTCTGCAAGCGCTTTTATTTCATTAAAACGAAAATCTGGAACAACAAAATCCGGCTGTCTTTCGTAAAGTTCCAATAATGGTTTTTGATATTTTGAAAAACGAAAAAAATAATTTTCCTCGTCAATTATTTCAAGCTCCTGATTAGAATGAAGCGAACAACATCCTTTTTCATTTAATTCTGAATCAGTTTTTTCTAATTCACATCCAACGCAATATTTTACTTTGTAATTCTTCTTATAAATATCTCCACTTGCATCGCAACGTTTCCAAAATTCCTGCGCCGCTTTTTTATGACGCTCATCTGTTGTCCGTATAAAATTAAGCCCTTCCCATAAATTAAGCGCAGGCTGTAAACGTTTGAATTTTTCCGCATACTCATCCACATACGCCTGCGGTTCAACTCCACCCTCTTGCGCCTTCCTATAAATTTTTATTCCATGCTCATCCGTTCCCGTATTAAAAAAAACTTCATCTCCATTAAGGACATGATAACGAGCAAGTATATCAGCAGACACAATCTCTAAAGCAAAACCGACGTGAGGATCGGCATTTACGTACGGTAGAGTCGTTGTAATGTAAAAGGATTTTTCCATTCCATTACGTTTTTTTACTAGACCGTCTCTCTTCCTTTTCAAGACGCTTTTCTTCTTCAAGCTTGTCTTGTTTATCTTTTTGAATGTCGTCAGTAAATTCAACAAGGGCAGCCGCAATCGGTACCGCAAGGATAATTCCTAAAAGCCCTGCAAGTTCTGCTCCGACAATAAGCGAAATGATAACTAAAATAGGAGAAACACCAACAACTTTTCTCACAACCAACGGATAAATCAGGTGGTTTTCAAATTGTTGAATAATAACATAAAGTCCAATAACCATAAGCCCTAGAGAAAAGCTTTGAAGAAAACCTAAAGCAATAGCTGGTATGGAGGCAAGAATAGGGCCAAACAACGGAATTAATTCAAACAACGCCGCAAGTACCGCAAGTAAAAGCGCGTACGGTACCCCTAAAATAGTGAGTCCTAAATAGACCAAAACACCAATAATAACACCCAGAAGAAGTTGTCCCTGCATCCATTTGCCGATTTTCATTTGCGAGCGATTCCACAGGTCCACTATATATTTTTCATGATGCAACGGTGTAATGAGACGAAGAAAATTCTCAATTCCTTTTTTTTGAACTGCAAGATAAAAAGATATAACAATAATAAGTACGAAACTAAAAAGACCACCGAAGACAGCGCTTAGAGACTGAACAAGCCCACCAGAAATACCTGTAGCAACATTTCTCAATTCTGCAACTGTCTCTTGAATTGAAAATTCCTGTGAAAATTGCTCAATAAAGGACTGTCCGCTTAAGAACCCACCGGCTTCTGGCGCAAAGAAAGTCAATGACTCAACATATTGCGGAAATGAGGAAAGAAGACCCGATGTCTCGTTAAGGAGAGGTGGTAGAAAGAGATAAAAGATTCCAATTAAAACAATTGCAAAAAAGAGATAGATAAAAATGACTGCCAAAACACGCGGTATCTTATATCGCTCAAACAATTTTGTCATGGGTTCAATTGCTGATGCAATAACAACAGCAGTGAGAAGCACAAGAACAAGATCGCGCAAAATATATAAAACAACAAAAAGGAGCGCAACTAAAATTGCCTTGAAAAATGCAGCCGCATTGATGTTAATAGTCGTATTTCCCATTATTTATACTTTATCACACGAAGATACTCCCGCATAGGGATATTTCACTACAGACTTTTCGCGAGCAAGGAAAGAAATTGCTTATCGTCTTTTGCGGCAATAGGCCCAATAAGCGCGAGGCTCCCTTTCTCCGGTTTAAATATATCCTTAGCAATTCTTTTCACATCGCTAGCAGAAACCGCCTGTATATCTCGCGCGCGCTCCTGTGGCGTTTTTAATTTCTTCACCATCACTTCTTCAAGCCCATAGAATTGCGCGCGGGCATGCGAAGTCTCAAGGGATGAAAACAAATTGCCTGTGAGATAATTTTTCACTTTTTTTAATTCCGCTTCAGAAACTAAATCTTGTTTTATCAAACGCACTTCATCTAAAATCGCATGGAGTATTTCCGTCACTCGTTTGTTATCAACACCCGTATATATTGTCAGAAGCCCATGGTCAGTCAGCGCATCATGTTCAGCGCCGATGTAATACCCCGCGCCCAGCTGATCACGAATACGATGAAACAAACGCGAACTCATACCGCCACCCAACACAGCCGCCAGAACAGAAAGCGCGGCATTGTCTTTGTGCCCCGCGCGATATCCGCGAAACCCAAGTGCGAGATGCGTCTGGCTTGTTTTTTTATGCTTGATAAATACTCGCGGTTTATCCTGCGCATCTTTTGTTTTTTCTTTTTTACCCTTTCTTGATGTGGAAATGTCAGAGAACGCATTTTGTACCGCGCGAACAACTCCTTTTTCGTCATATTTCCCCGCGACAACAACAACCGTTGAGGAAGCAACATAATGCTCTTGTTTGTACGAAACTATATCTTCACGTTTTATTCGCCGCACAGTATCACGAGTTCCTGCGATTGGCCATCCGGCCGGCTGATTACCATACAACAAATCGGTCAAAACGTCCCAAATGTCCCGCCGTGGATCATCTTCGTACATTTCAATCTCGCCAACAATAACACCTCGTTCCTTTTCAATCTCTTCTTTAGGAAGTGTAGAATTAAGATAAATGTCTGACAGCACATCAAGAACGCGCTTGAGGTGCCGTGACTCTGTTTTTGCGTAATATCCGGTATATTCAAGGCCTGTAAAAGCATTATACTGCGCGCCAAGACCGTCAAGTTCTTCCGAAATAGCTTTTGAACTCGGCCTTTTTACAGTACCCTTAAAACAAAGATGCTCCAAAAAATGCGAGATACCGTTAATACGTTTTGTTTCGTATTTAGAACCAGTTTCAGTTAACACCAAAACAGTCGTGGTAAGACTGTTTTTCATGGGAACTAAAATAACCCGCACACCATTTTTCAATGTTTTCTTTTTAAATTTCATCCCGTTAGAGGTAGGACACGGTCTCCGTAAACCAACCCTACATAATTAAACTTTTGAATTTTTAAACTTTTAAATCTTTAAATAATATGTGCTATGTATGTTCCCATAATGACCATGGCTTCGTACGGGATTCATCGTAATTTTGTTGTCAATTCTTTAACAGAAACTCGCTCCTGTTTTCCAGTATCCCTATCACGCACCGTCACACTGTCATTTTCAAGAGTTTCAAAATCAATCGTAACGCAATTCGGCGTACCAATCTCATCCTGCCGACGATAGCGTTTACCAATATTCCCATTATCGTCCCACATTATTTCAGGAATTTCTTTTTTCAACGCACCAAAAACTTCTTCTGCTTTTTTTACTAATTCCGGCTTATTGCGCATAAGAGGAAAGACAGCCGCTTTAATAGGGGCAATGCTTGGCTTCAAACGCAACACAACTCTTTTCTCGCCGTTCATTTCGTCTTCATCGTAACTCTCCGCAAGCACCGCAAGTATTGTGCGATCCAACCCCGCAGATGTTTCAACAACATAAGGAATATAACGCTCTTTCGTTTCTTCGTCCATCACCCTGAAATCAACTCCTGAAAACTTTTGATGTTGAGTAAGATCATAATCACCACGATTATGAACACCCTCAAGTTCATCCCAACCAAACGGATATTTATACTGTATATCCCAGGCGTCTCTTGCATAAAATACCAAATGTTCATGTTGCTTCCATCGTAAGTTTTCCTTTTTTATACCAAGATCAATATAATATTGCATACGCTCTTTCTTCCAGTCTTCGTATGCTTTTTCCGCATCGCGTGGATGTACAAAATACTGCATTTCCATCTGCTCAAATTCGCGTTTTCTAAAAAGAAATTGTCGCGGACTGATTTCGTTTCTAAATACTTTACCGACTTGAGCAATACCAAAAGGAACATTATAAAAACCGGTATTCAGTACATTTTTAAAATTAATAAAAATACCCTGCGCAGTCTCCCCGCGAAGATACGCTTCTTCGTCTTCTTCCTCAAATTTTCCAAGTGTGGAGGTCGCTAAAAGATTTTTCTGCACAACCTTTCCAAAATTTTTCTTTCCACATACCGGGCATTTGAGTTTCTCTCGGTTAGTATCAAATAATTCATTCAACTCTGTTTCAGACATTTTTTCATCTGCCTGCACATCTACACTTTCCAAAAGATGATCCGCTCGCAACTTACTATGGCAAGAAAAACACACAACCAGCGGATCATTGAAGCCTGACACATGTCCGCTTGCTTCCCACACTTTGGGTGAAGTAAAAATACTTGAATCAAGAAAAGCCATTTTCCCATGCATCCGCATCGTGCGCATCCACGCATTTACTATATTCTGCCGAAGCGCTACTCCGTGATGCCCATAGTCATACATTCCGGCAAATCCGCCATAAATCTCTGACCCTTGAAATACAAAACCCCGCCTTTTAGTAAGACTTACTATTTTGTCTAATTTGGATAAATTGTTGTTTTCCATACGCAGTTTTAATGCACACATCGGCGAGGCTCGCCTCTTAGGCGGCCCGCCTTTTGGCAAGTGAAACTATTTTTGATAATTTATCCATAAATTGCTTACAACTTTCAACTGTTTCTATGGCGAAAATTAAATCATCACGGTTTCGTTGTTCGTCATAGGTCGTAGGTCGTTCGTTGTAGGTCGTTCGTTGTAGGTTGTTTGTCGTAGGTCGTTCGTTGTAGGTCGTTCGTTGTAGGTTGTTTGTTGTAGGTTGTTTGTTGTAGGTTGTTTGTTGTAGGTTGTTTGTTACTCGTCTTTAGGCAACACTACCTTCCCCTGACTAAAAATAAAGTTCGGGTCAGTGCTAAGCGAAGTATCAAGCGCCTTACTTGAAAGACGCGCGACTGTCTCTGTAAACTCATCAACTCCTGAAAACGTTGACTCACCAATTACCGTCGGAGTCTGGTTGAGATGCGACAAGCTTGGCATAAGTTTTACCTGAAATGCAACCTCTCGCGGCGGCAATGTCATACCCGACCCCGCCTCAAGCCGATCAATGTTCCATACCACTTCGCGAGACGATTCATTGTATGAAATATTTTCACTCATTGGCGTAAAAACTCCCACCCATTTAACATAAGGAGGTAAAACTGCTTTGACCATTGAGCGAGAGACATGATTTGACGAATTAACAGCCGTAAAAACAACTGTGTATGTTGTTTCGCGCTCAACTTCCGGCGGTACAGGACCTGTGTTTATAAACGGTCCAACAAAATATACCATACGAGACGTAAATACAACATCAGAGGCAATTTTAATCGTACGCTCAATTGAATTTTCAACTCGCTCATCAACGCCTGACTCCGAAAGTCGCTTACCACTTGTAGTTACAACAATATCAACAGTTGGATTTTTAAATAGTGAACCGCTTGTGGTAAAAAGCGGCTGCAACGCAAACCGAAAACTTGTTCTTCCCTGCGCGCCAGACTCAATGTCCGCAAGATCCGGCAGTGAATTCTTATCCCACAAAATCGTGTTATCAGCTGAATCAAAGAATCCATTACGCGGCTTCACTGAAAGTTCATTAATAACATCACCTGAAAGCTTTGCTTCAATGCGCGCGTCAACAATTTTGGTCGGCAAGTTATTTGTCCATACGACCTCAACGTCAACAAGCGAGCCGCTTCCCACAGCTGGTTCTTTTCTTGTTTCTCCATTGACAAACAAAAGCGTACTCAAGAAAGGGCGCGCAATTGAAATAGTAGATATTGATGTATTGTATGTAACCCCGAGTTCATTTTCTTTCTCTTTGGATTTAGCGCCGCTTGAAACCCGGAATACTTTCTCTTCCCCATCTTGCCCTTCAAGAATTCCGCGAACAACAATCACGCGCCGTGCCCGCGGCGCCAAATCACCAATAAGCCATTTGTTATCGCCAGATACGGCCTGCGGCTCAGCCCCAAGAAATGAAAAACCAAACGGATAGTCTATCTCGACAGCAAGATCACGAGTTATTATGTCGGTATTTGATATGACTGTAGCTTTAATTTCAAATTCCTGCCCTGCCACCGCTTCAGAAAGTGTCTCTACGGTAAGGCTGGTAGCAGAAGAGCTGATATGTATTTCATGTTCTTTTTCTTTTACAAAAATGGCATTAGAATCTTCTACTCTATACTCAAGTGTAATATTAAATTTCTTTTCATCTCCTTCTTGTCCAAACAATACAAGCCGCAAAGGTTCTTCAATAACCTCCCCTGCTTCAATACGATCAAGCGATTTACGAAAGTTGGAAAGTTCTGTTTTAAGTTTGCCAACACTTCTTGTTCCTTGCGGATATTCAACCAAAAAATCAACAAATTCAAGAGGGACACTATTGTTATTTTCAATTACAATTTGGAGTTGCACTTCTTCACCCGCGGGCGCCGCAACAGGGCCTGAAACAAGAATGTCCACATTTTTTGTGGAGATAACATTAGAATCACGCAGCAAAACAAATGAAGCAACAATCATCGCAAGAACAAAAAAGAGTATTGAGATAATGAAAAATTTTTTCCAGAATGGCATGATTGGTTTTTTTGCGTCCGCAGGATCCGCTTCTTCGGCTTCCCACCCGCTTTCACCCTCCCCGTCATGTGTATGAAGCTCAAAGCGTTCACTTGGAGGCAAATTCGCGCCACGCCTATACAAAGACTTTTTAAGCCGCTCTATCTTCCCCTCTTTTTTCACCTTAGACATTACACTTCATTATAGCATTGAATAAGCAAGGTACTAGGTTTTAAGCTAATCGCGCCGCCAGGTCTGGCCTTGAGGAGGAGCGGAGCCGAGTCTGACTCGGCGCAGCGACGGGAAAAGGCCGGACCTTGCGGAACGGTTTTTTCTAATTTGCAGACCTTGAGAAAAAAACTGTGCAGCCAGGTCTGGCCTTGAGGAGGAGCGAAGCGACGGGAAAAGGCCGGACCTTGCGGAACAGTTTTCCGCAGTTTCCCCCCATTCCATCAGAACCTTGCAAGGTTTTGATAGAATGTTAACAATTTAGGCAAAATTCCCCTCAATTTTATATGAATACAGCAATTTTTAAACTATTTCAGTTTATCAAAATGAAGGTTCCTCGTGCGCATTAGTTCTCTAAATCAACAACAGTAATATCAGAAAAAACCTCTTGCAATACACGTAATCGTTCTGATGATTCTGTTTGTGACTTCTTTGAAAATTCTTTAATACTGTTTTCAATGTCATTTGTCATCTCTCCTGTTTTTTTAAATTTTTCTAATTCTCCATTTGGTAACATTGGCCAAAAATCTTTTGGTAAGCCACTCGTACCCTTTCTAACTCCTCCAATAAATCTCTTGTAGATACGGGATGTATATTTTTCTATTGGTGTGGGGTGAATGTATATAAATTCAAAATCAGACAACGTATCTGAAAAAATACTTTTTAATGTATGTGGGTTTGCCATTGAACCTTCCACTACAACATTACCTCGCAATATAGCTTTTCGTAACTCTTGTTGAGCACCGGTAATAAAAGCTTCTCTCCATTCTGATGGTTCACCAAAACGATATGCCACAACATAAGCTTTAGGAACATCATCTACACCAAATTTTTCAACAACATTTTTTTGTACAATTTGATCAAATGAAATCGATACATACCCAAGATCCTCTACTAGTTGATGAGCGAATGTTGTTTTTCCTGTTGAGGTTTTACCACTGATATATACAATCTGTGGTTTTGTGTTTTTAATCTTCTTATATACTCCCTCAAGATTCATAAAATTATTATAACGCTGAATACTTAATATATTGAATAAATATAGTACCTCGTGCTAGCTCTAAGATGCGGAGACTGAGGGATTCGAACTGTCTCGGTCACCCCGATACTAAATGTTAAGTGCGGGGTGTTAGGGATTCGAACACTTCTCGTGCGTAATCACTACGCTCAAATTGCCTAACCTCCTCAAGCTAAAACTTTTGTCGATCAAGCCCCGTAAAGTTTATTTTTAACTATTTTAATTTATCAAAATGAAGGTCCTCGTGTACCTTAATTTTTAACATCATATTTTAAATGAAGATAGGAATGTTCTAATTGTTTGCAAGATACTAATGTAAGTGGTCTCAACTTCATCAACTCGAAGTTATTATGTAATGACTCACCATCAATAAGTGTTGCTGTATTCTTTCCTCCGACTAAAATTGGTGCAACAACAATGGAAAGATGGTCAATCAATCCAGCTCTTAACAAAACGGAGTTTAGTGTTCCTCCAGATTGAATTGTGAGCTTGTCAGCCCCATTCTTTTTTAACTTATAGAGTACATCTTGAAAATCAATTTCATTATTATATAAAAGAAAAGTAATCTTATCATTCTGACCTGAAAGAATTTTTGCAGGATGATTAGCGTTTGTACTTACAACAAACACGCCTCTAGTTTTTTCAGCCAAGTATTCAATCCCTTCAGAAGTTAGGTGTGGCTTATTATCAACTACCACGAATGAAACAGGAATACCATCTTGAAATACCTTTTTCTCATTTACTCCAATTTTTTCAAAAACTCTACCCGAGTTAAGCGAAAAAGGATCCGTAGTCTGTTCAATATCATAGTATTGTTTCAATCCTTCTTTTACCCCATCAACATTAAGGAAATCCTTATCGACATCCATTGCGTCGGTATCTCCAGTCGATATTTTCCCATCGACAGACATAAGCATGAATAGTGTTGTTTCTGGTCTTTCCATATATTTATCATAACGCAATCAATAAAATTGCATAACAAATTGCCTACAGATAAATGTGAATAATCGCCATTAATTTTCTGATATTTTTTTATTCCTCTCGCAACTTATCCAACTCAAGAGTTTCGTCTATGCGAATCTGATTTACAAAATCCGAAACGTGAGAAACAAGCACCATGGCCCCTTTATATTGATCTAGCGCCTTTGCGATGATGGGTAGATGGCGAAAGTTTATATGATTAGTAGGTTCGTCTAAAATAAGCAGGTTCGGTCTCATAAGTGCAAGTTGTGCAAATGACACGAGTCCTTTTTGTCCTTCGGACAAATTTCCTATCTTTGTGTATATAAGCTCTCCTGTTATCAAAAATCCTGCCGCCAAACTCCTCATCATCTGTTCATCCTCTCTGTCCATTGCCTTCTTCAGCGTGTCATACACAGTCTCATCAAAATCAAGCATGGAAAAATCCTGTCTATAATAGCCCACTCTCACACCATCTGAAATCTTTGCACCCTGCTCTGTGCCATGCGCCAAATTATTAAGCAAAGTACTTTTTCCTATGCCATTTGGGCCAGTTAAAAGAAGATGCCTATTTTTCGTTAAAGATACGTCCGCCACTCTAGAAGACAACTTATCGCCTTGCATAATAGAGAGTGCGTGAATCCGCAAAATCTCGCCTACGTGATGCTCCTTAACGTCTATATCAAATTTTCGTATAGTTTTGTCTTCACGACGCACATCCACTTTGGATTCTTCCGCCTCTTGCGCACTTTCACGCATACGTTTTGCCAAGATCCTCATGCGACCTCCTTTGTTTGCGAAAAAGTTTGCCTTGTCTTTTTTCTCTTGAATATGTTTTTCAAATTGAGCGTTTTTTCTACGTTCTTTTTCTACACGAGCTACTATCTCCTTAACCACGTCTTTGTAGTCACCAACATATTTTTCTATTTTTCTCGTAAAGACATCTAGATACAAAACGCCTTCCGTGAAAGCATTTAAAAAATCTGCATCATGAGAAATCACGATAACCGTTTTTTTGTAATCAATCAAAAACTTTTTCAAATGTGAAATCCCATCTTTATCTAGATTGTTTGTGGGTTCATCTAAGAGCAATATGTCAGGGTTCTGTATTAAAGCAGATGCCAAAAGAAGGCGCGCCTGCTGTCCTCCAGAGAAATCTTTTATGAGCTTTTCCTTTGGGGCGTGTAGGTTTACGACTTCTAAAATCTTATCTATACGCACATCAATGTTATATATTTTCTCCGTGAAGCACTCTTGAAAAAACTCACGCACAGAAATTTCAAGCTGGTCACGTGGTATTACCTGTCTAGCTATCGCCACGGAAAGATTCGGCGCGAAATGAATATCCCCTTCTGCAGGCGTACGCTTTTTTGTGATTAGCTCAAACAAAGTGCTTTTCCCTGATCCATTTTGCCCCATGAGAGTTATTTTTGAGCCACGACGCACAGTAAAGCTCACCTCATCTAATATGGGTTTCTTTGCGCTGTATTCAAATGACACCTCGTCAAATCTTATTATTACTTCTGTTTTTTCTGACATAGTTAGCAAAGCATTTTAATCAATTTAATCAAAAAGAACGCACGCGGTGCGTCCTTGCTCCTTGTTGACAGAACTATACTACAAATCCACTACCTACGCAATCATCTTTTTGAAACGCCGTCAGGTCTGGCCTTCCCGCCTGCCATCGCCCGACTGACCTTTGCGGACGATTAGGCAGTGGCGGGCAGGGAGGAGGAGCGGAGCGACGGGCCTCGGTCTCGGATAATTCTATACCAAGCACTACAAGGCTTTTCTGACGGCTTTTAGTTTACTGTTTCAATGCTCCTCGGAACAAAGTGTAAATTGCTTATCCTCGTAAAACAAGCTATCCTTAGATTGGATGCTTGAGCAGTGCCGAGGCTAATACGGCGAGATCAGCACGCTAGCCCGAATACCTCGACAGTACTTTGACCGGCCTTAGCTTCAAAGTTGAGGAACGTCGTCCGTAACTATAACGGACCTTCGCTTGAGCATCCACTTTCTTCTAGCCATTTCTTTGGAAGTGGTTTTTCTATTATAAGAAGCTCTTCATACTCTGATCATACTCTGAACCTACCCCGAACTACCTGACTGCTTAGAACGATGTTGAAACCTGTTTTATTTTATCAAATTAATCACTCGACAAAGATTCAAATGGCAGATAATGCTCGAATATTTTAATGAACATCGAGCTGTCCACAGAAACAAGAAAGCCGCCTACTTCAAACATAAAGTGACGGCTTATATTAATTAGGAATCTCCGAGAAAAGAATCCAGACTCTCTTTATTAAATTCCATGCAATGACCAACGATAACCAGAACATCACGTGGCTTAAACCACACTGCTTCAAGATTCCGCCCTTTGAACTTATCTTCGCCTTCACGAAAATTTCGCTGAAATACAGCAGTTGAGGCACCGTGTGTTCCATATTCATGAAAAAACCAACGCTGTCCATCATCTTCTAAAGGATCCCCTCGAAAGAGGAGGCATGGAACAGTACTTTGTTCACTTGGACCAGAAAACGCGACAGCATCGATTTTTGGAAAAGTACGTCCTTTGCAATCAAAAAGGTGTTGCCCTTTTACCTCAACCACTTTTAACACAGTAACAAACAAACCTTTTGATATCTCAAACATTTCTACCTACCTTTAAATTTAATATCAAAATTCTAATACAGTAATAACACTATGTAATTTCTTTTGCAACAGATTACCGCGGGCTAACGAGATAGTTTTTTATGCGACGTAAACGGAAACAGTCACATTAATTTCTCACATTCTTCCCATCGCTCTTAAAAATAATCGTCCCCTGCTCGTCTGTCCTCAAAATTTCACTTTCAAATTGTTCAAGGCGCGCAATCACCTCTTCGTGAGGGTGACCGTATCTATTTGCCACGCCAGCCGATATGACAGAAAATAATGGTGACGCATACCCAAGAAACAAATCGGATGTAGAGGTTTTTGAGCCATGATGACCAATCTTCAACACATCAACGTCAATCATTTTCCCATCAAGCGAAACAACAAAGTTTTCCATCTTTTGCGACGCGTCACCTGTGAAAAGAAATGATGTATCTTCATAAATCAGTTTCGCAATAATTGATGCATCATTCGCGCTCACTCCAGACATGTCTCTGTCAGGAAACAAAACAAGTAAGTACACTTTTTCATCCAAAAATATTTTCATTCCACGCCGCGCTATAACATTCTCACTTCCCTCTAACGCAATCAAACGCACTAGCTCCTCGTACGCACCTGTTTCTACCGCAATACCAGGCTCAATAAAATAATCAACTTTAAAATTTTTCAAAACCGCCGGAAGCCCACCGATATGATCTTTGTCCGGATGTGTTGCAAGCACAACATCAATTGAACGATCATAAAATGGCATAACAGTGGAAAGCTCCTGCAAAACGCGAGTATTCCCTCCACCGTCTATAAGCATTTGATTCCCATTTGGCGCTTCAATAAAAACCGCATCCCCCTGCCCCACATCCAAAAACGCAACCGTCAAAATCCCCGCGCGTTCCTCACCAAAAATCGCACACCAAATCAAGGCGTTCGCAAAGAAAAGCACGCCAAGAAAATACCATTTTGCGTTTTGGCGGATAGATTCCATTTAGGAGAGTATAGCAAAGAGAACAAAAAGAAAAAGCCGTCTCGCCAAACGACGAGACGACAAATATAAAACTTCTAGATATCAAAGAAAAGATACCCAAGCTCCTCACCAGCTGGTTGGCTTGAAAGCGACACGCAATCTTCACGCGAAGAAAACTGTTTCACTAAACGAAGACATGTCGCTACCCCCTCTACAATATCAGAGTGTAGTGAGAGATTCTGGTTTTGCGTGCTCCAATTGCACGGAGCATGTCGTGCCCTTCGCAAGATTCCCAAAACCATGTCGCCGTTGCTGTTTTGGGACACGCCTGCTAACTGCTCAATGAGACGGTCTAGATTTTCGTGCGAATGGTTGATATCTGGACGCGGAATTGACGGCATTGGTCCCTTCCGAATCAGTTCATCCGCGGCGTTGAATGCTAACAGCGCTAAATCGCTAAAAACTAAGGCCACAAGGTCCTCCTTCAAGGGTAATTCTGCATTCTTTTTACATGTAACTCAAAAACTTGTCAAGCAACAGTGACGCTCCTGTACATACACAAAAAATTACCGATAAATATCCTTCCGATTGCCAACGTAAAGAAAATGTACGTTCTTGGCATCAATAAAACGAAATTTGATACGATAGTCTTTATTAATCCAAAAACTCCACACTTGCTCATGATGTGGTTCCAATTTTTTAGCACGAAGAGACGTGTGAAATGGGTTCTTACGAAATAATTCTGTCTTCATTTCTGCTCTTCGTTGAACAACAGCTGGTAGCTTCTTATATAACCGAGTAAACGTTGGTGTGATAAAAATCTCCAACATACATATCATTTACGAAGTTCGCGCAAGGATTTTATTTTGCGCGCCTTACCTTCTTTTGATTCTTTCAATGATTTGTTGAGAGATTTTAGAAAGTCAGAGTTATACAACCCAAAAACATCCGCCAGCTTTTCCCACTGGTTGAGGTCAATTTCTATCTTAATTTTTTTCCGTGAGTTTAGTTTATCTAAAATAGTTATTGTTGCCATTCGCTTTAATTTATCACACTTTTACCGATTTCGCAATTTCGTTTCACCCGAAAAATGAAAGGTTGCAATGCCTGTTTTACATCCACATCGTCAAAACCGCGCGCTCCTCACCAAAAATTGCGTACCAAATCAAAGCATTCGCAAAAAAAAGCACGCCAAGAAAATACCATTTTGCGTTTTGCTTAATATTCTTCATAAGGACAGCGATTCAACTACCTTGTTGCCCATCTCTAATCCAGTCTGCCAAGCGGCTTTAAGCATTTTAGGGTCAGTAGTTCTTGATCGAACATTAAAATTATTCGGAGGAGCAATAAGTGTTATGTGGGGATTGTTTTGTATTGATTCCAAGTCCATTTTTAACCTGTCTTCTGTTGTTGCATATGAACGATACAAAGTTGGATCGTCAAACATCCAACTCATAAACTTTCCCTCAAATATGTTTTTCATCTTGTAACTAAATTTTCTTCGGATTGGGCTGTTCAAAATAATAATTATCTTGCTATTTGGATGCAATTTCAAAAGAGAGTCCAGCCCGATGATATCCATAATGGCTCCGTCTATATACCGAGAGCCATCAATGACTGGAACTTTATGAACGTATGGAAATGGTTTAACACCAGCTTTTAGTATCTCCAGGATATCTGGACGACGTGCTTCAATATATTCAACAGTATGAGTCTCTAGGTTGAAAAGCTTCACATACAACGGAATTGACTGAGAAAGAATCCGATTGGTATTCAAATACTTTTCGTTTTTCACAACATTCATTAAATAATCAACGTCAAGCGCATCTTGTAACTTATTTTGTGGAACCGATTTTATAAATTTATTTTGGAATCGTTGCCAAGTGCCAATCCAAAACCCCTTAGTAGAAATGAAATTTTTATTTAAATCCTCCCAAAACATAGACGACCCATACGGTGTTTGTCTTGCTAAAAAATATGCTCCGATCAAAACACCGGCGGATGCTCCATAAACAGCCTTTATCCTTGGATAAATACTATGTCGTTCAAATGCTGTGGAAACTCCTGCCCCGAATGATCCTGTCATGGTGCCTCCGGCAAAATATATAACAAACTTATCTGAAGAGTCTTTTTTATTATTCATTAGTCTTCATTTTACAAGATTACCTATTTTTTAAAAGAATCTTTTTACCTCACTGAAGTTTTACAAAAGGATTCCATTGCAGATTAACATACATATCAGTACAAAAAGAAAAAGCCGCGACTACCCAAAGCAATCGCGGCTCTACCTGGAGGATTTAAAGCAAATCAACCAAGACATTCCCTAATTCTATTCAACGTCTCTCTACCATCTAAATCACGAACGCTTGATGCCGGAATATTTACATGAGCTAATGTACGGTATCGTTCAAGTCGCCTTTTAAGCAAAATTGGATAACACCGCCTTAAGGCGTCCTCTTTGGACTCACCTGCGTTCATTGAAAAATGACCGCACCAAATAACAGGTTTTGGATTACTAAAAAATTGCTCTATCATGCAGTCTAGAGAATCATTACCAACGTCAAGGTGAACTACAAGACAACTCTCGTACAAAACCTGAAGAGTCTCTGCATTAAGATGAACAACACTTCCTGTCGTGTCAAGCACAAGGTTTTTACCGCTTGTCTGAATTGATGCGCGTCTAGTAAGTTGGTCTTCAGATCTTAAATAACATTTTTCACGCTCTTGATAACCTGTATCAGAAGGATGCCCTAGCCATGAAGATATATCTGTCATGGAATGAAAATTAAACATTTCCTGGATTTTTTCATCAACATGATGCCAGGAAAAGCCTAGTTTACAACAAAGCACCTTTGATCTATAACTTTTCCCTGCATTTGACATCCCGACGAAAGAAAGTCTCAGGGTTTGCCCAGCAA
Organism: Patescibacteria group bacterium UBA2135; assembly: GCA_002327685.1. GTDB lineage: Bacteria > Patescibacteriota > Minisyncoccia > Phycocordibacterales > UBA2135 > UBA2135. The sequence continues at coordinate 63,337 of DCXN01000003.1, forward strand.
CGTGCGTATCAAACTCGCTCTGCTTCAACTGTCCAATGCTCATAAATTTCCCCTTATGTACTTTTTACAAGAATTATCTGGAGCAATAGTATCAAAGATATATTTTTTAAGCAACGAAATCACAAGAAGAAATGCTTTTGTTCGGTTTTTAAATCTGAAATTAAATGTTATCCACACCACACGCTTGCGAATTCTACTGTTTAGACTATCATGTTGTTAATTTGTGTCGATTTATAAAAAATTAAAAGCTAAACAAGCAATATATTTATGCAAGAAACTACATTGCGGAAAAGTGATTCCGTGCAACATAATGTCTCACAATTTATTGACCCCATTGACCCTATTGAATTTGATTCCACCGCAAAGAAATTGCGGTATTTTTTTGCCTCACGAGGCTTTATTGAGGTCCCAACGCAACACCGGCTTTCTATTTTAGCGGCCTGTGAAGACCCGCAAACTATCGCAACATATTCATATCTTGGCACTAAATGGCCCCTCCCTCAGACCGGACAAATGTGGCTTGAACACGAACTCCTGAGACGGCCGGATATTCCCGGTCTTTTTTGTATAAGCTACAGCTTTCGCGCCGAACCAAACCCTATTCCCGGGCGGCACAATCTTACATTCCCTATGTTTGAGTTTGAAGCAAAGGGCGATATGGAAACACTTCGCGAACTTGAGATAGATCTCGTAGAATATTTAGGTTTCGGCGCGCGAGATTCTTTCCACGATGCCGACTACGCTGAAACAGCAGAACGTTACAATACCAAAGAACTTGAAGCTGAACATGAATTAAAACTTTACGATGAGTATGGTCCTGTCGTACTCCTCAAAGATTTTCCACAATACACGTCACCATTTTGGAACATGAAAAAAGAAAGAGATAAGGCGCGAAAAATAGATGTTCTCCTTCACGGCGTTGAAACAATTGGCTCAGCAGAGCGTGGTACAGACCCTGAAGAAATGCGCGAACTCTTTTATACAATTTCAGATGGCATGTATGCTGACATTCTTTTTTCACAATTCGGCCGCGAGCGAGTTGAACATGAATTAGAAGATTTCCTTTCGAATGATTTCTTCCCCCGCTGTGGCGGCGGCATCGGCATGACACGAATAATCCGCGCGCTTAATCTAACAAAAAAAACGACTTAGGAAACAACAGCTAATAAGTAAAAAGCCGGAGTTTACGTCCGGCTTTTGCGCAGTATTAAATTTTTGTACAACATCACTCGGAACTGTCTCGTAAAAGAGAACGCGCCATCTCAAGTTGCGCGTCATAACTAAACGGACCATTAGGATTCCGAGTGTCTTTAACGACATGATTAGGAGAAATACCAAATCCTTGAACCGACATTCTTGAATTTCCAACCAGAAACTTAAAAGTTGTAAGAATTAACCCTGAATTGTCGGCAAGCTTAAACAATGTCTGTCCTACACCCTTGCCAAACGATTTCTCTCCGACAACGAAAAAATTACCACTTGAAATACCCCAGTCTTTTATGGTACCTGCATAAATTTCAGATGCGGAGACACTGTATCCATCAATCAAAACAGCAACTTTAAAATCGCTGAATTCTCCTGGAGACTTTCTATCTTCCGCGCTCAAAACTTTTTCTCCAGTCTTCGAGTTAGTAGATATTCCAAGTGGATTTTCAATCGTACGAACATCTTCCCCGTCTCTGGATTTTATGACAAGCATTACATCTTGTGGATTCGCGCTGAAATAATAAAGCATCTTTAGGGCTTCCGATAATTTACCACCCAAATTGCCGCGAAGATCGATGATAACGCGCGGATTGAGATTCTCCGCACGAAAAGTTCTAAGCGCAATCTCTAAGTCATCTGCCGTACCCTTTAAAAATTCACTGACACGCGCATATCCGATTCCATCCTTTAGTTCTTTAAAAAATACGGTTTGTGTTTTAGCTTTAATCCTGACTCTTTGAATCGCCGGTAATCCAATTATGTCTTCACCTCGCTTAATTGTCATGAAAACTATAGACCCAACTAATCCTCCTAGTTTTTCTGTAGCAATTTCAATATTAGTGATTTGATAAGATTCTGTCTCACCAGCTTGGCGAATATTCAAAATCTTGTCACCTGTTTGTACACCAGCATACCATGCAGGTGTACCGTCTATCACCTTCGTTATAATCACTTTTCCATTATCTTCTCTAATCTTTATCCCAATACCAACGAAATATCCACGAATATGAGATAGTTTTTTCTTAAGCTCAACAGGAGTTAAGAATTCAGAATGCCTATCAAGACATACAGATTCATTCTTTTTGTCTCCATCACCCGAAAGCGAACTTCCTGACAATTCTTTTAAAATGTCATCCTGGCATTTTGTCCAATCAATGTCATATAAATACCTCTCTTTAACAAGTTTTAAAGCATGTTCAATTACGGTAGCTTCTGTTTTCCAGTCAGCATGCGTACTAGGAATAGAAACTGTAAATAGAAAAATAAAGACTGCAACAACTTTCAAAGCAGTATTCATCTGTCAAACTCCATCACACTAAACTTCTGTTATTGTTTGTATCACACAGAGAGCCAATAAACAAAAACATAATCAGCCTCGGGGCGACTTTTCATTATCGGGATCAAACATTAGTTATGTTACAATCAATTCATGCAAAAATATAAAGAACAGACATTTAATACCCCTGACTTAGAAGGACTGTCGACGAAACAGATTGAAATACATCTTAAGTTATACGCCGGATACGTAAATCATGTAAATTTAATTAGAGAAAAAATCCACGAACTTGAAGCGGAAAGTAGCGAAAAACATGTATACGCTATTGCCGAGCTTCGCAGGAGATTCAGTTTTGAGTTTAATGGAATGCGAATGCACGAATATTATTTTGAACAGTGGGAGAACGGGCCCAAAGTACCTGACGAATCGTCAGCGCTTGGACAAGCGATTTCAGAAAAATATGGGAGTTGGGAAAAATTTATTGAACATTTTAGAGCAGTTGGTGCGACACGCGGAGTCGGTTGGACAGTCCTCTACTATGACTCTATTGGCATGACTCCACACACGACATGGGTTGGCGAACACGAACTCGGAGTACTCGCGGGACTCCCTGTTATATTAGCAATGGATATGTGGGAGCACGCATTTATGGTTGATTACACTCCAATGGAAAAAAATAAATACATAGACGTATTTTTCACAAACCTCAATTGGAGCATCCCTGAAGAACGATTCAATAAAACACAATAATCATTGAAAAATCCCGTCCCGCTTACAACTGGACGGGTTTTTTCTTTACAAGATATAAGAGCGCCAGTCCATAGAGAGCGTAAACAACCACCATCACCCACACAGGAAAAGATGGCACAGAAACAGAAGCAAACGGTAAACGTGAAAATATATCTACAATGGTAAGCTCATAACTTAAAAGAGCGTAGGCAATATATGCAAATGGTAACGACAAAATAATGTGTACAATGCCAAACACGCCGGTTAAAAATCCGAACAACATAGTAAGTGGAATAAATGCAAGAATAAGAATATTGACAACAACGGCGACAATACTAAACTGCCCTGTCATATATAAAAGAAGTGGCAAAACAAAAATCTGTGTTGCAATAGTTGCCGTTGCAAACTCTCTTAATCCAAATTTTTTGGGCACAAAAGAAAATATGCCCTGCATATGCGGCGCGAGATAAATCAACCCAACCGTAGCAAGAAAAGAAAGCTGAAACGAAGCGTCAAATATTAAAATTTTGGGATTATGCACGAGCATTGCAATACCGGCAATTAAAAGTGCTGTTGTAATAGCGTAAAGTCTCCCTGTTGCTCTCGCGAGAAGTACTAACAACGCCATGATGCTCGCGCGGACAACAGTCGCCCCTGCTCCTGTCATCAAAGCAAAGCCTACAATTCCAAACACTGAAAGCCCTAGTGCAATACCGCGCGGAGCAAATGAGGCAAGACGTCCGATCCATTCCGCGACAATAGTTACGTTATACCCCGACAAAACGACTATATGGATAATGCCGACTGCGCGAAATGCTTCAAGAAGTTCTTCTCCAAGCGATTGCTTTGCTCCGAACACGACACCACCTACAAGTGATGCATGCGGTTCAGGAAGTGTAAGCGAAACGCTTTTAAGAAGCTTATTCTTGATTAAAAAAAGCTTCTGCGCAAATATATTTCCGCCGCCAACCCCAATTTTTTCAACTTCAGGATAAAACATCTGATAAAAAACATTGTCTTTTTTCAGATACCCAACATAATCAAACACTCGATCAGAGTCGTCTTGAGCAAAATTTTCCGGCTCATCTAAAATGCCCGACACTCGTACAACATCCCCATATTGAAATTCGGGATATTTATCTACCACTAATAAAACATTTACCTTTTCCAGAATCTGTCTATCGGGAAGTATGGCATCAGCGCGTACAGTTAATTTTGTATGTCCCTCTCTAACATCCGGCTCACGAACAACAGCGCCCTCCAGCACAATCTGTGTATCAATATGTTCTCCAAGTGGTGGTAAAATGTCTCCGATATCAAAACGAATGGTTCCAAGAGCAAGCGCGAAAATAAAAATTCCTGCCACAACAAAATAGTGTCGATTGCGTATACTCAAAACCGTAAGAATAAAAAACGTAACAGCAAGAAAGGTTAAAAAATAAACAAAAGTATCACCAAAATCAAAAAACGAACGAAATGCAATTCCGCCCGTAAAACCAACAAACGCAACAAGAAGCCATTTATTTATCATAAAGACAATGACATATTTTCTTTAGAATTTTCCCCTCTGTCCATCGCGTCATTTGCCAGCTTATCCGCTTTTTTATTTTTCTCGCGCCGCACGTGCGTAAATGTAATATTTGGAAAATCAGTAACGCGCATGTTGTTCACCGCAATAAATTGCGAAAACAATGTTTCTTTTTTGACTTGATATTCACCGCGCAATTGTTTGACAACAAGCTCACTGTCAGTATGCACTTCAACGGAAGATTTTTGGAGTTTTTCTTTTCCTAAAAATTTTTTCAGATATTGAAGCCCTAAAATAATCGCCTGATATTCCGCCCAGTTATTAGTACGCGTACCCAAAAATTGAGATATTTCTTTTAAAACGTTCCCCTGCTCGTCCGCGATAACAACACCCGCGCCAGCAGGCCCCGGATTCCCCCTCGCACCACCATCTGTATAGATAATAACTTTTGACATTTAACATTTAACATTTGACACTCAACCAGTCATTTTTTATTGGTTGATCGTCAAATATCAGATATTAGATCGTTCCAGAGGTTCAATCTCCAAACAAAACCTCCAAACAAATAATTACATTTTTAGTGTATCAGAAATTGGCTCCGCGCAAAGCGCGGAGCCAATAGTAAAGTAGCCAAGTACAAGATTCAAGACCACAATTCTCAGTTCAACTCGCTGGGACAATAAACGCAAACACGTTGCCAACATCCCGCCGGTCGCAAGGCTCAAACCAAGTCGCACTGAGCCAAAGACCATCATCGTGTGGACTCAAGCAGAACACGCTCGGACTGCCCTGGCGATCCTTGATGGGATTATGGGGAACAATAATATGCCGAAATCCCATTTCCTTCATCTGTCGATCCGAGACGGATTCCAGGATGCGCGGCGCAATACCCGCAAGCGGATTTCCATAGCCGTACTTTTCTGTTCCCCTCTTGCGCAGGTTGTCGTTCGTGCAGTCGGTATCGCACATGATTTCATCGGTGGGCATGAGCACGATTTGGTACTCCTGTCCCTCGACGAGCCGATGGTTCTTGTCGTAGCCGTCATGCCTCTTGCTCAAGAGGCACGATCGGGGCCAATCGTCCGTGCAGAATCCGGCGGCAGTAAGCCGCCTAAGCTCCTCCTTGCCCGTAAGGTCAAGCCCTGTGACCTTAAAGACAAAGTGACCGTGCTCGTTGCGCATGAACGAGAACGGGTTCTTGCGCTGTGTAAACAGCGCAAGTTCGTCGAGCGTAAGACCTCCATGCTGAACCTTGTGGCACAGGTCAGCAAGAAGACCAGCCAAGCGTTCGCCCGGCAAGGTTCCGATGTCACCCATCAGAGTTCTCCTGTTTTGCCAGTGGGCTCTCCGACTACCGGAGTTTGCCATAGCAGAAAACCCTGAGCACAATTGCAAGTTCGTTGTTGTAGGCTTATTCGTGCGAATAAGCCTACAACAACACAGTCTAAGAGCTTTCTGCTACGGCAAACATATTTCAAAATCTGCGCACACTATACCCTACTTAATACCACCTTGTCAAAAACTTTTTTTGCACCGCACGCTAAAATCCCAACAGCAACATAAAATCTATTCTAATATTCTCAAGAATTCAAGAATAGATTCAAGCTCTTGTTTTACATCCCACGTTCTACGTTCTCCTTATATCAACAAGTCGCAACCGCGGCTCACGGCTTCCGCGGAAACCATTACGCTCCATGTGGACCGTGAGAGTTACCCTCTCTCCTTCTTTGAAATCAGTAAGTTTTTTGTCGGCAAAAAAAGAAATTGCTGAAACGATTTTATCATCATTATTTTTAAAAAGAAATGTCATGTGATTTTTTTCTTTTCCGAAAAATTGTATATCGTGAATTTTGATATTTTCAAATAAAAATATTGGTTTAGGATTACCCATACCAAATGGTGCAAGTTGTTCAACAGCAGAAAGCGTACGCTCATTAACTTCGTCAAGTAAAAGTGTAGTATCAACTGGTTTGTCTTTTTGTTCAGATGTATATTTAGGCACCAATTCACGCGCGCGCAAAAGAGCTTCTTCAAACGTATGAATCTTTTCATTATGTATTGTAAAACCACCAGCGCGCTCATGCCCTCCGAAGTCACTAAAAACATCTCCTTCAACACCCTGCATGAACTCAACAACATGAATACTGCCATCTGAACGACATGAGCCACGAATAATGGGAGACCCTAATCGTCCCCAAAGAAATACCGGTCGTTCAAATTCTTTAGAGAGAGTATTCGCGGCAAGACCAAGCACTCCTGGCTGCCAATTAGGATTACCGGCCACAATAATTTCTTTTATTTCATCCCTGTTTATCTTTTTTCTTGCTTCTTTTACAATACCCGCAACCACACCTTTCCTTTTATCATTCAAACGATTCAATTGTTTAAGCGTTTCCAGCGCCGCCGTCTCGTCACGTTCAGAAAGAAAATTAAACCCTAAAACAGGGTCATCCATCCTGCTTGCGGCATTAATACGTGGGCCAATCACAAACCCAATGTCATCTTCAGTTAAAAATCTCTGATTAATATACAAATTTCTGAACAAGCGCATGAGACCGGGACGAGGACTCTTGCGAAGCACTTTAAGCCCAAAGTGAGCAAGTACTCTATTCTCTCCAACAAGTGGAACCATGTCCGAGACAGTTGCAATGGCAACCATGTCCAAAAGCCACTTCTCCCAACCATCATGGATATCAAAAATTTCCTTTTCTTTTCCTTTCTGTATCACGCCTTGAAGAAATTTAAACGCGACACCACATCCGCATAATTCTTTAAATGGATACTCATCCCCTTTTTGATGAGGATTTAATATCGCATATGCTTTTGGAAGATCTTCGGAAACTTCACCTGCTTTATCACGAGGCAAATGGTGGTCAGTTATAATTACATCAATATCCAAAGTACGCGCGTGTTCTACCTCTTCGTGATTGGTAATACCACAGTCAGCAGTCAGCAAAAGAGCGGCATTGTTTTTTTTAAGCGTGTCTATTGCTTGTTTATTAAGACCAAACCCCTCCCCGTGACGATGCGGGATATAATTTTCAAAGTTCTCATATTCTATTTTTTTGAAAAAATCATGAAACATGGCCGCCGCCGGCAAGCCATCAGTATCGTAATCAGTAAAAATAACTATCCGTTCGTTTTTTGAAATCGCATCAAGAAAGCGGCTAATTGCTTTATCCATATCCTTCATTAAAAACGGATCATGAAGCCCCGTCTCGTAATCAGGATTGAGAAATATTTCTTTCTCATTTTCGTCCTCAACTCCTCTGTTTGCAAGCAATGTACGCACAAGTTCCTCTGTCATGATAGAGAGAGTATAGCATACAAAAAAGGTCCACCGAGTTGCGCCTATTTGTTCTGTATAAAACAGAGACAATCAGGCTCGATGGACCATGCAACATGCATTGTATATCCAAGAAGAAATTTGTCAATAAGTTAGTTTAAAGTCCTAACTTGCGCGCACGACAGCGATATCGTCAACATCCCAGTTACGACCGAGAAAGAAGTAGTGCCAACGCCACTTACCACCGGCCCAGTAGAGGTAACGAACATACCGGTTGCTTTTCAAATCAAAGTAAATAGTACCCCAAAAAAAGACGCGCCTGCCTTTCCATTCCTCGGAAATGAGATGCGTGTGCTCAAGCAAAAAGTCCAGTACATTAGCGTTTAAGACCGGCTGACCCTCAAGTTCCTTTCGGAGTTCATTGCCTGTGACAAATTTACCGTTTTTCTGCTTCTCAGAAAGCCAGAGACTGGCAATACCTAAATTCCACGCGAGAAGACCACACACCCTGCTTGCAATTTGATCTTTCGGATGCACGCTCCAATCGTTTGGGGCAGATGAATGCGCCGCGCAGTCTATAAGATATTCTATATCTTTAATTTCAGCACGACCATCAATAACTTTCATTAGTTTTGAAAGCCAACTACCACTCGTGATCTTTTTGAGATCCTCTAGTGAACGACCTTGTCGACGAAGCGCATCTTGTACTTCAAGCGCTTGTCCAACACTAAGAACTACGTCACTAAACATGACAATGTCCTCCTTTTTTTATGACAGTGTTCATTTGCGAACAGTGTCAAGCCAGCAGGCTTCCCGATAATTCGAGAGATACCTTAACAAAGAACTTTATACCGCACAATATCAGAACACAATACTATCTGTCAATTTTTTCGCGACAAGCATATAAAACATTCTAGCATTCTATAGAATGCTAGAATGTTTTTATTTAGGTGATTTGATCTATCATTCATTCTATCGCGTATGAAATCGTCACGTTTGAGGTAACTTTGTTTTCTCCCGTGGGTATCGAGGGTAGCTCAACGTCTCCGCCAATGCCAAACGCGGCCTCCGAGACAGCAAAATTCCGAGCATAGAACGGACCGCCCCCTTCGCTGAAATTCACAATTTTTATCAACCGAACACCAAGATCGTCTGCAAGTATTCGTGCTTTACCTTCAGCATCTTTAATTGCTTTTTTACGTGCGTCACGTTTTGGTACGTCTTCATCTTCAACCGTAAAGCGGATACTGCTTATATTCGTTGCTCCCAATCCTCCAAGATGCGCAAGTGCTTCTCCAACACCATCAATATTCTCCATTTTTATCTCTATCCAGTGTGACACTTCATAACCGACAAGCACTCGCTCACCCGAAGGAGGTATCGGGCGCAATGAAAGAGATTTCGCTTTTTCTCCAAACTCGTATCGAGGAGTAAGATTATAATTAAGTGTTTTTATATTCTTTTCCTTAATGCCAATACCCTCAAGAGATTTTAAAATATTATTCATCTTTTCAGTTACTGTATTTTGTGCCACAGCAACCGTTGATGCTTCTTCCGTCACTGCAAAAGAAAATTCTGCAACACCTGGAACAACAGTAACCTCACCTTCGCCTGAAATAGAAATGGTATTTCTAAACTCAACCCCTTGTCCAATGAAGCGCATTGATTTCATCTCATTGAAAAACTGCATAAAAAGCAACAATGACGCTGAAATTAATACGGCGACTACAGACCAAAATATATACGGGAGATATTTACTGAGATATTCTTTGATAATAGACATTATTGTACGTTGTATTTAATTCAATAATAATAATTATGCATATTATATCATTCAAATTGACAAAAGAAACAATATATAATACCGTGGACCCATTACTATGACTATGCCTGAAATAAAACAATCATATTTGACGCGAGTGATTTCATTTTATTTTGCGCCAATTTGGCCATCATTTTTCACCATCTTTTACCTGATATTCTTTTTTTATTTCGCAGTATTTCATTCAGGGAAAATCGTACTCGCTATTAAATTTCTTCTATACACACTTAGCAATTCTACAGAATTACTAGGACTAAGTTATTTATTTCTTGGAGTTGTGTTTCTAATTAGTCTTATTATTCCGTTTTCAGTAAGCATATACGCAATTCTACTTCTCTTTGAAATATGGGGAGACACTAATTGGGAACATAGCATCAAATTATTCGTAACAGCGCTTGTAATTTTAACTGTCCCACTCCTTATCATTGTCATGGATGATGTCATTCGCCTCGTCGCAAGCCAACCGCAACTTCAGGAATTTGTTTTCTTAAACAATTTGAATATTTAGAGCATGTTAGGAAACCTGCTCTAGTCACTTATTTAAGAGCAGCGAATCTATTATTTTTTTTGTATCTTCAGGTCCAGAGACGGCAACACATTCTATTCCTGTCTCTTTCACTGGATAGTCATTACCACCTTCAAAAAGCGCATCACCTATATAGAGGCACGCATTCTTGTCCCATCTCCTCTTTTGCATAAGTCGGGTAATGTTGCCTGCCTTGCCCCAGTCTTTTCGAGTATAGTCAAAACACGTTGTTCCTGCAACTCGCGCCATAAGCAACTCGTGCACAAAAGGAATATTCCTTAAAATATCGAGGCGAAACTCCCCGCTAGAATCAAATTCTCGCTTTCGCTCTTTATCTGCATTGTGGCCAATCAGAGAAAACGCTACTTGGCCTCCTCGTGACTCAATTTGGTCATTCTCATCAACGTCCACGATTCTGTATATTTTTTTTATTTTTTCAATATGGTTGAGAACGTGTTGTACTTCCACATCAGTTAGTTTGTTCTCCCAATACTCTGGCACTTCATTTCCACTCTGCCCCATGGCAATGACAGCACCATTCATAATCCATGGTATCTGCTTTTTCATCTGTGAAAGTTGCGCGCCTGAAATAACCACAACATCCATTTTTGATGCAAGTACTATAAGCAATTTGGACATTTGCTTCGAGATAAGAGAACGACTCTCGGTCAACGTACCATCCAAATCAAATAGTATAGAAGTTTTTTGCGAAATTTGTTCCGTATTCATCCCATTAGAGGCAGATCGCGCTCGCGCACACAGAGCCATCCTGCTTATAAATTATTGTATAAAGTGTATAGACCATGCTTTTTGATTTCCCCGCAAGCGACCGCGGCCTCTAACGGGACAAGTATAACCATGATAACAAAAATATCTTAGAGTTTGTCTCATCACAAAAACCGTCCCGCTGTGCAGCGGGACGGTTTTTTGTGGGAATTTTGTGGGTGGTCGACGGGGATCGAACCCGCAAATCGCTGGCTCCACAAGCCAGTGCTCTACCAATTGAGCTACGACCACCATTGTTAATTTTTTAACAGTTACTTAAATAAATTGGTATTTTTCAACCTTATCATAATGAACCTCATGATGACAATTATGACAAAGCCAAACAAGATTTTCTGATTTATTATTTTTTCTATTTTGATCAATGTGATGTACCGCCAAAATTCTCTTATCTTGAATGCCACATTTCTTACATATCTCTTGGCATCCAGTCTTGCGTAATATGTTTCTGTATCTCAATGCATTTCCATGTTTCCAGCTTTTATGTTTCTCTCCAATAAAAATAGAATTTCTCCATTTTGTTTGACATGATTTATTGCAAAAATACTTTTTACTCTTGGAGTGTTTTAATTTTGCTTTTGATTTATATATTTCTTTCTCGCAAATAAAACACTTTACCAATTTACCATTTCTCGCTCCTTTATATTGACATTTACTCGAGCAGTACTGACCATATCCAGCTTTAACATAGGATGGCTTGCGATAAAAACTATGAGAGCAATTTTCACACTTTAGAGTCGGCATATTTTACTGAAAATTGTCTTAAGAATTTTCTGTTTTCCTTTTCATAATGATGAACCAAAAAATGACAATTCCTACAAAGCCACGCGAGGTTGCTTAGTTTGTTATTTTTCCTGTTTTTATCAGCATGATGAACAATAATAACTTTCTTGTTCTTTGTTCCACACAATATACATATTTGGGAAATTTTACTGCGTTTTATTGTTTCCTTATAAGAAAATTCTCCGTGTTTCCAATTGGGGTGCTTTTCCCCAGTGAATAAAGAATTCCTCCACGGAGTACTGCATTTTTTGCTACAAAAAAACTTCCCATTTTGAGATTTATCAAGTTCTTTTAGAGGTTTATACGCTTCTTTCCCGCAGATGAAGCAACTGATCATTTTCCCTGTTTTTCTGTTCTGAGCAGAACAAACAATAGAGCAATACTTTCCTTTTCCTTTTTTGAGCCACGAGGGTTTTACATAAAAAACGCTTTTACATATTCCACAATTAACATCCACCATGTACTTAATTATATATTTCAAAGAACGACTTGGCAACTCAATAGAATTGGACTTTTCCACAGGGAAACATGCTGACCACTATACCATAGCCACCATGAATTTTACATTTGCTCTAGAGCAAGCTCTAGAATTTACTCATTCATATGTTGGAGATTTCTCTTTAATCCCCGCCTTATGATTAACAAATCGCGCAAGCGCGAACAATAAACTTGATAAGCGATTCATATACGCAAGTGCATCTTCACATATCTCCTGCTCTCCTACATTACATACTCCGACGACCCCACGCTCTGTCCGTCGCGCAATTGTACGCGCGACATCAAGTAACGCCGATAGCTCCATTCCACCAACGACAGTAAATGAGGTAATAGGAGGTATTTCTTTCTCAATAGCATCAACAATTTTTTCTATGTCTTTTATTTTTTCCCGCGAAATCCGCTTATCTGCATCCCCCGCTACTTCCGCCTGAACCATAAAAAGATTCTGCTGTACCATCTCAAGTATTTCTTCTACCGATAAATTATTCACTACGCTATCATTTCCAATAGATTTTACTTTACACAAACCAATAAATGAATTCAATTCATCAAGCGCACCGAGACACTCGACAACAGGATGGTTCTTGTTTACTCGCGCATCAGTTTTAGAGCTTCCGTCAGTAGTAGAAAAAAACTTCGTAGTACCTTTATCTCCTTTTCCTGTATACAACATTGCCATCACTATACCATAAATGTCCAAAGTAGAAACTGATAACTATGACTTTCTCATTTTAATAGAATTTGATACTCTATATATATCAAACAACATTTAACCTTTAACATTTGACCACTGACAAACGACCTTTGACTTACAGTTTCCGATAGTCAAATGTCCCAACCAAAGGATGGTCCGCCTCGGGCGGAAATTGTCAAAAGTCCCAGCCAGAAGCTGGTCAGCCCCAGGCTGAAAATGTCAGATATATGGCAATGCGAATTTCAAGAACCAGAATAGATTTAGACGATAAAACCCTGCAAAAGCCGGTACTTAAAGACTATGGTGAGACACTAACAACTGGCACCGGTACAACCACTCTCAACCTTGAACTAGGCAACGTATTTGAAATTACTATGGATGGTAATCTTTCCTTTACTTTTTCAAATCCACCAGCCTCTGGCACAGCAAGCAGTTTTACACTTGTCTTAAAACAAGACGGAACTGGTTCTCGTACTGCCACATGGCCAGCAGCAGTTGACTGGGCAGGTGGCACAGCGCCAACCCTTACCACAACTGCAAGCGCAGTTGACGTACTTGCGTTTATCACAACAGACGGAGGAACAAGATGGTACGGATTCACCGGCGGACTTGATATGAAATAAGAAGTAAGGTAATAAAGTTATATACAAGGTATATATACGAGGCGAAACCTTGTTGGTAAGGTTTCGCCTCGTATATTTATTAAAACAAGGCTTTCTTACAATGAGAGACTTAATTTTAAAACTGTTCAATCAAAAAGAAGCCGCGGCAGGAATTGAATTGGCAAAAGTCTATTTAAAAGAAAATCCTGCTGATACTGAAATGGCTAATACATTAGCTGGCGCTTTGTATATGCAAAACAAGTTTGATGAAGCTCTTTATATAACTAAAAAATTAGCAGAACTTTCACCAGACGATGACGGACTCAAACTTAATCTTGCCAAATGTTACCACTCATTAACAAATCTTGGAAAAGCCGAAAAATTGGTTCGTGAATTACATGAAAAGAACAAAGGCAACAAAGACTACGCGCTTGAACTTTCTGCATACCTAAGCATGCTTGGTAAATATAATGAGGCTGAAGAAATTTTAAAAACTTTAGAACTAGACAATAGAGTTAAGTTTAACCTGGGCTGGCATGAAATGCGTAGAAAAAATTTCTTAAAAGGTTTTGAGCTTCGCTCTTTTGGTTCTTTTGAAAACGCATGGGGAAGTGAATACAAATTGGACATATCTAAAGAGAAAAGATATAAAAAAGGTGAAAACATAAAAGACAAAACTGTTTTACTTCTTAACGAAGGTGGTTTAGGAGATGAAATTATTTTTGCGCGTTTTGCTCAAATCATTAAGGCTCGTGGCGCAAGAAAAATTATCATGAGCTGTGATAAATCTTTGGTAGATATATTTAATAGAATTCCTGAAATAGATTTGGCCTTGCCTTATGATTCAGCAAAAAAAATGGATTATAATTTTTATATTCCCATGATGAATGTTCCAAATTTACTAGAGCTAAACAGTCCCAATGAAAACATTAAATTTCCCTATATTTTCCCCAAGAAAGAATTAGTTGAAAAATGGGAAAAAAAGCTAAATAATATTGCAAAAGACAAGCCAAAGATAGGAATTCGTTGGGCAGGCAATCTTGAGTTTGAAGCAGGACAATTTAAGACAATGGACGTAAGCTTGCTTGTTAAGCTCAACAAGTACGGTCAATTATTTAGTTTGCAAAAAGATGCTAGATCAGGACAACTACCTCACAATTTTGGTGTTTACGACCTTAAGGATGAATTAACTAATTGGGATGAAACTCTTGCGATAATATCAACCCTTGATTTAGTAGTCTCAAGCTGTACTTCCATAGTCCACATGGCGGGTGCCATGAACGTACCATGCTTGGTGTTGATTTCAGTAATCCCCTATTTTACATGGGCAGTTCAAGAAAGAACGACGGATTGGTACGGTTCGGTTAAACTTTTTAGGCAAAAAAAACTTGGAGACTGGTCAGCTCCATTTATTGAATTGGAAAATTATGTTAAAGACGAAATGTGACATTATTTTAAGAACCTGTTCAGAAGTCTATGCGGTTCACCCGCATTCTACGTATACGCTTGATAAAAATTCGTCAAGAATGGTTGGACCAGGTGTACCTAAATCAGAAATCACACTACGTTCGTTGTATTCGCTGATCAAAACAATAAATCAAGCTGACTTTGATTTGAGATTAATTATTATTGACGACCATTCAAGCAAAGAATGTTTAGAAAATATAGAAAAAATCCTAAAAATTTGTAAATACCCGGCAGAAATTATTAACATGGAAACTACCGGCAATGGAGCGTCATTAAAAACTGTATATGATTGGGCTTTAAAAAATGGTAGAGATTATTTATTTTTTATAGAAGATGATTATCTTCATGCTCCAACATGTATGAGTGAAATGCTCTATGACCATATAACATTCCAAAAAAAATTAAATCATGAAGTAGCATTATCTCCTTGTGATAATCCTGATAATTACTTGAAACAATCTTACAGCAACTTGCCTTGCAATATAGGTCTTGGTGAAAATAGGCATTGGAGAACAGTTACTAATTCAACAAGTACTTTTTTTTGTTCCCATGAAATATTAAAAAAATATTGGACGTACTTTGAGGTTATGACAAACTACGGGAAAGGTGAAAAAAAAGATGAAGTCATCGTCCGCAACAAAATATGGGAAAAACCGTTTACAGATGGAAGTGGCGCTTTCTTGCTAAGCCCAATACCTTCATTGTCAATACACTTACAATACGCAACCGAATTTGAAGAACAAAGATCACCATTTATTAACTGGAAAGAGTGGTGGAATGATTCCGATTGGAGAGAAAATTAATCATCGACGACATAGAGCGAGGTAAATGGACGGGAAAGGTCTGGCTTTGAGGAAAAAACTGTGCGGCAAGGTCTGGCCTTCTCCCGTCGTTTCACTCCTCCTCAAGGCCAGACCTTGCCGCACAGTTTTCGGGAGAAGGCCGGACCTTGCGGAGTCCATTTGCCGAGCTGCGGAGTTTACATATTTCATATCAAAAAAATGAATGTAGAAAACGACAACCTTATTCAAGAAATACTAAGTAGAATTCAGTTTCGTTTTATGGATGAATTTACTCCTGGATCAACGAACTGTAAAAGAGATCCTCAAGCCAACTTGCACGGCCTTGACTTAGCTAACACTCAGATAATTGATGACGATAATCCGCTTATGACAATGGATTATCTTAGAAATCCAAGAATGTCCACAATTACCATGGCTTATATAATTAACCGTCTTGTTAAAAATATGTCCAGTGATTTAGTTTACTTGAACATTGGTATATGGTGTGGGTGGTCTTTTTTTGCTGGAATAATTGGTAATAATAAAAAATGCATTGGAGTAGATAATTATTCACAAAACGAAAAACAAAATGATAAAAAAATATTTGAATACCAATATGAAATTTTGAAAAATAATTTATCAAAATTTTATGAAATGGATTATTTAGATTATTTTAAAAATATTCACAAAGAAAAAATTGGTGTTTATTTTTATGAAGGAGATCATAGTTACAACAATCAGTTAATGGCATTGGAAATTGCTGACCCTTTCTTGATGAAAGGAGCATATATACTTGTTGATGATACTAACGACAATGAACCATACAAAGCAACAATAGATTTTGTGTCCAAAAATAAGGATAAATTCGAGATTGTACTTGATAAAAAGACTCCAAATAATTCCCATCCTACATTTTGGAACGGTTTATTAATAATAAAAAAAATAATATGAAAATTGCAGCTTGTGCTATTTGCAAAAACGAGGAAGAGAATATTTCTAAATGGTTAGAATATACAAAAGATTTTGATTACAGGATAGTGGTTGATACCGGAAGTGCCGATCGTTCCGTGGAATTACTTTCTAAATCAGATGTTATACTGGCTCAGAAAAAATTTGAGCCGTTTAGATTTGATGATGCCAGAAATTTTGTTATGACATTAATACCAGATGACGTTGACTGGTGTATTTGGCCTGATTTTGATGAATATTATTCTGACAATACAATAGATGAGATTAAAAAAGCTGTTGAAGAAAATCCAAAAGTTACCAGACTCACTTATAAAACATTTTTAATTAAAAACGGGATCAAGATAAAAGGCCTAGAATCAGGAACCGTTATGGAAAGCAAAATTCATGTAAATAAACTATATAAATGGAAAGAACCAATACATGAAAATTTAGATTTTATCGGTATGAAAAATGAAACAATAAAGCAAGTTGATAATATTCAGAGATTTCACAAGCAAAATATTAGCAAAGAAAGAGTTAAACAATATTTTGAGATTGCTAAAACTGCTTTGGAAAATAATTCAAAAGATTCATATAGCGCATGGTTCGTTTTAAAGGATTGTTATTATTCGTTAAACGACATAGATAATAGTATAAAATATGCAAAACATTATTTAGACATCACAAAACCCTACACAAATTTTAGGTCACTTGCTCTCTTAATTTTGGCTAACTGTGAGGCTAAAAAATACGGAATAACACCTAGCACAACCTTGACTTTACTTCGCTCTGCATCAGAAAACCCAAAGAACATTGAAGCGTGGCGAGGATTGATTAACGCATCTTTTGAGCTTGAGGACTGGCATATGGTCTTGCTCGCAACTTCTATTTTAAAAGATTCAAATCCTCATTTTGAAGAACCTTACAAAATCGCCTTAAATAAAATTCAAACAGAGAAAAAAACTGTGGACAGGTCTGGCCTTGAGGAGGAGTGAAACGACGGGAAAAGGCCAGACCTTGCCACAGTTTTTGAGAGAAGACCAAACCTTGCGGTACAGTTTTCTACAGTTTTCCCTCAAAGTCGAACCTGGCCTACTATTTTTACCAAAAATAATTAACTCAACAAAGTATCAACCACACCACACCCCCCACATACCCCTATAAGCAGTTTCAAATTGATGCGCAAATTCTTTTTTATTAAAAAATTGTGAATTGCTTATTTGCGCCCGCAAACCATCTCTTAGATAATTCAAACGACCAGAATCCCCCGCCAACACGGCGGCAGTTTTTACATAACCTTCTTTATTTTCAGCTATTAAATCCTCGAGACCAACTTGCGTCAAGATGCTTGTCCCAGTGCGTCCTGCAAACCTGTCACCCGCCAGAGTTATTACAGGAACGCCCATCCATAGCGCTTCGCTTGTTGTCGCTGTACCGCTGTATGGAAACGTATCAAGGCATATGTCTATATTCTTGTAAGTATCGAGGTGTTCTGTAAAAGATTGAATCGGACCAGAAAATTTAATCCTACTACGCTTTACTCCAAACCTTTCAAACATATCTAAGCATCGCTGCCTTGTTGAATTTTCCGCCAAAGCTCTGCTTTTTAAGAACAAACGAGAATCTGGAACATTTTTTAAAACGACGCTCCACGTTCTAATTACTTCCGGCAAAACTTTTGCGCTATCACTCAATGAACCAAATGTTATGTATCCATTTTTCTTATACGGAGAAGGAGATATATCAGGAGAATTCTCATTTGGTTTAAAACATAAAAAACTTTTCGGCAAACGTACTAATTTTTCACTGTAATAATCATCTGTTAACCCTTCAGGGTCGGCAATTGCATCGGTAATACGATAATCTATCGCATTTATACCAGTTGTGTTTGCATAACCCATCCAACTTACTTGCACTGGCGCCGGCTTGCGCGCAAAGACAAGAAGACGATTGCCTTTTGTGTGCCCAGCAAGATCAACAAGTATATCTATTCCGTCGGAGCGAACCTTTTCCGCAACCTCTTTGTCGCTCATACCTACCGTAGAAACCCAATTGTCTGCAAATGCCTGCAAGCGTTTTGTTACGTCATCTGGCTTACTTACTTCCGCATAACAAAAAGTCTCTATTTTATTTTTATCATGCGCCTCCAGTAACGGTTCAAAGAAATAATTTACAGAGTGAAGACGAAAATCCGGAGACACATAACCAACACGCAAACGCCTATCTGGAACACGCGCATTTTCGTGTTTTACAGCACGCTCCAAAGGTCGCGCGTGCATGTCCGCCCATCTTTTATGCTCTTCATAAACTTCTTTTTTAGAATGTTCACCATAATTTAAACAAAGCATTAAATTTGAGTGAT
The DNA here is from genome assembly GCA_002327685.1 of Patescibacteria group bacterium UBA2135. Taxonomy (GTDB): domain Bacteria; phylum Patescibacteriota; class Minisyncoccia; order Phycocordibacterales; family UBA2135; genus UBA2135. The sequence continues at coordinate 82,629 of DCXN01000003.1, forward strand.
TATTGACGTTTTCAGGCATTAGTTCAACAGCACTCTTGTACCATCTCTCTGCCTCTGCGTTGCGCCCACGGACAACATAAGAATTTCCCAAATTGCCCATCGCCACAGCATTAGGATTAAGAGCCTGTTCAATAGCTTTTAGTAAAACTCCTTCTGCTTCGGCATATTCACCAATTGATATAAGCGAATCTCCAAGCAGTCCATATGCTTCAAAATAATTTGGGGCTATTTCTATAACTTTGCGAAAAGCATCAACGGCTTGCAGGTCGTGCCCTTGTTGCCTTAAATTGTTGCCATCCAACAAGTACCTCTTCACGCTTGATTCAGTCGCGCGCCTTCTAGCTTCGTCATCGTTGTCGTATTCGTCTTCGTTATCGTTATCGTTATCGTTACTTCCTTTCTTATACAATTTACTTGCCAAATTTTTATAAGACGAATCTTCTATTTCTGTAAATTTCTCTTCAAAAAGTTTTATAATATTCTTTCCATCATCTTTCCAATTAACAAACTTGGAATCAACGCTTCTAGTTGGAAGAAAACGCTTATTTTCGTTTAACAAATAAAATAACCCTTCATCTCTTAAAGCACCATGAACCAAATCTATATCTTCCCGAGGATTTAAACTATGTTGTAATACTAAAATAGAAAAAACAGCATCAAACTTTAATCCTGTCTCTACTACTTTTTTAAAATCACCAACTGAATAAGAAGTAAAATTTTTAGAATCCACATAATCATCGGACAATTTAAGCATACTTGGACTTGAATCAACACCTACTACAGCGCAATTTGTTTGCTTGATTAACTCTTTAGCTATTCTTCCAATTCCACAACCGTAATCAAGTAGTACGCTGTTTTTAGTTACAGAAAACGCCTTAATAAGTTTCTTTACGCTCAACTTAGTCTCTATATCCCATTTATTCTCATTATTTTCATCCGTTAATATGACATTTTTAGCTTGTTCTAGATTTTGAACTGAAAAAACTTCAGGATAATAAGTTAGGTTTCCTGTTGTTTTTTCTACTGATTTTTTGGAAAGCTTTTTTTTTAACTCTTCTTTTATCTTGCCAAACGGAGCTGACCAGTCTCCGTGTTCCTCTTGCCTAAAAACCCTCATGGAATCATAATACGGGGTTGTGTCTCCTGGTAATGCCCATAAATAGTACGGCAATATCGGAACAATATTCCATGTTGGAACACCCATCGCCGCGGATAAATGAGCAACTGCAGTGCAGGATGTTATAACTAAATCCAATTCTGCCAAAGATTTCATCGTGTCGGTCCATGTATCCAGCTTTAATTGTTCAACTTCGTCCGGCTTAAACTCAGCACCGTCATCGCGCTGTAAACTATAAAACTCACAATCGCTGTTATCCAAAAGACCAAACATCAACTCTGGTGAAAACCTTCTATGCTGTTCGTGCTCAAAACGGGGGTTACCATACCACCTCAAGCCAACCTTCAATTTCTTCCCATTTTCTTTAATTGGTCTTTTTATATACGGCCTCCCTGACAAATCTTCGTATTCATATTTCAAAATATGAACAGCAGACATAGATGGAGCCCAAAAATCATGATACACGTTCAACGGATTAACACCGTGAGCTATGACAGAAGAAACACCCTCCACATCTTTCAAGATAGGCATTAATTCAGGAGAACATGACGCAACCACCTTGCACCCGCGTTCAGCGATACCTTTAGCAAAACGAATATTGCAAATCTGATCCCCTAATCCACCTTCGCAATTTAAAAGTACTGTCCCTTTTGAAATGCCATCCCACAAAGGAAGCGGTGTACCAATGTGTCTGTTCCCAAACACATCCTCAAGACGTCCTTTATCCATATGCTCCATTCCTTCAATCAATTTACCTTGCCTTAAAAGGTGCCACCCCTTATTAAACATCGCTCTGTTATCTTCCGGATCAGCTTGTTGTACTATCTCCCAACCTTTATCAAAATCGCCTCGCAATCCCGCCTCAAGCATAAAATCAAGCGGTTTTTTCTCACGCACTGGTTCTGGTTTATCATTCCAAAATTCACCCCCTTGGTAAGTTTCCCACAAATCTTCTCCTAAAAGCTTCTCGGGATCATAGTGTCTCTTTTCAAGTTTTTTTCTTATAGTATGAAGTCCAGGTATACCCCACGCATCAGTATCATTTTCAATAATAGGATTGATAATGTCATTAAAATCATGATCGTGCCCTTCTATGCCAAGAAAATCATATATACGTCCAAGCTCGCGTTCCGGATTATTTATAAGATCATCATACTCAACAAATAAAAGATTTTCTCTGTAATTTTCAAAGCCATGTTTCAGCGCGACGTAAGACCCCATCACCATTCCACCATTCTGATCCATAATATTTCTGACGTATTGCCGCACGTTTTCCGGCTTCTGAAGCTTAACAAAACTTGCAATACATTCAGCAATAGGCCTTACGGTGCAAACTATTTTTGGATCCTCTCCTAATATTTCACGCAGTTTATCAATGTGCGCTGGCCATCCTCTATTTTTATCAATTACATTCAGCTCTTTTACATGCGCATACATCCCATCAGCCGCGCCTCGTAAAACGTGCGCCAATTGTCCATCAATAGGAGATGCGGTAGTAGAGCGATCTTGTAAAAATCCCATAGTCGCCCCTTGCATCGCCGCAATTAAAGCGGATGTCGGAGATACATACACATTCGGATTTTGAGACAACAAAGCCGCCAACAACGTTGAGCCACTCCGCGGCAACCCGCTTAAAAAATAGAACTGTTTTTTCGTGTTTTCAGCCTTTTCTTCCATAGTTTTTTTAAATATAACAAACAAACCTCAATTTTTAAAGAACAATTAGTGACTATTAAAACTCTGGACATCCGATGTCCAGAGTTATGTAACACTCAAGTAAACTGGCGAATCCCGCTAAAAGCAGGATTCGCCAGTTTGCAGCATAAATAATCTACTGATATTTTTTTCGAATTGTCCTTGTGCTCTGACCACCAACAGCAACAAAAGCCCAATCATTATGATGACCTAACTGAACAGGGCTGGAATAATCTGTCTGATTGTTGCGCCCAAGATATCCTTCATATCCGTCGCCCCACCCCCAAAAGGTACCATCAGTTTTAATACAACCTATGCTACTGACATTTCCTCCACCTTTAGGAATAATAGACCAATCTGTCAAAGTGCCAATTTGAACCGGAGAGGAACGTGCTGTAGTATCATTTTGCCCGCATTCTCCCGATGAGTTTTTACCCCATGCCCATAATGTTCCATCGGTTTTAAGAGCAAATGTTGTAGCTCCAACACTTGCAACATCTGACCATGTTGTCAGGGAGCCAATTCCTACTAGAGACGTTCTCTGCGTAGTACTTTCATCTCCCAACTGCCCCTGATTGTTAAATCCACAACCAAAAAGTGTTCCGTCGGTCTTAATAATATGAAATTCATTCTGTCCTCCGCCCAATACAGACCATGTTGTTAGAGAACCAACTTGTGTAGGAGACGAGCGGTCAGTTGTGTCTCCTTGTGCAAGATTTCCGTTTCCGTTATAACCCCAAGTCCAGAAAGTTCCGTTTGTTTTGATACCTAGAACGCCACTGCCCATACAATGAACTTGAGCCCATGTTGTAAGAGATCCTATCTGAACAGGAGAAGACCTATACGTGGTATCCTCTTGCCCTAGTTGACCTTTGTGATTTTGTCCCCACGACCAAATAGTGCCACTTGTTGTTATTGCAGTAGTAACAGCACCACTATTATATGCTTTAGACCAAGTTGTTAATTCCCCCACTTGTACAGGAGAAGAATACGCTGTTGTGTTGCCTAAACCAAGCCCGCCTTTAGCATTTTGTCCCCATGCCCATAATGTTCCGTTAGATTTTACACCAACCGTTTCATTACCCGAACCATGAAGATGTGTCCAATTATTGTCTGTCCCGACTTGGATTGGAGATGACTTAGTCACAGCATCTCCCCAACCACCACGCCCATGAGTACCACGACCCCATCCAAACAAATACCCGCTCGTAGTCCCCGCGGCGATGGTTGGCCGGCGGAGGCCTACAGTAAAATTAAGACCGACAGCAGAATTCCATCCTGCCCCTGATCCTATTTGAATTGGGCTTGAATAATGAATAGTTTTTCTATTTCCTAATATTCCACTTGTTCCTGCACCCCACATCCATAATGTCCCATCTGTTTTGACATTCTGTGAAGATGTGTCCATTGTTGAAGGCATTGTTCCCCAATCAGTTAGAGAACCAACCTGAACAGGTGAAGAATAATAAGTAACATTGCCTAAACCTGTCGCACCTTGATTGTGACCCCCCCAAACCCACAAGCTTCCATCTGTTTTTACGGCTAGAGCAGTTCTATTACCACCAGCTACAGTAGCCCAATCTGTCAAAGAACCAACTTGAACAGGAGAAGAACGCTTCACTACGGTTCCATCGCCAATTTGGCCCTTGCTATT
>DCXN01000011.1 GCA_002327685.1 Patescibacteria group bacterium UBA2135
GCCTCAAAAGATATGAGCCAATTCCTTTACTTCTTAGAAACACGCCAAGCAAAATGGCCAAGCAAAATGACGAGCGTCAAAATAACAAAAGTACTCAAAACTCCAACGAGCCACGAGATTAGCGTATTGCCAACTCCTTGATCCGCATCATCGTCTTCCAAAGTCCTGGATATTTCAGCGTTCACTAAAAGCCGTTGAGTGACAGATTCAGCATCTTCTATATCACGCAATAATTTATCCATTTCTGGGTCAGAAACCTTAATTCCTTCTTTCTCTTTATTTTTCTTATCAAGATCATAATTTGCCAAACTCCTGTAGTCACCTAATGTATTCCAAAGTACGCGGGCATCTTCATCGTCTTCCGCTATTGCAAAAAGTTTTTTAAATGTATCGTATTCTAACGTACCTCTAAAAGAAAGTCTTTCCGCAAATCTTGGAAACATATTTTCAATGGCCTGATAATAATCAGCTAAAGGAAAAAACATACTAAGGTCATCCTGCAACGTAGCAGCTACAGGAAGAAACTCTTTTGGAGGATCTATTTTTACATTCTCTCCATTTTCGTTCTTAAAATACGAAGTTTCTAAAAACCCTAAATTGTCATAATCCTGAACTTGACTTGTTACTTCTAAAAAGAACTTTAATATATCAAAACTTTCAACTTTATTAGCGGGAAAAACTTCCGCAACATCATACCTGTTAAAATAATCATTTTGGGTTAGTTTTGGATAAATGAAAAGTCTTTTCCAATTTACGAAAGGTTTGTCTTGATAATCAAAAGATGTGTTTTCGCTATACCACGCTTTGTAGCTTCCATCTTTTGCTGTCTTTGTTAAAGAAATCATCTCTCCATCATAGAGATAATTCTCTCTCGTTACATTCAAAAGATTATCAGAGTCTATAACAAAGAAGACGCAATTCAGGAAATGTTTCTCTCCTTCCGGGTCAACGATAAACTCTTCCGCGACAATAAATTCTTTTGCAGGCTCTTCCCATTTGTCAGACTTAACATATGCCGGAAGGGGTAAATCAGGAGGATGAATGTATCCGGTTTGCCTTCCAAAGCTATATAATCTCATCTCAATGTCTCCTCTGTCTATTTCAACACCAAAAGAAAAGAGCTCTTTATAGTTTGTGGAAAACCTTGATTCTAAATCTTGATATGTCAATTTTTGTAATTCTTTCAAGGGTTCCGAAAATATTTTCGCTTCAGCTATATTCTCTTTCAAGGCAGTAAAACACTGTGAACGAATATTTTGTTTACTCGTGGATGAATCAGAAACAAAACTTGTTTGAGCAAAAGCAGTTGACATCAAAAAAGAAAGCGTCAGCATTGTGGAAATTATGTAAATTGGAAATTGGATTTTTTTCATCCCGCTACGAAATAGGACGCGGACACATGCCACATCACTATCTTAAAGTTTATTAATAAGATGAATAGAACATTATTGATTGTTAATCTCGTGAGCGTCCGCGATTTCGTACGGGATTCATAACTCTAGGCTTTAGGAATTAGTGAGTAGGCGTTAGAAATTTTCGTTTTCCTAGCGCCTAACACCTAGAGCCTAAATTAAGTATATCTACTACCATAAATTCTCGCAATCTTCAGTTCTCCTTGCTGTGGATAATATAAAGTCAGTCAGATATAATGTTGTCATGGATCTTAAAAAACAAGTACGGATATATGCAATATTGCTTATTGTTGTTATATTTATCGCATTTGGAATAACCACCAACAGGAAAGTAGCATCAGAAATTACATGGAACATATTAAAACTTCCAAAGTTGATACTTTTTATAGATACTGACGCAGACGTAGCTGTTAAAATAGGAAATTATTATTTTAATGTTAATAACGAGGGTGCTTATGATTTAGAAAAGGCCAAATATTATTTTAATAAAGCACTTGAGCTTGACCCTAATGTTTCTGATGCTTGGCATCAGCTTGCTAGAATCAATTTTCTCGCTGGGAACTTTGGTGACGCTCTTTTAGAAATAAACAAACAGATAGAGATTCACGACGACGGGTTAATGTCATCATATTATATTCGCGGATTAATATATGGATTTATGGATGAACATGAAATGGCAGAAAAAGATTTTCTTATTTTCGCTGAGTGGGATAAAGAAAATTGGGCTGTGCACAATGATCTGGCATGGATATATTTTAAGAATGGCGACTATGAAAAAGCTGAGCAAATATCAAGAAAAGGCCTTGATTTTAACCCAAATAACCCTTGGCTTTTAAACTCGTATGGCGTTTCACTAATGAATACGAATAAAAGTGCTAGCGCAAATGTGGCGCTTTTAAAAGCGCTTGATGAAGCTCAAAAACTAACACCATTTGAGTGGCAAAAAGCATATCCTGGCAATAATCCAAATGTGGCAAAAGAGGGCCTAGAAAATTTTATTGAAGCAATTGAGTTTAACGTTAATTTACTGGCAGGCACGTAACAGTAATCCAAATCTCCGAACCACACACAAGAACACAAGAAGAAATCGCACTTTGTGCGATTTTTTCTTGTGTAAGATTAGTTTATTTGAAATACATAAACATCACTCACCCCATTAGAAGTTCAACTAGAATATGTGGTAATTTTGACTTTTGAAAGCGAATCCGCTTTCGGCTTCGTTTGTTGAATATCTGTTTGTTGGTTAAAACTTCTAACGGGGTTGAGAAAAATATAGTCGCTTCACTCCTTATTTTTCTCAAAACTCCCTAAACTCTGGGATAAGGTACACCGTCACGTTTTTCGATAATGTACCGGCGACGTTCTCGCAAGTTAGTGTGAATATACTTTGTAATGTTATTGGATTAGAAGGTTGTGAACCAGAGAGACCGGTAGCAGAAAATCCATTTGTGCCTGTAACGTTACAGCTGTCTACCACTGTAGCAGACCATGTTATCAAAGATTCTCTACCTGACCTGACTTGTATTGGATCTGCTGTTATCTCTAGTACTGGGTGTAATACTGTGACATCCACAGATGATCGTCCCCCGTTTGAGCAGACTACCGTGTATGTTGTTGTATCAAGAGGATTGATTGAAACTGAACCTTCTGCGGCTCCTCCTGTACTGAAGTTTAATCCTGAACTGCTGGTAGAATTAACACATGCGAATGACATCGTTACAGCTCCTCCTTCGTTTATTGTTATGCTGGAGGCTCCGGTGCCTGGGGTTCCGCTGCCGCCTGTAGCACCGCCTGTAGCACCGAATGATGGTGGTGGAGGCGGTGGGGGTGCAGGAGGAAGTGCATTAATTCGTCTCATTAACTCCCCGATGTTAATTCCTATATTACTGCCAAACACTTGGTTAATACATTGTGCAGGATTAATCCCCATTCGAGCTAACCCCCTACTAAGCGTACCTATCGATTGTCTTGGAAAACGTTCAGCAAGTTGCTGCCCAATGGGACGATGTGTGATTTCCTGCGCATAAACAACCCCGCCACCAGGCGCTTCAAAATAAAAAACCGCGCCTACAGCACCAAATACCATAAAAAACATGGTGAGTAGTAATATAGTAAATTTCTTTTTGTTTTTCATCAAGGTAATTATACCGCTAATACTGTGGTACGTAAACAAAAAAACCGCTCCTTTGGTGGAAAACCGACACGAACATGAATGAATCAGAAATGTTAATATTCCTTTCTAATCGAAAAGATGTATACTAGACAAAATGACTCAACTAAGTGCTAGAGTTCGCTTATACCGTCATATGTCCCCATAGTTTAACGGATAGAACACAGGCTTGCGGAGCCTGAAATCGAGGTTCGATTCCTCGTGGGGACACTTCATAATCAAAAAATCCGGCAAATGCCGGATTTTTTGATTATGAAGATTTGTTTACCAAAAGTGTCAGTCGCGACTTCTTCCGCGCGGCGGTATTTTTTTTGATAATCCCTCGCTTTGCCGCCTTGTCAATTGCCTTATACGCAGACGGTAGTAATTCCGCGGCGTTCTTGTGTTTTTTCTCTGTAATAAGTTTTTTCACACCCTTAACCGTCTCGCGCATCACGCGACGACGTCTGTCGTTAAATGTTTTCTTACGCACTGACGCGCGAAGTACTTTTTTTGCTGATTTTGTTATAGGCATGACATTAAGTATTAAGTATTTAGTATCTCGTATTTAGTATAATTTTAAATAGTATCGTTCTTATACTAAATACTAGATACTAAATACCAGATACTTATTCATATGGTTTCAAAATACTACCAAATAGCAGTAAAATTTGCAAATAGATAAGCCATTTGTAATACGGTATACTTGAAACAATGATTGCACAAATTACGGGAAATATTACCCATAAAGGCAGTAATTTCCTACTTATTGCAACAAGCGGAATAGGATATAAGGTGTACGTATCCCATGACATCATAACGAAAGCTCTTCTTGAAGAAAATATTTCACTCTGGACACATCTTGTTGTGCGAGAACACGAAATGGAACTCTACGGATTTAAAGAAAAAAAAGAATTAGATTTCTTTGAACTACTAATCGGTATTTCGGGTATTGGTCCCAAATCCGCGCTTTCTATTTTAAATCTTGCTGATGTTTCAAAACTTAAGCAGGCAATTTTGTCGGGAGATGCAAGTTATCTTACAAAAGTCTCTGGTATCGGTAGAAAAAGTGCTGCGAAAATCATTCTTGAGCTCAAAGACAAAATTAAAGATGTTTCAGAAGGAGCAAACGGGGAACAACTGCGCGGCGAAGAAGACGTGCTTGACGCTCTCACCTCACTTGGATACTCAACAACACAAGCACGCGACGCGCTTCGTAACATTAAGGGTAAAGATCTTGATACTGGAGAAAAAATTAAACACGCGCTCAAATTACTCTCATGATTGGTGAACACAGAGACCGACTCCTTCGGTTTATAAAAAAACATATACCGGAAAATATTTTCAACAAGCTTGCGCCGGCATATCACTATTCGCTCGCATTTCTTGCCGCGCTTGTGTACAGATTTCCCTCAAGAAAGATCTTTATTATTGGTGTTACCGGCACCAAAGGAAAAACAACAGTTATAGAACTTTTGGGCGCAATGTTGGAAGAAGCTGGACACAAAGTAGCGCTTTCAAACACGCTGCGTTTTAAAATTGGAAATGAATCACAAAGAAATATCTTCAAAATGACTATGCCGGGGCGTTTTTTCCTCCAGCGTTTCCTGCGAAAAGCTGTCGAAGAAAAGTGCAATTACGCAATCCTTGAAATGACATCCGAGGGCGCAAAACAATTCAGACATCGCTTTATTTCATTAAACGCACTCATTTTTACAAACCTGGCGCCAGAGCACATTGAATCTCACGGCTCTTACGAAAAATATCGGGAAGCAAAATTATCTATCGCGAAAAAACTTCAACATTCAAGTAAAAAAAGAAAATTTATTGTGGTAAATGCCGACGACAAAGAAGCTGGGAAGTTTTTGGATATATCAATCAAGGAAAAATATCGTTACGCGCTTCAAGACGCGGAGCCACATAAATTGAAGAAAGAGGGTTTATCTATGACACTTCACGACACCCCCATACAATCTCATCTATCTGGCCTCTTTAATATATACAACATACTTGCAGCAGCGACATGCGCGAAACAACTCGGTATTGGCACAGAAACAATTAAACAAACAATTGAAACATTCAAAGGAATTCCCGGCAGAATGGAATATATTGACGAAGGCCAAAATTTCACAGTTGTCGTTGATTACGCCCACACTCCCGATTCGCTTGAGAAAGTATACGATACGTTTCATCGCGCGAAAAAAATCTGTGTTTTGGGTGCCACTGGTGGTGGTAGAGACAAATGGAAACGAAAAGAGATGGGAAGTATCGCTGAAAAATTTTGCTCTACGATTATTCTCACAGACGAAGATCCCTATGATGAAAATCCCCTAGAAATAGTGCACAATGTACAGGAAGGGATTACTCGTCCAATATCCCGTATTATTATTGACAGACGAGAAGCAATTAAAACAGCGCTTAAACGCGCAGAAATCGGAGATGCCGTTTTAATCACAGGAAAGGGAACTGACCCATATATTATGGGTCCTGCCGGAACAAAAATTCCGTGGAGCGATGCGGAGGTGGCGAGAGAAGAACTAAAAAAGCTAAAAACGCAAAGCTAAAAACGCAAAACAACAACTTAAAACTCAAAAATAGTTTTGATTTTTGCATTGTAATTTTTAGTTTTTCATTTTTAGTTTTTACTTTATTTTATGGACCTATTACGTTGGATCATATTCGTATTCATTATACTCTGGGTTATCTGGTTTTTAACCGGCGGTCAATACAGTGGAAAAACTGGAGAGCCTTTTTTGCGCCCGCCTGCGCCTCTTGATACTGGAGAAACATACGGAGAAATCCCCCTTCCTTCAGGTGTTACACAAGGAGAAAGCGGTAATGCTAACGATGGCAACCTCGACGACAGTCAAATCTCGTCAATTTTTAAGGGAAGTATTAATTTTCAATTCGGCAATCCGCGAGAAAAAGATTTTAACAAAGAATATATTGTAATCTCTGCGTCACATAACAACACACAACCAATAAACATTACCGGTTGGAATCTGAAAAGCGCGATAAGTGGAAAAAATGTGACAATCGGTCACGGAGTATATCTGCCATTCTCCGGAATTGTCAATAAAGAGGCGGACATCTTCTTAAATCCTGGAGACAAAGCAGTAATAGCAACTGGGCATTCTCCTAAAGGTGTGTCATTTCGCCTGAACACATGTACTGGTTACTTTGAGCAATTTCAGAACTTTACCCCAGCACTACCTAAACAATGTCCGCGACCAGCAAATGAAGAATTCAAAGTTGGGCTAGGCGGACTTAACGACACGTGTATTGATTATATTGAACAAATACCTTCCTGCTTCGCGCACATACAAGCAGTACCTATCGGACTCTCAAGAGAATGTAACGAGTTTATAAATAAAAACATTCATTACAACGGCTGTTTGCAAATTCACAAAAACGATTCCAATTTTTACAAACAAGAATGGAGGATTTTTCTAAAGCGAGATTCCGAATTATGGAAAGACAAACGAGAAACAATTAAACTACTTGATACTACAGGAAAAACCATTGATTCGCTGTCGTATTAGGTTAGAAAGACGCCCACTAGACATCAAGGACACGAAACAGAACAACACCGGTGGCGACAGCGACATTGAGTGATTCTTTTTCTCCTTTCATTGGGACCTCTGCAACAATATCGCATTTTTTAAGCACAGCAGATGAGAGACCGCGCACTTCATTTCCAAATATGAGCGCGGTTTTTTGTTTTGGATGTACAGTTTTGTAATCTACTGATTGCTTTGATTGCTCAACGCCGATGATATAAAAATCTTCTTTCCGCAATCGCTTGATAAGAGTATTGATCTGAAGAACGTGTTCCCATGGCATGGTCTTTTCCGAACTGAGCGCGGTTTTTTGTATATCTTTCCGTGTCCTGCCAAATCTATCAGTAGGAGTTGGAGTATAACCGGTAAGATATATCTTTGAAATACCCACAGCATCTGCTGTCCTAAAAATAGAGCCAACATTGTACGCGCTTCGAATATTATGAAGTATAAGCACTGAGTGTGTTTTGTGTTGCATGTGCTCTAGTGTATCAAAAAAAAGAAAGATTTCCTGTCCTGCCTCTAGGCGAAACAAAAGGGTTTAGAATGTCAGATGTGCTACAATACTCCTGTATGGTAAACATTTTTCCAGACCTACTCGCATTTTCTCTCCTTGCGCCATTTATTATCCGATTGTTTATCGGCTTCTATTTTATTACATGGGGATGGAGTGCCATGCGGCAAAATGATATTGAACAGCAAGGTGGTAAGCGCCTTAAACAAGGCTTAGGATTCATTGGATTTGCAAGCGGCCTGTTTGTACTTGCGGGCGCCTTTACACAAGTTGCAGTACTTGTTTTACTCGGACTTCTCGTCTATCTCTTAAAAACCTCGCGCAATCGCCTGTCGTACATATTACTCTTCGGCATGGCTTTATCGCTTTTGCTTTCTGGCGCCGGCATTTTTGCGTTTGATCTCCCCCTCTAACGAGGGGCGCAGACACACGCGGAACAAACGCGGACTTACGCAGAAAAAAGTTGAAATACCACGATTTTGTGATAATGTTTTATGTATCCACTCGTGGCTGTCTTGGCAGATCGATAGCTAAATATATTACACGACGTAGTTAGATAAAAATAAAAAATTACCGCCCGTAGCTCAGTTGGTAGAGCAGCTCCCTTTTAAGGAGATGGTCGGGGGTTCAAATCCCTCCGGGCGGATATAGTTGAAAAACGCCTTATTTGTGATAAGGTACAAACATGACAACCGCAATATATACAAAACTAAAAAAAGAATTAAAAAAGGAGCTTTTTGAAGAGCTGAGTGAATTTATGGTTCGTGATTCAAGAGACCCAGAAGGAGAGTATCGTCCTGAATTTGTAAAAAAGATACTTAGAATAGTAAACAAAAAAGAGCGTCTTTATAAATATAATTCAAAGACTTTCTCAAAACTTATCTCTTAAATGTACACCATTCATCTCGAAAAACATTTTCTTTCTTCTGCGAAAAAACTAGAAAAAGAAGTAAAGAAAGAACTAGGCCGCAATCTTCTGCTCCTTAAACAAGATCCCACACATTCGCACTTACGTTTGAAACCGCTTCATGGTCATCTGGGCGGTTTTTATTCATTTCGAGTCAAAGAATATCGAGTTATTGTTGAATTTCTGAAAGAGAAAAGAATTCGCATCCTTGAAATTGACAAGCGAGATAAAATATACAAAAAGTGACAACCACTTGATTAAATAACATGAGAGCAGTAATTGTCCCAATGGTACAGAAAAAAAACACGGACTATATTGCAAAAAATAAGAGATAGTGCTACCTTCATTATAGAAGTGACTACTAATGGAGGAAGGTAATGAAAGCAATCTATTTACTCTTCGCAGTAATTTTCTTTTCTATAACATTAGTTCCTGTTGTGTATGCCAGTGGCGACGCAGAGCAAGGCAAGATAATTTTCAAAAAATGCAAAATGTGCCATACTCTTGGGAAAGGTAATAAGTACGGGGGTGGTCCTGATCTTCAAGGAGTTTTAGGAAGACCAGCAGGCACTTTTGAGGAATATGACTACTCAAATGGCATAAAAACATACGGGAGAAAGGGTAACACGTGGTGCGAAGGAAATTTGGATGAGTTTCTAAAAAATCCAAGGAAAAAACCATTTAAAGCTAAGATGTATTTTCGTCTTAAGAAAGAAAAAGATCGCGAGGACGTAATTGCTTATCTTGGAGAGAATTCAGACAATACTGAAGCGTGTGCAAAAAAGAAGTAGACGATTAAGTATCGTTTGTAAAAAAAACAAAAGCATAAACTTTAGTTAGTTTATGCTTTTTTTGTTTGATTTTGGTTTTTGTTATATAAAAGAAACCCGCAAATGGGTTTTGCGGGTTTCAGCAATCGGGCTTTTAAAAAGGAGTCAAAAAATGACTTAAAGAACAACGAGGTACTACTTTATGTACTGAACGAAATATTATAGCCTTAAGCGGCAAAACGTTTTCAGTAAAGAAGCACTACAAGAATCTGCTATTATTATAATCCTATTTTTTACACCTGACAAATTTACCTGTGGATAACTTTCCAAAAAATAGGGAGTCCCGCCTAAGCGGGACGACCATATTTTTTGAGAACCCCATCTTTATTTTGCCCTCAAATGCTCACACTATGTATTATAAACCACATTGATACAATTTCTTTTGCGAAGCGCGGGTGCTGAATAAGCACATCCCTTATTGCGCGAAGCGCTTCGCTGTTATGTTTCTTGCAAAATAAGGACTGGGGTAATCATTGTTTCATTATATCTTCAAAATAAACTGTTCAAGCGCAATACCCATATCATGAACACCACGCCTAGCATCGTGATAAAGAGAAACAAGTTCTGATGAAAACCTTTTTAACTCGTCTTGAGAATAGTGTTGCAGCGCCCGTTTCGTTTTTTGAAATACAAACGGTGAAAGATCTGGATTTTTTCCCTCTGCAAGTGAGACGAGTAACATATTTTTTACCTGCCAAAACAAAATACCGTGCACATTTTCAGGAGCAATACCCTCTTTAAGCGCGCGGCAAAACAACACCCACGCTCTTTTTTTATCCCGCCCTCCAAATGCATCGGCGAGCGAAAATACATTAAAATCTTTTTTAACTGCTTTTTTCTTGTCATCTAATTTCCACACGCGAACGGCGTGTTTAGTGAGTGTCGTCTCCACACTCTTCTTCATTTTCCGCTCAAGAAAAATAAATACATTGGAAGAATCTGCAAACAATTGAATGTGTTTTAAAATAAAGTCTTCAGCGTCAGGGAGTTCAAAAATTTCTTTTAAAAGAACAACATGTTCATTTTCAAACAAACCACGACCAGAAATCAACTCTTCAACGCGCGCGCGCTCAAAATTCTCAGGAGTAATTTCAAAAAAAGACGCATTTGGTTTTTTCGCGAACAACTTCTCCAAA
>DCXN01000017.1 GCA_002327685.1 Patescibacteria group bacterium UBA2135
CACTAACGCTTGATTAATGTACACTACTTTGTTGTTTTTTATTACACAGTGTTTCATAGTTTTTATAAATTATTTTTCTTAAAATGTGTAATCTGCTCCTTCTTTTACTGTAATATCAGAACGCGGCAATATTGGGTCATGGTGTGTATGTCCAAGTCATGTTGGTCATGTCGCCCTTTTGGTTGGCCTGCCCAAAGCAGGGCCTGAGTTCGGCTGAAGAAGTTTGCGTCCAAGTGTGCTGGAGGACATCATTCACATAGGCCTTTAATTCTGATCCAATACGTTGGATTTTGAAAGTGTCTCCTGAAGAAGCCGTAAAAGTAGCATATGACGTTGCTACATGGATAATCTGATTCCCAGAGGAATTATCCATGAAATACCAAGAATTTGTCATTACATCCATATCGCCCCGACCGTCTGAATCGGTACCGAGGAAGGTTGCATCCTCGGAAGTCGGAAACACACCAAACGTAAAGTTATTACCGAAGTCACTAATATCTGCCTCAAGAGTAAAGTTCCCTGGAAACACGACAGCATTCGACCGCAAGTTATCGTCAGACGCTCCCCAAGTAACAGAACCGGAACCAAAAGTTGTGGCCCCTGTCTCACCAACGTAATCTCCAGCAACAGACGGAGTAAATACCGTATCCGCTAGCGTCTTAAAATCGGCTCCTGCTGAAAACCCCAACCATGTGGTGCCGCCATCTGTGGTTATAAATGTGAGTATATCAACCGCATTAGCAGTTGTGGTAAGCGTAGGAGCATTGCCTCCTGCCCAATCAACTGAAGCTGGCCATGTGACGAGGCGAGAACCAGTTCCATCCTGTATTAAAATAAGGGTAAAATTGCCTGCTGTGCCGGAGGCCGGCGGATTTGAAAAAGTAAAAGTAAGATTTCCATCCATGGTAATCTCAAAGGTATTTCCTAGTTCAAGATTAAGGGTGGTTGTGCCAGTGCCTGTCATTAATGTCTCACCATAGTCCTTAAATACCGGCTTTTGCAGGGTCTTGTCGTCTAAATCTATTCTGGTTCTTGAAATTCGCATTGCCATAGAAAGAGTTGAGAGTTAGAAAGTAACGAATTTTTTACTACACGAAAAACCTCTCTGCTTTACAAAGCAGAGAGGTTTTTGTGCCTTTTTTTACACTAACTTCCTCAGAGAAAAGAACTGTATGTGTACGTGTGTGTATGTATGTATGTATGTATGTATGTATGTACAAATTCATGGTATTTTGAGGATTTTAAGTAATTTTCTTCAATTCCCTAACGTAGCCTATTATATCACAGGATCATAGAAAAAACATATAAACACACACTGTTATCTATGAATTAAGTGTTGTTTAATATTTAAGAATAATTCTCTACCAAGGATCGCCCTTTTGGAACTTATTGGTCAAATCTGTATAGTGGATGATCTTTTGGGAACTGCTACGCGATATACTTTTTGCCGAACTTCCGCATCTGATTCACGGAGTGTAAGGTATACATGTGGAATATCTTTGTTAGTATCCTCTACGCGTGTTTCGTGATCATTTTTCACCGAAGTCTTAACTTGTATGGGAATTTCGCCAACATCCGTCCTCAAAAATACATCTACTCCTTGCGCATCTTCTTCCGGTGTTGCTGGCCGTACCGACTTTAATACCCACTCTGGCGTACCAGGCACGCAAAACGCTTTTATGACTCGGCGCTCTCCCGCTTTGCCGATTCTTTGTCCAATTTGTCCTTGATCTCGTAATAATTGTTCTCTTGTTGGTAATTTCACCAATTGTCTTTTTTTGCTTTTACTTTGTCTTTTCGTCCTGGACACAAAAACATCCTTTCAATAATACTAACTTCAGCATAGCACATGTAGTAAATGGTGGTGTGGTATATAACTATACTCTTCTTTTAGATTAATACGTTATGCGCTAATCGCAGAATACTCTGGCGCTACAAAAGCGGGACCAAGTTCCGCTTTTATCTTGTAACCAGATGTCCAAAAATTAATATTTGCTAATCGCTTGGGCTTGAAGCAGCTGTAGATAATGCACCGCTTACGGATAATCCTCCGCCTCCTCCTGCATTTATTGCGAAATTATTAGCTGGTGTTTCACCGTCATCAAGATGCAAAAAAACAATTGGAGCAGTTCCAGTCGGAGTAGAGCCATCAGAACCTAAATCAACAGGCTTACTCGAAGAATCAATGAACTTTCTTCTGTTTGATGTTGTTGAAAAATCAAGGTATTCCGCAAAATTTATATACACATCAGCAATATCCCCCTCAAATTTCCCACTTGAGTTCGTTGACGCGCCAACACCATGCTCACTCTGAGTGTAATCAATAGTGCTATTACTTAGATGTGGGCCGGCTACTAAATCATCCACATCATCAACATAAATATGGGCTTCTGCATTACCTAAATCCCATGATGCTAAAAAATGATGCCAACCTGATGCAGCAAAGGTTGTGCTTGTTTTCAACCGCACGACCTTTGGTCCATTCTCACCACTCAACCAGATACTGCTGTTAGCCGCTTGCCAAGCCACAATAAACGTGCCTCCTACATTTGTAATAAATCGTGTTTCAGAGCCATAACCGGCAGTACGATTAAACCAAAATGAAACAATGCCCAGTTTGCTGTTTGCGTTTCCAGTATAGTCTGCTCCTCTTGTTAAACGATCATTACTGCCATCAAAATGAACAGCATCAGTTGAATAAGCTACTAGCGTACCGGAGACCCCTAACATTACTCTTGAAGCGGAAAACATACAATTTAGTAGAAAGTTTATAAAGTTTATAAAGTTATAAAGTTGAAAATAAATGAGTTCTTAGGAGGTTGGTTCTTATTCCCCCCACACAAAAACCTCTCTGCTTTATAAAGCAGAGAGGTTTTTGTGTCTCTTTGTGCCTTTTTTTACATTAACTTCCGCGAAGGGAAGAACTGTGTGTGTGTGTAAATTCATGGTATTTTGAGGATTTTAAGTAATTTTCTTCAATTCTTTAACACAACCTATTATATCATAGAGAAACAGCTAAACACGCGCTATTGCTTGTGGATTAAGTGGACTTGCGTTGTACTACCTGAATTTGAACCTGCGAAGCTGTACCATGTCCCGCTTTTATTTGGCAAACAGTGAACATCCGATGTCCACCATATTGGAATTTATTTATCAAATCTGTGCAATGGATGATCTTTTGGGCAACTACGCGCAGAACAATAATTTCGTCCATACTCTATCATCCTGTGATTAAATTTAAGCCACTCTTTTTTAGGAAACAATCGCATCAAATCTTTCTCAATTTTCTCTGGATTTTGCTCATTCGCGAGACCAAATCGTCGTGAGAGACGCTTGACGTGTGTGTCAACGGCAATGCCCTCCACAACACCAAATGCATTTCCTAAAACAATGTTTGCTGTCTTCCGCGCGACACCAGGAAGTTTTAAAATCTCTTCCATAGTATTAGGTACCTTGCCGTCATATTCTTTCTTTACAATCTTCGCTGATGTTAAAATGTTTTTTGCTTTATTGCGATAAAATCCTGTTGGACGAATGTCACGCTCAAATGCTATTCGTTTTGCGCGCACATAATCATCAAGTGTTTTGTATTTTTTGAAAAGTTCCGCAGTTACCTCATTTACTTTTTTATCAGTACACTGCGCGGAAAGCACAACCGCGACTAGTAACTCCCAGTTATTAGAATACTTGAGCACCATCTTCGGATGAGGAAATAATTTTTTTAACGCGCGCAACAGTTGTTGCGCGCGCTTCTTCTCATAGTTATTTGATTTTACGAGTGCCATACGCTATTCAGCTAATGCACCTGTCAACTCATTGTATCTACTGTCAGTTATAGCGCTCTTAACCTCTCCATTTTCTACACCAATCTCTATATTATGTTGAGTAATGACTTGCGTCACAAGTAATCCTTCCCTGTCGCCATACCCGCCATGGCGCGATTCAAATGTAAATGTAAACACAAAACAACCAGCGCATTCGCCTTCTTTATTTTCAATAAATTTCAAATTAAACCCGTCAAATACATATGTTGGCGCTGAATTTTCAATCCATGATTGTGCGACATCCTGCGCATCTTCTTGATTATCTGCAATAATCTGTGTGCCGTTATGACCCCCGTTATTTTTATAATTAAAAATATCCGCGATTGTAACAATAGCAAGAAAAACAATAACAGCTGCAATAATGAGTAAATTTCTCTTTGGAAACATGATTCTATTTTTTCCCAGATATTACTGACTCATATTCTGGAAAATAAGCGCTAATAATCTTAATATTAAATTCTTTTAAAATCGCTTCCGGCGGCTCACGCTCAAGCAAAAACTGGAAAGACCTTTTAACCAATTCCTCCGGGGAAACGTCGGAAGAAATTTTCTTAAGATACTTTTTGTCCAAAGAGACATTATGCATGTTGTTATCAACTGAAACATCAAATGCCCACCCAGAATCTGTTTCTTCTGTTTTGTTAACAGTAATAGTGTTCATTATAATTAGTTAGTAGTAAGTAGGTAGTAGTTAGTAGTCTTAATTTAACATTTTTCTACTTACTACTCACTACTACCTACTTACTAAATACTTTTTAACGCATTTTCAGCATGCTTGAGTTCTTCGTAATTATTAACAGGATACCAAGAGCGAGCTTTGTGAACATATACATTCTTTTTTTGTACATACTTTCCAACCTGCTCAGCAAGATTTAATTCTCCATTTGGAAGCACGGTTGCAGAAAAATCAAAAATATCATGGTCCAATACATATGCGCCGGTATTTATGAGATTACTTGGTGGATTCTCTGGTTTTTCAATAATACCATGTAATCTGCCATTTTTAATAATACACACCCCGAACCGCTCCGGAGATGATGAATGTGCCACTAAGACAGAAGGATATTTTTGAGCGCACAGTTCCAGGTCGTCTGCATTATACAAATCATCACCATAAAGCAATAAAAACGGAGTATCTTTTAAAAAAGGACGGACTGTAAGCAAGGCATCTGCTGTACCATTCGGTTTTGCCTGGTACGCATATATAATGCTCCTTCCCTCAAAAATATCACCAAGACGTCTCTTGATGCAATCACCCTTATATCCAATCACCAACACGACCTCCTTGATTCGCTTAGGAAGCGCATGAAGCGTGTGTTCCAGAATTGGTTTTCCAGCTACTGGAATCAACGTTTTGGGTATTTTGTGCGTCAATGGCCGCAGACGAGTCCCTTTTCCTGCGGCAAGAATTACAGCTTGCATGAATATAACTTACAACCCACAACTCACAACCAACAACTAGTTCGCACGTCATTTTTTGTGAACATTTCGGCTGTTGTGAGTTGTTGGTTGCTGGTTGTTTAATAACTATTACAACTCATACGTACGGATATTAGTTATTCTTTTTTTGAGTCAACAGAGGAGAGATACGCCTCTCCAAGAATTTTATCTGCTTTTTGTTTTTGAATTCCGATTTCTTTTTTTAAAGAATCGCTAGAAAAAGAAAGCAAATCACGCGCCAGTATAATTCCCGCTTGCGCGAATAAATTGAGTTCTTGCTTTGCCACAGACGGTAAAACAGTAACCGGATAAAGTCCTTTCCGCGTGATAAGATTTTGCAGACTTTCTTCAGTCGGATAGTTCCATCCTGTCATCTCCATATTTTTGCACTTCCCATATTTAATTGCCGTTTTAGTAAATTTCGTATTGGTAATAAGCCACATGCTATGCATCGCACCCCACCCCTTCTCCTTCTTTTCTTGCACAGGAATAATATCTTGCAAGCGCGCATCAGCGTACATAGTAGTCGTAATATCTGTTTTAATGCCCTGTCGATTGCGATATTTTGCTTCTATTAGAAAATGTTTTCTCCCCTTCTGTGCAACAACATCAACTTCATGCGTAACGCATACTCCCTTCATAAACACATTGCGTTTCGTTTTATACCCATATGCATTTACAATCGTCTCTACATACTGCTCAAAATGAAAACCGGCAGGACCAAGCGCCGCAACACCACGCTTTAAGCTATAACGCATGACAATGCCAATATCTTTACGCTGCAAAAGCGCTGTTGCTTTTTCAAAAATTTCATCAGTGCTTGCACTTGGTCCAATTTCTGTCTTCACACGCTTGCACACCTCTTGAGCAACAGAAGGATTCGCTCCCGCCTGTTCTAGGGAATTGCAGAATTTTTCGTGATTAAATTTTTCCGCCTCGCCTGAGGCTTTGATGATTTGCACAATATTAGGAATTAGGCTCTAGGCTTTAGGCATTAGGGTTGACAATTAGCCGTGTAATTCGTTTTTTCCTAAAGCCTAGCGCCTAAAGCCTAGCGCCTAGATAATTGTATCACACAAAACAAAACCCCTCAGACTGTGTCTAGGGGTCTTGTAAAAAGTTGGTATATGCTAAACTTGCCCTCCGCCGCCACCGCCAACATCACATTCTTTGCACTTGCTTCGATGCGCGAATATCTCATAGAGAGCCGCAAGTCCAATCAAGATGTAGATGCCACGTGAGATAAGCATGTCCATACCGCCAAAGAGCTGACCAATTTCCCAGCCAATAGCACCCCATACAAGCCAGTTTAAGCCACCGGCAATTACCAACAAAAATGTAACTTTATGTATATATTGCATGATAGATTTTTAAGAAGTGAAACGACTACAAAAATCATCACCCTGTTAAATAAAAGCACTTCGTCTTATATTAACTCCTCGGCTCGGCAATCTGAAAAACTCCACTTCGTTTCGTCTTTCAGATTGCCCTCGCTCTACGTCGTTAATAAATTTTGCTTTGAAAAATTTAAAATTTGTTCAACAAATTTTATTTAACAGGGTTAAGAAAAATATAGTCGATCACTCCGTTCGCTCCTTATTTTTCTAAATCGACCTCCACAGTTAGAACATTTATATATCTTCATTATATCTACAATGAAGTATGTCTACAAAAACTTATCCCCACACTAAAACACCCCGCTGATAACGGAGTGTTTTTACTTCATGCCTTCTACAACAATAAAAGGAATAACATTTTCTCCAAACTGGCTTGCATCAAACAACTCGGGCGACGGGGTATACGGATAATGTTCGCCTTCTGATCGTATTTGATTAAACTGTTTTACTGGTACCGTACATTGATATGGCTTTCCATCAAGAAAAATCCCAAAAAACATTTCATCTGTTTGAATCTCGGTACGTTTTGCAAAATCATTGAAATGCTTTTGTATGCGGTACAAAAAATATCCATATGGACATGTACTACCAAGCTTGTCCTCGATACACCATTTCTGGCACCAAACAACATACTTAAGATCCTGCCTTCGTATTTTATCTTCAGGAAAATTACGCTCAATCTCTGGAACAACTTCCCACAAACCAAGTCTAAACGAACGCGTCGGTCTTTCATATACCCACTTTCCGTGCAAATCAACCCAGCACACCTTCTTGTAAAGGCCTCCAACACCAACACA
>DCXN01000006.1 GCA_002327685.1 Patescibacteria group bacterium UBA2135
CTAACGCTTGATTAATGTACATTGTCCTTGACAAATACAGATAAATACTATACAATACAACAAGCATAGAATTCACGCTTGAAACAGTTCATGAAAGGAGTACTGTCGTGAAAGGGATTTTGTTTTTTCAAGCTATCCTACCAATAGCCGTAGCAATCGTGTATTGTGTCGCGATTCAATACGGGATGAACCCAATACCATATATTACGTACACTTTTGGGTTTGCTGTGATCGCCGTTGTGCTCATTGAAATATCCACTGCGCTCGCCAGTTTGTTTATATTTGGGTTCAACAACAGGTTCATCAATAGGGTCTCTATCATATCCCCTGTTTTGTTCGTCGCCGCATCCGCAGTATTCGCCGTGCTCGTCACATTCCCTGTTTGGCTACCCATTTGGTTCTTCGTCATCGCCGCCGTCTTGTTCGCCATGGGCACAGCGAGCGAAATGCAAAAAGAATTACATTCAAAAAGCGAACTTGCACTCCTTATCGCCTGCAACATCCTGTATACAGGAGCAATTGGATCTGCGGTGTTCTTCGGAATGACGCTTGATGGAGTCAGCATGTTTGCCGCCGCCGTCATCCTTCCGATCATGATGTTCTTCTATGAGAGCGAACTGCACAAAGAACATGTCAACGTATAAACTCGGAGCAGGTAACGCTCGCTCACGCACCCCCCCCGTCAGGCTTTTAGTCGGCGGGGGGTTAATTTTAGTAAATACAACTCATTGAACAACTCGCCCGAATTGTCCGATGGACAACATCTAAAGCGAACGTGGGGCAATGCAAAATTAATTTTCTGCATCATTCTGCGCCGTGCCCCGTAGCTCCCGCCCGTAGGCGGGATGGTACTGGGGTCTAGTCAGCGCAAGTCTGCGACGCGGAGCATATTAATCATTTTTAATCATTTTTAAGAAAACATCGTGCGGTATGTCTACTTTGCCGCGCTCTTTTAATTTTTTCTTTCCTTTTTTCTGCTTTTCCCATAATTTCCTCTTTCTGGTAATATCACCACCATAGAGATGCCCTGTGACATTTTTCTTGAGCGCAGAAAGTGTCTCTGAAGAAATAATCTTTCCTAACCCACGCGCCTGAATTTTAACAGCAAAGAGTTGCCGTGGGAGTACAGCATGCAAACGCTTAACAATTTTTTTCGCCTCATCATATATACGCGCCCGTGGAATAACTTGAGAAAATGCGGGAACTATCTCTTCAGCAACCAAAACATCAAGACGTACAACATCTGCTTCCTTCATGTCTCCCTGTTCATAAGAAAATGAAGCAAAACCTGAAGAAACACGTTTTAACTCATCAAAGAAATTTCTTATAAGCTCCCGTAATGGCATTTCAGCGTCTATCTTTATCCTCCCGCTACCAAACGAAACAGAATCACCCACAATCGCCTCATGATTATAAAGAGTTTGCATTATGTCGCCCAAATAACGCTCTGGAGTAATGATATGAATCAAGACCCATGGCTCACGAGCAGTTGCATACGAACCATGATCAGGAAACAGTGACGGGGAATATATAACCTCTGCTTGTCTTGTTCCTTTGTGTAAAATTTCATACACGATACTAGGCGTGGTTACAACAAGCAAGAGTCCAAATTCACGCTGAAGCCGTTCCGTAATGATTTCAAGATGAAGCATTCCCAGGAAACCACACCGAAATCCTCGTCCTAATGTTGGAGATTGTTCCTCATTGAAAGACAGAGAAAAATCAGAAAGTTTGAGCCGCGCAAGCGCGTTTTTTAAATCCTTAAAATTATCCTGACTTTCTGGATACAGCGACGCCCATACAACAGGAGCGGGGTCTTGATAGCCAGATAGTGCTGGAAGGGGATTTTTAAAAGAAGTTACAGTGTCACCCACTACAGCTTGTGTAAAATTTTTAATACCAGTAATAATATATCCAATCTCCCCGGACTTAAGTACGTCAACTGGTTTTTCGCTAGGAGTAAAAATACCAACTTCTATTACATCAAAACGTTCTTTTGTTTCTGAAAATATAAGTTGATCTCCTTTTTTTATCTCCCCATTGAATGCGCGAGTATACACTACAATGCCGCGATGGGGCGAATACTCAAAATCAAAGACTAGCGCCTGTAACCCTTTCTGGTCAAGTGAAGTGGGTGAAGGAATATGACGAACAATCTCCTGTAATAATATGTCCACACCCTCACCAGTCTTTCCTGAAACACCCATAATGGAACCAAGAGAACAATTAAGGAATTCCGCAATCTCCTTTTTGACTTCTTCTGTACGCGCTCGTGGAGAATCAATTTTTGAAACCGCGGGGATAATAACAAGTCCGAGTTCTTGCGCCATATGAAGTGTCGTGATGGTTTGCGCCTGAATCCCCTGTGTCGCGTCAACTAAAAGCACTGCGCCTTCAACTGCTTTAAGTGAGCGTGATACTTCGTAAGAAAAATCAATATGCCCTGGCGTATCTATTAAATTGAGCTGATAGCTTGCAGCTTGCAATTCATAGACCATCCGCACAGGAGCAAGTTTGATAGTGATGCCGCGTTCGCGCTCAAGCTCCATTGAGTCAAGTACTTGCTCTTTCATTTTCCTTTTTTCAATAGTATGCGTCTCTTCAAGCATCCGGTCCGCTAATGTGGACTTACCATGGTCAATATGAGCAATAATAGAAAAATTCCGTATGTTTTTAGTATCCATTATTAAAACAATACCTTAAAATAAGCATTTTTCAAGCCCTTGACAAACAGTAGATGCGCATAGTATAATGTAATAAGAATAGAGCGTTTGAAACAACTAAAAAGGAGCACTGGCATGAAGAAAACCCTGTTTTCTCAAGAAGCCTTGCTAGCAAGCACGGTCGTCGCGTATTTCGCTGCGATTCATCTTGAGATTGATCCAATGTTCGGCGTACTCGTCGGCACGATTGCCGCATCTCTCGCAATGCTCTTATTCGCCAAGTCCACCAAGTTTGCTGCGTTAGCTAGATCAACTGCCGCATTCACCGCGTTAATCGCGATTGCCGCCGGATTCGCCGTAACAGCCGACGTGTTTTCTATTTGGCTCACTGACGCGTCCCCTGTTAAATTCGCCATGCTCGCCATTGGATCCACTTGGCTCCTCGCCGTGTATGTCTTTCTGTTCCTCGTAATTGCCTCGAGCACTGCGGACCACATACAAAGAAAACTGTATCCAAAAAGCAGACTTGCGCTCCTTATCGCCTACAATATGTTGTGGCCAGGAGCGACTGTATCGGCCGCATACCTCGGCATAACGTTTGCCGGAGTCGGCATGCTTGCCGTCGCCATCTTCCTTCCGATTGCGCTTTCAATACATGAAAGCTGATCGCAAAAGAAAAGCGTACATTGTCATGGAGACAACCATAGCGACTGACCACACTCTATTTCCCCCCGTCCGACTCACATCGGCGGGGGATTTTTTTAACCATACAACTCATTGAACAATTCGCCCGAATTGTTCAACGAAAAACAGTCAAACAACTCTACAACTCTTTCGATTAACCGAAAGAGTTAAGTTAGGAGTTTGTGTAATTTTGCCAAACTAAATACCATACGTTTCATATATAGACTATATATAAAATGAAAAAAATTCTTTAGTCCTAAAAATTCCGCGTCCAGTCTGCATCAAGTCCGCGTTAGTTCCGCATAAGCTAGAGTTCACTCTGATCTGGCGCTATCGGTTTACTTTTCCAGAAGCGATGATGGAGCGAACGGCCTGCTTCTTTGATTTCTTTATTTCCCAAAAGCCGCAAGAGAAGAATTCCCGCTACGATACCAATTAATCCTGACAAAAACCCTTGCAGAAATATACCCCAAAATGTATTGATATCAAACATGTCGTCAAAAACCTTTAAGAACTGGTGCGCAACAAAACCCATAAAGACCGATGAATAGAAGCTGTGACGAAGCGTATTACCAAGCGCGGTTTTTGCGATATTAAATTGTTTTCTGAAAAAATGCCACAAGACAATAACATTTAAAAGTGTACCTAGAGAAAAAGCAAGCGGCAACATAATAATTGCTGTTCCGCCAACAAATGAAATTCTAAAGAGTGATTCTATAAAATGCACGAAGAAATCATTAGTATTGAAGAGGTTTATGAAAAAAAACGCAAGAACAACAATCAATAACGACGAGGTTACGTTAATAATAAGCGGCGCACGAGTGTGCCCCGCGGCATAATAGCCACGCACTAAAAGCAAAATAGCGCTCTGGGCAATAACCGAAACAGAGAAAAGAGCAAGCGCCGCGGCAGTTAGCCGCGTCTCGGGCCATCCAAATTCCCCTGTCCCGAGCACCACTCTTACAATTTGCGCACGTAATACGATAAAAAGAACCATGACTGGAAATGACCAAAAAATAATGTGGCGGAGCGCAGACAAAACTTTACTTACAAATGCATCACGCTCTCCATTTGAAAACAACCGAGCAAGTGTGGGAAATGCCGCAACCGAATAAGAGACTCCAATAATAGAGAGTGGCACTGATTGTAAATTAAATGAGAAATTAAAAATTGAAATTGATCCTTCTTCCATAAATGACGCGATCGCAACAAAGACAAGAAGTGTGAGGTGGTGTACTGAAAGCGTCAGTGTTCTTGGAAGCGAGAGGGTCAAGACACGCTTGATTTCCTTCATATCAATTCGTAATGTAAATCGCGGAAAAAAGCCCTGCTTGAGCAAAACCGGAATCTGGATTAAAACATGCAAGAGCGCCCCAAAAACGACACCATACGCAAGACCGGCAAGTCCCCAAATAGGGTACAAGAAAATTATCCCTGCGATAATGCCGACATTATAAAGTACAGGACTTAACGCATAAACAAAAAAACGGCGAAGTGCCTGTGTAATGCTTGCGAAAAGCCCAGAAAGACCAAGCAATATCGGGGAAAGAAGCATGATGCGAGAAAGTAGTGTAAGTTGGGTCTTGGCTTCCGGAGAAAGACCAGGTACCACGATATTGGATAGCGCCGGCATTGCGATAAAAACAATAACACTAACGAGAACAATGGCAAAGAAAAAAATGGTAAAGATATTATTGAAAAAACGCTGTGCGTCTTCTTTTTTATCAAGCCGTTCAACAATAAACGGAATTAAAACCGCGGAAGCAACAAGTGAGGCAAGCGAAATATAAATAAAGTCAGGAATACGAAACGCCGCGTAATAAATATCAAGCATTTCACTTGCGCCAAAATTATGCGCTAGTAGACGATCACGCAAAAGCGCGAGTATTTTTGATAGTAACGCAAAGACACCTAAAAGATAAGCAGCCTCATGAAGGCCGCTTATCTCTTGGTGTAATGTTCTAAAAAGACGCTCTATCATATGAAGAAAGTTGCTTACCCTGACTAAAACAACGCTAATTTACATCCCTAGACCCCGCTTTCAGCGGGGCCGGGATCCCGGCACGAAGTTGCCTAGGACTCTGAAATTACGCTAACGGGCAGGATTATTTTGTAACACACAACACTCACTCTTCAAGCGGCGGCTCGGTGCGTTCCTCTATCGCTTGTTGTGAGGAATTTGCAAATGGATTTTTCCCGTCTCTTAAATTACGTAGGATACTCTCTACCTCTTTATTTTCCGCATTTGTTTGCTGTAATTGTTCAAAGTGCAAAATCGCGTCCGCGGTGCGGCCTAAATTATAAGAACTCAAACCCAAGAAATATCGCGCATTTGCAAATTCAGAGTTAATCGCAAGAGCTCGTTCAAACGCCAAAACAGCACTAGTATATTCTTCGTTATTATACCGCAAGAGACCGAGCTGAAAGAAGAGTCCAGCATTGTTCGGTGCAAGAAATGTCGCTTCTTCAACCGCCGCAATAGCCCCTTCAATGTTCCCTTCTGCGCTATCAAGTTGGGCGACCATGAATATAGCATCTACGTAATCTTGTTTAATAAAGAGCGCCTCTCCAAGAAGTGTCCGTGCTTGCTCGTTGTTGTTGTTCGCAACTTCAAGACGTGATTGCTCAAGAAGTAATGCGGGATTTTTAGGGTTTAACTCACGCGCCTTGTTTATAGCAATAGTCGCATTTTCATACGCGCCTTCAACTACGGGCACAACAGACCTGTATACGCGGAATAGTGCAGTCCAATTTTGGTAATTTGTTTCATCTACCGCAATGGCCTGTTGACCCGCAAGAATTGAGTCCCCTAAAATAGCGCGAAATTCAACCCGAGCGGTATCCGGTGTAGGATCCTGTCTGGACAAAAGAGCGGCTAATTGTCTTGTTTTTATTTCAGAGAGGGCACGATAATATGCATCAGACTCGCTGTACGTAAGCGCCTTTTGTATATTTCGTTCTGCCTCACCCAAGTCACCCCCTACGTTCAAAATGTTGCGTCCTTGTTGGAATGCATTAATTGAGAGCACCTTCTTGGAAACAAGAAAACCTCCGCCGGCTGTTGCGATTATCAAGACAATCAACACTAATACAATAACAAACCCCAGTCTAGGATCTTTAAAATAAGAGAGTGTATAATTTTTCACCTTACCTGCGTGCACAAGCGCTCCTACAAACACACCAGAGAAAAGAGCGGCGAGAAACATGAGCACAGTACCAGGCACATAGAGAAGAGAAATAACCCATATATAGAGAGCCGCTGTAAAGGAGGAAAATAAGATATAGTTAACACGTTCGTCTTTAACAGAGAATAGAAAGCGAAACCCTTTATATAGAAACGCGGCAAAAAAGAGCAATAGTGCGACGGAGCCAAGAACACCCGTAGTAACAGCAAATGTCGGCATTATTCCCACACCAGAGTTAAAATCAATGTTCCAAAAAGGTGACGCATTTATTCCTTCTGGCTTAAAACGAAGCCATTGATTGGAAAATCTGTTCGGTCCACTTCCCAAAAGCGGACTCTCTTTGATTGTCTCAGAAAGCACAGAGCGTGTTGATTCCCACGACGGTCTGACTTCAAGCTGTACAATGTTTAGACGATCATTCATAAAACCGCTTACCACATTTCCTCCAACAAGAAACACAAGCGATATGAGAAGAACAACAAAAGATGTTACGGGAAATTTTTTATTAAGCGGCACAGTACGAGTCTTTTGTGTTTGTATTCGCGCGAAAGAAAAACTATACACAAACATGCCCAACGCTAAAAAGCCAATTAGGACCCATGCGGGATAGAAGTTAACGATCGCAAGCAGTAACAAACCTGTGGCAAGTATGCCAAATAAAATACCGCGATACCATTTCTTTTTTAAAGGTAGGGTTTCAAGCGTGATAAGTGTCAGAAGTATAAAAAGTCCCGCAAAAATTCCGAGATCATTCCATTTGCCAATAAGACCTGCTGTTTTATTCACAAATATCCCAAGTGAAAGAAATTCGTTGCCAAACAAAAGGCGCGAGGCTTGAAAGAGAAAAACAATACCGTATGACGTAAATAACACCGTATAAAGTCCTAAGATATTTTTTGGTGATTGAAATAAAAATGCAGCTAGAGCAGTGACGAGAAACAAGACAAGGAATGCTACCGCCGTACCACTCTCGTATGTAAGACCCTCAAACGAAATTACAAAAGCAGGAGAAAATACCGCAGCAATCAAAAACAGCAAAGCAACAATCCCCAAGAACAAAAGCAATATACTACGCGGTAACACAAGTACTCCTCCTTTTAGCCTCGCAAAAAGCCAAAACAATAAGACTAAAACAACAGCTCCAGCTGCAAAGATGCTTTTTCCCGCATCTGGTAATATATTGAGACTTGGCAAAATAAAAAGGGGCAGTAAAAATATTGCTGTAAAAAATATAGTACGCGCAATAATATCAAAAATATTATTGTCGTTTTCGCTAGAAAGTACCGACAGGAAAGACCGTTTTTTTACACTATGATTTTCTTTTGTGTCCATAACCTAACAAAACATTTGACCTTTGACATTTAACCTTTGACTCATCATCATATAAGTCAATTGTCATATGTCACCTGTCAAATGTATTTTTATATATTCTCTCATTATATACACCATTTGACAATACTTCAATGTAGACTAGAGCATGAAAGCAAGTTTCACGACACGCTCTACGACCACCACATCAAATCTCTGTATCCAGCCTTTTCCAGTATCGGCCTAAAATCTGGTTCCAACATCTTTAAAACCTCTATTTGCAATCCTATTTCTTTTTTTAACCCCTTTATATCCCCCTCACGATACATCTTTTTCAATAAATATTCACCGAGTGTGTTAATCGGTTTTTTGTCTATATACGAATCAAGATATTTCTTATCTGGAGAAACCTTGGCAACGCTTGACACCCCCTCCAGCATTTTAATTTTGTCAGATCTACTTTTTGCAAGATCAAGTGGGACAATATATGGATCCATCTTCATTGCTAAGTGTATAAACGCATTAAACATAAACGGCATCATTATCGGATCCACTGGAACTGTTTCTTTTTTATTTGATTCATGTCTCGTGATAATGGCGGCTAATGGGTCGCGCATGGAACATATAGGACGCCAATATTGAGCAAGTGTCTTTATCGTCGGCATACAATTCATATAAAAATGTCCCGCTACGATATTCGTAACATGTGGTTTTAAGCCATGGCCATCTATGCCTTCAAATAATCGTGGATTATTAGAAAAAGTATCCAGATTTACCATATGATTATCCGGAGACATCTTCAAAAAGAACTCTTGTAGATACCTAGTCCCAGTACCTGGTATTGTTGCTAGAAGGATACAATTCATTTTGAATATTGGTTAGAGCATGTTGGAAAACTTGCTTTCGTGGCGAAATCTTCAGATTTTTAGCCAGAATAAGGTTTTCCAACATGCCCTGATCACATATTCATGATAGAGGTATTTCTGGTACGTTTCAAGGCATTTCAAGGTTCAATCTTGAGTATCGCCATAAAATCAAATTTTTAAAAGAGTAATCCATTGATGAATAAGAAAGTTATTGATACTATTAACGTAGACACACGTCTGAAAAAGAGGTGCCGATGAAAACACCGCACACTAAAGTGGTTGTACTTGCTATCTGCTTGGCTTCCATTGTGATATTAATTATATCATCAGTCTCATTTGTGGCCGCAAATGTTTGGCTTTGGAACACTGATCAGTGTTCTGGAATTTAGCAGAACAGATGTTTATTTTCGTCTTCCCGACGTAAATAAAGAGGATATAGGCTATGGAATTATCGCAAAGCCGGCGATACGTTTTCGAGGAAAAAATACTCGCTTTGTAAGAATGGTTAGCTCGGGTAATAACGTATACGAAATCGTCTTTATATACGAGAGAAAGAACGGTGGAAGTGTGACTGCTCATAAAAATGGAGTGGAACTCAAATATAAGGGCGATTTCTGGCGTTGCAATAAGTGCTCAAACAGCCCATTGTTTGTAAAATGGAAAGGCGGAACTGAACAAAGTGGGGTCGGCGTTTATGTCAAGTGTCAGACGCCCATGTTACGCATAAAACTGAGGACATTCGTAAACACAATTCGCTCATGGTTCAATATGCCGTTATCTTTCTGATTTTTACACCGCCAACTTCTTACAAGTTGGCGGTTTTTCTAACATTTTTAATTAAATGAAAACTCCCCGACTTTCATCGGAGAGTTTTCATTTATGGTATTCTCATATCTATAAGCCGAATTCTGTAACTCTAGAAATACTGGAGGCTAGAAACCAGAGACTGGATATTGATAAAGATGAATAGTAAAAAAATCCAGTTTTCTAGACTCTAGTCTCCAGTAATCCAGAGTGGTAGTTATTTATCTGGGACTATTGTTGCCAATAGCCTCAAGCGGCACTTCCTAGCATCTCACGACAGTGAGATGCTAGGATACGGCCTTGCATTCGGATAAGGGTTTAGCCGTTTCACCCCTGCATTACTGCAGGAATCTCCCGCGTGGGGAGCTCTACACCTTTCGGGTAAAGCGTCACTGCTCGCACCTCTCGGATCACTCCGGACGGGTATTACCCGCTACCTGTTTTCCGCAATAAACGGAGAATGTTCGGACTTTCCTCTGTCAATGTTACGCATTGACAGCAACTACCCAATATGAGAACGCTTCTATTATATCACACAAAATAAAAAAAGCAACCAGGTTGTACATTAATCAAGCGTTAGTGA
>DCXN01000010.1 GCA_002327685.1 Patescibacteria group bacterium UBA2135
AAGTTTCATTCAACGTTCATTGATTCTATATTTAAATTTGAACATCAAGGAAGGATCCATGCAGAAATAAATCAATTACGGGGTGACTCTGGAGGGACCGTCAGTGGTCGTCTCAGTTATGCACATCCAAATTTACAGCAAGTTCCAGCCCGAAACAAGGACCTCGGCCCCAGGATCCGATCTCTCTTTATAGCCGATAATGATTGTCGCTGGGGATCCTTTGATTACTCTCAGCAAGAGCCGCGCCTTGTAGTTCACTATGCTGCTAGTATTGGTTTCGCTGGCTCTGACGATTTAATTAAAGCCTATGAAGAAGAAGACGCAGACTTTCACCAAACAGTAGCGGACATGGCAGGCATACCAAGATCTCAAGCTAAAACAATTAATCTAGGAATCTTTTATGGAATGGGAAAGAATAAACTTTCCAGAGAATTAGGAATTGATAAACAACAGGCTGAACAAATTTTACAGGAATATAACCAGCGTGTTCCCTTTGTTAAACAACTTGCAAATAATGCTATGGATGCAGCGGATAAAAATGGAACGATTTGGACACTTAAAGGAAGAAAATGCAGATTTCAAGAATGGGAGCCTTCATCATTTGGACTCCATAGAGCCACCACTTTTGAAGATGCAGTACAGAAGTATGGACGTGGTAATATTAAAAGAGCTTACACTTATAAAGCGCTTAACCGGTTGATCCAAGGATCTGCAGCTGACCAGGTAAAACAAGCTATGATTGATTGTGCGAAAGCCAACTTTTATCCAATTCTACAGATTCATGACGAACTTTGTTTCAATCTTAAATGGGAAGCACTTGAACCTCAATACAAACAAATCAGAGAGATTATGGAAAAGTGTATACCTGAGTTGAAAGTCCCCTCAAAAGTCGATATATCTATTGGAAAGAACTGGGGTCAAACAGATGAAGTTAAATGAATTACACATCAACGCAGGAGAATGTCCAACGTGTCATCAAAACACGCATTTCAGTCCTACCTTTAAAAAACATGTTTATCGTTGTGAGATTTGTTTAAATAAAGTCAAGCAGTTGGTAAACGGCAAAATAATATACAAGGAAATTCCTATTCCTGGAACCTTCGTCCCCTAAGTACTAATTTTATTCGCAGTTATATGTAGCTCTACTTTGGCATCCGTTTCAAACTGGGTGTTAATTTCACCTTTAATATCTTTTACTCGAAGATCAATGACTTTCATGTCGTCAGTAGTTTTTTTCTGCGACAATGCTTGGTTGGCCCACTGATGTTCCAGCTTGAGCTTTTTCTGGACTAACTCGTGTAGTGACATTCGGGTCTACCTCCTCATAAGTTATGCAAGTCTTGGTCTTTTGGTAAAAACCAGGACCTTCTTTAACCTTGATTGCACCGTCGTAAGCTTTTTTACTAAACAGTTTTAAGGCAGCCTGATGATCGTTAGCGCTTACCGTTCCATCTAGCAAATTTCCGCGTACTATTGCACGGATACGATAGTGCTTCATAAGAGAGTATATGACGGAATAAGATAGTCCTGTCAACCCCTATGTTGGGGACTTAGTTTGGTCAGTATTATTGACCTTTTTTTCACAGTAAAACTTAATAAAGAGCTGTTTTTCGTTGATTAGTGCGGGCCCTAGGGACTCCATAAATTCCTTAGAATGAATATAACCAGCGTTCATACAGGTAGACCAATCAGGGAAAGGATCGTTTTTCTGCCACATTTGAGAACAGGTACCCTCCAGGGCCGAACAGAGAATAAGAGTTAAAAAAATATTCATAACTTACATGTACTCTTTTTGTTTTACCTTGTAAATAAAGCTTGCATTCTAATGGGATATATAGTAACTTAATGGGATTGGAGGATCAAATGACAACAGATGACAAACAAGACGAACTAAATAAAAGCATGAAGGACATGTTGCAAAGTGTTAACGATACTTATGCAGCGGGCGTCCGAGCCGGAAAGCAACAAGCTTTCAAAGAAGCTCAGGACATTGTAAAAAATGTTTCTGGCGAGTCAGTTAGATCACCCGTGATTCCAGTGAACACAAAAAAGTTCATTGTGAGTTATGATTCGGTTGATCAAACTATTACTCTTAAAGTAGGAAATGAGGTACGAAATACTCATCATAGTAATGTCCCTCATCTTAAGTTCGACAGCGCTCTAACTTTAGTGAAAGATATGTTTTCTAAGTGGAATGAAGTGCTGGGGAAGGAAAATGGTAACCATGCAAAAAACAATAACTAAATATCAATCTAAATTTGATAGATTAATGAAGTCTATTCAAACAGATAAGACACTAAAAAAGATGCCGGGTAATGCTACGGCAGGAATAGCGGTTCAAATGATTAAAGATTTGAAAAACTATTTAAGGGTGAATAAAAAAGGAAATAAAGAAAGCATAATTAAAGTTGATAGAAGATCTAAAAATGTAGCATATATTACTATCGGTAACTGGGTAGTATATGTTGATAACTCAACCGGTGAACACATCGTAGAGAGTTGGGTACAATAAAAATGGCTGAGAAATATTTTATGGCCACGATACACTACGATAAATACCACAAGGATACCTATTTAATAAAGAATGTAAAGGATGAAAAAGAAGCAACCTACATTGCTGAAAATCAAAATGCTGACCCAAAGTATAGTCAAGTATGGAAAGAAGATAGTGGAGATATTGA
This sequence comes from Patescibacteria group bacterium UBA2135, assembly GCA_002327685.1. Classification (GTDB taxonomy): domain Bacteria; phylum Patescibacteriota; class Minisyncoccia; order Phycocordibacterales; family UBA2135; genus UBA2135. Next base: position 2,682 of record DCXN01000010.1, read on the forward strand.
AAATGAAACTGTGACTATCAAGGAAGTAGTGTGGAGTAGCGAGAAAAAGGACTACGTACCCAAATGACTAGAAACATACCGGTTACAAATAAAATAAAGATGTATTATCATTGTGGTTTATGTTTAAAAGAAAGACCTCAACATCTTTCTCCTTCTGAATGGGCCAGTGTCGAAGTGGGTGCTACTAAACTTGGTATCCAGGTTTGGTGCAAAAGACACCAGGCAAACATTTTACATATAGATTTCCAAGGGAAGAAACATCCAGCGAATCTAGCCTGTAAAAAAGAGGCTGCTATTATGAAAACTCAAACAGAACTGCC
>DCXN01000001.1:0-11283 GCA_002327685.1 Patescibacteria group bacterium UBA2135
AAAAGATGATGACAAAAAAGCAGAAGCACGTGACACAATGATTTACGGCACAATTGGTCTTTTTGTCATTGTTTCAGTTTGGGGTATCGTAATGCTCTTACAGCAGTTTACCGGTGTGCAACCAATAAATACTCCGCCGACGTTACCAACTATTCCAAGCTAATGCTTCATCAAATCTAATTTAATGAAGCATTAGAGCATTTAATCATATCGCTATGAATTTTATGTCAACTCGCGTTGCGCATGCCGCGGAAAATCCAGCGGTGCGTAGCGTGATACAAAAAATCAACGAATTCATACTGAACCCCGTTATCGGGTTTCTCTTTGCTCTTGCATTCATATTTTTCCTTTGGGGCGCGGCAGAGTTTTTATTTCAAGCCGATAGCGAGGCGGCTCGTGAAAAAGGCAAACAACATATGATTTGGGGTTTGGTGGGTATGTTTATAATGTTTGCTGCGTTTGCAATCATTCGCTTGATCGCAAGTACTATTGGCGTTGATGCGCCAGGGTTGCCATGATAGTGCAAAATTAATTAAAAGAAAAAGCGATGACCTTTAGTCATCGCTTTTGGGATTTACCGTGTTCCGTACGGATGAAATGAAATACTGATATGGATAGGCTGTCCCGTTGCTGATCGGATTGCAATCTTGTCCGACTCAAAACGTGCATCTTTGCTTCGTGTTTCTGCGGAATGTATTTTTTCTTCGGGAATTGTTTTGATGTCAATTTTATCTGTTTCATTACGCCAGATTTGAGCATCACATCGTGGAGGAACATCAACTATTGTCCATTCTTTGCTTACAATAAGCCCTATATTTCCACTGCATGCCATGTTTGTGTGCGCTGTGTTTACTGTCTTGTACTGCCTTTCAACCTGGTCTTCTTGGTCATCGTACAGATATATGTCGCCTGCTATCGCAAGAAGTATTGCGGCGATAATAATGCCTATCCACCGTATGAACCGGAAAACCCCTTTTGCTTCAGGTACTGAGGTTGTGTCAATTTCTAGACATTTTTCTTCACTCATAACGTATCCTTCTCGTTTTTCTTCTGTTGGTTTCTTCCGCTCATTGCCGCCACAAAAAGCGCAGCAAGTTGTTCGCCAAGGTTTTCACCTTGTACAAGCTGGGTATGTTGCGAAACATCACCCCCGCTATGAACGGTAAGTATTCTGTCCATTGCAGTAGCGGTTCTAAGCGAACCGTCAGATGCGTCTACGGCTTCTTTGGCGCTTGCTCTCAGTTCGTCCATAATTCTCCGCGTTGTGCGCCCTCTTTTGAATTCTACAGAACTCATGACCAGTTCAACTGTTGGTATGGTCACGTCTATCCCGAACTTTTCTTCCAGGGAGAGTGCTTTATCTGTATCATCTGTGTCATCTGCGACTGGATCAGGTTCACGTCCAAATTCCTCATCTATAACTCCTTGAAGTTCTTTAATCTTCTCTTCCGCCTCAAGGACTTCGTACGTACGTGTTTTTTGGGACAAGATACTTTTTGCTTTACCTGTGACACCAACGCAGATTGAACCAGGATCGTCACGCACTAACAAAAAACGTTTTAATCCTTCTGTCGTGTTTATAGGGTGCCATCGAAACGATACGATAATAGTTACATCAGGACCATCTTTCGTTGGGCAGGTAATTGGAAATGTCTCAGCTATGTAACCTAAAGGAATAAAATCACCTGATTCAACTTCGGTTGGATATTTCCATGTAAGGCCAGGTGGGTGCACTGTGAGTACTCCGTTTCCTTCCGCGTCTTTCCGTAAAGCATCATTGGTTATAATTGCCCTTATCTTAGGTGACCATGTGGTAAAGAATTGGGCCGTGGACGTGATAATTATTACCCAAATTGCAAGAGCTATGAGGACACCTGTCCACCCCATCATCCATATTGCTGGAAAGAGGAGTAAAGCAAGTGCTAGCGCCCATGAAACACATACAAAAATTCCGCATTTCGCTTGTTCTGACATTGATTTCGTCTCCTTGTATTCTATTTGTCAAAAGTACTAGTTGTACCTTCTGCTAAACTCCTTCTACCATAAAGACACAAAAAAGTCAATGCTGGGGAGAGGACTTGAACCTCCACGGATTGCTCCACTTGGTCCTAAACCAAGCGCGTCTACCAATTTCGCCACCCCAGCGTTCTTGTAATAAATTTACCAATATGTCCCACTAGAAGCAAGATATACTTGAATCTCTGATTCTAATGAAGTCTGATCTTTATTTTAACTAAATAAAGTAACTTTTTCCAAATTTCCAACGGCTCAACTCGTTGAGTCGTTCAGAAAATGGGATTTAGATAAAGTTAATTTTTATCCGCCCAGTAGGATTTGAACCTACGACCGTCGGCTTAAGAGGCCGCTGCTCTACCAACTGAGCTATGGGCGGTCATTTTTTTTTACTGATACCTACCAAGACACCTATGGGCGGAAGAAACCTGATATTTACCAATACAGCTATGAACGGATAATTTTTTTTCTGATATTTACCAAGACAGCCATGTGCGGAGAATATTTATCAAGATAGCTGTGGATGGCTGTCTTTTTAACAAAGTGCTGGGAGGGAGACTCGAACTCCCATGAGGTATAATCCTCAGCGGGGCTTAAGCCCACCGCGTCCCGTACAAAGTGCTGAGGGGGAGACTCGAACTCCCATGAGGTATAATCCTCAGTGGGGCTTAAGCCCACCGCGTCTACCAATTCCGCCACCTCAGCACTTTGTACGGGATAAATCTACCAACCTGTCCCGTTAGAAACAAGGTTTCGCACGGGATTCCGCCATCCCAGCAATCTAGAATCTAGAATTTTAAACTCTAGAGTGAGGCCCGGACGGGAATCGAACCCGTGTATATCGGTTTTGCAGACCGATGCGTTACCGCTTCGCCACCGAGCCGTAGCAGAATAGATTATACCATACAAGCATCGGATTTGAAGTTTGTAAATACCAAGACTTCAAGGTTGAACCTTGAAGTTTAACACTCTATTTATTGGAAAGAAGTGCGTCAATTTTTTGTCTGTGTTTCTCTCCTGTATCTATTTTAAATATGATGTGGGGGAGTGTCTTTATGCTTGTATTCTTTTTTAAGAACTCACGCAATTCTTTTTGTTTTGATTCAATTATAGAAAGTACTGTTTTCTCGCTATCTTCTGGAAAAACAGCAATATATGCATTTGCGTTATGTAGATCTTTTGCAATATGAACATCAGTAATTGCTACCAATGTGTCCCCGACATTATTTTGGACAAACTGCGCAATCAGTTTTTTAAAAAGTATGTTTAGTTTTTCTTGCCGTAAGGTCATAGGATAATACTAATATACGAATTTTACGAATGATACCAATGTATACGAATATGCTGCATTAGTATTATTTGTATTATTCGTAAAATTTGTATATTTGTATTGCTCTTTATTTCTCCACCAACTGAAACGCCTCGATAGTATCTCCTGTCGCGATATCATGTTTTGATTCAATCATCGCGCCGAATTCAAAACCATCTTTGACACTCTTAGTTTTTGCTTTTTGCTGTTGTAGTTCAACAATCTCGCCTTTGTCAATCTCGTTTCCTCGCCTCATGATTTTAATTTTTCCAGGAACAGTAAGTTCTCCCGTAAGCACCTTTCCGCCAACAACTTGTTTTCCTTTTGCTTTACTAAAAGTCTTCATTATTTTTGCCGTTCCTGTTTCTTCTTCCACGGTTATTTTCGGTGTTCTCTTTTTAATCTCTTCAGATAGCCATTCAATTAATTCATAAATTATTGAGAATGTCTTAATGGCAAGACCGTGTTGCAGTGCCGCTTTCTCTGCCGGCTTTCCAACACTCACGTTAAATCCTGTAATAATTGTGTGTTTCCCGCTTGAGGCAATTTTCAGATCTCCTTCTTCTATATTTCCGACTCCGCGGTGAATGATTTTAAATGTCTTCATCTCGCCTTCTAGTTTTTTAATTTCATGCTCTAAGGCTTCAAGCGAACCAGTTGTATCTGCTTTAATGACAATTGGTACAACATGCTCACTTACTTCGGAGTTTTCTGGCTCGTCTCCTTGTTGTTGCGTGCTTGATTGGGGAGTTGTCTTAATCTGACTTTGTTCTTTTATATACACCCCTGCTTCTTTTTTTGTTTTAAAAGATTTGAACAGTACTCCGACTTGCGGTGTCGCATTGAATCCCGTAAGCAAAACAGGGGATGAGAATGTCGCCTCTTCCGCATTGTGATTTAGGAATGTATCAATTCGTCGTACTGGCGCAAGTGCCGTATCTGCCGCGACATACATCTCTCGTTTTAAGGTTCCGTTTTTTATAATCAACGTCGCGGAGATTCCTTCTCTGGGATCAATATGTGACTCAACAACAACACCTTCTGCTGGTAGATTGGTGTTACCTTTTAGTTCCTGCAATTCCGCAACTAAAAGCATCATCTCCAAAAGCTCATCAATGCCAACGCCTGTCTTTGCCGAGATAGAAACTACTGGAATATCTCCCCCGTATCCTTCTACGAGAACCTCATGTTCAGCAAGCTCTTGTTTTATTTTTTCAACATTAGCATTGGGGCGATCTATCTTATTAATGGCAACAATATATGGTATCTTGTCTTCTTTGAGCATGGTGAGAACTTCAAGCGTCTGTTGTTTAACGCCATCTTCTGCAGAGACGACAACAATAGCAACATCTGCCAAGTGCGCGCCTCGCTCACGCATTTTTGTAAATGCCGTATGTCCGGGAGTATCTAAAAAGGTAATTCGTTTTTCTGCACCATCTTTTGTTTTGTACTCTACTTCATACGCGGAGATATGCTGTGTTATGCCACCAGCTTCTTTCTCTGTTGTGTTGGTTTTTCTGATATAATCAAGCAGTGTAGATTTACCATGGTCAATATGCCCAAGGACAACAACGACCGGCGGGCGCTCCATCTCGTGAATATTTTTTTGTGTAGTAGTTACTGGCATTGATATAAAATTTAGTTAAATTTTGTTTAAATTAATTTGTTTCTAAATTGTGAGCCCTGGTTATTGCTTCTTTTTCTTCTTTTGATAGTTTGTGTTCTGACTCATTTTTTTGTAATTCTTTTGCAAATAGTGAAACATGGTCTCTTACATGCAAATTGGACATAACGATACCATCTCCTTTTTCATTTATAAATGCGGCTGAAAAACTCTGGCTGCCACCTTTTTGACCGAATGGTCTAAAACGCACAACTCCGATTCTGCGCGCGCCACTTGCTATCTTGTTGTTAATCAGATCAAACTGTTTCTGCGCGCGTTCATGAAATGCTTGAAACCCGCGTAATTGTTTTTCTGTTTCTAGAAGAGATTTCTCTAAGTCATCAACGTGCTTACCTTTAAGCATTCTTTTCATTCGTAGCTCGTTTCGTACGGCATAATACGCTAAAATGATATTTATCGCAAACAAAAAAGCAATAAGGAGCAAAAGGGTGTTTTGATCAAAAACAAGAGGCATTGTAATAATATAGTATTACAGCGCTCTTTTTGCAAATGATGATATACTATCACATATGAATCCCGTTAGAGGCCGCGGTCGCTGGCGGGGAATGTGTGCTAGTCATTGATTAAACATATTTTAATAATTAATCTACAGGCAGGATAACTTACGCATGCGAACGCGACCTGCCTCTAACGGGATGAAACACAGGGTATATTTAGACCATGCCGCGACGACGCCGCTTGATCCACTTGCCTTTAAATCGATGAAGCCATTTTTTTCGGATTACTTTGGTAACCCGGGCTCAATTCATGCCGATGGAGTAGCGGCGAAACAAGCAGTTGTTGAAGCGCGTGAAAAAACTGCAGAATTATTAGCATGTCATTCTGACGAGATTATTTTCACATCTGGAGGGACAGAATCAAACAATCTTGCCATATGGGGAGTTGTGCAGTCTGTGCAAGAACATGGCATGAAATCAGAAGATATACATATTATCACGAGCGTTATTGAGCATGCGTCTGTGCGTGATGTCTTTCGTGAATTGAGAAAGCGGGGAGTGCAAGTGTCTTATATTCCTGTAGGACAAGATGGGATTATAAAAATCGACGAGCTAAAGAAAGCGCTTAAAAAGGAAACAGTCCTCGTGTCTATTATGTATGCAAATAATGAGATTGGAACGATACAGCCGATTTCTGAAATCGCGAAAGTAATTCGCAATTTCAGAAAACGACAACCTAACACCTGTAACCTAAAACCTAAAACCTTAAATTTGCCAATGTTCCACTGTGACGCAAGTCAAGTGCCCGCGTATCTTGATGTTAATGTGCAAAAATTAGGCGTTGACCTGATGACACTTGATGGTCAGAAAATATATGGGCCAAAAGGGGTCGGCGTACTTTACAAAAAACGAGAAATGGAAATTAAACCGATCTTGTATGGAGGTCATCAGGAAAATGGCATTCGTCCCGGTACAGAAAATGCCCCTAGTATCATTGGTTTTGCAAAGGCGCTTGAAATAGTAATCGTGGAACGAGAGAAAGAAGTAAAAAGGATGACAGAATTGCGTGATTACTTTATCAAAAAAGTTCTTGATAATATTAAGGGCGCAGAACTAAACGGAGATACGGATGAACGTATTGCGAATAATGTCAATATGTCCTTTCCAGGAAATGAGAGTGATTGGATTGTTTTGCAACTTGACGCACGCGGCATTTCCGTTGGCTCAAAAAGTGCGTGTTTATCAAGCGGACAGAATAAATCATATGTTATTGATGAATTAGGAAAGAGTGGCGCACACGCGCAAGCCTCAATACGCTTTACACTTGGCAAAAGCACGACAAAAAAAGACCTTGATTACACCGTACAGATTCTCAAAGAAATCTTGACGCAATGAAAGGTTATGATATATTTTTCTACAGATTAAGAAAGTAAAAGAGACAAGAAGGATAAATAGATGAGCATTGTTATGGCAGGTTTAGTGATTGGGATGGCATCGGGCTTTATTGTGGCCATTCTTGCAAGTGCCTTTGGGTTTTCTTGGACACATATAATAGTTTTATTTTTCGTCTTTGTGTCTGTGTTTGCTGTGTTCGTATATGGGATGTTTCGATTAGGGATGACGTTAGGTAAATTGCACAAGAAGAAATGAGAACAGCGAGAGTAGCCATAAAAAACGCAAAGTTCAAAATGGTGAGCCGTGATCCATGCATACATGAGCGTTAAATAGATAACAGAGTCGCCCAGTAGGAGCGACTTTTTTGTTGCTATATACGACAATTGTGTGTTACAATTTAATGTAATAATAATTTCTGCGTGGTTCTGCGTGGTTCTGCGCTCCCGAAGGGAGACATGAGTCCCGTACGAAATCGCGGACGCTCACGGGATTAACAATTAACGATGTTTTATTCACCTTATTATCAATAGATTTTAAAATAGTAAAGCGGGCATGCGTCCGCGTCCTATTTCGTAGCGGGATGAACGATTTAAACAACACACAACTTATTTTACTTGCCCTTTTGGTTAGCTTCGTAACATCTATCGCAACAGGGATTGTAACGGTGACGCTTTTAGATCAGGCGCCGCCAGTGGTAACACAGACCATTAATCGGGTTGTCGAGAAGACAGTTGAGGTGGTTACCATGCAGGAAGATACTGAATCAGAAGTTATCCAGACGGTTGTCATAAAAGAGGAAGATTTTATAACTAAGGCCGCTGAAAATAATTCACCAAATGTAGTTCAAGTGGGTATTTTGAAAAAGAAGTTTCGCATTGGAGGATTTGGAAAACCACCAAAAGAAGAATTTGAATTGGAATTACTTAGCACAGGCTTTGCACTAAACAACCAATTTGTCGTTTCTCAAAATTATCTATTTGACAACGAAGAAGAATCAGTTATTAAAACAATTGATGACCATGTGTATAAAGTAGACGTGGCTGTACGAGATACTGCCAATAACATTATGCTTCTTAAGATTGGCGACGAAGTAGAGTCTGTTGAAGGTGTTGTGATAAATACTGAAAAACCAACTTCGTTTATAAGGACAATATTTGCAAAAATAGACGATGTGCAAATTGGTCAAACTGCCATTGTGCTAGGTCTTAGAAATGATGTGGTTTTGTCGCTTGGTGTGATTTCACAACTGGAAGAAAAAAAGGGGGATGATGAAGATAATTCACAAAAAGAAATAATTGCTATCCATACAACAATTGATATTAACGAACAATATGTAGGAGGTCCACTGATCAATACGAATGGCGAGATTGTAGGTATTAATATCATTATTGAAGATGGGCGACAGAGAACAATCCCAATACACATTGTGAATGACATGATAAAGCAAATTGAATCTGCACAGGCACCAGAAGAAGACGGAGAGAGTCCCTTGACTTTAGATAATTAGTATAGTATGGTATTTCATATAAGGGTTTATTTTTAATACCTTATACTTAATACTAAATACCTAATACTTTAACATATGCCTCCATTTGGAAATTTCACAACAAAAGCGCGAGAAGCAATCAGGCGGGCGCATGAGCTTTCTATTGAACGTGGACAAAATCATGTGAATCCGGTTCACTTGCTCACAGCCCTTCTCTTGCAAGAAGAGTCAATGGTATTGTCTATCTTGGATAAATTAGAAGTTGACACAGTGATACTTACAGACTCTCTTCTTGAAGCAATTGAAGCGCCTGATTCTGGGCATGTACTCGCGCCGTCATATCAAATTTATTTAACGCCTGAATTTGCACAGGTGCTTGAAGCTAGTGGAAAAGTGGCACAACAACTTGGTGAAGATCTGATCTCGTCAGAGCACGTATTTGTTGCACTCTTTGATGCGCCAGGACAGGCGCGAGAAATACTATCTCGTTTCCGTATTAACAAAGAATCTGTCTTAAAAGTTATTGATGAACTCAAAAATAGTACTATCACCGATTCCCCTACTCCGAAAAAATTTCGCGCGATTGAAAAATATACTAGAAATCTCACCAAGTTTGCGCTTGAAGATAAGTTAGACCCTTTAATTGGCCGTGATGCTGAAATTAGTAGAATTATTCAAATTCTCTCCCGTCGTACAAAAAACAATCCTATTTTAATTGGCGAAGCCGGTACTGGAAAAACTGCGATCGCGGAAGGGCTTGCGATTCGTATGGCAAAAGGGGATGTACCAGAGTCGTTGCGTAACAAAGAACTCGTTGCGCTTGATCTCGGTATGCTTATTGCGGGTACAAAGTACCGCGGAGAATTTGAAGAGCGACTCAAAACTATTATGAAGGAAATTGAGCGCGCTGAAGGCAAGATTGTTCTTTTCATTGATGAAATTCATACGATTGTCGGTGCTGGCGCCGCTGAAGGTTCTATGGACGCGTCAAACATGTTAAAGCCGGCGCTTGCCCGCGGTGAGTTGCGCGCTATCGGTGCAACGACACTGAAAGAATATCAAAAACATATTGAAAAAGATCCCGCACTTACTCGGCGTTTTCAGCCTGTTTATGTAAATGAGCCGTCTGTTGAAGATGCGGTTGCCATTTTGCGTGGACTTAAAGAGCGATATGAACTTTTTCATGGTGTGCGCATTACTGATGACGCAATCATAGCCGCGGTAACTCTTTCCAGTCGTTATATTCCAGACCGTTATCTACCCGACAAGGCTGTTGACCTGATTGATGAGGCGGCGTCATCTTTACGAATGTCTCTTGAAAACAAACCACCAGCTCTTGAAGAAGCGCATCGGAAGACAATGCGGCTTCAGATTGAAAAAGAGGCGTTAAAGAATGAAAGTGAGACATCAAAAAATAAAAAGATAAAAACACGCATGCGGGCAATTGATAAAGAGCTCGGAAACTTAAAAGAAAAAACACGCGAGCTTGAATTGAAGTGGCAAAATGAAAGGAATCTCTTAATTGAAATCAGAAAATTAAAAAAAGAACTTGACGTATTACGTCTTGAGGCAGAGTCAGCGGAGATGCGTTCTGACTTAACGCGTGCCGCGGAAATTCGCTATGGCAAAGTTCCGGAAATTGAAAAAGATCTCAAGACGCGGGACGCGCGTTTGAAGAAATTGCAACGCTCTCGCCGCATTTTGAAAGAAGAAGTGATGGAGACAGATATTGCAAAAGTAGTTTCTGAATGGACGCATATTCCTGTTTTGAAAATGCTTGAGGAGGAAGCTGAAAAACTTATGCGAATGGAAGACGATGTAAAGACAAGGGTTGTTGGTCAGGACATTGCAGTGAAAACAATAACTGACGCTGTTAAGCGTTCGCGGGCTGGCATTGCTGATCCGCGTAGACCAATTGCTTCGTTTATGTTTTTGGGCCCGACTGGTGTCGGAAAGACGGAGCTTACTAAAGCGCTTGCGGAGTTTATGTTTAATGACGAAAAAGCGCTTATTCGTGTTGATATGTCGGAGTTTATGGAGCGGCATTCCGTCTCAAAAATGATCGGTTCTCCACCAGGATATGTTGGACACGAGGAAGGAGGTTCGTTAACGGAGAAAGTTCGCCATCGGCCGTACTCAATAGTGCTATTTGATGAAATTGAAAAAGCTCACCCTGAAGTATTTAATATCCTTCTTCAAGTGCTTGATGATGGGCATTTAACAGACGCGAAAGGGCGTTCTGTGAATTTTAAGAACACTATTATCATAATGACTTCAAACGTCGGTTCCGAATATATTAACAAGATGGAAAAGATTGGGTTTGGCAGTGGGAGTGAAAAAGCTGTGTTTGAAAATTTGAAAGATAAAGTAATGGAAAGCTTGCACGATCGTTTCCGTCCTGAATTTTTGAATCGCCTTGATGACATTGTGGTATTTAACATCCTTTCTCAGGAGGCAATTAAAAGTATTGTCGAAATTCAGGTGAGTGATGTTGTAAAACGACTCGAAGAAAAAGAAATTAAACTTACTATTTCTCGTGACGTCTTCAAATATCTTGGTGTAGAAGGGTACAATCCTCAGTTTGGTGCACGACCACTGAAGCGGCTTATTCAGAATAAGATTTTGACACCAGTTGCGTCTCTAATGATCTCGCAAGGTGTTACGGAGGGTGACGAGGTGTCTGTATCTTTGAAAAGTGGTGAAATTGCAATTGATGTCAAGAAGAAACATGTAGCGAAAAGAAAAGTACGCGCGAAAAAAATCGCACAAGCAGTTGCGTAATTAAATATAACTTAACAAAAATGGAACGGCTCACCACGGTGAGCCGTTCCATTTTTGTTTATTTATGGTAAAATAATTTTGTCCTAATGCGTCGGTGGCGGAGTGGTCAATCGCAACAGACTGTAAATCTGTCGGCTTTATGCCTACGCAGGTTCGAATCCTGCCCGGCGCATAAAAC
>DCXN01000001.1:11640-11812 GCA_002327685.1 Patescibacteria group bacterium UBA2135
ATATTATTGTTTTATAGCAGCCGGCAGGATTCGAAAGACGGAGGCGGTATACAAGACGAGCGGAGCGAGTGCTTGTCGCCGAGTCGGGGTCGCGAACACTTAGTATTTTTGAATGCGGAGCATTCATAAAATACTTAGTGATTTGTGACCGAATCCTGCCCGGCGCATAAAA
>DCXN01000001.1:12169-67049 GCA_002327685.1 Patescibacteria group bacterium UBA2135
ATATTATTGTTTTATAGCAGCCGGAAGGATTCGAAAGACGGAGGCGGTATACAAGATGAGCGGAGCGAGTGCTTGTCGCCGAGTCGGGGTCGCGAACACTTAGCAGAATTGAGTGCGTAGCACGAAAATTATGCTTAGTGATTTGTGACCGAATCCTGCCCGGCGCATAAAAAAAAGACCCTCGCGTGGAGGGTCTTTCAACAATTAAGCAATTTTTCAACTTCTGACATAATCTCAGCGGCTCCGCGTCTAAGATCTTGCTCGTCTGGATTCTTATTGTCTGTAAAGATATCTTCCTTGGAAATTAGTTTCTTCCCGAACTGGACGATGATGGTATGTTTCCTCATCAGAAATGTTTTCGGAACCACATTATATGTACCTGAAATAGCAACAGGGACAATGGTCGTGTCAGTATGGTGCAAGAGAAACGCTACGCCGTTTTGGGCAATTCCCAGTTTTCCGTCTCGCGTTCGCTTTCCTTCGGGGAAAAATAGCACACTTCGTCCTCCCAGTAGAAACTTTATTTGATACGCAACCGCTTTTTTAAGGTCTCCCGTTCCAACGTACACAGGATAGCCGCCGAACATCCGGAAAAAAAACGGTAGGCGATATAAGTAGTATAACCACCCAAAGCTCTTCCTGTTTTTTTTAATAACTTCTGGATCATCAGTTGCGGAAAAAATTGGAGTATATGCGCTCACAAATGGTAGTGCGGCATTTACAGCTATTGAATCAAGTTGACTTGCGTGATTTGCGGCAAAGAGAACTCCGTTATTTATTCCACATATATCATGCAAATTCTCCAATCCATAAACCTTAAACTTGCAGAAAAAAATTAAAATAATCCGAGTTGGTAGCCACAAAAGCGCTCTTGCTACTATAGGAGAAAACACATAAGACGGGTAAAGTCGCTTCGCCATATTGTACCCCTTTCAAGATTCAAGATTTCTTTCTCTTTTCACACTAGCATATCCCCTACATCACGTCATTTGCCTTTTTATTTATTTTAATGTAATCTTTTGTTTGGATGAATTAGTCAAGCGCCAGTTTGACTGATTTTGCATTTCAACAATGTGGAAAGGATATAAAAATGGCGACGAAAGGATTTCGGCAATTACTGGGAGATAGACAGGAATTAATAGATTCTTTGGTATGTGTTGGGCTTGATCCTATTCCTGAAAAATTGCCAGCATGTTTGGTCAGCGGTTTGTCTGACTTCCATTTAGCAACAGATATTGCTGTTTGGATGGAAGAAGTTATTGACGCGACCGCTCTTTTTGCCTCGATGTTCAAGCCACAAAAAGCCCATTGGGAAGCATTTCCTAACGGAGCTTGGGCACTTCAAAAAGTTGTGAAGCACATTAGGCGTAACCATCCTGGCATTCCAATTTTTCTTGATTGCAAACGAAATGATATTGACAGGACGCAACAGCGGTATCAAATTGCCCATTTTGAAATTGACGGAGTTGACGGGATGAACTTCTCGCCTTACATGGGCGAAGATTGTATAAAAGATCTCATTAATAGAAAACATCTGGAACGGGCGCTTGTCGGTCTGTGCTATACTAGCAATCCTTCTGCTCGAGAAATACAAGATATAGAATTAGCTAGCGGACAGCTTCTATGGGAGTTTATAGCTGAGAGGACTCTGGCTTGGGCGAAGGATTTAGGTGTTGTTGAAAACGCCGGTCTTGTTATGGCCGCCGCTTATGAAAAACCTGAAGGGTCGGGAAATATCTACTCTGAACATTTGACTCGCTGTAGAGAAATTGTCGGTAATGAACTTTGGTTTTTAACTCCTGGTATCGACGCTCAAGGTGGCTTTATTGCTGAAACTGTTCAAGCTGCTTATGTTGGACATGGTTCAATCGCTATCAACTCCTCTTCGGGAATTTGTCTTGCCAGCCAAGGCGAAGATTTCGCGGAAGCTGCAGCCGAAAAAGCTCGTCAATTGCGCGATACCATTCGCGCCGCACAATAAAGAAACAACCCCTGTCTATGCAGGGGTTTTTACTTTTTTATCACAATCTAATGCGAAAATTGTTCGTTTTCCTTCTTTCACACCCAGGTATAGAATTGTAAAATTTTTGTGCTGCCTCTTTCTCAACATTGCTTGAAAAATCACAAAATTCTGCGCCTTTATCGTGCGCAATTTGTTTTAACACACCAAGAATTTCTTTTCCAATCCCCATTCTTTTATACGCTGGGTGTGTAGCTACTTGCTCTAGATATGTCTTTATTTCTCCGTCGTCAAGCAAAACCATATACATGGTTTGTTTGCCAATTATCTCTTCAGTGTCTGTCCTCCGCGCAACAACAAAAATAATATGTGGATTTTTGAGAAAAGTTATAAATTGCCCCCATGTCATTTCACGTGTTTGTTTCAATTCTTCCTTATTGAGAAAATTAATAGCGTCTAGGTCTTTTTTGGTGTGTGGTCCAGTCCAGCGTTCTACAAAAAACTCTGTCATTAATATCTCCATCTGCGCTATCCTTCTGTAGTGAATATATCACATTTTTTAAATTTGACCATTTGTGTTTTGTTCGTGTTTATATTATCATTTCCGTATTCCTAATTCATAACAATATGACACAAAAACATTTACTAAAACTTGCGTGCAAGAATTGTAAACGGATCAATTATTGGACGCGCAAAAATAAAAAAAGCGTTGAGCGCAAAATAGAGCTCAAAAAGTATTGTCGCTGGTGTCGCGGTCCGTATCCGCATCAAGAGACGAAGAAATAGAAAACCTCGCGCAACAACAACATTCCAACATTCGCAAGAATGTTGGAATGTTGTGTGTAAAAAGCTTCCTAAAAATATTTCTTCAGTTTTTTCAATATATTTGCTATAAATTACTAAGAGCCTATTCACGATCTCGCGCCGAGCCATAAATCTCGAAATTCAGAGCGAAAATTATGAAAGACGAGGAGGCATATAAAAGCACTACGTCTTATATAAGCTCCTCGGCTCGGCAATCTGAAAAACTCCACTTCGCTTCGTCTTTCAGATTGCACTCGCTCTACGTCGCTTATCGAGATACGGCGACGAGTTTTGAATAATTTGCAGCCTGAATTTCGAGATTTTGGCCGGCGAGCAATATTTTCTTCTCTTGCGGCGAGATCGTGAGCAGGCTCTTAGTGAGGGTCCATAGTTCAATGGTAGAATGACGGTCTCCAAAACCGTTGATCCAGGTTCGAATCCTGGTGGACCCGTAGATAACTCTATTTTCCAAGAAATTTTTGCAGCTCTTTTTCTATTTTTTGATATTCATTCGGTTTAATCCAGTGAATATTTTTATCGCGTTTAAACCACGTTTTTTGGCGGCGAGCGTATTGCCAGGTTGCGGAATTTAATTGTTTTCTCATCTCTTGCTTATTAATTTTCCCGCGCAAGTATCGCGAAAGATAACGGTATTCTAAACCTAGCCCCTCCATTTTTTTCCAAGACAGTCCTTTCCGGTGAAGCTTGCGTACTTCTGCAATCATTCCTTGCCTTATTTGCGCGAATAAGCGCATAGTAATTTTTTGTTTGAGTATCTCGTCTGGGATTTTGATTCCAATTTTGAGAACGTCATATTTTAATTGTTTATCTTTTTCTGCGTTAGTTTGTGTTAGCTTGCGTGAAGTCTTCGCTTTGGCAATTTCAATTGCCCGTATAATACGTCTACGGTTTTTTACATCTATGTTTTGTGCACGGGTAGGATCAAGTTTCTCTAATTGTTTTAGAAGTATACTCGTTGTCTTTTTTTCAAGCTGTGCGCGTAGTTTTTTATCAGGTGGTATGTTGGGCAATGTGATATCGCCAAGCAGTGTGTCAATATAAAATCCAGTGCCGCCGACGATAATCGGAATTTTTCCTTTTCGTACAATATGTCGTATGATTTTTTCCGCATCTTTTTTATACTTTGCCACAGTATATATGCGTTTAGGACTTGCCACGTCAAGGAGGTGGTGTGGTATTCCACGCATCTCACGTTTGGTAATTTTTCCTGTGCCGATATTAAGTCCTTTATACACTTGTCGCGAATCAGCGGATATGATTTCTCCGTTGAATCGTCGCGCAAGCCGTACTCCCAAATCACTTTTTCCCGTTGCGGTTTGCCCAAGTATGGCAATAATTTTTTGTTTTTTTGTTGACATGGTGTCTGGATAACCTTATTATACATAACATATTATTAAATCATTTGATATTTTATTATGACAGAAATAGAAACAGCAGAGGGAAAACAAGTTCCCGATGTTACATTAAAAACACGTGTTCGAGATGAGAGCGTTGGTGGCGATAATCCATATCGCTGGCAGGATATAAAAAGCAGTGATTTGTTTGAAGGTAAGAGGGTAGTACTCTTTGCGCTTCCGGGAGCATTTACACCGACTTGTTCTTCCACACACCTTCCAGGATACGAAGCGGTATACAATGAATTCAAAAAACTCGACATTGATGAAGTGTATTGCCTTTCAGTTAATGATGCATTTGTTATGAATCAATGGGGGAAGCACCAAAAGGCGGAAAAGGTTAAATTGATTCCTGACGGCAGTGGCGACTTTACTCGCGAAATAGGTATGCTCGTGGAAAAAGACAATCTTGGATTTGGAGAACGTTCTTGGCGATATAGTATGTACGTTGAAAATGGAGTGATTAAGAAAATGTTTATAGAACCCGGATTTGGCAACAACTGTCCCGATGATCCATTTGAGGTGAGTGATGCGAATACCATGCTTGCATATTTGAAGAAGACACAATAGTAAATCTCATTTTCCAACTGATAAAAAAGCCGGCGGTCGAAGATGTTAAACATCTATCGAATCGCCGGCGTGTTGATTGCAAAGATACTTTTTCTTGTTCAACTTGATCGCTTTCCCTTGCATATCTTGCTGATGGTGTTGACGACGAGTAGTAGTGTTCCGATCGGATTGTGGTGCTTGAGAATAAACAGTGCTCTATTCCTTAATTCCGGTGGCTCTCTTTTGGGATATTCCACAAAGGATAAGAAGAAAGCCATTATTCCAAATGCCACAGGAAATAAGATGAACATTAACACCATATATACCAGCGCTGGGTTGGCTACTTTTGTTACTACGAACTCAATGTCAAAAAGAAAAACAATTAAGCCTATGATCAGTGTAGCGTAGAAAAAGGACGTGAAAACGAAGATGGAAAACCCGAAACCAAATAACATAGAGATCTTCCATCTCTCCGAATCTGGTTGCCGCATTGGAACGATTACGACCATGGTAAATCCCTTTTTCCCAGTGATTGCAATGAGTTATTTTGAACAAACTGTAAGCAGTATAATGTATTATAATTAATATGTCAAGTGCTGGAGGAGGGACTCGAACCCTCAAGCCATAAGGCATGCGATTTTGAGTCGCACGTGTATACCAATTCCACCACTCCAGCAATATATTGGTTATGGTACTTGAAAATAACACAAATTAAAAGAGGCGGTGAGTCGCCTCTAGTTAATTATCTTTTTGCTTTTAAAATCAGGACAATACGGTACTGTTATCTCATCGTCGAGCATCTTGTTAAGTTTAAAAATTTCCTGAGCTCTCGGGCAGTTGTCGTCCTCTCCGGGTTTTGATAGTTTGCAGTTAAGGCATAGATGCTCATCTTTCACTGGATATCTCCTGTTAGTTCTGTCTTTTGTTAGAATAGTACAATTTGATTACTGAATCAATCTGCCGTATAATTCAATATACGAACGTGAGTAATTTATATAACAACTCAATTTATTGGATTGAATCTGAAAAAGTTAGACCAAATCCTTACCAGCCACGGAAGGAGTTTGATGAATTTCGTCTTAAGGATCTTGCGGATTCCATACGCCAGTATGGTGTTTTGCAGCCATTAGTGGTAACTCGCAAAGAGGTTGAGCGCGATGATGGGGGATTGTCCGTTGAGTATGAGTTGATTGCTGGCGAGCGGCGTCTTCGCGCGGCAAAAATTGCTGGACTACAACAAGTTCCGGTTGTTATACGCACAGGAGATGAAGATGATGAACGCATTAAGCTTGAGCTTGCCATTATTGAAAATGTGCAGCGCGAAGATTTAAACCCCGTTGATCGCGCGCGCGCGTTTAAACAACTTGTTGAGAATTTTGGTTTCAAACACCATGAAGTATCGCAAAAAATGGGCAAAAGCCGTGAATATGTTTCAAATAGCATTAGACTCCTCTCGCTCCCACAGGAAATTATTGAGGCATTGGGTTCAGGAACTATTACTGAAGGGCATGCGCGCCCGCTTATGATGCTTGCTAAGAGGCCGGAAGAGCAAATCACTTTATATAAAGAGATTGTTTACAAAAAACTTACCGTGCGTGAGGCAGAACGAATCGCGCGACACACTGCCCACGAGCGTATCAGAAAGAAATCCACAGAATTTGACCCGGAGATTTTAGCTCTTGAAGAGGAGCTTACAAAAACACTCGGCACACGGGTGCAAGTTGAGTCTCGTGGTGAGGGCGGTAAAATTACCATAGATTTTTTCTCTCCCAATGATTTGCAAGGTCTTCTTGAGCGTTTTAATCGTGAGGAAAATGGATTAGAAGGAATTATAGATGAAGGTATTTCTAATGTTTCTTCAGATGAAAGTACTCACGAAGATAGTCCTGAAGAGAAAAAAGATGATAGTGAGTATCTTTACTCTGTCAAAAATTTCACGATATAACAAACCTACAACCAACAACTCACAACTAGCGATTATTTGTTCCATACCTCCAATTGACAGCTAGTTTTGTTGTTGTTTGTTGTGGGTTGTAAGTTGTTAGTTATTCTTTTGTAGGGCCGACTTAATATGCTTGCGTGCAAGCGTTGTTTTTATATGTAAAAGCCATTTTGTAGTTGGTGATGCTGATCTTTTTGTGATAATTTCCACTTTGTCGCCATTTTTTAGTTTTGTATCAAGCGATACCAGTTTTTCGTTTACTTTAGCGCCCGCTATGTGGTCACCGATATCAGAATGAATAGCATATGCAAAATCAATTGTGGATGAATCTTCCGGTAAATCAATTACATCTCCATCTGGAGTGAATACAAATACACGGTCTCTGAAAAAATCCATCTTTAAATCATCAAGAAATTCCTCCGATTTTGCAATATGTTTTTGCCATTCAGCCAATTGGACAATCCATGTCAATTTCTTCTTCAGAGGATTACCCTTTTGCCGCTTCACATTTTCTTTAAAACCTAAATGTGATGCAATACCGTATTCAGCTTCATCATGCATTTCTTCTGTTCGCATCTGAATTTCAGCAATGCCACCGTCACCGGTAAAAATAGTGGTGTGTAGGCTTTGATACCCGTTTGGTTTTGGCGTCGCAATGTAATCTTTGATACGTCCAGGGAGTGGTCGCCACATGTTGTGTGTAATACCGAGAATCCGATAACAGTCATCTACTGTTTGGACGATGATGCGCAGGGCGGCGATGTCGTGTATCTTGTCAATGTCCATGTCGTACCGCTTGAGTTTTTTGTATAGGCTATAGAGGTGTTTTATCCTGTAGTCAGTTTTAATAGGTTTTATGTTCTCTTTTATAAGCTCTTTTTGCAGTGAGCGATATACCTTTTGCAGATATTTCTGATTTTCTATACTTTTTTGTTTCAAAAGATCAAGGGTTTCTTTGTATTCTTTCGGATATACATAGGGGAACGCAAGATCTTCAAGCTCTCCTTTGATTTGCCCCATACCAAGTCGGTGAGCAAGTGGCGCGTATATTTCAAGTGTCTCAAGTGCGATACGTTTTTGTTTTTCAGGACGTACGTGCTCGAGCGTTTTCATGTTGTGGATACGGTCCGCAAGGCGAATTATAAGCACACGCACATCTTTTGATGTTGCTAAGAGAAATTGACGCAAACTCTCTGCATGCCGCTCAAGCCCTTTATATTCATATTTCCCAAGCTTCGTCACGCCGCGTACTAAAAATACGATTTCTTCCCCAAATTCTTTTTCTAACTCTTCTTTAGTAACTGAACTATCTTCAAGCGTATCATGTAAAAGTCCAGCCGCTATTGTTTTTGCATCCATATTGAGTCTTGCGAGTGTCTTTGTTGTTTCAGCAACGTGTTCAAGATATGGTTCTCCAGAAAATCGCTTTTGACCCCTGTGCACTTTTTCCGCGAACGAAAATGCGTGCGAGATAAGTTTTTTATCTGCAGTGGATTGTGATTTAACGTATTCAAGTATTTCATTGACGTTAGTCATGTATTTGACTATACTCTAAAATAGAAATTAGACAATCAGAAGAGGGTACTCATAATGAATGTCAAAAATACGTATGCGGGTATGGAGGTAGAGAGATTGTACCACCAGAGGATGACCTTGAAAGACTGGTTGATTGTTGTCTTGATCACTATTGTTTTTATTGGTATAGCTTCCGTTTTCGCTGTTTTTGGTCATTTTTGCTAACAAATTATCAAAAACCACACTTTTCGGTGATTAGTGTGGTTTTTTGTTTTTTTAACGATGCCTAGTAACTTATCTTTTTACTTCTTCAACTTATGCGGATTATGATTTGAGCACGCCTTATTAGAGCATCGTTCAGGTATTGTTTTTGTTCCGAGCATCATAAGCGAGTTACATTCTGGACATGTTTTTCCTGTTGGTTTTGCTTTGATCGCAAATTTACATGTTGGGTATTCTGAACAGCTATAAAATTCACCAAAACGGCCGCGTCTAGCAGTTAGGAAACCTTTTCCACATTCGGGGCATTTCACATCAGTTTGGTTTTTCTTTTCTTCTTCGGGATCTCCTTTAATAAATTTACATTTTGGATAATTATTACAACCAATAAATTTTCCAAATCGCCCTTCTCTTTCAATGAGTTTTCCATTTTTACACTTTGTGCATGCTTCACCTGTTTCTTTTGGCCCCGCTAGTTCTTTTCCTTCGATGGTTCGTGCTCCACTGCAATCTGGAAAATTTCCGCAACTCATAAATTTTCCTGTTTTACTTAATTTAATAACCATTGCTTTGCCGCATTTCGGACAAGGAAATTCTTTTGGTGCCGCGCCGAGGTCAGTTATTTTTTCAATGCTCTCTTTTGATTTTACGTCTTTAGAAAATGGTGTATAAAAATCAGATAATGTTTTTTGATATTCACGCTTGCCGTCGGCAATTTCGTCTAGCTCATTTTCCATCTCTGCCGTAAAAGTGTCGCTGATATATTTGGTAAAATTTTCCTCCAAAAAATCGCTTACCACTTCACCGGTATCCGTAGGGAAAAGTGTTCGCCCATCTTTTGTGACATAACCACGGTCAATAATCGTTTTTATAATACTTGCATATGTTGAAGGTCGCCCAATGCCGCGTTTTTCAAGTTCTTTAATAAGTCCTGCTTCAGTATATCGTCCTGGTGGCTGTGTTTGTTTTTGCTCGTCCTCTATCTTGATAAGAGTAACTTGCTCTTTTTCTTTTACGCTTGGAAGCTCAACCGTTTCTCCGCGAGCGGAAGTGTCGGCGGCAAGCCATCCGTCAAAAATTGTTTGTGAACCGTGCGCGGCAAAATCAGGAATTACCCCGTTGTCTATTTCTACTGTGATTTTTGTTTTCAAGAGTTGCGCGTCTGCCATTTGAGAAGAAATAAACCGCCTCCATATCAGACCGTAGAGCCTCTCTTGCTCGTCTGTTGCTCCAGCACTTTCTTTTGATGCGTTTGTTGGACGGACAGCTTCGTGCGCCTCTTGCGCGGCTTTACTCTTTGTCTTGTATACATGCGCGTCAGCATATTTTTCTCCATATTTTTCTTTAATAACTGCAAGCGCTTGTTTTTGCGCAACAGGACTTATCGTCGTGCTGTCCGTTCGCATATAAGTAATGTGTCCTGCTTCATAAAGGCGTTGCGCGGTGCGCATCGTGCGTGATGGCGCAAAACCGAGTTGAGAGCTTGCCGCTTGCTGGAGAGTGGAAGTGGTAAATGGCGCGCGTGAGGTACGTTTCATCTGTGTTTCTTTTACTTCTTTTATAGTCCATGTGCCTTTTTCTCCGTCTGACAGAATTTGTTCAACTTCTTTTTTCTCACGTGGCTCCTTTACGCAAGTCAAAATTAACTCTTCCGCATTAGTCTGCGTGGAGTCCGCGTCAACCCGCGTATTAGCGGTGATAACCCAATAGTCTTCTGATTTAAATGCGCGCACCTCGCGCTCTTTCTCCATTAATATACGAAGAGCAGGTGATTGCACACGTCCCGCAGAGAGACCGTATCTAACTTTTTTCCATATAAGTCCTGAAAGATCATATCCCACAAGGCGGTCAAGCACGCGGCGCGCCTCCTGTGCTTTTCGTAAATTTTGGTCAATGTCGCGTGGATGCTCCATTGCTTCCTGCACCGCCGGTTTCGTAATTTCATGAAAAACAATCCGCTTAACTTTTAACTTTTCACTTTTAGTTTTTAGCTTGTCCAACTCGCAGGCTTGGGCAACATGCCATGCGATTGCTTCACCTTCACGGTCTGGGTCAGTTGCAAGAACCACTTCATCTGCTTTTTTGCAGAGTTTTTTTAATTCTTGCACCACTTTTTCTTTACCTGGAACAACCTCATAATGAGGAATAAACCCACCCTCTATATCTATTGCATCTTTACTGCTTTTTGGTATATCACGAATATGCCCGACAGATGATGTGACGGTGTATTTGTTATCTAAATATTTAGATATTGTTTTCGCTTTGGCGGGGGATTCTACGATTAGAAGTTTCATATTTGTATAGTTGACTACTTTAATACTATTCTATCCTTTTTGTCAAGAAAAAGGAAAACCGCATGGCAGAGCCAAGCGGTCTTAGGTCAATAAGGCAAATGTCCGACATCAGATGTCGGACATTAAATGTTCACTCGCATCTCGCCGTGGGTTTCAATGATAAGACCTTTTATCTCCATCGCTGATAAAATAATATTTACATTATGTGTTGGTATATCTAATTTCTGCATCAATTCTTCTTTCGTCGTTGGCTCATGTAGTAATTTAAGAATTTGTTTTTCCTCATTGGAGCATTCATCAAAAACTTTCGACTTTCGACTTTCTACTTTCAACTCTCTATTTAGATTCCAGTGTTCAAGAATGTCTGCACCACATGTTACTGGTATTGCGCCCAATTTTAGCAATTGGTGCGCTCCGCGCGATTGTGGAGAAAAAATTGAACCTGGTATCACAAATACATCGCGATTATATTCCGTAGCAAGACGCGCGGTAATGAGAGTGCCAGAGCGTTCTCCTGCTTCAATCACCAAAATACCTCGTGACATTCCTGCCATAATCCGATTTCTTTGTGGAAACGAATAGGGTGTCGCCCTAAAATCTGGTTCAAATTCTGA
Organism: Patescibacteria group bacterium UBA2135; assembly: GCA_002327685.1. Taxonomy (GTDB): domain Bacteria; phylum Patescibacteriota; class Minisyncoccia; order Phycocordibacterales; family UBA2135; genus UBA2135. The sequence goes on from DCXN01000001.1 coordinate 23,482, forward strand.
CAAAAGCGCACCGCCTTCTGAAACAATTTTATTAGCCAATCCGTGATTGCTTGCCGGATACAACACAGATGAGTTAAGACCGGAGCCGGGGATAGCGATAGTCTTTAATCCTGATTCAAGCGCCGCGCGGTGCGCAATTGCGTCAATACCAAGCGCAAGGCCGGAGATAATGACAATGGGACATTTGATATTTAACCTGCCTAAGTCGGAGATGATTTTTTCGCACACCTCTTTTCCGTATGAAGTGTATTTTCGTGAGCCGACCACTGTGAGAAAAATTGCATCTGTATTTGGTAACGTTCCCTTTATGTATAGCTTCTTGGGAGCATTAGGAGTTTCAAGTAGTTGAGGAAAGTATTTTTCTATGTCTATAGTTTTTATTTCGTCCATATATTTGTATACTATATACTATATGTATAAAATCAGAAATTATGAATTAGGAATCAAGAAATTGCTTAGTCTAAATTTTCAACACCTAACATCTGTAATCCTAAATCACTCCCGCCGGAGGCGGGATGATTGGGCAGACGAATTTCACGAAGTGAAATTGTGTCTTAGCCTAAAACCTAATAATCATGCTTGACATAAAATTCATTCGTGAGCATCTTGATTTGGTTAAAGATGCCGCGCGCAAAAAACACGTTGACGTTGATATAGACGGGCTTGTTCGGCTTGATCACAAGCGAACGGCAACATTACAGGAAGTTGAAAAAATGCGCGCAGAACAAAATGAATCCTCAAAGAAAATTTCGGAAACCTCAGATGAAAGTGAACGAGAAGAAAAGATTCAACAAATGCGTGCTCTCAAGACGTTTTTGCAGAAAAAAGAGCAGGAGCTTGAAACCGTCATGCAAAAGTGGCGTCCGTTAATGCTTCAGGTGCCAAATATTCCTGATATGTCTGTTCCGGAAGGGGAAAGTGATGCAGACAACAAGGAAGCGAAAACATGGGGAAAGATTCCGGAATTCTCTTTTGAGCCAAAAAATCACGTTGAGCTTATGAAAAGTCTCAATATGGTTGATTTTGAACGTGGAACAAAAGTTGCCGGTTTTCGTGGGTACTTTCTCAAAAACGACGCAGTTACCCTCTCCTTGGCGCTTTGGAGGTTTGTCTTTGATTGCTTCAACAACTCTGGATATGAACCGTTAATGGCTCCGTCTCTTGTGCGTGGAGAGAATTTATACGGTACCGGACATCTTCCGCATGGAGTGGATGATATATATAAAACACAAGACGATTTATATCTCTCAGCGACCGCTGAAATTCCGCTTATGGGCATGTATGCGAATGAAGTCTTTGATGAGAAAGACTTGCCGAAGAAATTTTTGGCATTTTCTCCATGTTTCCGTAGAGAGGCAGGGGCACACGGAAAAGATACAACGGGAATTTATCGCGTTCACGAATTTTTCAAAGTTGAACAATTTATCTTTGGTAGTGCTGATCATCAAGACACTGTAGTGCTTCATGAAGAACTTACAAAAAACGCTGAAGAAGTACTCCAAAAACTTGAAATCCCGTATCGTGTTGTCATTAATTGTGGTGGAGATCTAGGTCGCGCGCACGTTAAAACACACGACATTGAAGCGTGGATTCCATCCGAGAATCGTTATGGCGAATCTCACTCTTCTTCTTATTACCACGATTTTCAAACTCGAAGACTTAATATTCGCTATAGAGATAAAGATGGATCACTTCGATTCGTATATTCGCTTAACAATACCGCCCTTGCGACACCGCGCATACTTATCTCCATTATCGAAAACAATCAACAGGAAGACGGTTCCATAAAAATCCCACGCGTTCTCCAGGGATTTATGGAGAAGGAGGTTATAAGAACGACATTTGACAATTGACATCTAACATTTAACCAATGTATCTTTGGTGCAAATGTTGCGCGTAGCGCTTGTCAAAGGTCAAAGGTTAAATGTTAAATGTCAATATTGAAACGTGCTTTGTCTCCGCGGAGGCGGGCTTTAAAATCATCGCGAAGCGCTCAAAGAAAAAGAAAACAATTCGCAATGCGCGCATGCGTTCTTTGCGCGCTGATTCTTGGGGTGTTCACCGGTCTAGCGTGGCTGTCGTGGCTGTCGGATTTTACTATAGAACGTATTGAGGTTGTTGGTAATACTACAGTTCCAGAAGAAGATGTGCGCGCATATATTGGAAAACGTCTCACTGGAGGATATTTAAGTGTCTTTTCTCGCGCAAACGTCTTACTTTTTCAGCCGCGTGTTGTAGAAACGGAACTCTTGGAGAGATTCAAAAAAATAAAAGATATTAATGTGTCACGTGACAGCTTGCACTCTATCGTCGTTGAAATTGATGAACGCAAGCCGTACTATCTTTGGTGTATTGCTCCTGTCTCGCCAGATACTCGTGAGACATGTTTCTTTCTTGATATTAATGGATTAGCATTTGCACCCGCACCGTATTTTTCTGGGCATGTATATTTTGAATTTCACAAACAACTTGGTGATGCCGTGGATCCTGTTGGTATGCACTTTATGCCGGAGGAAGAATTCAAACGCATCATCAGCTTTCGTAATTCCATGCGGGCGTTTGAATTAGAGCCGCATGCGCTTATTGTTGATGAACGTGGAGATTATCTATTTCTTTTACCTAGTGGAGCAAAGATGATATTCAATACGGAGCAGGATTTTGACTTACTCTTTAGTAACTTACTTGCCACGTTTGACACAGAACAGTTTAAGGGAAGAAAAAGTGTTGAACATACTTCTCTTGAGTACATTGACTTGCGATTCAAGAATAAGGTGTATTATAGGTTTAAATGATTAGGACTTACACACTTGGCACATTTCATCGTCAGCTTCGTCGTAGAAACGTTCACTGTACCAATACGTACAGCTTACATTTCTACTCCTCGCTTCCTTGAACTGCACTCAAGTGCGTAAGTCCTATGTCAAATGTTTCTTATATGAACTTAGGGTTTTGGGGAAAATTAAAAAAACCGATTATGGCGCTTGCGCCGATGGCAGACGTAACCGATGCTGCATTTCGGCGGATTATCGCGCGATGTGGCAAACCAAATGTGATGTGGACTGAATTCGTTTCCGCGGATGGTCTTATTCGCGCGGATAAAGTTGGGCAAGAGAAACTCATGAAAGGTTTGTTGTATAGCGAATCAGAACGACCAATCGTCGCACAGTTTTTTAGTGCAAAACCGGAGATGATAAAGCGCGCCGCGAAACTTGCGCAAGAATTGCGATTTGATGGTGTAGATATTAACATGGGATGTCCCGACAGAAGTGTCGAAAAGCAAGGAGCAGGCGCGGCGCTTATGAAAAATCCTAAATTGGCGCGCGAACTTATTGTCGCGACGCGCGAAGGCGCGCCGCGACTCCCCATCTCGGTAAAAACTCGCATCGGATACAATAAAAATGAAATTGAAACATGGATTCCAGAACTTCTTAAAGAAGACCTGGCGGCTATTACTGTTCATCTACGTACTAGAAAAGAAATGTCAAAAGTACCAGCGCGCTGGGATTTGGCGCGACGCGTAGTTGAAATACGAGACGAAGCAAAAAGTACTACGCTTGTCTTAGGGAATGGAGATGTGCAGGACATGTCTCACGCGCGGAAATTAGCGCATGAAACAGGCGTGGACGGCATCATGCTCGGCAGGGCAATTTTTGGCAATCCATTTCTATTCTCAAATTCTCCCCGAATAGTATCTCGCCTGCGGCGGGAACTATGGGGCAAGCAAGAATTTGAGAATAAAAATGGAGATGATTTTGTACGGAAAAAATTAGAAATCATGCTTGAACACACGAAATTATTTGAGGAGCTGCTTGGAGGGGATAACCCCATTAGAACTCGCGGGCGTGAAACATGTCCTATTTCTAACGGTGTAAAAAATTTCTCGGTAATGAAGAAACATTACAAAGCGTATGCAAACGGCTTTGACGGCGCAAAAGAATTACGCACAAAACTTATGGAAACAAAAAATGCAAAAGAGGTTGAGAATATCGTAAATGATTTTTTAGAAACTATCTAAAGGTAGCTTCTTAATATTCATTCACTAACTTAACAATAAACTGTGCCATTTCTTCGGGCGGTACTGGACCAAGGGTTAGTGTTTTTACACCATATGCCTGAAGAATCCGCATCTCTTCTCCTTCAATGCGATCTCCAATATAGACCATCTTGAGATTTTCAAGCTCTGGAATTTTACGTACCTCTGTAACAAAATCCTCAACTCGCTCCCAATACTTCGGGACATAAAACAAGATCACGCGCGGCATTTCAACCTTAGTCTGTTCAAGCGCTTCTTGAAAATTTTCTATAACAGACACAACAATACCCTCATGCTCAAGGACCTTCTTTAACGTTCTTGAACCTATTGGATTTCCAACGATTAACGCTTTTTCTGATGAGTTCATATCTTCTAGTATACCGTACATAATAAATAATCGCACTAATAGGGTATATTACTAAAAAAAGCAGGACGATGTCCTGCTTTTTGATTAATTATTTGAACCATGGTTCTTCGGTGATAGATTCAGATTCAAATTCGTCTATTATAGCCCCAAAATCTTTTGCTGTCACAAAATCATTAGGGGCATGAAATACATGACACTCATAATTTCCATCTTCTGTTTCTTGCTTCGCGATGCAAGGGCTACATATTTGATTATTTCTAATATGTTGACTGTGAAAATTTTTTCTACAGGTAATACACTTTCGTGTTCCTGCAAGAGGATGTTCGTCCTGTTGCTTCGTTTGTCTTTTCGCTGGTTTTTTGCGTTTTTTCACTCCATCTTCGTCAAGACAGGCTAGGCGTCGCATGTAACTTAGTTTATTTCTTACTACCAGCTCTGGTACGCCGTGTCTTCTTGCCATTTCTCTGCAATTAACACCATTCTCCCAGTCACCAGCAAGGCTAACCATCTTGTCATGTGACCATTTCTTGGTGGATTGCATTCCGTCAATAGCCGAAAGTGGTATAGAAGGTCGTCGTTTGTGGGTACGCTCCATTTTTATACCCCGCTAGTAAGGAACTCTATTTTTCACATTACATTAAAAAGGCCAAATGTCAAATGTTAAAGGTCAAATGTTTTTTAAGTATGCTACAATTGCAGATATGGCAAATGGTACAGCATTCTACAGAAAGTATCGCCCGCAGGGTTTTGATGAAATTCTGGGACAGGAGCATATTGTAGATGTTCTCAAAGAAGCGGCGAAAGGCGGCAATATCACGCATGCTTATCTTTTCTTTGGTTCGCGTGGTACGGGCAAAACTTCTGTTGCGAGGATTTTGGCACGAGAGATTGGATGCGAACCAGAGGATCTTTATGAAATTGATGCCGCTTCAAACCGCGGCATTGATGATGCGCGCGAGCTTCGCGAGGGAGTAAAATCTTTGCCATTCAAATCATCTCGCAAAGTGTACATTATTGATGAAGTGCACATGCTCACCAAGGAGGCATTCAACGCGCTACTGAAAACGTTAGAAGAACCGCCCCAGCATGTGATTTTCATACTTGCGACGACAGAAGTCGGAAAGATACCAGACACAATTGTCTCGCGTTGTCAGACATTTACGTTTAAAAAACCTACACAGACACTGTTGAAACAATCAGTACTTCACATTGCCAAAGAAGAAGGATACGAACTCGGGCCGTCCGCGGCTGACTTAATAGCTGTCTTGGGAGACGGATCATTTCGTGACACACAAGGAGTATTACAACTTGTCTTGAGTGCCGCGAAGTCTAAAAAAATCGATCGTGAATTTGTTGAAAAAATTACTAGTGCGCCGCCGGCGATACTAGTTAATGATCTTGTGTCAGCTGTTGCGGAAAAGGATTTAGAGAAAGCGCTTGGGACGGTCAGAAAAGCCGTTGAAACAAATGTTGACTTTACGCTTTTTTTGAAATTGGTGCTTGAAAAAGTGAGATTGGTATTGTTGATGCGTTTTGATTCTGAGACAAAGAAGAGTATCAAAGAAGAATTTTCAGAAGATGATGTAGAATTTCTGGAAGAACTTTCTGGTAAAAAAGGTGAGAATGTTAACTCCGCCTTACTTTCAGAGCTTTTAACTGCGTACACAAAAACTTCTTTTGCGTACATAAAACAGCTTCCGCTTGAGCTTGCGCTCATTAAAATTTTAGAAAAAGAAAAAACTCCTTAAATTCATCACGACATTCCAATATCCGCAAGAATGTCGGAATGTCGTGATGAAGTTTGTGTAGTGTGATATGTGTATGTTTAAATTTTTCAAAGATAAATCTGTGTTTCGTTGTTTTACGCCCGAGGTGATGATTGCAACTGTAATTGTAGAGAGTGCCATAGCTCTTTATATAGTGCTCCGTTATCACACCACACTCTTTGGTCGGATAGCGGCGGCAGTGGTCATTCTTTTAGCTTTTTTTCAAGTGGCGGAATATCATATCTGTGCTGGATCAAATGTGTTTATGTGGGCTCAGGTTGGATTTGTCGCGATTACATTTTTACCAGTGTTAGGATACCACTTGATTTTATTAGTATCAGGGCATAACCATTTTTTGAGATTAGGGTATGCGCTTGCATTTCTATTCGGTTTATATTTTATGCTTTCTCCAAATGCTCTAACTGAGCCGATGTGTGGAGGGAATTATATAATCTTTAATCCCACACAAGGCCTGCCATGGCTTTTTAAGATTTATTATTTTGGCTTTCTGTTTTTAGCAATAGGGGAAGCGCTTCAATGGATTAAGAATCTGCGGACGATTCACGGAAAAGGGGGTGCGCTTTTCTGGATGATTGTTGGATATCTTTCATTTATCGTGCCGGTGGCGTTTGTGATGACAACATTCAACTTAGGTGTAAATATCTTTCCTTCAGTCGCGTGTGGTTTTGCCATCATTTTCGCGCTTATTCTTGGGCTTAAAGTTGTACCGTCATATTACGATAAACATGATAAACGGAAAACGCCCCCACGTTAAAGAGCCCCCCTCTTGAATTTTTAAGTTTTTTCAAGAACTTTTTATCACGACATTCCGACATTCTTGCGAATGTCGGAATGTCGTGTGGGGAGCTAAACTGTTGACACAATATTATTGTTGTGCTATTATCGTGCAAGATTGAAGCTTGACTGTTTTGATGTCAAAACAACACGAAAGGAGATAATTCTTATGTCAGAAAATCCTAACCTTTGGGAAACATCTAAAGCGGTATTAAAAGCAAGAGTTGAAAGCTGTGACGGGGAAGCAATAATAAAAGATCCCAAGATTCTTGCTGAAACCGATTTTTTAGAAATTCGCTTTTGGTTTGGGGAAATTGAAAGCGTAACGACACAAGATGGCAAAAAGTTAAGTAAAGGAATGGTTGTGAATATCTCAAGTAGTTATGCAGGAGAGGGAGTAGCTGTAATAATCGGATTTAATTTCGGAAGAACGCAATTACCAATAACAATTTCCAAGGGCGGGGCAGATGGAGAGCTTATAGCATGTGTTAGTGTACGTGAAATTTCATTTTTTCCAAGTCAAACAGGTGACGGGAAAGTAGTTGCTCTAAGACTAAAAGTTTAAGGTGGTCAATTTTTGAACAAAAAAAGGGGTGGGTCGTTGGGTAATCCAGCGACCTCTTTTTATGTAAAGTTGGGAATTGACTCTAGTTCTTTCTTAATATTCATCCAGTCAAGCGTTCTGAGTGCGCCCAATAGAGGGAGTAGCGAAGTTGATTTTAGGCTTGATTTTAGGCATAATTAAAGACGATGAGGCACTCCTCATCATTTTTTTGAAATTTTTGAAAATTAAATATTGCCGGGTGGTGCAATGGTAGTCACGCCAGGTTTTGGACCTGGAAATGAAGGTTCGAGCCCTTCCCCGGCAGTTAATTTGAGTGCAGTGATTGCGCACGAGGAGCGTAAAAAATATTCATTATGAAAAATTATATTCTTTTTGATTTTGATGGGGTCATTGCAGATTCTTTTCATCCTGCATTTGAAACCCAAAAGATGGTATGTCCGCATTTAAGCGAAGAAAACTATCGTAAGCGCTTTGAAGGCAACATCAATGACTGGGAAGATCCAATCAATGTTCACACAGAGGATTGTCGTCATGACATTGATTTCTTTGAAGAGTACATTCCCCGGATGAAAGACGAAGTACAAATTGTGCCGAGAATGAGAGAAGTAATCATTGAACTTGAGAAAGAATATACACTTGTGGTGATTTCTTCTACGATCACTAGCCCGATTCAAGAGTTTCTATCTTCTCATGAGCTGGATAGCCACTTTGCATGGATTATGGGTAATGATGTGCACCAGAGTAAAGTTGAAAAAATAAAAATGGTATTCGAAAAATATAATATTACTTCAAAAGACTGTGTATTCATCACTGACACCTTGGGGGACATGCGAGAGGCAGAGAAGATGAGCGTCGGAACAATTGGTGTTACATGGGGTTTTCATGTGCCAGAAACACTCAAGCAGGGTAATCCATTTCGTTTGGTTGACAGCCCCAAAACTTTGCCTATGGCTGTTTCTGATTATTTTAGTATGACCAAGTAATTTAAGATGCTCTGGGAGCGTCGTGTTGGTAAAATAAATCTATTGAAAATAACCTTGCGGGGCTTGACTGACAAAAGTTCTAGCTCGTGATGGTCAGTTCGCTAATTATAATATGCAAAAGAAAAACATCATTTTTATAGCAATTGCTGTAGTGGTGTTTCTGCTTATCTGGATAGAGCTTGGTGTTGGTATTTTCGGCACTCCGTGGTCAGGGTCTTAGTTAAAGAAGTTCCAGCTTGAGGCTAGTCTGCCTTTGGCAGAGAAAGTGAAGGAAATGAGGTAGGTTAAAAATTGTTGTATTCTACCAAAATTGAGGAGGATTTTGCTCAAATAATCTCTATTCCATCAAAACCTTGCAAGGTTTTGATGGAATAGGGCTTTTGAAAAAGGTTCAATTTTGGTCATATAAAATAGTAAAATTTCAGTAAACCATTGACTGTAACGTATTTAAGTTGTAACCTAAACATGCGCATAGCTGTGCGCATTTTTTTTAACGACATAACATGAATCAAGAAATTAGAAATATCGCAATCATAGCTCACGTTGACCACGGTAAGACAACTCTTACTGATGCTTTACTGCGAGAGATGGGCGCGGTTAAAAGTGGCGTGTCAATGGACTCAAACTCTCTTGAACAAGAGAGGGGTATTACTATTTATTCAAAGAACGCATCTGTAATATATAAAGATACGAAAATTAATATTGTTGATACACCAGGACACGCTGATTTTGGATCTGAAGTTGAGCGAGTGCTTCGTTCAATTGATTCAGTGCTATTAGTTGTTGACGCTCAAGAGGGGCCAATGCCGCAAACTCGTTTTGTATTAAAAAAATCTCTAGAGCTTGGTCTACGGCCTATCGTAGTTATTAATAAAATAGACAAACCCGCGGCTAATCCGAGCCACGCTGAAGAGTTAGTGCTTGAGCTTTTTCTTGAACTTGGCGCAAATGATGAACAGGCGGATTTTGAAGTGGTCTATGCAATAGGGCGTGATGGTGTGGCAAAAAGAAACCTTAAAGATGACATGGTAAATTTGGTACCTCTTTTGGACACTATTATTGAAACCGTACCTGCCGCAAAATCGTATAAAGAAGGAGATGCGTTATCCGCGCAAGTATTCAATCTTGGCTATGATGATTTTACAGGACGACTTGCTGTCGCACGAATTTATGAGGGCAAAGTTTCTCTTGGTGCGTCACTTTTTATAAAACAAGAAGGAGGTAAAACACGAAGTGGAAAAGTTACCAAACTCTCAACATTTAAAGGATTAGAACAAGTGCCAGTAGAAGAAGCTTTTGCTGGTGACATTGTACTGATTGCGGGACTTAATGATATTAACATCGGAGAGACTCTCACAACTGACGAACACACAAAACCACTTCCTGCTATTGCGATTGATGAGCCGACGATTAGTTTGCGGTTTATGGCAAACACGTCTCCGTTTGCGGGTCGGGAGGGTAAATATGTAACAGGAAGACAAATCAAAGAACGGCTTGAGAAGGAGCTTGAAATTAATGTTGGATTACAAATAGATTTTAGCGAGGGAGACGCATTTAAAGTGTTTGGGCGAGGCGAAATGCACATCGCTATTCTTCTTGAAAATATGCGTAGAGAAGGATACGAACTCGCAGTATCACAACCACAAGTTATTTTTCATAAAGAAGATGATGGTAAAGTGCACGAGCCGTACGAAGAGGTTATAGTTGATATACCAGAGTCATATCAAGGCGCGGTGATTAAACGACTTTCAAGCAGGGCTTTCGTTATGCAGAACATGAACACGACGGATAATCAGGTGCGACTTATTTTTGAAGGTCCAACGCGAGGACTTCTGGGATACAGAGGGCAGTTTGTTATTGATACAAAAGGCGAGGGTATTTTATGTTCTCGGATGCTTGGTTTTCGCCCGTTTGCGGGTGAAATAAAAAAACGTGTTGTTGGCTCAATGATATCTATGGCGACAGGAAAAGCGTTGGGCTTTTCTCTTTGGAATTTACAGGAACGCGGGATACTTTATATTGGTCATGGGACTGATATTTATGAAGGGATGGTTGTTGGGAATACTTCCAAAGGTGAAGAGATGGTTGTAAATCCAACTAAAGGAAAACAACTTACAAACATACGCGCGGCTGGATCCGATGACACGATTGATATTACCCCACACCAAGAACTTACAATTGAAAATGGGCTTGAGATTATGTCAGATGATGAGCTTCTTGAAGTAACGCCATTGTCCGTGCGACTCCGTAAGCAATATCTTACGGAGAATGAACGCGTTAAACACAAGCGATAACTTTGTTCAACTGCGTCGCTAAAAACAAAAGTTTAATTTTTTGCTTTTATGTTTAATTTCGGTGAAATTTGGGGTTATCCTACTGATACCAGCTTTGGCTTAGGTGTTAGGGCTGATGACGCGAATAGTCTTGAGCGATTAGCTAAATTAAAAGGGGACAGATCTGAAAAATATTTCTCTCTTATGTGTGCCGACGAAAAAATGCTTCGCGCTTTTGCTAAGGTGCCGGAGGGTTTTGATGCGTATGATTTCTTTTTTGAGAAACCGCGAACGGTATTATTTGAACCGACTGACACATTGCCAAAATCTAAATTCTGGCCGAGTGACAAGGTGGCCTTTAGAGTTTCCACTATTTCGGAGATAGCCCAACATATTAAATTTCCCGTGACTGCAACTTCCGCGAATTTAGCCAGTCAAAATCCTATTTTTACAGTAGCTGAACTGCAAAAAATTTTTGGAGGGAAAATTAAAATCTACGATAAAATTTCTGCATTAGAGAAAAAACTCTCAAGCGAGATATGGGATTTTACAGAAAATCCGACCAAACAAATTCGATAATCTCTCTGAGGTAATTACTAATGCCCAAAAAAATATACCCCTAACAGAAATCTGCTAGAGGTATTTAAGGCTTAATGATTTATATTGCGTCTCGTGAGCCATTTACCAAGATGCTGATGTACATCTCCTTTTGATATTTTCCACAGATTTACAATTTTTTGATTGTAGTCGTCTGGATTAGGAAAATATTTTCCCCAACCTTCAAGATTTATCACGAGTCCTTTTAATTGATGGACCGTAAGTGTTGTACTTGTAAGAGTGTCTTGCAGAGCGGCAAATGCATGATAGTGATGCGAGCTTTTTATCATTGCATTTATCCAAGCCACAGGATTGCTATTTTTTACCGCTCCAAGAGAGTGAATTTCTTGCAGGGTAAGATTTCCGCCAAGCTCTATAAAACCGTTTAGTGCAAATACTTTGAGGTTGTCCGGAAGCGCATGTTTGCCAAAAAGACGACTATGAAATGCTAACGTGAGCTTATCTTTCTCGTATTCCAAGGATTTTGATAGGAGCCATAAAGAACGCCAATAGGTGACAGCGTCCTCATCGCTTTGCGTGCGTGGGGGTTCGTTAATTAGAGACAAGAATGCGTCTAAAACAGCCACGGCTTCCACCTTATCACTTTCCGCTTCTTCTAACTTGTCAGCAAGTCTGCCAAATGGCGTATTTCCACTGCGGTTAGGATAACGGCTTCGTTCGGCTATGATTGTCTTTACAATTTTATCTCGCCAAGTTTGAGCCCGAATATTTAATTTTGCCATGAACATCTCTCCTGGTGTATGCTGTTTGGTGCGAATGTGAATCTGCGCAAAGCATAATGGATTACACGAAAGGTGTCAATAATTGACATAATGGCTCAATCGACAGATTGAGCCGTTGAGGATGATGAAAATTATCTTGTGATTTTTTTCGTATGATGTAGTATGCGGGTAGAATTAGTGTAGAAAAACTAGAAACAGAAAAGGAGACGATACATGTCTGTGGTTTATAAAAAAGACAAACTACTTAGCGAAGGAAAAACAAAGAAGGTTTTCTCTGTAGAGAATAATTCATCCATCGTTATTGTTGAATCAAAAGATGACATTACTGCCGGCGATGGGGCAAAACGAGAGGTTATCCCAGACAAGGGCACATGGGCAACGGCAACTACGAGCAATGTATTCCGCCTTTTAGAAGAATGTGGTAAGCGCACCGCATTTCGTGAACAAATCTCTCCGACAGAGTTTGTTGCAGAGAAGTGTGACATGACAGATCTTGAGGTGATAGCTAGAAGAGAAGGTCACGGGTCACACCTAAAAAGAAATCCACATCATCAAAAAGGGGTCTTTTTCCCGAAGCTTCTTGTTGAATTTTATCTCAAGACAAGCGATAAAAAATGGAGAGGCAAAGATCTTCCTGTCAATGATCCTCTAATTCAGTTTATACATAGAGAAAACGGTACAATAAAAGGAATAGAGCTTTATAGACCTGATAAACCACTTGCGGCACAAGTTCCTTTTATGACTGTAGACCATTTTCCGTTTAAGTGGGATCAAAAAGCACTTGTGGATATGGAAGATACCGCGCGAACTAGTTTCTTAATACTTGAAAAAGCGTGGCTGATTGAAGGATATCGTCTGGTTGACTTTAAAATAGAATTTGGTTTCAATGCTGATCGCAAATTGGTACTTGCTGATGTTATTGATAATGACTCATGGCGGATTGTACGTTCTGATTCATATTATGATAAACAAGTGTTTCGCGATGGTGGTGAACTTAGCGATGTTGCCAAAAAATATTCAACTGTCGCCGAAGCAACAAAACATTTTCGCCTTCCTCGTCAAAGGATTATTCTCTGGAGAGGCTCGGAGGGTGATGATATATCATCTTTTGAAACTGGATTTGAGAATTTTTTTGGGTTACCGGATTGTGAGCTTAGATACCATACAAGGTCTATGCATAAACAAACAAGGCAGGGGCTTGATGAACTTGATAGTTGGGTTAATAGTACTAAAGATGGAGACATCGGTTGCGTGAACACTGTCGTAATTGCTTATGTCGGCATGAGCAATGGCGCTGGTCCAACATTGGCCGCGCATACTCATGTTCCCGTTATAGCCTGTTCTCCCACTGTAAAAGATTTTCCAGAAGATATTTGGTCATCTTTGCGAATGCCCAGTGGTGTTCCCCTCATGACAGTTCTTTCCCCTAGAAACGCGCTTCTTGCCGCTTTTGGAATTCTTGCAATACGAAGCCCGCGTGTCTACGCGCTTTTACGGAGATCTATTGAGGAACGTTTGTAAACGTTGTAATAAGAATTTTCAAAGTCCCGCTTTTAGCGGGACTTTTTTGTTAAAAAAAGGATTTCCCTCCACGATTCAACTTACTCTTACTGGCTGGGGAACTTATTCATTGATATTATGTAAAGAAACAGTGTAAAATAGACTAACTGATGATTAATAGTTAAAATTAAAAAATTAAAATGGCTACAGAACAAGAAAAATTAGACTACAGCGAACCCATTGAAGTTTCAGATGGAATATATTGGTTAGGTTTTTATGATGAAAATGCGGCTTTTCATTCCAATCCGTATCTTATTAAAGACGGTGACGAAGTGGTTATTATTGATCCTGCGGGAATTACAGAATATCCACAGGTGGCAAGTAAGATTTTTTCAATAATTAAACCATCACAGGTTTCTCATATAATACTTCATCACCAAGATCCAGATCTTTGTGCCGCGGTACCCATGCTGGAGAATGCTGTTGGAAATAAAGATCTAAAACTTGTTACTCACAGTAGGGCAAGTGTGTTAATTCATTACTATGGAGTAAAATCTGATTTCTATTTAGTAGATAAAAACGATTATTCTCTAACTTTAAAAAGTGGAAGGCGGTTGAAATTTATGACTACGCCCTTTATGCATTTTCCGGCGGCAATAGTTACTTATGATGAGACTAGTAAAATACTTTTTTCTTCAGATATTTTCGGGGCTATTTCAAAAGATTGGAGTCTTTATGCTTCTGAAGGATATCAAGAAAAGATGTCAGTTTTTCACAAAGGTTACATGCCCTCAAATAAATTTCTTAGTGCGTTTATAGAGAAAATTGAGCCACTAGATATAGACATGATATTACCGCAACATGGTTCAATAATTAAAGGAGACATGGTGCCAAAGTGTATGGATTTTTTGAAGACGCTTGAGGTCGGGTTAGATTTGGCTTCTAGTGATGAGGAGTTGTATGGTTGGATTCCAAAAGCATAATCCGAAAAAATAAATAATGGAAAATATTCAATTAAAAAATTCCCCTTCTCTAGCAAAAAAGTTAGCGGAAAAGGAATTTGAAATACAGTCCTTAAAATACCGGATAGATCGAGAAGGAGACTTGTTTTCTCATACTGTGGAGAAACTGCATGGACTGCAGAGCGGTATTCGCAAGAATCAAATGTATCTTGATACTGTCGTCAATTCTATGGTTGATGCATTGGTTGTGGTAACTCCAGATGCTGTCATTGAAACTGTCAATCAGTCCGCCCTTACTCTTTTGGGTTACAAAGAAGAGGAGCTTACTGGTAAGCCAGTTGCTACTATTTTTGCGGAGGAAGTTACGCTTTTTGAAGGAACTGAGATGGAGAAATTACTAAAAGAAGGTTCTGTTAGGAATTATGAAACTAACTATAAGACCAAATCGGGTGAAAATATTCCCATTCGTTTTTTTGGTTCAGTTATGAAGGGTAAAGATGAGAATTTAATTGGCATTGTTGGTATTGCGCACGATATGCGTGAAATTGTGAATTTCATGCAAAAAGAGAAAGAGTCAGCGGCAGAAATCGCGGTCGCAGATGCGAGAGTAAATTATGTAGAAGAAATGAGAAAAAAGATCAGAAGTCGCGCTTTTAATTTAGGAGCAGAAGTTCAAAAAAGGACAAAGCAAGTGCAATTAAAAGCTGATAAATTGGAAAAATTCTACAAACTTACTGTTGGCAGGGACTTAAAGATGATTGAATTGGAAGACAAGATTAAAGAGTTAGAAAAAGTAAATAAATAAATTTTAATAAGATGCTTTCGCTACACTTTATCATTGTACTCGTGCAAAACGACGAGGTCGCCGCACAACTTTTCGTCGCTCTGCGTCGTTAACAAAAACTTATGTTCAAAAATTTCAAAATCGGTCAAAAATTAACTATTGGATTTATGGTCATTATTGCTCTAGCAGGAATAATTGGTGGTGTTGGTTATTTTAATATTAAGGGCTTGCAGGAAAAAATTGATGAAATTGCAGAAGAACATTCATCACCCCATCATTATTCAATGATGATGATTGAGGCAAGAGTCCATGTTGGGAAGCTTCGCGAATATATAATAAACCAGATGGCAGGAGTGACGATGGAAAAACGCGCAGAGGCAGATTTTAATAGTTCTATGAGTAGGTATCACGAACATGAAGAAGAAATGGAAAAGTTGAGTTTTACAGAAGAAAGTAAGCAGCTTTTGGCTGAGACAAGAAAACTACACGATGATTACGATAGAAGCGCAAGAGAAATAATGTTATTTATCGAACAGGGTAAAGTCATAGAATCGTATCAAAAAGAAATAGAGGAAACCGAGCTCAAGGCCGATAAGTACCTTGCATCATTAACGAAACTCATAAATTACAATGACGGAATGTTAAAAGACGCGCAATCTCACGCTGAACATGTTGCTACTTCTGCTATCAATTTGATTATTACGACTACAATGATTGTCATTATTTTTGGACTATTCATTGCTTTCTCTATTTCTCGTTCTATTTCAAAATCAATTAGTGAGGTTAAAAGTGCCGCCGTTGAAATCGCACGAGGTAATATGGACGTAGAAATTGACACGTCTGGAAAGGATGAAGTCGCAGAACTCTCGCGGGCAATTGATGAGATGCGAGCAATTTTGAGAACGGTTATGGAAGAGTATGAGAAAGGGGTTAAATAACTGTTGCTTTATTTTTATTGTCTGAACACAAAAACTTTATTCGCAGAGACCACAAGTTTAAAAACACAAGAGTTATATGGCGAGAAACTCTTTATTTTTGTTATACAATAGGGAGAGTTGCAGAAAATACATTTGACACATGGCATGTGACAATTGACTTAATTACAACGAGTTAAATGTCAAAGGTTAAATGTCAAATGTTTTGTTTGGTATGAAAAACAGAAACACTATTGTCCGAATTTTGCTTATTGCGCTTAGTATTGCCGGAATTATTATCATGGCGTATCTCACGTACCTCCATTATGTCCCGACTCCTCCTGATGGTTCCGTGTGTGATATTGGTGAAGGACTTTCCTGTGATGTGGTCAATAAAAGCGCGTACTCGGAAATATTTGGCATCCCCATGTCAGTGCTTGGCATATTATATTTCATACTTGTTGCTACGTTGTCTATATGGCGATATAATATACAGACACTTTCGTTTATCGCATTGTTTTTGATTGTATTACTGGGGCCGTCACTTTATCTTTCGGTGGTTAGTAAGGCAGTTCTTGAAAACATTTGTATTTTTTGCGAGACTTCAAAAGTTATTATGGCGGGTTTGGTGCTTTTGTCTCTGTATGGAGCGAGCATCTCGCAAGTACGAGTTCAAAGAATATGGATAGCGGTTGCGCTTGCGATTACGCTTGCCGCTGTAACATATTTTGTTCATTCATGGACGATTACCGAGCCGTTTACATATAGCGGAAATTTACAATTGTGGGAATTATTTAAATAAATGCGGGACGAACGCGGACTTGATGCGGAACGAACGCGGAAAAATTTTTCTGCATAGTTCTGCGTTTGTTCTGCATAGTTCTGCAAAGCGAAGCATGAATCAAGATAATATCATTATAGCATCTATTGTTGGTGCGCTTTTACTTGTAACAGTCGCGGCATTTATTTTCTCTGGTTCAAAAGAGGGACCAGAAGCTGTAGCAGGCGATTATGACACATTTGCGCAGTGTCTCTATGATTCTGGTTTGCGGATGTATGGTTCAGCAACGTGCCATTTTTGTGCCCAACAAAGATCGATGTTTGGTGGATCATTTAAATTTATTCGCGAGATTGAATGCGATCCAAGAAACGCGCTTGCTGAAACCGAACGTTGTATAGCAAAAAACATTGAAGCAACACCAACATGGATTTTGGAGGATGAAAACGGTAATGACATAGAGCGTTTTGAGGCGGGTGTCCAGCAACTTACAGTATTAAGTGAAAAATCAGGATGTCCGCTTGTTAAGGATTCTGAAGAACAAGGAACAAGCGATAGCGAATCGAGAGAAGTACAATCAGAATAATTATTTAATAAACCATAACTATGACGATGACCATAACTTCCGTTATTGTTATAGTAATCGTTATGGTTATTGTTAAAAATTGGCATGCTTGATGGAAATATAACACTTGGCATTATTGTAGCCGCGGCACTTGCTGATAGCATCAATCCGTGTGTTTTTGGTGTTCTCGTTTTTCTTTTACTCTTTCTTTCTCGTGCGTTTAAAAGTCGGAAAAGGATGCTCGTGAGCGGTCTATGTTACAGCATAGTGGTATATCTCACATACCTTGCTCTTGGATTCGGGATACTGAAGACCGCTATTTCAGTTGGTGTTGCTGAAGCGTTTTATTGGTTTGCGGCAGCCATTGCAATTTTGGCGGGACTTTTTGAAATAAAAGATTTCTTTTGGTATGGCAAAGGTCCGACTTTGCAAATGCTTCCAGGTGGCGCAGAGCGCCTGAAGTCGTACACAAAGAAGATTGAACATTTTTATCGTAGCCACCCTAATCTTGCTGTATTGTTTGTGGGAGCTTTGGGGGTGTTTGTTGTTTTGGTTGAATTGCCATGTACTGGCGCGCCATATTTTGCCGTACTTGCTCTTCTCGCAAAAGGACAATACGCTGTAGCAGTTCCGTATCTTCTGCTCTACAACTTTATCTTCGTACTTCCGCTTTTGGTAATTATTGCTCTTGCGTATTTTGGTAAAGGAGCGCAGATAGAAGTGTGGCGGCTTAAACACAGAGGACTTATGCGTCTGGTAACTGGTCTCTTCCTTCTTGCTCTTGGTGGGTACATGATTTATTCACTATATCCATTTATTTAGCCTTGATATAATTACAAGCGAGGGAGAAATAAGAAGAGTTTACGAGTTTGAATCTCGTAAGAAAACTCATAAATCGTAAATCGTAAGATGTCAGAATTTTTACTCAATTTTATATATAATCCCGCGACCGCAATTGGTATTGCGTCCGTTGCCCTTATTGTTTCCTTGTATGTTTTGTATATGCATCGTGTACCTGAAGCATACGCCGAGAAGGAGAATATTGATATTGAAAAAATAATTGCTCTTACTAAAGACGGCGCTTTAAATACCGGTATATTACGTTTGGGACTTGCCGTTCTTTTTGTAGGAGGAATTTTTTTCGTACAAGGACAAGTAACTGATAATACGTATGGTAATAAAATTGAGCACATAGGTGTTACTTTTGAAAAAACAATTGCGGCGATTGTTGCGATACAGTCAGAGACGTCCACTACTTCAGACATGGTAACAGAAGAAGCGGACGAGGATGCGGTAGAAGTTGCCTCTGATCCCCTCCCTTCTGTTCCTGAACCAGAGCCGGAACCAGTTGTGTTTATAGAACCAATTATTATTCCTGAGCCAGAGCCGATTATTGTAGTGCCTGAGCCAGCACCAGAGCCGGAACCGGAAGTTATAGAAGCGCAAGGACCAGCGCCCGACTTCACGGTTTATGCTCTTTCTCGCTTTGGAACAACCTTGGAGGAAGGAAACGTAACGAGTTTTTCTGTTGTTGTTTTAAATGATGGGGAAGAAGACGTACATACTCCGTTTAATTCTCAGCTTTTCATTGATGAATTTAATGATGGCATTATTGATGTTTACCGCAAACGCATACAAACCCCTTTGATTATGTCGGAGGGGGAAGATACAAAGATATGGAAAAGTGCGTGGGCTCAAAAAGCTGGGACCCACAGGGTGGAAGTTTGCACAGATGTTGATAATGTGATATTAGAGACAAACGAAAAAAACAATTGCACGTCAATCATTTTTGAGGTAAAAGGACCTTCAGAAAGCGGCGATCTTGTTGTTGAACAGATACTAATAACTCCACAACAGCCAAGTATTGGAGAAAGGGTTTTATTCTTCGCACATATTAAAAACATTGCCAACACCAAAGTGGGTGGCTCGTATGTTGATTTGTATGTAGACAACCTATTGCGTGGCAGGCAATATGTCACAAGTATTTTAGGGGGTACATTTGAGGAAGTTGAATGGAACGGACTTTGGAGGGCGTCCGCTACAGGCAGTTATGAATATACTATATGCGCAGACGGCAAAAAAGAAGTATCTGAAGCAAACGAGGAAAATAATTGCTCTAGCGGTACTATTACTATTTCAGAGTAAATATATAGACCTCTTGTGTGTTTATATGTAACTTTTTCTGGCGTGGTTCAACTTATTGAGCCACGTCAGTTTTTTTATATATTGTGTGGTATAATTAAGAATATTTCTCATCTCTCTTTCACGTCATGTTTCCTGTAACAAAAAAACATATTATTCTTCTTGTAAGCATCGCTGTTATTATTGCTGTCGGATTTCTTGTGTCATTTCTACAAGATTCTTCTCTCGAAGCAGATTTTATAGTTGTAGAGCGTGGTGATTTAATTCAGGAAGTAAGCGTTACCGGAAAAGTGAAACCTTCACAGAGCGTTGATTTAGCGTTTGAGAAAATAGGAAAGATTAGCTGGATTAATGCTGAAATAGGAAAACATGTTGTCCGCGGAGAGGCACTTGCAGGGCTTGAAAGTAGTGATGTTGATGCAAAATTAGAGTCCGCAAAGGCCTTACAACGCAAAGAAGAGGCGCAACTCGGAGAATTGCTTGCGGGAACACGTCCCGAAGAGCTTCGCATTCAGGAAGTGAAGGTTCTCAACACTGAAAAAGAGCTCCAAGATGAGGAAGTAAGCACTATTGATGTTGTACGTGATGCGTACACAAAGTCAGATGATGCAATTCGCAATAAAACTGATCAATTTATCACAAATCCACAAGGGGCTGATCCTGTCGTCAATTTTCCAATTGGTGATGTGCAACTAAGAATAAATATTGAACTCGGTCGCGTGACCGCAGAGGAATTATTATTTTCATGGAACATATTACTCTCTACACTAACGTCAGAGAGTGATCCGCACTTATTTATTGAAGACAGCAAGGCGTATCTCTTGTCTATGAAATCATTTCTGGAAGATGTTGCATTGGCTGTGAATGCTTTAAAAGCAAGTAGTGATTTTTCACAAGCCACCATTGATAGTTATCGCTCTGACATTGCTACCGCGCGGAGCAATATAAATACCGCAACTTCAAATCTCTCCGCCGCTGAAGAGAGTTTGCGTGACGCAGAATCTGCGCTTCTGCTTGCAGAAGAAGAACTTGTTTTGAAACATGCGGGAGCACGAGAAGAACAAGTCACCGCGCAACAGGCAAAAGTAGAGGAGGCGCGAGCAAGTGTGAATAATTATAAGGCGGAGATTGGAAAGACAATTTTGTTTTCACCTTTTAGCGGCGTGATTACTAAAAAGGAAGCCGAAGTTGGCGAAATCGTTGCCGCGAATTCAGCTATTATTTCTCTTATATCAGCCGATCGGCTTTTAATAGAGACAAATATACCCGAAGCCGATATTGCAAAATTAAGTGTTAATGATGTCGCATTTGTTACACTTGATGCGTATAGCGATGATGCGTTGTTCCAGGCGCAAGTGGTTTCTATTGAACCGGCAGAGACAATTATAGAAGGGGTTTCAACGTATAAGACAAAACTGCAATTCACTGAACGTGACGAACGTATTCGTTCAGGCATGACAGCTAATATTGATATTTCAACAGACAAAAAAATGGACGTAATCGCTGTGCCACAGCGAGCAGTTATTACAAAAAATGGTGACAAGATAGTGCGAATTCTTGTTGATGGGATTGTTGAAGAAGTGCTTGTCGCTACGGGACTACGTGGTTCTGATGGTCGTGTTGAGATACTGAAGGGAATATCTGAAGGCGACAAAGTGATCATTTTTCTTGAAGAATAGCTAAGATTAAATCAGAATGAATCTCATAAAAGCACGCAATATAGAGAAAATATATTCTGATGGAACCCATGCCTTGCACGGGGTTTCTTTTGATATTAAAGAAGGGGAATTTGCTGCCATCATGGGTCCTTCTGGCTCCGGAAAATCAACCTTGCTTCATATCATTGGTTTTTTAGACACGCAAAGTGCAGGTGAATATTATTTCAACGGTAAATCATTTTTAGATTATACTCCAGACGAAGTAGCGCATATCCGAAATCAGGAGATGGGATTCGTGTTTCAAATGTTTAATTTATTACCGCGAGCAACTGTTCTTGAGAATGTGACATTGCCACTTGTATATTCTTCAGTGAAGGGACATCTACGGGAGACGCTTGCACGAAAAGCGATTGAATCAGTTGGTCTTTCGCATCGCGCAGAGTATGAAGCGTTTAAGCTCTCTGGCGGAGAACGTCAGCGTGTTGCCATTGCGCGCGCTTTGGTTAATAAGCCGCAAATTATCTTTGCTGACGAACCCACTGGAAATTTAGACACAAAATCTGGTAAGGCGGTAATGGAAATTATTGAACGATTAAACGAAGAAGATGGACACACTATTGTTCTTATTACGCACGAGACACACACTGCTGAACACGCGCAAAGGATTATCAAAATTTTAGATGGAAAAGTGGAAAGTGATGAGGTTGTAGGAAACAGATATCATGCGAGAGAACACTTTAAAAAATAAAAAATCAAAAATAAAAATGCAAAATGACAAAGTAAAATTTAAAAATGAGTTCAAAAAACGGCTTTATATGTTTACTCTTAAGCTCATTGAATTTATAGACAAATTACCCAAAGATAATGTTTCTAGAAGAATTGGAGATCAGTTGCTGCGAAGCGGGACAAGTATTATTGCGAACCATACAGAAGGACAAGCGGCCAGTAGTAAAAAAGATTTTACAAACTTTTTCAATTATTCTCTAAAATCAGCAAATGAGAGTAAATTATGGATCGCGTTATTACGGGATAGTGGCAGAGTAACAGCTTCAGATACGTCATGGTTTTTGAAAGAGCTTGATGAAATTGCAAATATATTTGGCTCGAGCATCCTTACTTTGAGAGGTAAAAGATAATTTTTGAATTTTAATCTGTAATTTTGCTATTTAATATTTACTTTTTGATATTTTTTATGACCATTATTGATAGTTTTAAAATGGCGATTGATAGCCTTGGAATCAACAGGACACGCTCTGCCCTTACTATTTTGGGAATTGTTATTGGTATTACCGCGATTATGATGATGATGTCTATTGGAAAAGGCGCGGAAAACTTGATCTTAAATGAAATTGGCGGTTTGGGAGCGGAGACTATTATTATACGACCAGGAAAAGAGCCAACAGGCCCATCAGATTTAGGAAATACTCTTTTTTCTGATTCATTGAAAAAACGCGACTTAGAATTTTTAAAACGAAAAGAAAATGTGCCGGAGCTGGTTGATGTTATGCCAGCGATTATTGTTCCGGGGAGTGTTTCGTTTGAGGGTGAGACATTTAGCCCTGATATTTTCGGCGGGTCAGCGGAGTTTTTTTCACAGGCATTTGGTGTATTTCCGGAAGAAGGAGTGCTGTTTGATGAGAGTGATATAAAAGGACGCGCAAGTGTCGCGGTTATTGGTTCTAAGGTGCGTACAGAATTGTTCGGGAATGATAGCGCGACTGGAAAATATATACGGATTAAAGATAAGAAATTCCGTGTTGTAGGTGTGCTTGGAGAGCGTGGGCAAACATCATTTGTAAATTTTGACCGTGTTGTTATTGTCCCGTACACAACCGCGCAGACATACTTACTTGGAGTGGATTATTTCCATGAAATCATCACAAAAGCGACAAGCCCTGATGTTGTTGACAGAACGGCGCGAGATATTGAAGCGACACTTCGTGAAGCGCACAACATTACCGATCCGGAAAAAGATGATTTTTTTGTGGTGACGCAACAAGGGGTCGTTGAACAAATTCAAACTATCTTAGGGGCACTTACCGCGTTCCTTTCTTCTGTTGTTGCAATTGCGCTTGTCGTCGGTGGAATAGGTATCATGAACATTATGCTTGTCTCTGTTACTGAGCGAACGCGTGAAATAGGCCTACGAAAAGCTCTTGGTGCTACAGAAAAAGATATTCTCATGCAATTCTTGTTTGAAGCAATATTGTTGACTGCCGCAGGAGGATTAGTAGGAATTATACTGGGTGCACTTTTTTCATTTGGAGCCGCATTTGCACTTAAGCAATTTGGGGGTCTTGCGTGGCAATTTGTATTTCCGGTCTCGGCAATGCTCCTTGGTCTCGGTGTTTCCGCGCTTGTGGGGGTTGTCTTCGGACTCTACCCAGCACGCAAAGCTGCGCAAAAAAGTCCAATTGAAGCTCTGCGGTATGAGTAAATCCCCACACCTTTCATGACGATATTGCCTATTATGGGCAACGCGCAAAGCGCATCGCCATGAATTGGTGTGGAGATAAACCCCGCCGTGTAAAGGCGGGGTTTTTGTCACTTAGTATAATAGCTTAAATTACCAAGGACATCCTTTTGTGATGCGAAGAGTAGTAAAGACGGGTTGATGCCCGGATATTTTTTCCTCGCATGCTCCAAGTTTCTCTGTTGCGTTTTTGTGTCAAATAAGGGATAAGTGCAGTCTGTTACAACGGTTGAACGAATTCCATGTCTTAATGCTTCTGTGCTGACATGCGAGACACAATTATTTGCCCAAAAACCGCATAATAAGAGATGTGGTTCATGCCACCCTGTGATTTTTTGAAGTGTTTCTGCAAGGCAGTGTTCTTCATTTAGTGGTTCGTCTAGAGGGTTATCTTTCCAACAAGCTTTTTCCCTTACAGAAGGCGCAAAGCTTTGTATCATCTCTGTTTTCCATTGGGACATTCCACCACGTACTTTTCTATTCATACATAAGGATAAACAAGGAACATCAAGTCTTTTTAATTTTTCACGGAATGAAACAATCTTTCTCATTGTCTCTTTGGCATCGTGCTTGACTAGCGATATGCCTCCTGGGTGACAAAAACCATTTTCAGCGTCAACGACAAGAAGCACATGTCTAGCTTTAGGAGATTTGGGACGCAGCATTTTTCACACCGCCTTTCAATAAAATCTTTCTAGAGCATATATTACTTGTTAAGATTTGTAAATATCAGATTTAAACTAGTGCGATTAATTGCACTAGTTTGTAAAATATTGATGGGAGTTATAGTGTACGTGATTAGGAGTTTAAAATACGTTTTGTTTCTGTTTTGTAAAGTTCAACGTGTGGTTGGTCAAAGGTATTCACATTGAAGAGTTTTCCCAAATACATCATTTCAATCATCTTAAATTGCAGAAATTGCCCGAGCGAATATTCTGAAATATCATCAAGAATTACTTCCATAAATGGAATTTCCTGTTTTTGGTATGCAATTTTTGTTCCCTCAAGAATTGCGTTTTTAATATCGGTAAATGTTTTTCCGCTAATTCCCGGAACAAGTTCTGTGAATGTTTCTGAATTAAGTGTGTAGCTGTTATCGTCATCGTTGGTGTTCCGCGCCCACATAAATGTAGTGAATTTGTCATTTGGTCCGCCGAGATAAAGTTGTCCGACTGAATGCAGGTCAGTTGAGCCAATTGAGATAGTTGGCGTAATGCCCGCGTGTACCCCATTGCCTCCTTCGTCTTTTTCTTTACCAATTGATTCTCCAATAAGTTGACGATACCATTTGCCGACCGATTCAAGTTCCGGTTCAAATATGAAATTATCGTTAGTTGTATATCCCTTCTTGTTGTTTAAAAAGAGGAGTATCGCGGAGATGAGAGCGGGATTTTCCGGAATTTCTCTGCCAATACACTTGTCGCGCATATTAATTGCTCCTTGCCACAATTTTTCTATATCAATTCCGCATGTGGTAAGAGGAAAAAGTCCCATAGCAGAAAATACAGAAAATCTCCCACCTACTTTTTCCGGGATTGAAAGTACATCAATACCAAGTTCTTCTCCCAGTTTCCAAAGTTTTGAATTTTCATCTGTAATGAGGACAAAACGATCTGTTGCATCGGAAAATTTTTGCTGTAAGGCATTAAATACAAACTCGGCATTTGCTGTAGTCTCGGTTGTGCCGCCAGATTTACTGACAATACTGACAAAAAAATCTTCTTTAGAATTAAGCTGGTTATTAACAAATTTTGTAAAGTGTTTCGCGAATAGATCATGTGTCGTGTCAAAAAATATCATTTTGGGAAAACGCTCTGGTTCTAAAATATTGAAATGCCCCAAAAGAGCATCATATATTGCTTTTGTTCCCAAGTTTGGACCTCCTATGCCGACGACAATAAAATACTTAACTTTTCCGACTGATTTTTTTTCCATCATTTCACGCACATTGTCAAGGAGCGCTTCGTCAGATGGAAGATTAATAGAGCTTTCGTGGTGTTCGTAACCACCATTTTCCACTACCTGTTTTAAGTATTCACTGTACGGAATGAGTGATTGTGCAGTGGTGTTAATATCTTTTTCCGATACACGGGAATGTTGGTATAATAATTTCATAGGTTGTATTATATCATAGACAAATTAATTCATCTTTATTAAGTAAAAACATAATATATGAGTAGAAAATGGATTATCTTTCTTGTTGCTACATTCCTGATTATTGTTGCTGGCGTTTTGTATGGCGTGGATCGTTTCAGTAAATTTGGCGGCGGCTCGCTTCAAGAGGGTTCTGCGGTGCCAGATATAGATCTTTTTGAGGCTGAAACAAATCCGTTTGAGTTTTATAAAAATCCTTTTGGCGCATCCGTGGGTTCTTCAGAGCTTACAGCGCAGGTAGGTTCTCTTTCTGCGATTACGTTTCCTGTTGCAGAATTAGAGAATTGTACGGATGAAAACGAATGTCGTAAGTATTGCAATGACATGAAGCACGTACGCGAATGTGTCGCATTTGCTGAAAAACATAATCTCATGTCTCCTGCGGATATTGCGCATGCGCGAAAATTTGCCGATGTTGCCGGCGAAACACCTGGTGGTTGTAGAAGCAAAAATGAATGTGACGCATATTGCACAGATATTTCTAATATTAAGGAGTGTGTTGTGTTTGCAGAAAAACACGATGTTTTGTCGCCGCAGGAGTTAGCAGAAGCACGGCGTATAGCAGATTACATTGCGCAAGGAGGAGAGATGCCAGGCGGGTGTATCCGCAAAGAAGAATGTATGACATATTGCGAGGATGTGAAGCATCTAGAAGAATGTATTTTATTTGCTGAAAAATCAGGAATGATGCCACCGGATGAATTAGCTGAAGCGAAAAAAGTATTGCCGTTTATACTTGCCGGCGAAACACCTGGCGGTTGTGTGCGGAGAGCGGAATGTGATGCATACTGCTCGGAACCTTCTCGCATGGAAGAATGTATAGCATTTGCTGAAAAGGCGGGTACTATGTCACCTAAAGATCTAGCGCTTGCGAAGAAGGTATTGCCGCTTATACTTGCCGGTGAAACGCCAGGTGGATGTGTCCGCAAAGAAGAATGCTTGGCGTATTGCAGTAAACCATCACATTGGGCAGAGTGTCTTGATTTTGCCGAAAAAATAGGATTTATGGGAAAGGCAGAAATTGCACTCTTGCGTCAGGCATTAAAATTCAAACCAGATTTTTAGCTTCTAGCTATAATTAAAATAATGACGCGGATTAACAAAAAAGAATATATTACCGAGTTTGTATACGGTGGAATTGATGGTGCTGTAACTACTTTCGCGGTTGTTTCTGGTGCTATCGGTGCTTCGCTTAGCCCAGCTGTTATTCTTATACTCGGGTTTGCGAATCTTTTTGCAGATGGTTTCTCAATGGGAGTTTCAAATTATCTTTCCTCAAAATCACAGAATGATATTGCGTCAACCCATTCTCACAAACACCCAGATACAAAGCCGCCTATTGCGACAGCGCTCGTAACGCTCAGTTCTTTTGTATTTGTAGGATTTATTCCACTGCTCTCATTTGTCATTGCCCCGTTCTCCACTACGATTGACGAAAACAAATTTCTTCTATCGGCCGTTCTTACTGGCTGCGCCTTTCTTGTAGTTGGAGCTATAAAAGGGGGTGTTGTAAAAAGGGGTAGAGCGCGTTCCGCATTTTTAACTCTTGTAATGGGTGGCACAGCCGCCGCAATCGCTTTTTTCGTAGGCTTCTTTGTGCGACGAATGCTTGGTTTTTAATAAGCGAAGGTTTCAAGGTTGGGTCTTGAAACATTAATGTGAATGTTGTAAAACAAAGTGTTTTATTATTATTGTCAATACAAAAATGTCTATATTTTCGTGATATTTTTAACACATCTGAGTTATCCACAGTTTTTTTATTTCATTTTACATTGATGAATTGATTAATAAGGGTACAATTAAAGGGTATTCATTTTACTTTCGGGTGAGATGGGTACACGGAAGACATCACCCTCGGGTGGTGTTTTCCACTTTATGGGATGCCGTTATGTAGTGTATAATGGTGTATAATATATACATAACTTAATAGAATTAAATAAATTTACATTTTCATGACAAAAACAATTATCATTACAGTTATCGTGGCAGTTATTGTAAGCGTACTAACTGCGTTTGGGTTTTCTGAATTTCAGCAGAGAAATTCAGATTACTTAATTAAAGATTTTTACAATACTGAAACAGCTGTACATGTCAGTCCGCATGGTGTGCGAAAGCATATAGGAGATGGCGAGATACTTTTAGTTGATTTGCGAAGTCAGGAGGAGTATGAAACAGAACACATTATTGGCGCGGCTAGCGTTCCCGCATACAAAACTCCTGACGAATCTGCCTACAGTGAGGTTGATAGGATCGTAAACAGTTTCAAGGAACTTATTGCAGAAAATCCAAACAAAGAAATTGTTGTTTATTGTTACAGTATGCCTTGTATGACCGGGCGTAAGGTGGGCAAGATGTTATCTGACCACGATGTGTTTGTTAAACATCTAGGAGTTGGATGGCAGGAGTGGCGATATTTCTGGAATTTATGGAACCATGATGGTGAGACAAAAGTAAATCCAAAGGATTATGTAATAAGCGGATCAGAGCCAGGTGTGTTTATTGGTGAAGGCGGGTCTGCATGTCCCATCGGTGGTGAGTTTGGCTGCTAGTGTTAGGACTTGCACACTTGGCACATCTCATCGTCAGCTTCGTTGCAGAAAAAACGGACGGGAAAAGGTCTGGCCTTGGCGGAAAGAAGGCCAGACCTTGAGGAGTCCGTTTTTCCCGCTTCTCGCTTCCTTGAACTAGAGGATGTCGGGGAACCTGCTTTAGTGGCGAAATCTTCAGATTTTGTGCGAGACGTAGTCAAAAAATTCGAAGAATATAAATATATTTTGAGAAATTTTTGATAAGTATTCGTGCAAAATCTGAAGATTTTTAGCCGGAATGAGGTTTCTCGACATGCTCAACTCAAGTGCGTAAGTCCTAAACGTAATTATTTTCTATACGTGATAAGATAAATATATGCAAACATTAAAATGGTATAAAGACAGACCAACACTCATCGCTTTGATATCAGGATTTTTTAGCACTTTTATTACAGTGTTAAATATTCTTTTTATTTCTTGAAAGGTCGATTACCTAAATATAAATATACCCATATGGACACTAAAAAAAATATTGTTGCTTTTATTGCAATTGTTGCTGTTTTCGGCTTATTTTGGGTTATGGGGATGCGTGATGCTATACCAGTTGAAAATGTAAGTAGAATATTATCAGTACAAGGATTCTCCAATACGGAAATTCTCCCGACTGTTGCAGTTGTGCAGCATGAAGAATTAGGAGAATATTTAACCAACGGAAACGGGCGAGCTCTTTACACCACCACTAAAGGGGAGTGTAATGGAGATTGTCTTTCGGTGTGGCCTCCTTATCTTACGGACAAAGCAATTCCTAAAAATAGCGGTCGGCTTGGCACTGTAGAAAATGTCGTAGCTGGAGGGTTGCAATATACATGGGATGAGAAATTACTCTATTATTTTGTGGATGACAGACATGCTAGGGATGTAAAAGGGAATGAATCCGGAGGTGTATGGTTTTTGATACAAGAATAAATTTCAAGCCCAAAAAGAAATCACCGAGTGCTCAACGTATTGAGTACTCGGTGATTTTTGTTGCTCATTCTAAAATCTTCGTAAGGCAGAATGCTCCTCCGCCAGATTTGTGGAATTCTGACAAAGGTAATGTAATGAGGTGATACCCAAGTACTTGTATCGTATTTTGCAGACGTTCATTTGCTGTGTCAGATGTTATGACAACTCCCCTTAGAAATCTATTTTTCCTCATCTCTTGCATGGCGCACCGTATTTTTTCGTCTACAATACTTAAGCATTCTTCTGAATCTAATTGAAAAATAATATCGCTTCTGGGGACTACAACTGCATTTAAAGATAGATTTGCGAATTCTTCGTATGAGGCCTCTATGAGAAATCCGCCACACCTTTGAATTTCTTTCTTTAGCAATGCATAAGATGATTCAGCAAATGCATCAGGATATGCAATGACGACGCGATCATTCCGGTTAAAAACCATCATCGCGGTGTCCATGTGGTATGGAATTGCGACTCCATGAGTAGGTTTTTTAAGTTCAAGAGGCACAATTCTTTTACCAGTCATCGTTTCAACTATCTCAAGGAACTTTAGTGTTTCTTGCGTTGTGCGAAATCCATGTCCGACAAAAACAACATCGCCGAATGGTATTGCATCTCCTGCTCCTTCAAAATATAGTCCTGGAGGAATACTTATCGTTGTATAACCAAGGACATTTCTGAAAAAAGAATCAAAATATTCTCTCTCGCCGCGTCGGCGCTCTGGTCTGAAATTTGCCAACAGAGCGTATTTGTGTGAATCTTTTCCAGTAAATGTAAACGCAGAATTTGCTGTAAATGTTATGTCAGGAAGGTCGGTACCAGGAAGATTGAGACCAAGAATATCAAGGAATGTATCCAATAGATGCGCATTAACACTAAGTGCTCTCAAGGAATCAGCGAGTTGTGTCCACTCCGTAAGAGCAAGGTCTACATCAGGCCTATTTAATGGATCCATGTGAGTATTTCCGTGTTTGTCTTTTCCTAGAACATCAAAGTTTGTTGGTTTAAACATTAAGACGTCCATGTGATCCTCGTTTTTCTATTGTCTGTGTTGTCTGCTTGTGATTATACCCGAATTTAATCTTTCTTGGCAAACTATATTTTTACAAAATATGTCGTTGTCTACTGTTCAGGATTGGAATGTCTTATGCTGATTATTTGTACCATGGTATAAATAATCAGAAAATAAAATTTCTACATATTCTAATCTAAAAAAATCCACCCGAAGCATGGGTGGATTTT
The DNA here is from genome assembly GCA_002327685.1 of Patescibacteria group bacterium UBA2135. Classification (GTDB taxonomy): domain Bacteria; phylum Patescibacteriota; class Minisyncoccia; order Phycocordibacterales; family UBA2135; genus UBA2135. The sequence goes on from DCXN01000001.1 coordinate 54,306, forward strand.
GCATGTTATATGTGACGATCTCTAAATTGCAATAAAACCTTTTCAAATGAAGAGACGATTTTCGGAATTTCTTCTTTAGGTAACGTAAGCGGCGGAGAGATGCGAATTGCCTTTCCGTCTTCGCCCGTTTCTTTCGCCCAAATTGCGCCTTGTGGTAAATCAAGCAATGCCTGAGAAAACGCTTTTCCATTAAACACAGTTTCAATAACCACAAAAAGACCTTGCCCGCGGACGTCAGTAATAATATCTAGATATTTTTCCGAGAGTCTTTTTAGAAGATCATGTAGATATTTTCCTTTTTGCGCCGACTCTTCTGAAAGATTATTATCACAAAGAGCTTTGATGGCTGACATAAGTGCGAAACACTGAATAGGAGTTGCGCTCCATGTTGCGCCTTCTGTCCCTTCTTCAATGCTCTCCATAATATCGCGCCGTCCTGCGACAAATGAAACCGGTATAATACCCGCTCCAGCCGCTTTTCCACCACAAAGAAGGTCCGGAAGAAATCCGCATTGCTCATATGCAAAGTTGCTTCCCGTTCTTCCATATCCTGTCTGAACCTCGTCAAGGATAAATACCATGTCATTTTCTCTGCAAATTTCTGCGACTTGTCTAAGGTAATCTCTTGATGGGACAATAACTCCACCCTCTCCTTGTACTGGTTCCAGAACAATTGCAATAATGTTTTTCCTGTGACGACGTACGAGTTCTTTGATGGCGCTTACACAATTATACGGCGTGTGACGAACAACACTTCCTCCCAAAAGCGGTCCAAACCCTTCTCGTGAAAGCGGGCTTGAGGATAAAGAACGAGCTAGTCGAGTGCGCCCGTGGAAGTTGTTTTTTGGAACGATGATGATTGGCTTAGAAACCTCGCGTCTTCCGCGTTTTATAAATACATATTTAAAGGATGTATTGATAGCCGTCTCTACTGCTTCTGCTCCCGTTGATTTTAAAAGAAACATATCAAGACCAGTAAGATGCTTAAGCGCAGTCAGTGCGGGTGCTTGAAATTTATGGTCTATTGATTTAGGCAGTGCGGGGACTTGGTGATTCCAAAAATTTTCTAAACCACAATGCTTTAGAATGTCAGAGAAAATATCCCCGTGTCCGAAATTACATGCAGAATACATTGCATGACAATCAAATACTTCTTTTTGCTCTTCCATACCGTCAGGTAAAGTGCGTTGCAGAAGAAGTGTACCTTCCCGTTTTCCTTTTCCAACAACCATCCAGTCTTTAACCTGATGATAGTTGCGCGGAGAAAGTTCTCGGATGATACGCTTGTGCTCTTTTGTGGACAATTCTGAAAAATCAACGCCGTTAATTGTTGGATGATGTGGTAACCCTGTGATTTTAACGTGCATTTCAAGATTCCTTTCTTGAAGTTTTCTGCCTATAATTTATCAAATGAATAATCGCGCCGCAAGTGGTAGAGCATGTTAAAAAAAAGCCCGATTTATATCGGGCTTCTCGTGTATTGTTCACGAAGTTTTTCGCTACACTCTTGGACTTTTTGTTCAATGATTTTTCCTGCCATTTCATCAGCAATTCTGGTTGGAGAGATGTTTCTGTTATCGCTTTCTAAAAAAATATGGTGTAATCGTCCAGAAATTCTGCGTACGTGCATAAGAGCAGCTTGCTCGTTGTATCTTTCGCGATTGAGCTCGCTAGCTGCATTGATGAGACCTCCTGCGTTGATAATAAAGTCGGGGGCGTAAGTTATACCTCGTTCGTACAGAATGTCGCCGTGTTCCTGGGTTGCAAGCTGATTGTTGGCTGAACCAGCAACGATATCACAGTTTAATTCTGCTATAGTGTCATCGTTTATGACTGCGCCATTTGCGCACGGGCAATATGCAGATACTTTTATTTTATGAATTTCTGCTGGATCTACTTCAAATGGATCTACTTCAAAGCAACCTGGGGTTTTTTTAACTTCTTCTATCGTGCGGGAGAGTGCCGTCTTGTCAATGTCGGCAAGAAGCAAATTTCCTCCTGCTTCTGCAATGAAAATTGCAAGCGAGTGCCCAACATTTCCCAAGCCGGATATTGCAAATCGCTTTCCTCTCATGTTCAAAGTGTCATACTTGTATTTCAAACAAGCTTGTAATCCTTCAAATACCCCTAGTGCTGTAACTGGTCCAGGGTTTCCACTTCCGCCTGCTTCCTTTGATTTTCCCGAGACCCAGCGTGTTCTTTGAAAAAGATAATTCATGTCTTTTTCTGTAATACCCATGTCCTCTGCGATTACATACAGACCCGACCAACTGTTTAAAACATCAGCAAGGTCGTCAAGCATGTCGGGTGTTTTGTCTTTTTTGGGGTCTCCTATAATAACCATTTTCGCGCCGCCGAAATCAGTTTCAGCTAAAGCCGCTTTTTTCGTCATGCTTCTTGAAAGTCGCAAGACATCGGTGAGTGCGTCGTCTGTGTTTTCGTATGGCTTCATGCGTGCTCCGCCAAGCGCTGACGGGCTTTTTAAAACTGGATGAAAAAACGTCTTGTGAATAGCGAGGATTCCATATAGGCCACTTCGCTGTAGTCTAAAGAAAATAATCTGCTCGTGGTCATTAAATTCAGGATGCCTGTAAATGTACATGAACTTTACTCCAATTGTTTTCTATTCAAAATTTATTCCTTTGGGTGGGATAAGTCAACCCCCAATGCCGTCTTATGGACGGCGACATTTGACCTTTGACATTTTCCGCCCGAGGCGGACCAGCCTTCGGCTGGAACATTTGACCAAGTTATCAATTGTCAAAAAATCACTATTCTACTAAAATTGAGGTAGATTTTATCTAAATAACCCCTATCCTATCAAAACCTTGCAAGGTTTTGATGGAATAGAGGGTTTAAGAGCGGGTAAGAAAAAGGTAATTTTGGGAATTAATTGAACAATCAATATATATACTTTATACTTTGTACTTTATACCTTATACTTAACATATTATGTACGATCTTATTATCATTGGTTCCGGAGTAGCCGGACTTGCCGCTGGGCTTTATGCCGGGCGGTACAAACTAAAGACGATTATTATTGAAGGTGAGTTTGGTGGCGAAACCGCGAAAGCAGGAAAGATTTCAAATTATCCGGGCGTTAAACCAATAGATGGATACGAGCTTGTTAAGCTCATGCGCGAACAGGCGGAATCTGTGGGAACAGAATTTAAATCTGGACATGTCAAAATGCTTCGGCGGGAAGGGCACTGTTTCTTCGCTGATGTAAACGATGAAACACTTCAATCAAAAACAGTTATATTTGCGGGAGGTGCAAAACACCGACGACTTGGACTTCCAAATGAAGATGCATTAACCGGTAAGGGCGTGCATTACTGCATGACATGTGATGGGCCAATTTATACAGGTAAAACTATTGCAATGGTTGGTGGTGGCGATTCGTCAATTAAAGCGCTTACTTTTGGCGCGGAGTATTTTGAAAAAGCATATCTTATCACTAGAGAGAAAGAGATACATGCTGAGCCGGTTAATCAGGAGCGGATGAAACAGTTGGGAGACAAAGTTGAGATATTGACGGAAACACAAGTAAAAGAAATTGTCGGTGACGGAAAGTTGGAAAAAGTAATACTCACTAAGCCACATAATGGATCAGACGAGCTCGTCGTTGATGGATTGTTCGTTGAAATTGGTTTTGTTCCGAATGTTGAATTGGTTGATTCTCTCGGTGTGGAGCTTGATGAAAAAGGATACATTAAAACCGATAATATGATGAAGACAAATATTGATGGGTTTTTTGCCGCCGGTGATACGGTAAACCAATTTGGAAGATTCAAACAATGTATTACCGCAGCGGCCGGAGGAACTGTTGCCGCAACATCAGCGCGCGAAGACAGTAAAATACATGGTAAATTATGTAAATATCATGCGCAGCCGACGAAATAAGTATCTGGTATCTCGTATTATTTAAAACGGCGTCGTTCTTATACAAGATACTATATACTAAATACTAGATACTAATCTTTGTATGTACAAGCCAATTCGCGATTACGCAATAATAGGAAATTTACGCTCCGCGGCGCTTGTTTCTAAAGATGGCTCAATTGATTGGGCACCTGCGCCGTTTATCAATTCTCCTGGCGTTTTTAACGCAATACTTGACGATAACATCGGCGGATTTTGGAGCATTCAACCGGAAGAGCCATTTACATCATCTCAGAAATATGACGGGGACACGAATGTGCTTATTACACGATTTAAGACGCAGAATGGAATAGTGGAAGTAACTGACTTTATCCCCATAGAGACAGAGAAGACATTCGTACCGGCTGAAGAAGACACTACGTTTCGTATTCACAGAAAAGTGGCTGGCGTTGAAGGTTCATGTAAGATGCGTATTGTTTTTATGCCGCGATTTGATTACGCACGCGGACAAACAAAACTTTCTTTAGTAGATGGCGGTATATATATTAAAAATGAGGAAAAACATGGTGTGCTCGCCTCATTGGTGCCATTTGAGATTAAGGACAATACTGCAATTGCGACGTTTGTATTAGGCGCTGGTGCACACAATTTTTTTATTTTTAGATACAATGTTGGCGAAGTTGTTTTCCATGAGGAAGGAAAACAGCATCACAATGAAGAATTAAAAGTAACAAAGCAATTTTGGGGCGACTGGGTGCATAATTGTGATATTAGAAAATGCTCTGTCGCGGGGAAATGGCATGTTCCTGTGGTGCGATCTTCTCTTTTGCTTAAAATTCTTTTTTTTGAGCCTGTTGGAACTATTGCGGCGGCTCCAACAACTTCCTTGCCTGAAACAATGGGTGGGATGCGAAATTGGGATTATCGTTTTACATGGATTCGTGATTCAGCGTTCACTCTTTCAGCTTTGTTTCGCCTTGGTTATTTCAAAGAAGCAGAAGAATATATTCGGTGGGTAATTACAACTTGTGGCACTACAGCCGGCGAAGCAACCCCGGAAAAATTACAAGTTATGTATGGGTTGCAGGGTGAGAGTACTCTCACAGAGGAAACACTTGATCATCTAGAAGGGTATATGGAATCGCGACCTGTCAGAATTGGCAATAATGCGTATAAACAAAAACAATGGGACATATATGGAAGCGTGCTTGATATGGTTTGGACAATTCACCTTTCACGTGAACAGCATGTGGTTAGCCAAGAGACATGGAATACACTGCGAACTTTTGCAAACCATGTCGTGGATATATGGCGAGAACCCGATGAAGGCCTGTGGGAGGTTCGTGCGAAACCGCAACACTTTTTATATTCAAAGGTTATGTGTTGGGTTGCACTTGATCGAGCAATTAAAATCGCACGTGCCCACAATCTTGATGGTGATATTGAAAAGTGGGAACGCGAACGGGATGAAGTCTCTGAAGAGGTTTTAAAACGTGGCTGGAGTGAGAAAAAACAATCATTTACGCAGAGTTTTGATTCCGAGGATGTTGATGCGTCCGCGCTCACGTTCTCAAAACTTGGTTTTATAAAAGGGGATGATCCACGCATGATTTCTACTATAAAACGTATTGAGGAAGAATTATCAAGTGGCGATGGATTACTCCGCAGATACACGAGCAAAGATGGTTTGCTTGGCACGGAAGGAGTGTTCTTGCTTGCCTCGTTTTGGTTAATTGATGCTTTGATTCTTACTGGAGAACGCGAGCGGGCAGAAAAAATATTTGAAAAAATCCTATCTTTACAAAATCACGTTGGTCTTTTCTCTGAAGAATTGAATCCGGATACAAAAGAATTTTTGGGGAATTTTCCTCAAGCATACACACATATCGGTCTTATTAATAGCGCGTTTAATTTAATAAATTAAGGAGCAAAGCGACTATAATTTATTAACCCAGCACATAACTTTAACTTAAATTTTTCGGTCTTAAAGAAGCCAAGGTCCGGCCTTTTCCCAAAAACTGTGCGGCCAGGTCTGGCCTTGAGGAGGAGTGAAACGACGGGAGAAGACCAGACCTTGCGGTACAGTTTTCCTCAGTTTTTTCCTCAAGGCCGGACCTAGCCTGCTATTTTTACCGAAAAATTTAAGTTAAAGTTATGTGCTCGGTGATGATTTTTATACTCGCTACGCTCGTTAAAAATCTATCATGATTGAAATTAGCAGTTCATTTATTAGTTTAACACTTGGCATGGTTGGCACGGTCTTTATAGCGTATGCCGCCTTGCGGGTGCATCATCGTGTGCTTGGTGAGCATAAAATTGACGAAAAAGTACTCAAAACTATGCGCATTGAGCAAATTGTCGGATGGGCTGGCGTGTCAATGGTTGTTGCGGGGTATGCAATAACAATTTTTAGTTAAAGCCTTGCATCTAATTTTTAATAAAAATCAGAAAATTTCTAATTTCTAATTCACCTAATTTCTAATAAAAGGTCAAAGGTCAAATGCTTAAATTCCAGAAAAATCGTTTTGACATTGGACATTATTGAATTAGACCTTTTATTAGGTGAATTAGAAATTAGGTGAATTAGGAATTTATTTATATGTACATTTTATTTGACATTGGAGGAACAAAAATGCGTGTTGCAGCATCAACTGATGGTGAATCGATTCAAAATATAGAGAAACGTGAAACTCCTGTTGATGATTTTGATGCAGGAATGAGGTTGTTTCAGGAAATGGTGGAAGACGTTGCTGGAGGTGAAAAAATTACGGCGATCGCTGGTGGTATTGCTGGCCCGCTTGATCAGGAAAAAACTAAAATGGTAAATTCTCCAAATATTGGAGGATGGATAGGAAAGCCGCTCAAGAAAAGTCTAGAAGACGCATTTAATGTACCAGTATTTTTGGAGAATGATTCCGCGCTTGTAGGTCTTGGTGAGGCGGTATACGGTGCCGGAAAGGGTGAAAGGATTGTTGCATATATTACAGTGAGTACAGGTGTTGGCGGCGCTCGTATTGTTGATGGCAGAATTGATGAAAGCGCGTTTGGGTTTGAACCCGGACATCACATCATTGATATACATGGAGGTCCGTGTGCGTCTTGTAAAAATCCTGGAGACCTTGAATCGTATGTATCCGGTTCTGCTATGGAAAAACAATTTGGCAAAAAACCGATTGAAATTACTGACGAAAAGATTTGGGATGAATACGCGCGGGTGCTTGCCTATGGATTAAATAATATTGCGGTATTATGGTCGCCGCATGTTATTGTTCTTGGTGGGTCAATGATAGTGGGAGATCCCGCCATCCCTATTGAGAATATTCGTGAACATTTCTCTCGTTTAGTGCATATTTTTCCTCAACGGCCAGAACTTAAAAAGGCAGAGTTAAAAGATGAAGGAGGGCTTTATGGCGCGCTTGCGTACGCAAAACAGAATATGTAATTAACCCGCAACTCTTACAACATTCCAATCCCGCTAGAAGCGGGATTGGAATGTTTTTTGGAACTTTGACAGTTTCGATTGTATGTAATATTGTGCACACAGATGATGCTTGGAAATTGTCAACGCCAGCAATGTGTTTGTTTCAATATGAAATGAGCAAATTGCTGCCGTTGACCGGCGGCCGGTGTGGGGATTGTCCTACTCCGTTCTTCATGGATGGAGAAGAAAATGACCGTATCTCAAGGCGCTAAGGCAAGAAAAACAGAACAGGTGAAGGAGGCGTCTGTAACCGAGACAGAACTCGTCAACATTGATGTCGCCCAAAAAGCGATTTCAATGGCGCATGATGGCGCGTCACTTAAGCACCAAAACACTAGTCAAGAGAGTCCGGGACACTTCACATTAACGGGTGTTCTTAAGGGCGGAAATGCTGGTGGTCTTCGTGTGCAGGTAATTGTTTTGTGGCCCGAAGGGCAAGACGGACATGGCTCGGTAAAGGTTTCTTTTGGTGAAGAAAAAGAGCATAACCCAACGCTCTCCGATAGAAAATATGCCTGCTGGAAAAATAGAAAAGGCGAGATAGAGCTTGTGAAATGGCGCGAACCGCCGGAATGTTATAAGTTCCAACTGAAATACGGCGTCAAATGGCCGCGGAATAAACGTTCAGTATCTTTCATTCCTCTCATTGGTGTGTGGTTAATATTTTCGTTGTTTGTTTGGTTTGTGGCGGTTGAACTCGTGTCTCTTCTGATGGAATCTTTAGACTTTTCTAAAAAGGCAGTGAAAGAGGGCTCATTATTGGCAGGTGCATTTGGTATAACAGTTGGAAGTTTGCTGGCAAGCATGGCCAATCGTAATGACATAGAGGGTAGCAAAAAGCTTGCGTGGGAAGAATATTTGAAAGAGAATCGAAATTCCGACGAACAGTCGACAACGCTGGTAAAAAAAACGCTGGTAAAAAATAGCTGAAACACGTCAAAAGTTTGCCCGCGGACGCATGCGCCCGCGGGTTTTTTCTATGGTTGTTATCACTTGCATTTAGGCGCATTTTGTTGTATCTTTAAATAAGAACGATGGTTTTGAGGATATTGGATTGGACGATGGATTTTCATATTAAATTACAGCCTGCCGGATTTTTCCATGTAATTGTTACTCTGCTTTGTTGCTATGAGGAACAGCAGATGAAGTTGGAAGACGATGAGTTTGAGTTTAGAAGAGAGGTGACAGGTAACATCTTGCTTATTGGGGGTTCAATCAAACTCCTTATCGGGGATTTGTATGAAAATGAAGCATTTATGAATTCACTGGTTGAATATTGTGAGGTCAATAAACTTAGCATTAAACCTGCAGCACTTATCTCAGATATCATTAGCGGACGACTCCAAGAAGAACATCCGGAAATAAATTAGCGCGTACAAAATTAATTGCGCGCGCTTTTTTTATGAATAGAGTATATTTGAAACGTGTGTTGTAAATATTGTAGGCAAAAAAGACCGCCCCAGAAGGGACGGTCGTGCAAATGATTGATTGTCAGTAATTATTCATCCGGCCAATCGTCGATTGCTTTTTTGGTTTGTTCATGCGGAAGGCCTCTTCTTTGTCGGTTTTGCAGACGATCTTCGCATAAAACTTTGGATAGAAAAAAGAATCCTTCGTTTTTGTTAACGTCTTTGAAGCTGAACTTGGCGGTTGTGCTACCAAAGCGTTGTATATAATCAAGGAATGTAACGTCTTCTTCTGTTTGTGTGCCCATAAGGAACCTCTTTTTTGAGTAGGGGCGGGACTGAATCTCTTTTCATATTATACACAAACTATTACGTTTGTCAACAGCAATAAAATATCTTTAAAAACAAGGATGAATTGCTAATTTTGTCAAAGTTATCAATTTTAGGCGTTCATTAAACAAGCGGCTTCCCGCTTTCAGCGGGAAGCCGCTTGTTTTGTGTGCTGTGATATACTTATATACATGACAAGGACACGAGTTGGTGTATTGCGCGGTGGACCTTCAAGCGAATATGATATATCGCTCAAAACCGGTGGCGCAGTACTTAAAAATCTTCCTGAACACTATAAAGGGGTTGATGTTTTAATTGATAAGGATGGTGTATGGCATGCTAATGGTTTGCCGTTTTCTCCTGAACAAATTTCCCGCAAAGTGGATGTGGTCTTTAACGCGCTTCATGGCTACTATGGCGAAGATGGTAAGGTGCAGAAAATACTTGAACGGTTTGATGTACCATATACCGGAGCGGAAGCTATGGCATCCGCCATCGGCATGAATAAATTATTCACCAAGGAACATTTTCAGAAATCGGGGCTTGTCATGCCGTCCCATAAAATAATTAAAGAGACTGACAATATAGAAAGGGAAATACTTTCTGTATTTCGGGAATTACCACAGCCGTCGGTTGTTAAACCTTTATCTGGTGGTTCGTCTGTTGGTGTCTTTGTAGCGCACAGTTTTGATGAATTATTAAAAGCTGTTTTAAGCGCACTTCAATACGATTCTGCCGTTATCGTTGAAGAGTACATAAAAGGAAGAGAGGCGACGTGCGGTGTGATTGATGATTTCAGGGGGGAAAAACATTATGCGCTCCCACCCGTTGAAATAGTTCCTCCAAGTAATTACACATTTTTTGATTACAACGCAAAGTATTGTGGTGAAACACGGGAAATATGCCCGAGTAATTTTTCTGATGAAGAGAAAAAAGAAATTACGCGCGCATCAATTACCGCGCATAAAGCAATTGATGCGCGACACTACTCACGCTCTGATTTTATCGTTTCTCCTCGCGGAATATTTATCCTTGAAATAAATACGTTGCCGGGATTAACCGAAGAATCTTTACTTCCCAAAGCGTGCAATGCAGTCGGCTGTCCTTTCCCGGATTTTCTCGATCACTTATTGAAACTTGCCTTGCATAATTAATCTCGCTATTTTAAGGAAATAGGTCGTAATAGCCTAATCTTGTTATGGAGTGTCTACATAGAGCCTATTTCTTATGAAAACAAAATGGAATCTTACATTACTCTATAAATTTCCGACTGACCCACGAATAGAGAGAGATATTGCAGAAATTAAAAATGCATATGAACAGTTTGCCAAAAAGTACAGGAATAAGACTGACTATTTGAAAAATGAAAAAGGCTTGCTGCGAGTATTGACAGATTACGAAAAACTTATCGCAAAGGTGGGCGGAGGAAAACCGCTTGCGTATTTTGAGTACTCAAGGACATTAGATAGTACAGATCAGAAAATGGTGTCCAGATGTAATCAATTGCATGATCAATTGACAATGGCTAGTAATAAAATTTTATTCTTTGAATTATCACTTGGGAAGATAGAAAAAAGATTACAAAAGAAATTTTTACACAGTAAAAAACTTATACGATACCGTTATTTTCTACAAAGAACCTTTGAGAATGGCGAGTATGATTTGACTGAACAAGAAGAGCAAATCCTTAAACTGAAAAATTTACCAAGCCATTCGTTGTGGAAGAGTGGTTTTTCAAGATTCCTGAACAAACAGACAGTACGTTTTAGAGACAAAAACCTTCCTATTTCAGAAGCAATGAATAAGGTTGCGACGTTACCGACAGAAGCAAGGAGAAAATTAAGCGGACAGATCATGGATACCTTCTACGCTGTTAGCGACTTTGCTGGAAGCGAGATAAATGCCATCTATATTGACAAGAAAATAAATGATGAGCTCCGGGGTTTCAGGCAACCATATAGCGCAACAATACTTAGATATGAAAATGATCAAAAAAGTATCCTAAATCTTGTAGAGATTGTCACGAATAATTTTTACATAAGCAGACGATTTTATAAATTAAAAGCAAAACTCCTTGACCTTAAACATCTAGAGTATGGCGACGAAGCAGTTAGTATTGGAAAGACGAGAAAGAAGATTGAATTTAAAAAAGAGTTTAATGTTCTTCAAGAAGTCTTCTATGGCGCCGATAAAAAATATGGCGTGATTCTTGATGAAATGATTAAAAACGGTCAGATTGATGTGTTCCCTAAAACAGGCAAAGCGGGGGGTGCTTTTTGTTCTGGTGGTGTCAGTCTGCCGACGTTTGTATTGCTTAATCACACAGGAAATTTTCGCTCTATAATGACATTTGCTCACGAAATGGGGCATGCAATACACAAAGAAAGAAGCAAACAACAGTCGTCAATTTATCAAAATGCCACGGCATCGGTAGGCGAAACCGCAAGCAAGTTTTTCGAGACATTGGTGTTTAATGCAATATTTGAGACACTATCAGATCGGGAAAAAATTATAGCGTTACATGACAAAATTCAATGGGACATTTCCAGTGTATTCAAACAGGTTGCATGCTTTAATTTTGAATTAGAATTGCATAGAAGAATTCGAGAAACAGGGAGTTTACCTAAAGAGGATATTGCATTGCTTATGAACAAACACATGAAGGCGTATCTTGGGCCAGTGTTCAAATTGAAAGAGCAAGACGGATATTTTTTTGTTGCATGGCCACATATACGGAATTTTTTCTACGTGTATTCCTATGCGTACGGACAGCTCATAAGTAAGGCGCTACATGAAAAATATCGCGCTGATGCACAGTACATCAAACAAATAGATCAGTTTTTGAGTGCGGGTGGAAGCAAAAGTCCAAAAAATATATTTAAGGAAATCGGTGTAGATACGACAGGACCGAATTTCTTTAAAGCGGGACTTGAGAGCATCAAAGACGATATTATTTACTTGGAGAACATTGCAAAACGTATGAAAATTTGATTTTCGGTATATTGTACGTTTTTTAATACAAGATGATAAGATATACATTAGATAACCACGAAAAATAGGAGAGAAATCCATGAGGCGAAATTACGAAGCACTAGCCAGCCTGGGCTTAAAACATGCTTCGGAAGACTTACTGTTGGCATTTGAAGATAGAGGGTTAATTTCTCAACGCCGTCTTGAAATTGTTTCAAATGGTCTTATTGAATACATGGTTGAGGCCCAGGAGGGGGCATTATTTGCCGAAAGGCGGGCATATTTGTTGAAGCGTGACGAGAAAGAAGCGTTGAGTAAGTTTGACCTACTGAAAGGAATTATAGGCGAAGAAGATTTCGCAGAATCTGTTGGAAGAATTTCTGAAACGTTGCGGCGTTTTCAATTGAATCAACACGTTAATTCAATTGAAGAAGAATTTGCGGTCAAATTCCTCAAGAAGTTTCTTCGAACAATAACACTTGTTGCCACGCCCAGCTTTCCAAATGTTCCACGGCAAATTTTTTCACAAGGACGAAGAGGGCTATGCTACTGAATGAAGAGCTTGAAAAATTTTGAAGGATTTGAGCTTGTTCGCGAAGCGTAACAATATGAAGACCTACTTGCATGAGTGGGTCTTTTTCTCAATATTCAATAAATAACATTCCAACATTCTGC
>DCXN01000001.1:67375-67505 GCA_002327685.1 Patescibacteria group bacterium UBA2135
GCAGAATGTTGGAATGTTATTTATGCTGGATTCATATTCTTTGTCTTGCGATTAGAAAAAAATAAGGTATAATTTCATCTACTGATATCAGTAGATATTTTTTAGGGGGCCCGTAGCTCAGTTGGCTAGA
>DCXN01000027.1:0-9360 GCA_002327685.1 Patescibacteria group bacterium UBA2135
CGCTTCGCGATAATACTCTTTTTGTATGTCCCCAAATGCTCAAGTGCGATGCCAGTTCCCTTCGCAACGCAATAAAGCGCATCATCTGCCAAAGATGCTTTGACACCCGTGCGCCTGAAAACAAGTTCTGGGAAATTTCGCAGTTGGGAAGTTCCGCCTGTCATAATAATCCCATGGTCAATAATATCAGCCGAAAGCTCCGGCGGCGTTTCTTGTAAAATATCTTTAATTGCTTTTATCATCTCTCGTAATTCAGGCGCAATTGCTTTTACTACCTCATTGGTTGAAACTTGGGCCGAACGCGGAAGCCCTGCAATAAAATCACGACCCTTAATGGTAAGTATTATTTCTTCTTCAATTGAAACTGCCGAACCAACTTTAATTTTCACTTCTTCAGCCGTCTTGTCGCCAATTGCTAAGTTAAATGTCTTTTTAATGTAATCGGCGATTGCATTATCAATGCGGTTACCTGCACACTTGACTGATTTTGACGCCACTATACCGCCAAGAGAAATAACAGCAACGTCTGTCGTGCCGCCGCCGATGTCAACAATCATATGTCCTCGCGCGGCATGAATGGGAACACCGGCACCTATTGCCGCCAGAATTGGTTCTTTCACGACATATGCGTTTTTCGCTCCCGCCTTAATTGCGGCTTCAACAACAGCTCGACGCTCTGTAGAAGAAACACCCGCCGGCACTGAAATTAATACGTCGGGTTTAAAGATATTCCACTTACCAAGCGCCTTATCAATGTAATAGCGGAGCATCGCCTCGGTTACACGATAATCGGCAATCACACCATCTTTCATCGGTCTATACGCAATGATGCTATCGGGAGTTTTGCCAATCATACCTTTTGCTTCAAGCCCTACAGCAAGAATTTTGTTGTCTTCTATTGAAATGGCAACTACTGATGGTTCATTTAATACCACCTTTTTGCCTGGAACGTACACAAGTGTGTTTGCAGTTCCAAGGTCAATGCCTAGTTTTTTTGAAAATAAAGACATGCCAACTAGGCTTTAGACTTAAGGCTTTAGGCTTTAGGAATTTTCATCTTTCCTGGTGCCTAGTGCCTAGCGCCTAGCGCCTTTTATGTAACTCTCTCAATATTGACTCCAATTGCTTGCAGTCTCTCTTCAATCCTCTCATACCCTCTATCAATATTGTATACATTATGTATAACCGACTGTCCTTTGGCAATCACAGTCGCAATAACAAACGCAAGACCAGCGCGCAAGTCAGGACTTTTTACTTCTCTACCAGAAAGCGCTGTAGGGCCATGTACAATAATTCTGTGCGGATCACAAACATCAATGCGCGCACCCATCCGTATCAAATCTGGCACATAGGCAAGACGTCCCTCAAAAATGGTTTCAAATACATGCGACTGACCATGAGCTTGTGTTAAAAAGATTGTCATAGGCGCTTGCAAGTCCGTCGGAAAGCCGGGATATTCGCGAGTTTCAACGTCAGTTGGTTGAAACTTTACTGAAGTAGGATTACTCACTAAAATAGAATCTTTTTCAACATCTATGTGTACACCAGAATGTTTCAATGTCTCTGTAAGTATTTCCAAATGCGTCGGGTCACATTTTTTAATCTCAACTTTTTTTCCTGTAAGTGCCGCAAGTATTAGAAAACTCCCTGTTTCAATACGATCCGGCGGAGTTTGATAGACCTCTCGTCCAGAACGAAGCGATTTACTGCCGATAATTTCAATCGTTGATGTGCCAGCGCCAGAGATCTTTGCGCCGCACGCATTGAGAAATTCTGCTAACGCAACAATTTCAGGTTCTTGCGCTGAATTTTTAAGAATAGTTTTGCCGTGCGCTAGCGTCGCTGCCATCATAAGGGTCTCCGTTGCAGTAACACTCGGTTTTTTAAACACAATAGTTGCGCCATGCAATGTCTTCTTGGGCGCTTTAAATACATGTTGCTTTCCATCGTGAAAATATTGCGCGCCCATTTTTTCAAAACCATCAATGAAAAGATCAATTGGACGCTCGCCAATCACGCATCCGCCCGGATGCGGAAGTGAAACAGCGCCAAAACGGGAAAGCAATGGCCCCAAAAGCACTATTGATGCACGCATTCTTTGCGCAAGGTCTGTTGGTAAATCCGTCTTAACTTTTTGTGGAGTTGTAAGAGTATATTTCCCTCTTTTTTCATCTATGACAGAAACACCGATTTCTTCCAGAATATCATTCATTCGTTTTACATCCTCAATATCAGGAACATTTTTAAGAGCGATACCATCTTTAAATAATATTGATGCCGCGAGAGCCTTAAGCGCCGCGTTTTTTGCACCCTTAACCTCAATGCTTCCAGAAAGTTTTTTCTTACCGCCTAAACCATTTATAATAAATCTATCGGGCATATTTTCATAATATGTTTTTTTATACAGTTTCACAAATATTAAGATTAAAACAAAAGAGCACTCTCGCTTGAGTGCTCAATGCTTTTTGATTAATTAAATTCTTAATCCTCATCTCCGTGCGAAAAATCGCCAATTTCCATTAATACTCGCGTTTCATCCGATTTTAACCTTTCAGACCAAACCAGGCTGATACCATGCCGTTTATATGTCTTGTCCGCAAGTTCAAACACCACCCCTTTAAGAAAAGTCTTCGCGGCGGCTTCTGCTTCTTCGTCGGTGTTTGCTTTAATAACCCTGTATATGGTATCCCATAAGACTTCACGACAACCCGTAGAATCAATTTCATCGCCCTTATACGGCTTTTGATATTTAAGTTGATACATTAAGTCGCTCCCTTTTTCAAGATTATCTGTATTACATACTATATTGCACCTTATGCATGTCAAGCTCCAGCCTTGCGGGTCAGGTTATCCACAAGATATCCACATGTAAGGCCGTCCACATGTAAGGCCGGGCCTTGCGGATAAAATGTGAGTTGAAAATAAGGTGTATATTTGAGAAAATGTAAGCATGTTTATTGTTGATGTTATTCCCCTTTCTCGCGGCATACAAAAAGAGACGCTTTCATACTTCACTTCCAAAAAAGTACCCCGCGGAGCAATTGTTTCTGTCCCGCTTCGCTTGAAAAATGTCGGAGCTATTGTTGTAGATATTCGCGACGCAAAAACAGTAAAAACTGATATTAAGCAAGCTCATTACGGACTTAAAAAAGTCACTGGCACAGTTACGGCACGTTTCTTTCTACCAGAATTTATAGAAGCAGCAGAATACACCGCCAATTATTTTGCTTCAGGAACAGGCGCTATTATTGAAACATTGACACCGTCTTCTATCCTTAACGAATTAACGAAAGAAACATTTTTGCATCAAAATCACTCTAGAAAGACAACGCGAAAAGGAAAGACAACGACACAAAAATACACGTTTCAAGCACCAAACAAAGAGCGCTTCGCCGCATATAAAGGCATCATTCGTGAGGAGTTTGCAAAGGGTAATTCGGTATTTTTCTGCACACCAACAGTAGATGACATCGCACAAATAGTCTCATCTCTTTGTCGTGGTATTGAAGAGCGTACACATGTTCTTCATAGCGGTATTTCTAAACGAAAGTTTCTTGATGCATGGAATACAGCCGTGTTAAACAAGCATCCTGTGTTGATCATCGGAACAGGCAGCATATTAAGCATGCCGCGACACGACGTCAACACAATAATCATTGATGCCGAACATAATTGGGCATACAAACGGGAGCGGCGACCATTTGTTGATATACGCATTTTTGCAGAATATTTTGCAAATGCACTGGGTAGAAGACTTATTGTGGGAGGAGCGGTACTCCGTGTTGAAACACTTTACCGAAATGAAATAGGTGAATTTACTCACTTTGCACCTCCGATATCTCGTCCTCTTTCCTCCGCTGAACAAGTATTCGTTGATATGCGAAAAACACATACCCCGCTCCAACTTACTTCAAAGACATTTACCATCATCAGTGAAAAACTCAAAGTGGCCCTTGAAGATGCCCAAGAAGATAATCAAAATGTTTTTCTTTTTGTATCCCGCAGGGGACTGTTTCCGGTTACGCTTTGTAGTGACTGCGGCAAAGTGGTTTCGTGCCGCAATTGCGCCGTACCGGTTGTTCTTCACAAACAGACACCGCGTAAGAACTCTCAGACAGAGGAGGAAAAACGAATGTTCTTATGTCATAAATGTGGAGAAAAAAATGTTGTGATAGATCGCTGTCAAAACTGCGACAGCTGGCGTTTGACACCGCTTGGTATTGGTATAGTGCATGTTGAAGAGAAAATCAAAGAACTTTTTCCTAATGCAAAAGTCATCCGGGTTGATAAAGACAGTGCGTCAACAAAAAAGAAAGCGGCGGCATTGCTAAAAGAATTTTTGGAAACGCCCGGAAGTATACTCATTGGCACCGAAATGGCACTTAATCTTCTGCATAAAAAAATTGCCGTAACAGCAGCTGTTTCAGTTGACTCACTTTTTGCCTTGCCGAGCTTTCGTACAAATGAACGAGTATTCAATTTACTTATGCGCTTGAGAGAAAAATCAGTAAAAAAATTTATTATACAGAGCCGGATACCAGAGACTCCTTTATTTCAGCATGTTTTAAACGGAAACATTACAGATTTTTATAAAGAAGAAATTGACGCGCGGAAAACATTTGGATATCCTCCATTTTCTACGTTAATAAAACTCACATACACGGGAACCAAACAGCAGACGGAAAAAGAGATGTCTCGTATTAAAAGACATCTTGACGGATATGATCTTCAGATTTTCCCAGCATTTACATCAAAAATACGTGGAAAATATATTACACACGCCGTGGTGAAAATCGCGCGCGGCAAAGACAAGCCGGGCGGAGGCCCTGCCTCTTTGCGCGGCAAATGGCCCGATAAAAAACTGATTTCACTTTTACGAACACTTCCACCGTCTATCTCGGTGAATGTTGATCCAGAACACCTGTTGTGATTTAAGATATATGATTTAAGATTTTAGATTTCAAATTGCAAATTTACCATAGGCTAATTCGTGCGAATTAGCCTATAGATTTTTGTTGGGCAACTGGTATATATTACCCAAGGGCTTTGTTATTGACTTTTCTCTATTTTTATGCTAGGCTAGTTAACAGAGTACGCTTACGTTTTCTTCTTCAAAAACTACCATAAAAGGGGAACAGACAATGGCGATAGTGAATGCACGTATTTTTCTTAAAGAACGGATTGAATCATTTGAGTCGCAGCCAGAATACGACCCAAGTCAACTAGAGCTACTAATCCTCAAGTTTGCTCTGCTAATGGTCAAGTCCGATGTTGAGTTAAATGATTCACAGATAAAGGGAATAAATATATGGCTTCACGCGATCAGTATATTTGAGCCAAATGAACCTAAGTTTTCCACCATTCATGGGATGGAGTTAGCGAATTCTATCAACATATGCTATCGTCCCACGCAATAAACCCATCAATCGCGAAAGACCCGCCGGTTGGTGGGTTTTTCTTTTTACGGAACACGTTATGTTATAATGCAAATATGGTGAAAATTTTACAGAAAGAGGAAAAAACTCTGCATGAAGTTGCATCACAGGTACCTGTTGCGGAAATCGAGACTCCAAAGATACAAAAAATTATTGCCGACATGAAAACAGCAATGCACTCGCAAGATGATGCTGTTGCAATTGCTGCGCCACAAATTGGCATATTGCTTCGCATTTTTGTCGTCTCTGGTAGAGCACTTTTGTCAGAAGAAGAAATGAAAGAAATGGATGAGCACACAAAAATTCCTGCTGACCAGGTGTTTATAAATCCGGAAATTATAAAAAAATCTAAAAAAGAATTTTGGGCACACGAGGGTTGTCTGTCAGTGAGATGGCTCTACGGAGAAGTGAAGCGCGCTGAAAAAGTTACAATAAATGCATATGGCGAGAATGGAGAGAAAATCATCCGCGGAGCGTCAAAGCTGCTTGCGCAAATTTTTCAACATGAAGTGGAGCATCTCGACGGAAAACTTTTTATTGACAGAGCGCGAAACATTGAAGAGATTCCGCCTGAGGATCAAGGTGAGAAAACATAAATCATTATAAAAAATACCAGCTCCTTGTGAGAGCTGGCAGACGTCAGTTTTAGCTTTGACTAGTCCCGAGTCGCAAGGGCAGAAAATAAAATACCGACACCAAAGATGAACACTACTGTTGCAACAAGAAATGCTCCAGTAAATTCGTTATCCGCGGCAAAAGCCCAAAAAGCTAAAAAGGTGTTGATACTCGCAGAAAGGAACATTATTCCTGCTCTGATTCTATTCGACATTGTATTGTACTCCTTTTCATTGAGGTTTCGGGATTTACGGTATATTCAAGCTTATTTTTCCATCTACAGTATATCATACGCTGTCATCTTGTCAATAGCAAATACCTGCATAGACACGCTCACCACCCCTCTACCTTTAATTAAAAACCCCCTAAAGCCCCAAAATGCGAGGCATTTTGGGGCTTTAGGGGGTTGCAAGCCTCCACAATGTCCGGCCTTGCGTGTTTTCCACAGGTTATCCACGTGTAAAGCCTAACCTTGTAGCCATCTTTTTAGGGTTTTTGTTGAAAAATAAGGGTTTTTTAGGTGGAGTTTTTGGATTCACGGTTAAGAGGCTTGACTTTTGTTTTAATTCGTATATAATAGAGAAGATGCTTAATTCGCTGTGAGTTGAGTACATTGTCGTCCGAAAACCAGCAAGGGAGAATTCTCATGCGAAGTTTCAGAAATAGCCCCACAAGGGCCTTCATGGTTTTGAAAAATTCCGACTTCCTGACCCGCAGTCACGGCGCCCGCAACGACGTCATCCTATATACCGACACCATCGCCGGCAACGTTTCAGTCGCCGGATAACCGCCGGCCGGCGCGTCCGTCAACTTGTCCTCTAGGAAATCAAACCTAAAAGGAAGAACTGGCAGACGCAAAGCCATATCCCCGGACACAACTCAAACCCCCGTGCGATGAATCTTTCTGGGGATAGGATTTCATCACACGATCCATACGACCCATAGTACACAGTAAAAAGACCGCCTGCGCGAAGCGCACATATAAGAGCGGATCTGCCCCGACGACTAATAGGGAAACCTTGCAACATCGTCCGATGGCATACTTAAAAAGTTCTCCTGTATACATGCATAATTAAGTATAAAGGCGGACTTGTCTCGGTAATTGAAAGAATCTTGTAGGTTGCCCGGGCACTCATTCATACCCGGCCGTTTACGGTCGGGTATTCTTTTAATTATTTGTCCACGAAACAAAATTTCATATACGCTTTTCTGCCGTGTACAACGGCTCATATACCCTTAATTTACAACGTTTTTCGCATATACAGATAAAAAATACTTGACCCCCGTTAGAGATTCAGCGGAGCTCACAGGAACATAAAGCATGTAAGCGAATTCGCCTAACGGCTTCATCAGTGCAATAAGTGACATAATTAAAGATCTCTAACGGGGTTGACTTTTATTTTAATTCATATATAATAGAGAAGATGCTTAACTCGCTGTGAGTTGAGTACATCATCATCGAAAACCAGCAAGGGAGAATTCTCATGCGAAGTTTCACCAACGGCCCCACAAGGGCCTTGATGATTTCAAAGACCGACCTGGATATCGCCAGCGCCACTGGCGCCGTCAACGGCTCCGCCACCGACATGGCCATCGCCGACACCGCCGGCAACGTTTCCTCCTCAAGGTAACCGCCGGACGGCCTCAAAACGCCTCCTTACAAGAGTGCTTGTGAGATTATAAGAGCGAATTCACGTGAGCAGTGGAGGGAAACCTTTGAAGCTGTCGCGTGCGCCTCAAAGCCCGGCTGACAAGTCGGGCTTTTCTTTATAATCATACTGTTGGACATCCGGCGTCCAACAGTTATATTGTCGGTCGCTTGCGTATTGGCGTGTTATCTTGTATACTCATGGATTGGTGCTTTTTGCACCTCATTTTATTATTAACAAAGAGAATATATAACCCCATGCTACAGGTTACTTTAATTAACCAACGCTCACTTCTTACTAATTACTGATTACCAGTTACTAGTTACTTGCACGGACACATTCTCTAAATAGACTCTAAAATTTACACATGCCACTTATTACATCAATCTTTAAAAAACAAAAAGAAAAAGTAGAAGAAAAAGAAGCTCATTTAGACAAAGACGAAGATATAAAAACAACCGCTCCCTTGCAAGCAGACCTGTCTACACAGGCAGAGGGCGCAAAAATACTAAGAAAAAAAACTTCACCATCTGCAACGCATACGCACCCAATGGTGAAAATTATAGAAGAGAGCAAAAATCCACCTGAGGAAGGAGAGTTGGTGGACGGAACGGTTATTGAAATTGACAAGTCGTCACTATTTGTTGACCTTGCACCATTTGGAACAGGAATTATTTATGGCAGAGAGTTTTCAAATGCAAGCGATATTATCAAGAAGGTCAATATCGGAGATACTATTGCCGCAAAAATTATTGAGCGGGAAAACGAGGACGGATACGTTGAGCTTTCACTTAAAGAAGCACGCCAAGCGCTCATCTGGAATGAAGCAGAAGAAGCGATTGAGAAAAAAACACTTCTTGAGTTGCCGGTTAAAGAAGCAAACAAAGGAGGTCTTATTCTTGTATGGCAAGGTATTGCTGGATTTTTACCTGCGTCCCAACTCAAAACGGAACACTATCCACGCGTTGAAGACGGAGACAAAGATAAAATTCTACAAGAATTGCAAAAATTTGTTGGACAAAAAATAGATGTACTTATTTTGTCCGCCTCACCAAAAGAAGGAAAACTTATCTTCTCCGAAAAAGGACATGAACAGAAAGAAAAGGGTGAAATAATCGGCAAGTACAACGTAGGAGATATTGTTGAGGGAGAAGTTACCGGTATTGTGGATTTTGGTCTCTTTATTAAAATTGAGGAAGGACTTGAAGGATTAGTTCATATTTCAGAGATGGATTGGGGGCTTGTTGAAGATCCGCGTATTCTCTTTAAGGTAGGAGAAGTTGTCAAAGCGCAGATTATTGAAGTAAAAGACAATAAAATCTCGCTCTCTATCAAAGTGCTTAAAGAAAATCCGTGGGTAACAGCCGCGAAAAAATACAAGAAGGGAGACGATGTTACGGGCGTTGTCATAAAACACAACAAACACGGAGCGTTAGTTTCCATTGAAGAGGGAGTTGCAGGGCTCAATCATGTTTCAGAATTCGGCACAGAAAAAGCGCTCCGAGAAGAACTTGAACTCGGCAAAACATATTCATTCAAGATCACGCTTTTTGAGCCAAATGAACAGCGCATGACACTATCACACAAAGAAACACTAAAGAGCACAAAAACAGAGGACGCAACATAAGTACAAGAAAAAAAATCGCGCGATTAGCTCTAGA
>DCXN01000027.1:9685-26674 GCA_002327685.1 Patescibacteria group bacterium UBA2135
TCTAGAGCTAATCGCGCGATTTTTAAATGTCAAATGTTAGTTAAACCTGTTCATCGCTTTTTCTTTTCCCTCGGCAACAATCATCTCAAGTGTGTCTGTCATCTTTGGAAGTATGCGTTTTAATTTTTGTAATTCCGCAGGATTAAATGCACCGAGGATAAAATCACTAACTTTCTGCTCCCCTTTTGGTTTTCTCACTTTTCCAGAAGGAGTTGCTGGAGCAATACCTACTTTCAGACGGATAAATGCTTTCGTCTTAATGCTTCGCCGTATTGAGTCTACTCCTTTATGCCCACCTGTTCCTCTATTGAATGCAATTTTAAATGTGCCGATCGGCAAGTCTAAGTCGTCATGAACAACAATTAAACAAGCTTTTATCTTTAAGCTTTTATCTTTTAGATGTGCGATCGCTTTTCCAGACTTATTCATAAACGTTCCGGGTAATACTAAAAGTGCTTTTTCTTTCTGCAACTTTCCTTCGGAAGTTTCGGCATTTAGTTTTTTATTATGCTTCCATTCTGGAAATTTTTTTGTTTTACGAAAATGCTCCAACACAATCCAGCCGGTGTTGTGGCGCGTGTTTTCATATTCTTTTCCCGGATTTCCGAGCCCGACGATAGTGTATGACATGATACTGTTAGTATAAAGTATCTAGTATCTAGTATCTAGTATTTTCAAACATTTAGAAATTCAACCTCTAAACGTTGACTTCTTTGTTTGGTGTGGCAAACTTCATGCAGTACTTGTTGAAATCAAAACAAGAGGACAAACCATGAAGAAACTCTTGCTTTTCCTTACCGTCTTACCAATAGGTATATTCAGCGCATATTACGTCGCAATTCAATCCGGATTGGAGTCAATACCTACCGCCGTATCTATCGCGACCATCATATTTGTTGTCGTAGCCATTACTTCATTTTTTATCGAATCCGCAGCACCTGCCATCATGTTCGCCTCACTCTTCGCGATTATCGCCGCGATCGACGCATCTGAAGCCTCCGAAATGTCTTTTGCCTTACTCGCTGTGTTCGCCGTGATCTTTGTTATGTTTGCCGCGTACAACGCACAAAAAACACTACATCCAAGGATAGGAACGGCGCTCCTTATTGTATGCAATATTTTGTATGTAGGAGCAATTGGAACAACCACGTACTTCATTATAGCAGGCGAAACACTCACCGGAGGAGGCACACTTATCGTCGCTGTCGCTCTTCCACTCTTACTTCTATGGTACGAAACAAGAAAGAAAAAGAGAGACGAGAGACAATTCTACGGCACACATGGTGGTATCTAACCACCTCATCCCCCGCCAGACTTTTAGTCGGCGGGGGTTTTTTGTGTTTGACTGACATCGGATGTCCACCATTTGACTTTTTGGTTTGATGTGATATACTATAATTAGTACGATTGAAACAATCAGATAGGATACCATCTTATGAAAGAGACTTTGATCTCCATGGCTGCCTTGCCATTAATCATAGCCGGTGTATATTATGGTGCATTTCAATTTGAAGTAAATCCCAAGTACGCCATCCTGCTTGTCGCGCTTATTGCATCCGTGGCCCTTTCCATGTACAACACACATAACCGCGGCAACTACAACGTACCCGATTATGTATCCGCCGCATTCGCCATGTCCGTCGCATCAATCACGTTCATCGCCGCATCTGCTGTATTTGCCGTCGCGCCCATCATGTTCGTCCCACTAATCACGTCCGGCATAATCGCAATATTCCTCGCAATCCTTGCCGCGGTCATCGCTAAAAAAAGACTGCACACTAGAAGCAATCTTATACTTCTTATCATACATAATATCTTGTACACAGTAGTAATAGGATTTGCGATATTTTTTGGTATGACGCTTGACGGAGGCAGTATGCTTGCCATCGTCTTTTCTCTTCCACTTGTAATGTTTGCTTACGAATGCGCATAATAAAAAAGCGTCAGCGAAAAATTTCAGTGAGCAAGTGATACACTAGCACCCCCGCCAGACTTTTAGTCGGCGGGGTTTTTCTCTGCATTTAACATACAATGTTAAACATATAACTTTTTGATTCGGTGTGATATTCTTCAGACAGTATTTACTGAAAGAAATGGAAAAGATTTTGCCATGAATGATATGAGTGACATAAACAAGCTTTTGCTTTTCCAAATTACGTTGCCATTGGTTTTGGATGTTACGTATTTATTTGCACTTCAATTCGAAGCAAATCCATTGTTCGCCACCACAATCGTCGCGACCACAATCGCAATCTTCACACTTGCAATTGCGATTATCGCACTCGTCTGGTGGGAACCCAAAACCATCGCTATGCTCTTCGCATCCATCTCGTTTGTAGCCATGTCCGTTGTATTCGCCATACTCTTCGTGGTTATCATGACGTCTACTGCATCAGTCAGCGCATTTATTTCCATGTTCTTAGCTGTACTCTTCGCCATGCTTGCCGCACTCTTCGCACATACAGAGCTACACTCAAAGAGTGGACTATTACCTCTTACCATCTATAATATTCTATGGATAGGGGTAATTAGACTAACCGCGCACCTTGCCGTGATTGTCACAATAAGCACAATGCTCATCCTGTTCGTCATGCTTGTCGCCGCTGTCTTACTTCCACTTTTACTTTTTATGTATGAAAATAGGCCGCAAGAAGAACATGCCGACGTAGAACCTTGGGATGGGTAATACTTGCCCACACATCCCCGCCAAACTTTTAGTTGGCGGGGGTTTTTACTGTTAAATATCGTCATAGCAGAATTTAATAGTAATGAAAAATCTTGACTTTTTGGTTTGACATGACAAACTTCAGGTAGAACTTGTTGAAGTCAAGACAAGAGGACAAACCATGAAAAAGTTCTTGCTTTTACTGACCATCTTGCCAGTAGTTTTATTCGGCGCGTATTACATCATGATTCAATTCGAGATGGAATCAATACCAGCCTCCGCATTAATCGTATTCACCATGTTTTTTCCCGTATTCATCTTAGCATTGCTTTATAAACCTCGTTCCAAGGACACTCCCGTGGCAGCTGTAATCTTTATCACATTCGCTACGTCATCCGCGATTCTCGCCGCAACCGAGACAACCGCAACATCCTTCATCACACTCGCTGTAATTGCCGCATTCCTTGCTTGGTGCTCCGCATATTATGCGGAAGAAAAATTGCATCCAAGGATAGGAACGGTACTTCTTACCGTACACAACATATTGTATGTAGGGATAATCGGGTTAGTTTTCTTTTTCAGCGTGTCAAACGCTTATCTCACAGGTGTCACATTTGTCGTCTCTATTGTTCTCCCATTTGCACTTTTAATGTACGAAATTGAAGCACAACAAAAAGAAAGCACCGACGAAGAACCTCTTTGAGCTAGTAATACACACACACTCGCATCCCCCGCTAGACTTTATAGTCGGCGGGGTTTTCATTACTTTTTTGTATAAAACAAAAATTTATATTACAATTGCACAATGAATCCTGACAATGTACCTAAGGAAAAAGATGACTTAATTTCTTTTTTTACGGAAGTAGTAAAGTTTGTTTTCTTGGCGCTAATCATTGTCGTCCCCATTCGTGTTTTTGTAGCACAGCCATATATTGTGAGTGGCAACTCCATGATACCGTCATTTCATAACGGCGATTATTTAGTAGTAGACCAACTTTCATACAGATTTAAAGAACCTGAACGTGGTGATGTTATTATCTTCAGATTTCCCAATGACACGTCAAAATTTTTTATCAAGAGAATCATTGCACTTCCGAATGAGACTATTGAGATAGAAAAAGGTGTTGTCACTATTATAAACGAGGTTCAGCCAGATGGCGTAATAATTGGAGAGCCATATAATGAATCACTCTTTCGTGATACAATGACGACCGTACTCGGCGAGGATGAATACTTTGTAATGGGAGACAACCGCATCGCCAGCCTTGATTCCCGCTCATGGGGAGTATTATCACGAGAGCTAGTTATCGGCAGAACATTTGTGCGCCTGTTCCCAGTTACCGATATTTCGTTCATACCGGGAGCAGTTGTGTATTAAGAAAAATAAGGAGCGAGTAACAGCGAGCGACTATATTTTTCTTAACCCTGTTAAATAAATTTTTAAAGAAAATTTAAAATTTGATAGGAAAAAGTGCTAATATTGCTCTACTACGTATTTAAGGTGAGATAAGATACAAAATCATCAGTAAAGTATCAAATTTTATTTAACAGGGTGCTCAATGTTGTAGTAAAATTTACTCCGCATTGAGCTCGTAAATTTTAACAACATTGGCATGTTTCGCAAAAAAACATCACCTAAAAAAACGGTAAGAAGAAAAAAGCGGCAGCCTACTCTGGCATCACCAAAAGGTATGCGAGACATTTTACATGAAGAGTTTTTTATATACCAAGGATTCTTCGAAAAAGCGGCTGACATCGCGCTTTATTATGGCTTTCAGCCGATTGAAACGCCAATCCTTGAAAAAGAAGAAGTGTTTACACGCGGTGTAGGAACTGACACGGATATTGTCGCAAAAGAAATGTACGCCTTCAGCACAAAGGGACGTGATAGGCTTGCCATGCGCCCAGAAGGAACAGCAGGAGTTATGCGAGCATACATTGAACACGGCATGTTCTCTCGCTCACAACCGGTTATGCTTTACTACCATGGACCATTTTTCCGCCACGAAAGACCACAACGCGATCGTGCGCGGCAATTCTGGCAATTTGGTTTTGAAATATTAGGTACTGACCAGAGTATTACCGATGCGCTTACCATCAAACTGACATATCTAATTCTGGAAGAGATGGGTATTAAAGGTCTCTGTGTCCTTATCAACAGTATCGGCGACAGTCAATGCAGACCAGAATACATAAAAGAACTTAACACATACTACAGAAAACACATAAATAAACTGTGTGTGCACTGCAAGAAGCGCCTTCGCCAAAACCCCCTTAGACTGCTTGACTGTAAAGACAAGCAATGTCAGGAGTTCAAAGAAGATGCTCCGGATATGATAAGTTTTCTGTGCGAGCCATGTAAACGACACCTTAAAGACGTACTAGAACACCTTGATGCAATGAATATTGATTATGAGATTGACCACACACTCGTGCGCGGTCTTGATTATTACACTCGTACGGTATTTGAAATTGTCTCCATACCGGAGAAAGAAGATGGAAAGGCAGATGATGATGGAAAGAGTGAGAATGAAGAAAAAAAAGATGACGAGAGTGAATCAAAGAAGAAAGAAGAAAAGAAAGTAGAAGAAACATTGTCGCTTGGAAGTGGCGGCAGATACGATGAACTCGCTCACACGTTAGGCAGTAGGCGCGACATTCCCGCTATCGGCGCGGCAATTGGAGTTGACAGAGCAATCAAAGCTCCCGGATTTTTGGCTCCACAGCCACGTATCATTAAAAAACCAAAAGCATACTTTATACAAATAGGAGTTGGCGCAAAATTCAAAAGTTTTGAAGTAATTGAAGCTCTCCGCAAAGCACGGATTCCGATTACTCATGCAATCAGCAAAGATACACTCTCGGCACAACTTGGTATGGCAGAGAAAGCAAAAATCACACACATCGTGATACTTGGACAAAAAGAGGCAAATGAAAATTCGGTTATTGTGCGCAACATGAATACACGCTCACAAGAAACTGTTCAAATTTCCAAACTTGGAGATTATTTGAAGAAACGTTCGTAAAAACGATCTATTGCAAATATAAAGATTTCCCGTATAATCACCATAACAAAACCAAATAAACATTAGGTATTAAATACTAGGCGTTAGGAAAAATGAAAATTCCTAATTCCTAATTACCTAATACCTAATACCTAAACCATGACACAAAACGTTGAAGTTACAAAAACAACAAATGAATCAAATGTCTCACTTTTGCGGAGATTTTCAAAACGCCTGAGAAGTTCAGGTGTGTTAAAGCGCGCCCGCTCGCGGCGTTTCGCCAGCCGACCAGAGTCCAGATTCAAACGAAAAGCGCGCGCTTTAAAACGTGTTATAAAGACGAAAGAGATAGAAAAGCTCAAAAAATTAGGGCAAATACAATGATTTATGATTCAAGAAAACGAGACGGCACTTTCTCAATAGCGAACACAACAAAAGGCGGGATTCCAACCCTGCCGTTTTTTGATATTAAAGAGGCAGTACTTGGGAAGAAATATTCACTAAGCCTTGTATTTATCGGCGACAAGCTTTCAAGAAAACTCAATAAGCAATATCGCAAAAAAGACGTGCGCACTAACATATTGAGTTTCCCTATTGTAAAAAATGAGGGCGAGATATTTATTAACACAAAAAAAGCACGAGAAGAAGCGCGACAAAACAACACGCAATACAAAATACATCTTGCACATTTGTTTATACACGGTCTTATACATTTGAAGGGCTACACACATAGTAGTACAATGGAAAGAGAAGAGGCTAAAGTTTTCAAAAAATTTTTCAAAGATAATTTGTGAGATAAATTTGTTGAATAATCTTATTCTCGTTGTTTGTTTCGCCTCTTCTTAACAAACAACCGACAACTCACAATCAACAACTTATTTATTCCAGACCTCAAGTTACCAGCTAATTTCATTGTTGGTTGTTTGTTGTATGTTTTTAGTTATGGGTTATGGGTTGTTGGTTGTAAGTCAATAATATGTCTCGCCACATCACGACAGGAATTGATATAGGAACAAAAAATACACGCGTTGTAATCGCGGAACGCCGCGGAAAACGCGGTAGCATTAAAGTGCTCGGTACAGGAAATGCTGAATCCTTCGGTCTACGGCATGGGTATATTACCCACATTGATGAAGCAATAAAAAGCATCAGTGACGCTGTCAAACAAGCCGAACAAGAAGCGAATACACGAGTAAAACAAGCACTTATTTCAGCCGGTGGTCTTTCTTTGGGATCAACAATAGGTGTTGGCTCTACTCTTATTTCCCGTGTTGATGGTGAAGTAACCTCACTTGATATAGAACGAGCAATCGCGGCAAGCAAAGAGAAAGCGGGTGATCTCCAAAATAAAAAAATTATTCATCAAGTTGTATTGCAATACAAACTGGACGGCAAAGAAATATTAGGCCGACCACGCGGTATGCGCGGCATGAAATTTGAGACACGTGTTTTGTTTATCACTTGCATCGCTCAACATTTGGATGATTTTGTGCACGCGACAGAAGAAGCTGGCATTGATGTAGGAGATGTTGCCGCCTCTCCCATTGCGGCAAGTTTAGTAACACTTACAAATACACAGCGCATTGCCGGCTGTGTCTTGGTTAACATCGGCGCTGAAACCGTATCTCTTGCTGTGTTTGAAAACGACAAACCAACTTCACTTGAAGTATTTCCGATAGGCTCAACAGATATTACAAATGACATCGCGTTAGGACTCAAAATTCCGCTTGAAGACGCAGAGCGAGTAAAGCTCGGTTCATTAACAGGAGAAGAATATCCGCAAAAAAAATTGGGAGAAATTATTCAAGCACGCCTTTCTGATATTTTTGATTTAGTAGAAGCACATTTAAAAAAAGTCGGGCGAAACGGACTCTTGCCTGCCGGTATAGTTATCACGGGTGGTGGCTCTGGGGTCGCAACAATTGAAGATCTCGCAAAAGCATCTCTTAAACTACCCGCGCGCATCGCGATGTCTCATACGAACAACAATGTTGACAGTAAAATAAAAGATCCCGCGTGGTCAGTTGCATACGGACTTTGCATCTTGGGACTCCACGACACATACACAAGCGATTTCGCCGAGATAAGCAGACGACGAGCCGAAGACTATTTCAAAACATTTATCTTGTGGGTAAAGCAATTTTTGCCCTGAATATCTGAAAACACTAATATTTTGAGGAAACACTACAAAAAATAGTGGGTTCTTTGTCAATATTGTCAGTATCGCTTTTTCTGGTAAGGTGAGGTAAATCAAACCAAACAGACGCTAGGCATTAGGCGCTAGGCGCTAGGAAAAGTAAAAAATTCCTAAAGCCTAAAGCCTAGTGCTTAATACCTAGACTATGCCCAAAATTGAACCAGATATTGAAACATTTGCGCGTATATATGTAGTCGGCGTTGGTGGCGCTGGCGGTAACGCTATAAACCACATGATGCATTCACGAGTGCGTGGTGTTGAGTTTATTGCTATGAATACCGACGTGCAAGATCTCCACAAATCACTGGCAAGAAAAAAAATAAATCTTGGAAAAAATCTCACAAGAGGCCTTGGAGCTGGCATGAATCCAGAAGTTGGCAAAAAAGCTGCAGAGGAAACTCGCACGGAAATTCAAGATGCTATTAAAGGAGCAGACATGGTCTTTATCGCGGCCGGTATGGGAGGCGGCACCGGCACTGGCGGCTCGCCTACGATCGCGCGAGTTGCCCGAGAGTCAGGCGCTCTTACAGTCGGCGTTGTTACCAAGCCATTTTTCTTTGAAGGAACACAACGAATGAGCCTTGCGCTTTCGGGGCTTTCAGAATTACAAAATGAAGTTGACGCGCTTATCATTATTCCAAACGACCGCCTACTTCAAACTGTCAAGAAAGAAGTAAGCGCTCGAGATGCATTTGGAATGAGTGATGAAGTTCTGCGGCAAGCAGTTGAAGGTATTTCGGATCTCATTACCGCCCCTGGAGTTATTAACGTTGACTTTGCGGACATTCGCGCAGTTATGTCAGAAGCCGGCTCGGCGCTTATGGGAATCGGGCGAGCATCCGGAGAAAAGCGCGCGGAACATGCCGCACGACAGGCAATTAACTCACCGCTCCTTGACGTATCTGTCAGCGGCGCGCGTGGTGTACTGTTTGCGATTGCTGGTGGAGAAGACCTAGGTATGCACGAAATTCAGGAAGCCGCAAAAATTATTACCGAATCTATTTCAGATGATGCAAAAGTTATATTCGGCGCAATCAATGACAGCAAATTAGGCAAAGGAGAAATTAAAATTACTGTAATTGCATCTGGTTTCCCTGAACCTGAAGGTGCTCAAAGTAAACCACTATTTAATCCCACAATAACCGCACCTGAAAGTCCAAAAAATAATAAAAATCAAAAGAAAGACGACATATTAAATGCAGTAAATGGAGTCACCACTAGAAAAGTTGACGCGGCGGGAACCGTTGCCGCAGATGATGAGGAAGAAGAATGGGGTGCAGTACCGGCATTCCTCCGCCGAAACAAAGACAAAAAAGATTAAAACCATTCAAAAAGCTCACAAAAAAAGAAGTCTTAATCGGCTTCTTTTTTTTGTAGACTTCAATCCCTCTAAAAGCAGGAAGCTATTTAAACATTCCAACATTCTATAGAATGTTGGAATGTTGTGAAAAAAATTTAAATGTGTAAATAATGGCTATTCTCATTCTTTTTTGGACTAGTCCAATTTTGATTTGTCTGGAATACTCTCAGGATCATCCTTTCGCCTTAAGTCCCAGCTAGTCCAGTCATCAGAAACTGCATTATGTAATGCGGACGCTTCATTAGGGCTAGGTTGAGAAGCAACATCTCTAATATAAAAGATGGAGCCATCTACCCCCCGAACAATCACGACTTTTCTATTGCTGTCCCACCTAGCTGCAGCTTTTACTGTTCCACTAGAACCATCAGATGTAGGAGAATCAAAATACCTGTCTTGATACAACAAGGTCATTTTTAGCTCCTCGTCTGACCAGCCATATTCATCCTTTGGTTCCTCTTCTATTTGAGGAGGTTTTTCTGCATTCATATATTTAATCTTATACAATAACTTCTAAAAAAACAAGTTGTGATTTTAACCAAAAAAATATTGGAAGTAGACGCCATTTAACGCCCCTATTCCACTAAAATACTCTAAGCACAAAAATATTTACTTTCTTTTTAGTTCGTGTACAATGAAGACTTGACTTAGCTCATTGCGAATTGAGTTCGTTCCAATCAACCACAAGGAGGTTTATCGTGCGACAAACAGAAAGACAAACCTTGAAAAGCTTCAATCTGACCCTCGAAGCTATCGACACCAACAACACCGACGCCGGGTGATCATTGGCCATTGTTCACTAACCGACGTAGCCTCCGCATATCACAATAAGCTCACACAGAAAATTGTTTCCTAATGAATAAAAGTGAAGCGTGATGCGCGGGCAGTAATGATAAAACTCAACAGGCACATGCCAAGCCCAGCCAAATTACGGTCGGGCTTTCTTTTTTTTGTCATTTACACGCAAAATACTTCACCATCATCAAACGCCCGATGTTTGATGTGAAAATTCTGGAGTAATTGAAAGTAAAAGAAAAAAGCCACCTTATTAGGGCAGCTTCCAAAAGACACGATAGATGAATGACCATTTCAGGTGTAGTACTGTTCGCATGCAAGTGCAATGTTGTG
Source organism: Patescibacteria group bacterium UBA2135 (assembly GCA_002327685.1). Classification (GTDB taxonomy): domain Bacteria; phylum Patescibacteriota; class Minisyncoccia; order Phycocordibacterales; family UBA2135; genus UBA2135. Next base: position 20,038 of record DCXN01000027.1, read on the forward strand.
CAAACAGGCATCGTCGTTTTTTGTGTGATGCACACATCCACATTCAGCAATGGCAACAACACTTCTGTCATTATTAAGCCATCATTATTCCACCATCTCTATGGCAGGGTTCTGTATTTTATACTAAAATACCTTACAGATTTCACAGCATGCCGCTAGTTGACATGAACAGGAGAAGCAAGTGGATTACCTACACGTGTACGACTTATCCTTTGTTCCTCCTCGGAGTTCAAAGGAAATTAATCCGCACTTAGTATTTTCTATGAGCGAACGGCACCTTGAAATATTTCAAGCAAAACTTCACTTTATAACTCAACGTATTATAGAGGATGCGATAAAGGAGTATTTCGGCGCTTATTCAGAATTTACGCCACCAGATAAAGATCTTTTTGGAAACCGCGTGTTTGGATACGGCACATGCGGATATGTAAATATCAAAGATAGAAAGATTCATTTTAACTTTGAGTTGTCTGATAGCGCAAGAGCAAATTATATATCCATGACTATTCGGATATTACTCATGGTCCTCAACAACATGTCTGTTGACGAGGAAGTCAAACTACCAAACCGCCAGCAATTTATTCAGATTGATACTGTGTGTCGCAACGACGTGCATGGACATTCTGTGAGCGGGTATATATCTCCAGACTTTGGAATGTGGCTTAAAAAACAAGGAGGGAAAATTCCTGATTCCGACCAACGTATGCTTACTAGGGTTTCTTTGCCCATAGTAGAAGAAGTGATGCGCCAAACATGGAACAAAGTTACTCATAGAGAACTTTGGGAAGACATGAGCGAGTATCGCGCGACGATTGCACCCGATGGAAGGTTTAATCTCAAATGCCCTGGAAACGCATGCGATGTTTCTATTTATCCTGACCAACTATATGGTGATAGTATAGGAACAAGGTCAGTACAATTTGGTTGCCACAATTTGGATAGCGCGGCGCAACAAATAACACTCCTTGCGGGTATCGCAAAACTATGCGAACTCGCACGCAATAAAGAATAATTAAGGACAAAAGCCCTGATGAAATTTTAACTTCAGCAGGGCTTTTTTGTTTGAAAACGTAATGTCTGATTACGGAATGTTCATATACAAAAAAATCAGCATCACCACAAACACACAAGCACCAATGATACATATATAGTAGGAAATCTTCTCGCTCCATCTGGTAATTTTCCTTCCTTGGATGTGAATAAACCACATAGGAATAAGAGCGATGAGGATTCCCACAGGCAGAATCAGATACATAATCACTTCTGTTGTCATTTCCACCATTTCATCTACCTCGTCACTAGTCAAACGATAAACAATCTAATACTAATTATGCTTTATGTAAACACGGTGATCAAGTGTCAAAAAGACGAGCAACTCAATCTCGCTTATAGCAGGATTGAGCTGTTGAGGAATCTCATTTTTTTGATAAAAACTACTTTTTTTTAATCGGAACGACAAAAAGGGCGATGAAGTAAGCAATAAGTCCCGGAACTACTCCGGTAAAGATAACAACAAGTATCCACAATAGCCGGATGATTGTCGGGTCAACATCAAAATATTCTCCTATACCTCCGATAATTCCAGCGCATATTTTGTTTTTATTACTGCGATAAAGATGTTTATATGCCATTAGCTAATCATCCCACTTTCCTCCGTAAAAATCAAGTTTTTACTTCAATACGGCAAAGTAAAAATCATTGATTTTCAAGCATTTCCTGTGGCTCAAACAGATATATAAAAAGTCGCCGGCTTTCACCGACGACAAGACTTGCGTAAGATATTGTTTTGATTGATTTTTCGCCAAATTACATGAACTAGAGATAGAAGTCCATCGAGGAAAAAACCAACAGGATAGACAAAATAGCCACTGCTATAACAATCACATGCCCTGGTATTCCATCCATCTGTTCCCACCACTGTTCCGTGGATTCTTCGCTGATCATCCGCCTTTCTGATCTTTCGTCGGCCTTTTCAGCCATGTCTTGACTCCCTTTTACCAAACGCACTTATTAATACAAAAAAGTAATATTTGACTGCGAAATAGTCATTCACATAAGAAACAACGCTAGAACTAAGATGCTGATGCCCACAGCATATACCAAGTAGGAAATCGTTTTGTCGCACTCGATGATTTCTTTCTCTTGAAGATAAATAAGCAGCAACGGAGCAATAGTGATAATGACCCCAATTGATATAATCAGGTAGATAAGTTCTGTCTGTATCATCTCTGCCATCTCGGTTACCTCGCTCTTGGTCAGATGCGTAATTCTAATGACCACCATACTCTATGCGAACGGAGCTGTCAAGCGTCAAGGTCAAAAAACGGACGACTCAATATGTTGAACCATTCAATATTAAAGGAATTAAGTTTTTTAAATAGAAAAAGCCCTGACTAGTGTCAAGGGCTTCTTAGACCGCCTCTTAAGGACTTAGCGAGGTACATTCTTTCCTGAGTCGACAAGGTAAAGAATCATTGGAAGAGTGACCCACCAAAGAATAAGGGTAAAGACGGCAGTGAACCACCATATTGGCGTAAACCAAAGGGTTGGCATTCCGGATATGTCCACGAAAGGCATAAGTAGAAAAAACGGAAACAATAAGGGGTTGATGTAAATTGCCCTATGCCAAAACCAGTACTCTATGTTTATAAAAGCTTGCAGGTACTTCATCGTTTTCCTCCTGACGCACTTGCGACGACTGATGCCATGCAACTACTGAACTACCTAAACTATATCATACGAGTATTTTAATGTTAATAATGCGTAATTGGTTTGTAGTTAAAAGCTCTATTTCCTATATATCCTTGCAAGGTTTTATAAGCGACGTAGAGCGAGAGCAACGAGAAAGTGGAGCAAAGCGGAATTTTCTCATTGCCGAGCCGAGGAGCTTATATGAGACGAAGTGCTCTTATATGAATTATGGCTATTTTAAGACATAATAAACGCCTCTGCCAGAAGTCCCGATTTGTTCAATCTTTTCTTCTTTTTCTAGCTCATTCAAGTATTTAACTGCTGTTTGACTAGATACATCAAGCAGTTTCTCAACATCCGAGCAAGTTATGCCTGTTTTGTGGTCAATTACATCACAAGATTTTAACTCTTTTTGATGAACAGCTTCGATGTTCATCATCTCCAAAATCTTTTCTTTGCGATTTTCTGTCCGCTCGCTTAATGCTTCATGCGCCTCCGCGCGTATATCGTCTAACTCATCCGCCGACTTTGGTGAAAAAGTTTTTGCGGTTTTCCTGCCGATAGCGAAACTAACGAGGGCGACGATGATTAAGATTAGGTAGTTCATGGTCTTATCTTAACATTTCTATATACGTTTACCCCAACTCAACTTACCATGCGCGTACAAACCTCGTCCGCAAACGGACGGGGTTCTACCTAAGCCTTTATTTTCTTGTGTGATGCTAGGCGAGACAAAGTTGAAGAATATTTTATCAACTTTTTGAGCAAGAAAGGTAGTACAGTTTCAATAAGCCAAAACGATACTATAACGTACAAGACTACGAGGAAATTATTACTGAAGAAATATTCAATTTGATCCGTTTGAATACTGAAGTATTTGATCAAAAACCAAATGCACAAATGGAGTGCAGAATAAAATACGATTGGCCACCGAGGTACTTTGTTGCCGAAAAAATCAATCTTCTTAGCCTCCTCTTCTTTTTCCTTTGTCTTGGCAGATCCTGTATCCTCACTTACTCGACCTTTCATTCTTGAGCTAATTATTTGTCCATTTAAGTTCTCCTCCTGAAGCAAAAATTCATAAGCGTATTTATCTCCAGAAATAAAAAATAGTAGATAATGGAAGATATTTGAGATTAATGTAAACAGCCATGGAAGCCAAATTCTCCAAACCCTAAGTTTGGCTCTTAAAAACAAACCACGGAATGGTCGTGTTGTTTTTATGTGCTTTCCATAAACCTCTAGCAATAATTCATTTGCTGTGATTTCCTTGTTTCCTTTGTGAAGTTTTTCAGTATTGACGTCGTAGAAAAATTCATCACGAAACTCCAAATCTATTGGCTCAAGAAAATTATGCTCCGAGCGCATCCGTATTCCCTCTGGCAACTCCTCTCCATATGTTGCTGTAATATAAAATGCTTTTCTTGTTAAACTTGGCTCATTATATGTTTTGTTGGGAATGTAAATTCCAATTCCCGAAACATTTTTTGTATCTTGTGGATTTAGTTTTTTCTTACAACCAAAACCAATTTGAGCGTCAATATAAGGAGTAACGGAATAGAAGCCATATTTCTTGAAGTCAAATTTATTTCTTAACCTCTTGTTCTGTTCACTTTCAATGTGTTGTGTCATGTCACTTTAATTCAAAAACCTCTCATCCTTCCATTGAATGGACGTAAGAGTATTTTGCTTTATCAATAAAAATATGGTGACTGCTCCTATTTTACCAGTATTATAAGGGGATAATTATTTGATGACTTCGTCCAGCTCTTATTGGATCAAGTTCAAAATCAAGGTGGTCCTTGATTTGATAGATAAGACCGGAGTGGGTGTGCGTCCTGAGCCTAATTCGGGAATATGGCACCTCAAAATACTCAGATAATTTTTTCTTTATAAAAGGGGTTATTCTCTCGTTGTTTTTCACACTAGGTTTTATTTTATAATAGGAGTTTTTGTGTCCGTAATTAACAGATATTATTTCATCTTCTTCGTCGTATGTGTCGTTAGACAACTTGATTTCAATTAAACTATCTACATAAAGGAAATAATTTAAAAGCACTTTCGAGGTGAGTCCAGAATGCCAAAAATTTGGGAAGTCAACGTTTTGAGGAATTGGAAATTGGGGAGGATAAAAATCAGTATGATCACTCTGTCTTGGGTGGGCAACGTCGCCATAGTTTCTAATTTCTTTCAATTTTTTAACGCCCGTTATATCCTCTTCTTCAAGATTGAGATCAATGGATGCCCGCTGTAGTTTTTTATTAAATGTTTTTCCATCAAACACGTTGATGATAATTTCAATACATTTAAAAAGATTGATGGTTAACATTTGGGGCGGAACACTTCTATAAAAATCTTGCTCTGCTTGAAGCATATATTTGAAAGCTTTGTTAAAAACCTCGTCATTATTTTTAAGAAGCCTGGAAAGCATTTTTAAATCCAATTCTTTAAAATTTGTAACTCCAGGGTAACAGATTTTTGACCATGCACCCCCACTTATTCGTGGGTTATCTCGGATTTATCAAATATAAAGAAGAATGGTTTGAAGGAAGCTTTGCGCCAATTATTTCCCCAAAATTGTTTGAAGCCGTGCAAAAAGTTTTGAAAGACAAAGAACGTCCTCGCAAAGTAAAGTCGGGTCACAATTTTCCTTTCACGGGGCTTTTTCGCTGTGGAGAGTGCGGGAGTATGATCACCGCACAATGGGCAACAGGAAAGTGCGGAGGTAGGTACAGATATTACAGGTGCACGAAAAAGAAAGGAAAATGTACGCAAGGATATTTGCGAGAGGACATTCTTGTCTTTCAGTTAAAGGAACGGCTTCAATCAATTTCACTTTGCGATGAGACAACTGATTATCTGCTCAAGACTATTGAGGGTCTTTCGCAGAAAGAAACGAACTCATCGCAAAGTAGTGTTCAAAATCTTGCAGATAAAATCAAAGCAAGCGAGGTGCGCTTAGAAAAGTTAGTTGAATCCTATCTTGATGGTGATGTGCCGAAAGAATTGTACATCAAGAAGAAGGATGAAATTATGCGCACCACACTTGCTTTGCGACAAGAAAAGAAAGATTTTGACCACAAGGGAAATAATTGGGTCGAACCCCTGCGTGAGTGGGTTTTAGATACTAAACTAGCCAATTTTTTATTCTCGTCCGACGATTTTCCTAAGATTAAGGAACTCGTCAAAAAAGTTGGAACGAACCCCTTGGTTCGTGACAAATCCGCGCGCTTCGGCGCGCCTGTCCTTTCTGAATTCGTCTTTGCTTACAACACGAAAACCGATTTTGCGCACCCACTTTTGCCTGTGGCAAAAGTCAAAAATTTTCACGATTTGAATGATGTTTCTTTTGGTGACCCCACGGGGAATCGAACCCCGATTTTAAGCTTGAAAAGCTTACGTCCTGACCGTTAGACGATGGGGCCTTTCTCTGAATCATGAATTAAGAATTATGAATCAGGAAAATGCCCAAAAATCATAACATATTTTGTGCAAAACACAAAAAATGATAAGCTACGGAACAGGGAGGGTTGGCTGAGTGGTTTAAGGCGCCGCACTCGAAATGCGGTGGGGGTAACCCCGCAGAGGTTCGAATCCTCTACCCTCCGTAACGACAATTTAAAATACGTGCGTTTAGCGTGTATTTTCAATTGGCGTCTATAGCGCGAGTAGGGATTCGAAAGGCGGAGGCGGAGAAAAGTTTTTCAAAACTTTTCAGACCGCCGAGCCAGGGTCGTGAGCCGTAGAAAATTAAGGAGTGATAGCGACTGTAATTTTCACGGACTCCTGACCGAATCCTCTACCCTCCGTTTGTAAAAAACATTCTGATATATTATCCTCTGTAAATAGAGGGCGATTAGCTCAGCTGGCTAGAGCGTTGCATTGACATTGCAGAGGTCACAGGTTCAAGTCCTGTATCGCCCACCAGAATAGAACTCGTCCGCCT
>DCXN01000029.1 GCA_002327685.1 Patescibacteria group bacterium UBA2135
GTCGTAGGTATTTCGAATGGAGCTAGTTATTATTGGGAACAGGAAAAAGGAACTGATGAAGTTTTTACGGATGGAACGACGAATGCCATTGCCGCTTATGTTGAATCAGGAGATTATGATATTAGTCAACAAGAAGGTATTGGAGGTCATGGGGAATATATGATGAGGGTCTCCCGAATCATTCCTGACTTTGGTTCTCAAACCGGGAATGCCGAAGTCCGTTTAAATTCTAAAGCCTTTCCAAGTAGCACGGCTGTTTCAACTTCCTATGTTGTTACGACCGCGACCACTCAAGTTTATACACGTAAGCGGGCACGACAAATCGCTCTTAAAGTAGGCAACATAAGTACCGGACAAACTTGGCGAATGGGAACGTTTAGATTAGATATCCACGCAGGCGGCCGAAGATAAAATGGTAAATTTTTTGCGCCCCATCTCTATATCCTATATTTTAATGGAGGAAACATGGCAAAAATAGCAGAACTAATCGCCGATATAATTGGCCCTGAATTTAGTCGCGACAATGTTCAAAACCTTGCCAATAATGTAGGCTCCGTTGTACAAAAATTAAATACCACGTATCAGCAACAACTCATCGATGAATATGAAGCCTTTACTTTGTTTATGAGTTAGGGTAAATTATAGGAAAAGAAGAAATGGCAAATACATATAAAAATAGTATCAGCGTAGTTTCAACGACAAACATTCAAACGGTTTATACTTGTCCCGCAGAGACTGTGGCTTTAGTTAAATCTGTTGCAGCTTATAATGCTCATGCATCGGCTGCTGCTGATTGGACTTTAACGTTATACGATGCCAGTGCTACCTCGAATGTTATTTATGCAAAAGCAGGCAGTAATGCTGCCGCAGCTAAAGTAGAATTTTTAGAAGGAGATAGTAGTACTCTTTTAGTTTTAGAAGAGAGTGATGCTTTAAAGTTTACAACGACCGTCACCAGTGCTAATATATCCATTAGCGTATTACAACAGGATAGAACCTAATGCCATTTAAAGAATCAGGAACCGTGGTAGATCAGATTGAAGTAGATGGAAAACTAGTTCCACGCTATCGATGTGAAACTGAAGTTACCTTAACGAACACACAAACGAAGAAAGAATATATGTCAGATAAAGAAGCAGAGGACGATGTGAAAGATCCTAATACAGCTACAAAAGAAGAGCATATTAGACGAGATGTTAAAGTCACCGTCCCTAAAATGGTTATTGGGAGTGGGACTTTAAACAATGGATCCTAAAGGAGGAACCGAGTTACAGTTCGATGAACTTAAGAAAAGACTTCCGGAACACTACTGGAAAAAAATTAATCTTACGACATCGGTCCCTGAAAAAACGCCTCTTCAAACAGGCAAACTTAATATTTTATGGATAAAAAATTCTTATGATCAACCCAACGTTCAGCCCTGGTTTTCAAAACCGGAGAACCATATTAAGTATGATTGGTATATTTTTAATTCTCATTGGACTTTTGAAAAGTATAGGCTTTATTTTAACCTTCCTACTAGTCGTTGTCGTGTTATTAAGAACGCCTTACCCAAAGTTGAATGGCGTCAACGATCCCGATATAAAGCAGATCAACCCTTAAGACTTATTCATGTTTCAACGCCCTGGAGAGGACTTAATGTTCTTCTAGCAGCGATGCATCGTGTTGTAAGCAATGAAATTCAACTCGATGTTTATAGTTCTACCCAACTTTATGGAGATAAATTTAAAGAGGCCAACGAAAAACAATATGAAACTATTTATAATCATGCACGTAAAATGGATAATGTAAATTACATAGGTTACAAACCTAATATAGAAATTATTGATGCCATGCAGGCCACCCATGTCTTTGCTTATCCGTGTATCTGGGAAGAAACTTCATGCATCTCGGCGATTGAAGCCATGGCCGCGGGAAATATTCCCCTGGTCACCAACTTCGGAGCCCTTCCAGAAACCTGTGGAGACTATGGTTACTACGTTAATTATGATACCAATCCCAAAAAGCTAGCTGAAGAATTTGCAGCTCATCTCCTTTATATTAAAAGAATTTTACCAACCGATGAGATCCAACAACGTCTAGAAAACCAACGTCAACATTTCAATCATTTTTATAATTGGGATGAACGGATTAAAGAATGGGTCGCTTTTTTAAACAATGCTTTAGCAGCGAAAGGAATTTCTCATGAAGCTGAATGATGGGTTGTTAACCGAAGATAAATTTGAAGAAGGCTCTAAACTCTTTCCTCAAAATACAGTCGATGGAACTAAACTCATTGAGGAACCAGCTCAAGTTACGACCCCCAATAGTTTATTCGTAGTGACGCCTTGCATGGGAACGTTAGTTCTTTCCTATGTTAAATCAGTCTTAGAACTTCAAGCCATTTGTTTTCATAAGAAGATTCAAACTAAATTTCACATGGTTCACTCCTCCTTGGTTACCCAAGGAAGAAATCTATGTGTTAAGGATTTCCTTAATTCTAATTGTTCCCACATGTTATTTGTAGATTCAGATATTGAATTTGATCCTACTTCGATTCCGGTCATGATGGCGCACGACAAGGATATTGTTTTAACTCCTTATCCCATGAAGGTTTTTGACTGGGATAAAGCACGAAGACAGGCGGCTAAATCAGGTAAACCTATAGAAGATTGTCCTCATTATTTTTGCCTAGAGTTTCCTAATAGAAATAAAATTGAAAGCAAGGGAGGCTTATGTGAAATCATTCGCGGACCTGCAGGATGTATGCTTATTAAACGAGAGGTCTTTGAAAAGATGATGAAGGCCTATCCCAAGTTAAAAATTAAACAAAAACAATTGGTAAACGGACTCATGTCAACGAGTGAAAACGTATGGAATTTCTTTGATACGGATTTCAATGCTGAAACAGGAGTCTTTTTAGGGGAAGATTATGCCTTCTGCAAACGCTGGGTGGACATCGGAGGCAAGATATATGCCAACGTAGATGCCTATATTACCCATTACGGGACCCATGGTTTTCGTGGAAGATTCATTGACGAAGGCAAAAAAGTAAAGTAAGTATATAGTTACAGGGTTTTTTCAGGATTTCCCTTCAACCTGCTATCACAAA
>DCXN01000025.1 GCA_002327685.1 Patescibacteria group bacterium UBA2135
GGTAACATATTGCGCAACACCCCAGATGAAGTAAATAAGCGCAAGAGTGATAACAATCGGTACAACTAAATCTAAAATATTCTTTACTTTTGTTAGGATATTTGTGAACGGATTAAACCCTTGTGCGAGCACAAAAAGTGGCAGAGCCCAAAAACCAATTGAATAAAGTAATTTTTTCATTGAATTAAGTTAAATAAGTGATAATACAAAGACGACCAATATTGTAGTTAATAGTTAGTAGTAAATAGTCGTTAAGAATTACTAGAGGTTAATACGAAATTGTATGCCACCTCCACCCCCACTTCCACCTCCTGTATCAGGAACAAATGGAACTGTCGGAGGCGTCTGAATTGCTGGAGTACCAGTAAACTGCTGAATCAAGACCACAATACCCCAAACTGAAACAATAACAAAAAGACCAACGGTGCCGTAAATCATTGTGTCACGTGCTTCTGCTTTTTTGTCATCATCTTTTGCGGTAACATATTGCGCAACACCCCAGATGAAGTAAATAAGAGCAAGAGTGATAACAATCGGAACAATCAAATTCAAAATATCCTTCACTTTAACTAGAATATTTGCAAACGGATTAAACCCTTGCGCGAGTACAAAAAGTGGCAACGCCCAGAAACCAATTGTATAGAGTATTTTTTTCATCCCGTTAGAAGTAGGACACGGACACATGGTGCCTTTTCCTACCGTTAATTTTATTGATAAAAGCACTTCATCTTATTATTTCCGCCTGAGGCGGAAACTCCTCGGCTCGGTCGAGTCAGACTCGACGCTCGCTCTACGTCGTTAATAAAGTTTAGTATCTGCATAGGTGTATATTTAGATAGTGTCCGCGACTTCTAACGGGATTCATAAAATGTACCATCTTATTTATTCTATATTATAGTAATTACGACTTTAAATCAAAATGAATTAAATTGTCCTCGTCAAAGGGTCAAAGTTGGGATTATTGAGTGTTGTAAGGGTCAAAGTTGGGGTTGAAGAGATCATCACTTCCTTGAGTATTGTAAGGGTCAAAGTTGGGGTTGAAAAGATCATCACTTCCTTGAGTGTTGCGCGACGCCTGTGGTATATTCCCCGGGAGCGTATGCCCCGGAAGTCTAGGCGGCGCTCCTGGATCAACTCCAATGCCAAATGTTCCGCCGATGACTGCCACAAGTCCCCAAACAGATATCATAACAAATAATCCAATAATCCCCCAAATCATAATTTGCTTGCCATCACGCCGCTTGTCTTCGCTGTCTGCGTTCAAAACAAACTGTGCCACACCCCATAGAAAACCTATAAGCGCAATGCCAAACAAAAACGGAATAAGCGCCCCTAAGATTTCTACAAATCGGTCAATAAGTTGAATAAGATTTTCTGGCTTTGAAAGGGCAAAAGTTACAATAGGAAAAAACAGGAATGGCGTTGTATAGACAATTTTTTTGATGATATTCATGTCAACGTTTAAGTTGGTCAATAGTACTATCTATAAGATTCGCCAAAACAGACGCGCCGAGCAGTACTGCAATACCAACAAGCGTCCATAAAAATATTGATTTCGCATCTTCTATTTTCCCCACATCACCTCGCGCTGAAACAAATAAATAACCGGAATAAATAAGGAACACGGCGGCTATCGGTACTCCAATCTGCACAATAACATCAAGGATTGCTGTTATAAGCTCTCTTAAGGAATCGAAATTAACAGGGTTTTCTAATTTTTTACCCGAGTCTGAAACAGTAGAATCCCGCACTCCTAAATCACTAATTACAGAGTCAGGAATCTTTTGATTAAGAGTAGGAAAGTCAGGAAGGTTAGAGTCAAAGTTAGGATCAGAAATATCACCACTAGTTTCACCAAAAACTTGAAGCGGGGAGAACAAAACCCCTAAAATCATAACACTAAGAATGAAAGAAGGTATATTTTTCCCCATGTATATATTGTATCTTAGAAATAAAAGAAAAAATAGCACGTTGGGGATAAATTAGGCGCTAGTTTACTAGGCGCTAGGCTTTAGGATTATTTAAAAGTAATTATATTTTCCTAGCGCCTAGTGCCTAACACCTAGAGCCTTATGTTCTATTACTGACGTCTGTTTCAAAAAGAGAAAATCTTTAAATTCATTTTTTTTCAGAAGTGCATTAGCGATAGTGTTTACGATGAGCCATGCGGCAAGAGCAATGATAAGACCTATAACCACATTCCAAAATATCTTATGCCCTTGGGCAACTTTCCCCGGATCTCCACCTGCCGACATGTACAGCCATCCAGCATAGGAAAATAATACAGTTGCAAGCGGAATTCCGATAATTACTATGAGGAAGTTAATAACTTCTTGTACGAGTTCTATAAGGTCATTAAAACCGCAATTATCTGTGCAGGGAACAAGACCTGATTGTTGTTTAACAATTGGTTCAATTGGATTTAACGCTTGTAATTTCATCGAGGCGTCCGGTTCTGCGTCGGAAAATTCATCAAAAAATTTTTCCAAATCTGTCTTTCTGGTGGCAAAGTCAGTACTAAGCCTTAAAGACGAAAATTCGCCGCTTTTTATACCATTGCTAAGACGTTTCTTTATTTCGTCAACATCCCATTCGCCATCACCATTCTTGTCATAAGTCGGATCAACTGGCCGCTGTATCATTTTAGCAATGATCGCAGAAACACGCGGAGCAGCAAAAGATGACCCTGGGGCTCCTGACGACGTAATACCATTTGCGAATACAGTACCAGCTTTTTTATGCTCCGATGTTAATCCATCAGAGTAATCCGCCGGCAAACCATCTTTATTCAATGCCCCAACACAAAGAACAACCGGATGCATACAATTTTGATGCATTACTCCCTTATCCCCGTCATTGCCGGCAGCAGTAACTATAATAGACCTTTTAGCTTGAGCATAATCATATACCGCTTTAGTAAAATCATCCATCTTCACAAAAGATTTCGAAGAAACATTTATCACTCTCGCATCTTGATCAACGGCTTTCATAATTGCGTCAGCAACTGTGAAATTCGTTCCTTTTCCATTGTCATCGGTATCCTTGATTGAATAGAGTTCTATCATACTAGTATCTCTAGATTTAAGTGTATCCATAAAAGTATTTGCAACCTTAGTTCCATGTCCTTCTAAGTCTTTAGGGTCTACTCCGGGAAATATGCTTGATGTACCTGCGTATGGAATGTTAGGCGCTGCGCCAGAGTCAATTATATAAACCGGAACCGGGGCGTCGGGGCTTCGCGGAGTAGTACCTTCACCTGCAGTTTGCGCCAATAAAAAATAACCCTTCAATGTAAACGCAGAACTTGTTCGGACTATTTCCGGTATAACCCACTTTACATCCGAGTGCTGTTCAAGTATCTTCCTGCTCGCATCGTCTATTTGAGTAACAAACACATGTATACGTGGAAGTTCGTAATATATCTCACTGCCATACCCTTCTATTATTGCGCGGCCTCGTTCTGAAGAAATCGTTTCCTTAAATATAATACCGTATCGTCCTGTAAAATCACCATTTTCACCCTCTATTACATAAGTATGTACAGCGACAGCCGTTTGAGTATTTCCCTTGTCATTGAAAATTGACAGCGCGCCAACGGCAAAGACGAGAGACGCAAGACTTGATATAAATATTGCAAATAAAAGTGGAGATGGTTTAGGAAGAAAACATTTCATATTAACTAGGCTTTAGGCTTTAGGCTTTAGGCTTTAGGAATTTCCTGGTGCCTAACGCCTAGAGCCTAGTGCCTAAACTACTGTGGCAAAAGATTACCAATAGACTGCGACGCGCGTGCAATTGCTTCACTGATGCGTTCTCTACCGGAAATGGTATTTTCAACCATGAGTTTGAAAATGATATTTGTTTGTGCCGGATTTGGGTCGCGCCATGCACGGGATATAAGCGCTGACTGATATAGCACTTCTCCGAATGCGCTCGGCGGCACATTTGAAAGCAGATCTCTTCTCACGGGCGGCAGAATACTTGCCTCGGAAATTGTCTGAATGAAATCGCGACCGGACAAAGATCCAGCAACATGGAATGCGGTTGAAGGATTTCTTGAATCCCTTAGCACTGCAAATCCTATCATGTTACCAAATGTCATTTGAGGTTTTGCGTCACGCACTTGAGGAATGAGTGCAACGTCAAAATTAAGATGCGGACTTTTTGCGCTAATATCAGCAATCTCGCTTGCGAACCCAAAATAAACAGCTAAATCTCCGGCAAGAAACATGTCTTTTGAGTTCGGCAGAGAACGATTCCATGCATACACAGATTTTGCAGGATTTGAAAATTCTGTGAAAAAACGGAGTGAAGATTCTGTCGGCGACGCGTTAAGACCAGACGTCTCTTGAAGTACCGATTCAAGGGCGCCATTACGAACCATAACAATTGGATTACCGGCTTGCATGATAAGAAGCGAGAGTATTTCTTTTGCATGCAAAACATTTTGAAATTCACCTAACGCGACAGTGCTTTCTATAATATTGAGCGCATTATCAACTTTTGTGAGTTCAAGTGAGAGAGTAAAAAACTCATCCCACGTAGCTGGTGGAAGAGAGAGGGAAGCCGTCTGAAATATGTCCCGATTCCAATACATAACAAGCGGATCAATTGAAAACGGAAGTGCTAAAACACCCTGTGAATTTAAGTACAACTCTCCTTCTTCAACAAATGTATCTAAAAATTTTCGAACAGAGAGACTTTCAAACGGTATAGGAAATACTTTATCCTGATGCCGCAAAATCAAGTCCTGTGGAAGAAGGATTATATCGGGACCCCTATCGCTTGCAAGCGCTTCTACAAGTTCAGTGTCAAATGACTCTTCTCGTTTTTCAACATACAAAACGCGAAACGTGCCGCCAGCTTCTCTGTTGAATTCTTCAAGAGGACGCCTTAAAGGTTCTTGAGGAAACGTGCCCCATATAGTCACATCACCCTGAACACCAGCCAAATTACTGTTAAAAAGCGGCAAAATGCCTGAAAAAATCAGAACAGCAAAAAGCAAAAAGATTCCGAAGATGATGAGTATGATTACTTGGAAAGGGGTTATATTGCTCATAAAAATCAAAGATTAAACATTAAAAATCAAAATTACAAATCAAAGTTCAAAAATATACTCGCATTAAATTTTTAATTTTACATTGTAATTTTTCATTTTGATTTTTGCATTTTACATTTTCCTGAATATCATTCCATAATGATGTTCCCCGGCTTTAATATCACGTTCATGAGTAAAACCGTTACGTTTAAAAATATCATGCGCTTCTTCTTTGGAGACAATTGCATCTACTGAAGGTCCTATGCCGCCGAAAGAATCAGACCAATCAACAACGAGAACTCGTCCATCAGTTTTTAATATACGGCGTATCTCACGGGCCGCCTCTGACTTGTCTTCAAATTGAAACAATGTATTTGAAAGAATCGCTGTATCGACAAAGCCGTCTTTAAGTCCTGTGCCGCCCAACTCTTCGATGTCTCCGGAGAGCACCTCAACATTTGTGAGATCTGTCAGTTTTGCGTCATTTTTTATCTTATCTAAGAAATGTTTCTGGACGTCAATCGCGTAGACTATGCCAGTGTCACCCACACGACGCGCTGTAGAAAGTACATATGCTCCACTACCTGCTCCAAGCTCAGCAACTGTTCTTCCTTCTACGAGCACTAATTGATCAAGAATGTCCTCTGGATTTATGAAAGCCATGATACAAATATTATAACATAGTGTTAGGTCCTAGGTATATTAAAAAACAGGCCCCGTCCACTAAAAGCAAAACAGGGCCAAGTGCAAAGATTAAAGAACCCGTGTGAGCCAAGCATCAGACTGTGGAAAACCCGCAAGGCCCGGCTTTGCGGCGGATATTTTAAAAAAGATGAGCCCCATTCCGATGTGTGTCGGAATAGGGCTCAAGGACAAAGGTTTAAAGAACTTCACTATCAACGAAAAGCAGGCCACCAGAGTCGCCACGATAGGCGTCAACACAGTTATACGTATTGTCGAAGTACGGTAGGTCATTGCCAACAGCGAAGAAGAACGAGTACTCGGCGGACTGCCAAGAAAGCGCAACTAAATCGAAACCACGTACGCCCCAGTCATGAACCAACACATCTGGGTACATGATCATGGCGATCACGATGTCAAGCCCTGAAAGGATGAATCCTTTCGGGAGAGACGCAATCTGCTCACGAGCGGCATCCACGGAAAAACCCTGCAAGGAACTCGGGAAGTAGAGTCCAATGACGGGACCTTTCTTCATCCGCTTGATAAGTTGTTTGTGGCGAGAGCCAGGAACAATTGAGACTGCGCCATCGAGTGCACCTTCGCGGCGATTGCGAAACTCCCGCTCAGGAAACATACCAACGTAGCTCTTGCCAACTGCCGCAAGGCAGCGCTCAAGCTCTACTCCAAGATCGTTATGCTGGAGTTTTGGTAGAACCACCGGCAAATACACACCATTGGTGAGATTCGCTGTAAGCACATCTCCACGAAGAAGTCTGAGCAAGTGCTCAGTCTCATTCTTGAATTCTTCGGCCGAGATATTCATGTTCACACCAAGCATATCACGCAAACGCATCATGCGATTGACATAATGCGTTTCTGTCAAGAGATCGGGTTGTCTGAGATAGAACTCGCGGTTGGCATCACAAACATTTGCCGAAAGTCCTTTGGGAATGCGTCGGCCGTGCTTATCAAAGAGAATATTGACAACCCTTTTCAAGGCTACTTCAAACTCCCCTTGAAGCGTTCCTATAACGCTCTCGAGACCACCGATCCTGTTGCCAAGAGCAACCCATTGAGCGAAGCTCAGTTGCTCAAACCTCTCAATTTTTGAAAGATCCATTATTACCTCCTCCTTCAGGCTCTATGCCCGAAATAGTTTTTGCCTCTCCCCGAGGCCAAGGATTCTTCCATAAAGAAAGAATAGCCCTATTATGGCAGTAATAAACCACAAGTCAAGAACACCGCAAGGCCCAGCGCCGCCCTTAGGGCTCTGCCCGATAGGCCTTGTGACAACAAAAAATCATCCCGATAAAAGCGGGATGATTTTTTGTTATTCGGAGTATTCGGATAATAATTCGTAGATTCGGATTATTATTACAAACAAATAAACGTCGCAATAAAATCCCCCTCCTTCAAGCGCATGATGCGCACGCCCTGTGTTTGCCTACCGAGCGACGGGACTTCATCAAGTGCGACGCGAATGACTTGGCTCTGTTTTGAAATAACAACAATTTCTGAATCATCTTCAGTAACAACTTTCGCAACAATAAGCTCTCCTGTTTTACTAGTTACTTTCGCAGTCTTTATACCAGAACCACCGCGTTTTTGTATTTTGTACTCTTTAAGTGGAGTTCGTTTACCATATCCTTTCTCGCTTCCTGAAAGAAGATATGATTCTTTATAGCGCTTGCGAACAACATCAGCACCAACAATCTTATCGCCGGACTTGAGTTTCATGCCTCGCACACCAGCGGCGGCGCGCCCCATTTCCCGCACGTCTTCTTCTTTAAAACGAATTGCCTGACCTTTTGCGGAGACGAGCACAACCGTATCTCCTCTTTCAACAAGCACGGACGAGAGTAGTGTGTCTCCTTTTTTGAGCTTCAATGCAATAATACCGTTCCGACGAACATCCATAAAACTTTGCGCTGGCACTTTTTTCACAATCCCTCCTCGTGTCACCATGTATAGTGACAAATCTTTTATTTCACGAGCTACTTTAGGAAGCGCAAGTACAGAAGTAATAGCTTCATCTTGAGTAAGTGAAAGAAAGTTCATGATTGACTTACCTTTCGTCGCCCGTCTTCCCTCCGGAATATCATACATCTTACTCTGATACACTTTTCCTTTATTGGTGAAGAACAAGACATCATTGTGTGTCGTCGCAGTCAGAAGCGTCGTAATAAAATCTTCTTCTTTGGTGTTTAAATCAAGCACACCAACACCACCGCGTTTCTGCTGTTTATATTCACTTGGCTTTGTCCTTTTGATATATCCGCCCTTAGTAAGTACAAGTACAGTCTCCTCGTCTGGAATAATATCTTCAACAGATAACGCTTTTACACCCCCTTTGACAACTTTAGTTCTCCGTTCATCGCCGTATATCTTGTTAATCTCACGAAGCTCATCTTTGATAACACCTAAAATTTTCTTTGGACTTGCAAGGAGTACATTAAGATCTTTGATAAGCTGTAATTTTTCTTTTAATTCATTCTCTATATTTTTACGTTCAAGTCCGGCAAGCTTCTGAAGTCTCATCTCGAGAATAGCGGTTGCCTGCGCGGCAGAGAATTTGAATGTCTTTATTAAATTTTTATGCGCAGTTGGTGTATCATTTGACGCTTTAATAGTCTTGATAATTTTGTCAATATGGTCAAGCGCTTTTTTAAGTCCAGC
>DCXN01000009.1 GCA_002327685.1 Patescibacteria group bacterium UBA2135
TTATTCTACAGAACAGACATTACCATAATGCATTATATCAAATTGAAACAAAAAGTCAACCGATTGAAGAAAAAGCAAGAACGTAATATAATGCGAAAAGCACGAATTTAATTCTTAAATCGTAAATCGTAAATCTGAAATCAAGACGCGGGTATAGTTTAGTGGTAGAACGACTGGTTGCCAATCAGTAAACGGGAGTTCGATTCTCCCTACCCGCACAGATACAAAAATACAGGACTTTTGTCCTGTATTTTTGTATCTGTGCGGGTAGAGCAAGCCAACTGCTTGGCTTGCGTGGAGAATCGAAGGCCGCAGGCATGCTGAGCTTGCGAAGCAGCCGAGGTGGGGTCGAGAGTACTTAGATTTTTATGAGCGAAGCGAAATAAAAAGCTTAGTAACTCGTGACCGATTCTCCCTACCCGCACAGAATATTAGTTTTAGCGCTTAAACAGCACTCGAGCCGTATTTTGTAGAGATTCTAACATAAAAAGAAAGCCGCCCTTTTTAGGGGCGGCTTTACACCTTAATCTTGCGAAGTGTGCCGAAGTAAGCCTGATGATATTCGTGTTTCTTCCCACCGTCTTTTATTGGTAGCATCTATAGCTTTACTAATGCGAGTGAGGCACTCGGTGATGAATGTCCGTCCAGCATTTCTACCAAGCCAAAGCATGAGACCATCAACCACTGCTCGATCTCGTGTCGAGACTTCGCGTGAATCGTAGTAGCAACCACCATTTGGAAATAACTGGACTGTGTTGCAGCGGGATGTACAGACGTGTGTCCAAAACACAACCATATCTGCACGTTGCATTTCCTTCGCAAGCTTCATACGGAATTCGCGTTCAGGGTGGAAGCTTGGCTGGCGCGAAAGGTTGGAATCTAGAGATTCGAGAAAACAGTTTCCAACATTGGTACCCAACCATTGAATGACACTCGATAGCACGAGTATGTCACGTGTTAAGTATGGAAGGTCATCATGCAGGAAGCTGCCTTTGGTGATTCGATTTGCACTTGCCTGCGCAGGAAGAATTTCATGGATGATTGTTTTCACAGGCAATGGTCGAGGTGCGCTCGCACGATTATATTTATCCCAAAATTTTGCGATAATCTTCTCGCGGTTAACAAAAAAACCAATAGCAGGCTTGTATTTCAACCTTGTTTGAAAAAAAGGGAACACAAAACCATACGGTGCTAAGGAAGGGTTTTCTAGAGGATGCTGCATGCCGGTATCCTTTTATGTTTATCTCTTAAGACTGTACTACATTATTTAAAATTTGCCAGCTCTCTCAACACAGGAGTGAACCTTGACAAAGAAATACCATGTGTATATACTTATGGTATATGAAAACACAAGTAAATATAAAAATTGATTCCAATGTTAAAAAAGGTGCACAAAAAAGAGCCGCGGAGCTTGGCCTGTCTTTAAGTTCTGTTGTAAACGTAACACTGAAGCAATTTGCGCGCACGGGAGAATTAGAACTATCAGTCGCACCTAAAATGACGCCGTATTTAGAGAGTTTAATTGATGAGGCAAGAAAGGAATATAAAACAGGAAAGACTTCTGGTCCTTTTACTTCTGTAGATGAAATGATTAAAGGTCTTGAATCCTAGAGCCTGTTCACGATCTCGACGCAAAAGCAATTTTTTGTCTCGCGACATTGCTTTCCGGTCAAAATTCCTGAATTTTAGCTGCAAATTCCGAAAATTTCGTCAAAATATCTCGATATTCTTCCTTAATTTTCAAAATTTTCGCACAAAATTCAGAAATTTTGCCTCGAAACGAGATCGTGAACAGGCTCTTAATCATTATGGAAGTTTATTATTCAACTAAATTTAAAAAACAGTACAGAAAACTACCCAAGAAAATCCGTGAGCAGTTTCAAGACAGGCTGACATTATTTTTACGCGATCAAAGTAATCCGCAACTTAATATGCACAAACTGTCTGGGAAATATGACGGGTTATGGAGCGTAAACATTACTGGAAACATAAGGGCTGTATTTGATACTTATTACAAAAATACGACTATCTTTGTTGCAATAGGAACTCATAGTGAATTGTATTCCTAGCGTCTCGTTATAAAGGACAGCTACAAATACAAGAAAAATTCGTGTATTTTAACGCAAAATGCTAAAATATAAAGCAAAAATAGTAAATAACTGTGGATAACTCTGTGGATATGGGGATAAAAGACATAGATTTTTGTGTCCTATATTATTAAAAATGTATACTTTTAGATAAAATATCGTTATTTTACAATGTATCTTAAGAAAAATAGCGATAAGTGTCCTTAATTATGTTTCACGTGAAACATAAGTCAAATTCGGTGAAGTAGTCATTTTTTAGTGTAAATGTTTTTGTTTAAATTCAAAATGAGATACAATATTGTTTCAATTGTTTCACGAATAACATTAATGACATGCAACCAGCACACTTAAAAATTGGCGCATTAGGTGAAGATATCAGTTGTCGTTTTTTAGAAGAAAGTGGATTTGTTATTATTGAGAGGAATTATAGAAAAAAATGGGGGGAAATAGATATTATTGCCAGAGCATGCCAGAAAACCTCATTCCGGCTAAAAATCTTCAGATTTTGCGCGAATACTTGTCAAAAATTTCTCAAAATATCCAGATATTCTTCAAATTTTTTGACTTCGTCTCGCACAAAATCTGAAAATTTCGCCACGAAAGCAGATTTCCCGACATACTCTAAAAAATCAGATCAAATACGTTTTGTTGAAGTAAAATCTGTTTCACGTGAAATTATTGAAGGTAATGTTACTCGTGAAACATCTGGAAGGGGGTATGAACCAGAGGATGAAATTCATCCGTGGAAACAAAAAAGATTAAAGCGAGCCATTCAGTCATATATTTTAGAAAATAAACTAGAGGATGTTGATTGGCAATTTGATGTGCTTGGCGTTTTTGTTGACGACAAAAACAAAGTAGCAAAAGTTCGTTTCACGGAAAACATGATATTTAACACATGATTAAGGTTTGGGATTAATAAGGTACGAACCTGTTAAAAACTGTCCCTGCAAGGTATTTGCAAAAGGTTTCACGAATAACATCTCATTTTTCGTAGTTTCGGATAAAATTTCGTATCTTTCGGATTATGTTCATGTTATTCGTGAAACATTGCCTTACGCCTTGTTTTTCGTGTAACACAGTGTCTT
This sequence comes from Patescibacteria group bacterium UBA2135, assembly GCA_002327685.1. GTDB lineage: Bacteria > Patescibacteriota > Minisyncoccia > Phycocordibacterales > UBA2135 > UBA2135. Next base: position 3,176 of record DCXN01000009.1, read on the forward strand.
TATGGCGGCGAACGCCCTAAAAGACATTTATATTCATAAAAGACACATGCAAGGCAATAAATGTCTTTTAGGTGATAAGACTGTTTTTCTATTCTGTTAATAATATGAGACCGTTAAGTTGCTGTAAAACTTTGACATCTTT
>DCXN01000018.1 GCA_002327685.1 Patescibacteria group bacterium UBA2135
CATCTTTATTGTCGATAAGGTGAATGGTTGCTTCAACAACTTCACTTAGGTTGTGCGGCGGAATATTTGTCGCCATGCCGACTGCAATTCCCAACGTACCGTTTAGCAAGACATTGGGAACAGCGGCAGGAAATACTACCGGTTCTTTTTTTGTACTATCATAATTTGGCCGCCACTCCACCGTTTCTTTTTCAAGATCGCGCATAAGCTCTCCGGAAAGTTTCGTCATCTTTGCTTCCGTGTACCGCATTGCTGCCGCAGAATCTCCGTCCACCGATCCGAAATTTCCTTGTCCCAAAACAAGCGGGTAGCGATATGAAAAATCTTGCGCCATTTTCACGAGTGCATCATAGACCGAAGTATCACCGTGCGGGTGATATTTTCCAAGCACTTCACCGACGACAGCCGCTGACTTTCTGAAACGCGCGGAACTTGTGAGACCCAATCCGTGCATTGCAAAAAGTATCCGGCGATGCACAGGCTTTAATCCATCGCGCACATCAGGAAGCGCACGTGAAGTAATCACTGACATCGCATAATCCAAATACGACTCCTTCATTTCAGAAGCTATTTCACGAGGTAAAATCGTCTCTTTTTGTGTTATGTCTTTTTCTTCTTTTTTGGGCATGTAATTCTTCTATGTCTTTATAGGCTATTGTAGCATAAATACCCCTATTTTAAAAGAAGATGTAAGGTTGCGAATCTCCTGAAATTTTACGAGCTATTGACAATAGATTAGTTTATGTGGTAGAATAACAGCAACGTAATTTTAGTATTTTCCTGACACGAAAGAGCTGAAAGGAGATAACTTAATTGTCACGCAAACGCGACAGAAGAAACAGGATCAGCAGACCGCTAAGACGAAAATTGGGACTTCCGGAAAAGGGTCCCACAGGATTAAGCAAAGCGGAAGAAAGAAGGGTACGTTTACAATTCGGCAGAGAGGGTAACGAAAAGGGTAAAGAGGCAGAGCGACTCTTTCTAAAAGCATGGAGTGACCCTCGCATATATCCCGCATGGCTAATTTCTGTCCGAGCCGCAACTCATACTGAAGATAGCCAAGAAAAAACTGATGCTGTAATGGAAACTTCCTGGGAACAAAAACTTCGCATTCAAATAAAAGCCCAAGAAGTAATGAGGTCTCATAGAAGGTTTTGTCGGTTGGGAATTGTCTTGGTCCAAGTCCTCCCGGATAAAGACTCTCTGGAAGAGATACAAGACAAGACCCTTCACTCAATCGAGCGATACCGACAATACCAGCGAAACGTAGCGGGGGAACAGCAGTCCTAGAGCCTTACATCGCATACGGTGTCAGGCTCTTTTTTTATCTCAAACTCTCAAATATTGGACATCCGATGTCCAACACTTTTATTTCAACCGTTTATATATTTTATTGCGATGGTCTACAACATGCACAGTAACAAGATGTTCGCCAGACTCAACTTCATAGATAATACGCCAATCGCCAACTCTTAATTTAAAAAATCCCCTCAAAGGTTCTCCTAAAGGGATCGGGGTAACATGCTCAAAATTAACAATAAACCACTCAAGTTTTTCCAAAACACGTTTCCTAACTCTACTATCAAGTTTCTCACAATCAGCTTTTCCTTCCTTTGTAATTTCAAAACGCCATCGTGCCATAAATTATAAGCGATGTTTTTCGAGAAATATTTTGAGGTCTGTCGTGTTGCCGCTCTTTTTAGATTTAACGGATTTCTTAATCCGAGAAAACATATTCGTCCTTAAAACCAACCCCGCATCAGGATCGCTTAAAATTTCTCTCAAAGCTGCAACCACACTTCGGTGTGCTAACTTGCTCATCTTTTTATTTTCAAGTGTTAATTTTGCCATATGTACTATACTAACACGCTCTACCCTATCGTCAATGCGCTTATGTACACATATATGTAAAAAAACACCTTAAAATAAGGCATTTCCAACGGCTCAACCCGCCTGCCCCGTAGCCAACTTCGTTGTGGTACTGGGGTTGAGCCATTGAAATTAAACATTACCAAGGACGGTTATTGGTAAAAACAGAGTAGAGTTGTTTAAATTGGTCTTTGACGAGAGTGAGGGGAGCGAGATTGTCTTGCTCCAAAAGAGACATCGGCGTTCCTCCTTGCTGAGTACTCAATTGCTCATCAAGTGTGGAAACCCAAATCGCAGCAATAATAAAAGTAACGAAAACAGAAACGGAGAGCGCAACGAGTTTTCGCGTATGCTCGGATTTTTGTTGAACTTTCTCAATAATTTTAAACACAAATTTAGATTAATTTTCAAACATTTGGAAATTGGAAATTTCATTCTCAAGATTGCTTGAGAATGACAACCTCTCCTTCCTTTTCTTCAACATCCTTCTTCCGAAGCGTTAGTTTTTCAATCGGCTGTACTTCTTTCTCACTCGCTTCTTCTAAAAATTTCTTCACTGCCGGAGCAGAATCTTTTTCGTAGTGCATGGGAATGACGATGCTTGCTTCAAGGGAACGTGCAATTTTATACGCGTCAGCGGGGGATAACACATCACCTCCGCCTATCGGAACAAACAGAATATCAACTTCTGTCATCTGCTCCTCCATCTCTTCCGACAAAACCGGTTTCCCCAGCGCCCCTAAGAAACATATTCTCATCTTCTCAATAGTTATGTAATAAACAGTATTTATTTTCTGCTGTTTCTTGTAAATAACCGGAACGCCAAACCCTTGGATAAAGATGCCTCCCACCTCATACTCTCCAGGGCCCGAAACAATAAGCGGCTTTTTGTCACCGTACGAAAGATTGTCCGTGCCATTGAAGTCAGGATCATTCAAACTCACAATACCGATATTAGTACCAAATCGGTTTGTCTTCGCAGGAGGGTTTATTGCAATCATGGTGTCTCCCTGCTGAATTTTAAAAAATTGTGTGCCGTGGTAGGTGATGACCATATGTTAATAGTATATAGAATTTGGAATATAGAATCTAGAACATATCGGTTTCCAGATATTCCGGTGTTTCTACGCTCATCCATTCTAACAACTGCCGCATTACAAAAAGAGCACCAATTGTATTTTCGCGCGGTCCTTTTTCCATCACGACTGCAAATGCATAGCGTGGATTTTCATACGGAAAAAATCCGGTAACCCATGAGTGGACGCGTTTTTTTGAAATTCCAACCTCTGCTGTTCCAGTCTTCGCGGCAATCTCAACCTGCGGAAGATTAAGCCTGCTTGCTGTTCCATATAGAACCGCATCACGCAGTCCTTCTTTCACGATTGAAAAATACTCTTTCGGAATTTTAATTCGTTGCTCCTTTTTCCGCGACAACTTTCTAGCATCAGCATCTAACACAAGCCGCGGAGTAATTAATACACCGCTGTTTGCAAGAGCGGCCATCCCGCGGGCAACTTGGAGCGGTGTTACTTGAAAACCATACTGTCCGATTACCGTGTTGTACGTATCCCCTAATCTCCATTCATCCTTAAAGACTTCTTCTTTCCACGCAGGTGTCGGAATTACACCAAGTTTTTCACCGTACAAATCAACGCCGGGCTCTTTTTCAAATCCAAAAAGACGCATGTACTGTTCAATCCGCCCGATACCAAGACCTTTTTGTTCTTCATATCCGCCCCCAATTTCGTAAAAATAAACATTTGACGAATACGCGATTGCTTCTTTCATGTCAACAGGCCCATGCGCCTTCCAGTCATAAAAAACCGACTCTTCTCCTGGAATATACGGATGTGGTACGGAAATAGAACCAGTACTTACAATCTTCTCCGACGGTGTAATAATATTTTCGTTGAGTGCCGCAAGCGCGATAAAAGGTTTAACAATTGAGCCTGGAGTAAATAAGCCAGAAACTGATCTGTTTAAAAATGGTTTTCGTTCGTCAGCAAGCATCTGTTTTATGCTCTGCCGATCGTTTCCCGCAGTCAAAGTGTTAGGAGTATATTCAGGATAATTGGTAAGAACAATAATTTCACCGGTCCTGACATCAAGAATAACACCAGCGCCGCCCTCAAATCCAATCTGGTGAGAAAGACTCTCTACAAAGCTATAAAGCGCCGAGGACACCCTGCTATCAATAGAAAGTGTAATATCTTCACCATCAACAGGCATGCGGAGAAAACTTTCCGATTGACGCCCACCAAGCGCATCTGTCTCAACAATTTTTTTGCCATATGAACCGGAGAGTAGATCGTTGTAATATTCCTCAACACCATCTTTGCCTTCAAACTCCTCCTGATAAAAATTTCCCGCCGCGTCTTTTGCTGGGTAATCAACATAACCAAGCACATGCGCTAAACCTTCGGTATACGCATATTGACGCAGTGAAAAGCCATCATCCAAGATATTTGAAACATTTTTTGCAAGAACTAGTCCATTCCGATCTCTGATAATCCCCCGCTCGTTGAATATAATTGTACTCTCTAGACGATTATTAAGTGCCGCTCTTTTAAATTCATCCCCGCGAACAACCTGCAAATCAGCCACACGATAGAAAAAAACAATAAAAATGATGGCAACAAAAATACCAACTGTAATAAACGGATATTTTGTTAACGGCTTTTCTATGCGCCCTTCAAATTGATGCTGATCAAACTCTGGCAGATTACTTGCATCCAAAAAAATCTCATCCGGATTTATGTCTTTGTAGTGTTTTCGCTTCAAGAACGCCATAAATTACATAGAAAGCCGCGTCTTGCTTTTTAAAAATTCTGCGACGTAAAAAATGATGATCGCGCCTGCGGTAGAAAAGAAATGAAATCCAAAAAGGTTTATGTCAGAAGTGCTGTAGAGTAAATCATATAAGACTCCCCAACCGATAATTTCATAAAATTTTCTAACGAGAAACACTGCCGCAATTCCGAGGGCAATAGTCACCAGCCACGGGAAAAAGAGTACTGAAAAAAATAATAAAAAGTTTAGAAAAATACGACGCATATTATTCTTCGGATGAAAAAAGGAATTGCGGCACAACCATTACAAAACGAGTCTCCCAGATATTTTTCGGTGTTTGAAATAAAATTGTCTGAAGGGGATTCGCCTGTTTCGATTTCACCACTTTTACAACACCAATAAGGGGACTTTCAAGAGACGGGTAAAACACCGCGTCCCCCTCTTTAATAGAAATATCATAGGGTAACTTCATTTGAAATGAACCGCCACCTAGACCGTGCGCAAGCGCTGGTATACGTCTCCCGCCAACTGATACTTCAATTTCCATACCAGGAGATGAAAAGAGTTTCACTCTTGCTGTCTTTTTATATGCTACTTCAACAATACCAACAAGTGCCATTTCAGAAAAAACAATATTGCCAGCTTCAATGCCATCTGCCGCTCCGATATCAATTATAAACGTATCATATGGAGAATAATACGGTCTTGAAAGCACTGCGCCGAGCATACCACCAGATATTTCATGCCTTTTAAGAAGTGTTTTGAGTTCTGCGTTCTCTGTTTGAAGAGTGCTTGATTGTATTAGATGAATACGTGCTGTTTCAAGCATCCTGTACAACATTTCATTCTCTTCTGCAAGTTTTTGTTTTCCTACAAAAATATTTTTTATTGCAGAGGTTTTATCAATCGCATATTGATATCCTGCCCAAAAAGGCGCCGCGACAAATGTGGTAGCGCGAGAGAGTGGCTCTCTAATACTATCAACGTAGGAAAGCGCAAATAAAAGCGTGGCAATAAGCACGCTCCGTACAAGAAAAACTTTTATCGCATGTTTATGTTGCTCTCGCATATGTTAATTCGGATTATAATTCGGAGTATTCGGATTATCATTATTCTATCGCCGGTAATTCATCATCACTGTCAATTAAAATATCACGATGTGCATCAATGTTCTCAAGAATAACGCCGGCGCCACGAACAACCGCGGTCATAGGATCATGAGCAATATGAATTGGGATATGAAGTGCCTCTTCTAGAAGATTTGCAAGACCGGGAATAGTAGCACCCCCTCCAACAAGCACAATACCGCGCAACATAACATCTGAAAGCACTTCGGGTGGCGTTGTCTCAAGAACTTCCTTCACTGAGTTGATGAGCATCATAATAGAGTTAGAAATTGCTTCACGTATATCAGCATCTGTAATAATTACTTCTCGCGGTAAGCCGGTTACCAGATCCCTGCCGCGTACCGGAGCTTCTACCAACTCGTCGGTTTCAACAACCGAGCCGATTGCAATTTTAATGCTCTCCGCTGTTCTCTCTCCGATTAAGATTTTAAATTCATTCCGAATATACGAGACAATGTCTTCGTTAAATCTGTCGCCAGCAATGCGGAGATTTTTTGATTGGACAATGCCTGAAAGCGAGATGACCGCAATATCGGTATTACCGCCACCGACATCAACTACCATACTTCCGACCGGATCTTTGATCGGCAATTCTATGCCAAGCGCGGCCGCCATCGGCTCTTCTACAATGTAGACCTGGCGCGCGCCCGCAGATTTTGCCGCATCACGCACAGCGCGCGTCTCAACATTCGTGATACCAGAGGGCACGCCCACAACAACTGTAGGTCGGATAAATTTTGGAGAAAGATTATGTACTTTTCGTAAAAAATACGTGAGCATCTCTTCTGCTATTTCAAAATTTGACACGACACCATCAACAAGCGGTCTAACTGCCGAAATATGTGACGGCGTTCTTCCGAGCATCTGTTTTGCCTGTGTTCCAACCGCAACCACCTGTCCTGTCTTTTGATTAACGGCAACAACTGATGGTTCGTTTACTATAATGCCGTAATTGTGTACATAAACCAGAGTATTTGCTGTTCCTAAATCAATGCCTATGCTGTTTGAAAATAGTTTATATATTTTTTCTGAAGTGTTATTAAATTTTTGAAGCATATCATATTAGAGCTCTATATCCCCGACATTACCTTGAGTTGTAGTTCCGTCTTTCCTGTTTTTTATCTCAATGGCTTCCGTACCTTTTTCAAGCGTTTTCTCGCTAACGATCATCTGTTTTGGAATACCAATGAGATCCGCATCGGCAAATTTAACTCCGACGCTCACATCTCTATCGTCATACAACACTTCAATATTTTTTCCACGCAATTGGTCATATATCTTATCTGCCTGATTTTTAATTCTTGATTCCTTACTCAAGCACAAAAGATGATACGTAAACGGCGCTACCGATCCCGGCCAAACAATTCCTTTTTCGTCCGAGAGTGCTTCAACAATTGTTCCCATGAGTCGCCCTAGCCCGAGTCCATACGAACCCATGTACACATATTGCTCCTTACCGTCTTCGTTTTTATACGTCAGCCCGAGCGCTTTTGAATATTTCTCTCCAAGTGAATAAATATCCCCTACCTCAACGCTACGCGCCTCCTTAAGGTCTAAAGAGCTCCTGTCTATGCCAAAGTCCGCAAAAATATCTTCCGAGTCGTCGTCTTTGTTAACCGCAACACCTGTTTTTTCATCATACAAAATAGTATCCTCTCCCGCATCCGTAATAGTCTGAAACTCAAAAGAATATTTTGAAAAACTACCGCCCGAAGACATGGTGAGATACGTCTGGTCACCAATACCGAGCCGTTTGAAAATAGTCATATACACCTCTTTCATTTTCTCATAAAATTTCTCATGCTCCTCTTTGCTGCGCGAAAAATCATACAAATCTTTCATGAGAAATTCCCGTCCGCGCATGATGCCAGACTTTGCCCGAAGCTCGTTACGAAACTTTGTCTGAAACTGGTATGCATAAATTGGCAGATCTTTGTACGAAGAAACAAAGTTGGTCATAATGTTGGTAAGTGGTTCTTCGTGAGTGAACGCGAGCCTCAGTTCAGTGCCATTTTTTAGTGTTGTTTTGAACCAATCGTCCACAACCTTGTCATCCCATCTGTTTGTCTTTTCCCAGAGTTCTTTTTTTTGAAGAGCAGTCATAAGCATCTCTTGCCCGCCCACACTGTTGAGCTCCTCGCGGATAATGTTTTCTATTTTTGAAAGTACACGCAAACCAAGTGGCAGATACGCATAGACACCAGCCATTTCTTTATGAATAAATCCAGCACGAATCAGAAGCTGAGCATTTTTTGCAACTTCATCTTTGAGCGCTTCTTTTCTAGTTTTTGTAAAAAGTTGAGAAAGTAACATTATTCACAATCATAGCCCAAAAAACACAAGAGTTCAAACACTAAAAAAGCCGCGCTCAAGAAGCGCGGCTTTTCACTTGGAAATCAAACTTTCAGGTAAATCAATCTTCGTTTACCAAATTCAACTTCCCCGCAAGCTCATAAGGCACAATCAGAACATCATCTCTGGTTGGGGGAAGTAACTTTATGTCTGGACTCACACCACATTCAATAAGCTCGTAGTAAAGCCAGAAAGTGAGTGCGAAATATGGGTTCCCAGTCTCTCTAACAATAGGAGGGTGAATAAAGAATTGTGCTCGTTTCCCAGCAGTTCTTTTGACACCGCATGCAAAGAAAAGGACACAAGCACTCCGACACAAACCTGTTGAGTGAAGGTGTATGTTAATATCGTTCTTCCGAATAAATTGAGCCAACTTAAAGGCCGCGGCTACATCACCACCCCGTGAGTTTACATGAATCGTATCTCCAGGCTCCAACTCACGCAAAACCGATTCAATATATTTAGGGGTAATTTTACCAACAACGTTCACGGTTTTTGCATAAACGGGATTTGTAAGAGAAAACAAAAGCACTACGATCAGCAGAGCTCGCTTCATGTGAGATCCCTTTCCTTTTTATGCCAATAGGCTTCCTGAGCCATTTCAAGCAATCATATCTGTATGTGGTATAACACAGTAGATATAGACATGTCAAGTGCTGGTGGTCTGAGTCTTCTCCCTGGCAAGGTCCGGCATCGCACAGAGGGCTCTGCCCGGCTGACCTTGCGAAGCATTTGCGAAATATTTTATTATTCAACAAATAGACGCGCAATGTCATTATAAGTAACAACAACCATAAGGAGAATAAGAAGGACAAAGCCAATTGCATGTACAGTATTTATGATTTTTGGGTTCATAGGTGAGCCTTTGATAGTTTCAATAAAAAGAAAGAGTAAGCGGCCGCCGTCAAGCGCTGGAATTGGAAGCAAGTTTAAGACGCCGAGATTAATTGAAATAAATGCGACAAAGCCAAGCAAGTAAACAAATCCGAGATTCGTCGCGTCTCCTACAAGCGAGACAATACCAACTGGCCCCGCGAGATTTGCAAAATCTGCAGTGCCTTTAAACGCATCTGCAACAAGCCCTGCAAACGCAACCACTACCGCGCCTATAAGCATGACAGTTGTCTTTCCTCCTTCCCACACTGCGCGATGCGGCGGCAAGCTCACGATACCAACCGAACTCATCGCAATACCGATAGCAGGTGTATCGCCAATGATACCGCGACGCGGAGTAAGCGCCACTGTTTTTATTTCTTCTCCGCGCTTATAGGTAAGCATAAATTCTTCTTCGTCGTGTCCCACAATAAAATTCTGAACTATTTCACTGCTCGGAGTATCTACTATTTCCCCTTCTTCTCCTGACTCCAACGAAAGGATAATATCCCCCGCTTGCAATTTCACTTCTTCCGCTGGAGAATTATTCTCCACAGCTGTGATAATCAACTGCTCGTTCATTACAGACGCGCCTACTGGAGCGGCATCAGTTGGCATTGGAAGACCTGCCATAAAACCTACTGAAGTCAAAACCCACGCGAGTAGAAAATTAAAACCAACACCAGCAACTATTACAGCCGCTTGAATCCATTTTGGTTTGTTTACAAAACTCCGAGCGCTATCAGGGCCACGCAAAGATTCTTCATCCGGATTTTCACCGAAAATCCTCACAAATCCACCGAACGGAATAAGGTTGAATGTGTATTCTGTCTCCCCTTTTTTAATGCCAAAAAGTTTTGGTGGAAATCCAAGCCCGAATTCATCAACACGAATACCCGTTTTTTTCGCAACAATAAAATGCCCGAACTCATGAACGAGTATGAGAATGGCCAGCACAATAAGAAAAATTATAATGTTCATCAATTTAAGATATAAGATTTATGATTCAAGATTTATGAAACACGAAAATTCATAAATCTGTGAAATTTCGGCTTAGACCGAAATTTCTTTCTTTTTTCGCTCTACAGACGCGTCAAGCGATTTATTTGTTTCATCAACGTTTTCCTGCATTTCATCTTTAAGTCGAAACTTATCGTCTTCGGGAATTTCTCCGGAACGTTCTTTCTTTTGGATATCTTCCCAAACTTCATCACGCGCAGTACGTACCGATACACGCGCGTCTTCGTGTTTGCTCTTTACTATTTTAAGGAGCGACTCTCTGCGTTCAGCTGTTAACTCTGGAAAAATGACACGCACCCCTTGATCATCAACAATGACAGAAACACCAAGATTAGCACTGGCAATCGCAGATTCAATTGCCCGAATTTGATCTTTTTCCCACGGCGCAATACGAATTGTTCTCGCGTCCTCTACTGTAACGCCGGCAATATTATTGATTGGAACTTGCGCGCCATATGAAGCAACTCGCACACCATCAAAAAGAGCCGGCGTCGCCCGACCCGTTCTCACACGCGAAAGTTCTTGCAAAAGCCAATCTTTTGCTTCGTTAAGCCGTTTTTTAAATGTAGAAAAATCGTAAGACATATTTAAAAGTATTAAGAGCCTGTTCAATATCTCACCGCAAATATGAAAAAATAGAGAAAAGTCTTGCTTGCCGGATAAAATCCCATAATTTTGGCTGCAAATTTCTCAAATTTCGTCAAAATATCTCGATATTCTTTCTCAATTTTCAAAATTTTCGCTCAAAATTCTGAAATTTTATCTCGACATGAGATATTGAACAGGCTCTAAGTATATGATATTTAGTATTTAGTATGTTGAAGATTATATGAAAAATTCATATAATTCCTTCGCTCGGTTGAAGTGAATGAGAGCAAACTCTCTTCACTTCTCCCTCGCTTGAAATTATAACATGAATTCGCTAAGAAATACCGCTGTTCAACAATCAAACATTGAGTTTTTAACATCTTTGAATTATTGAGCGAAAAAAGTTTTGAGTTGTGTATAAATGTCTTCGGGTATATCACCGTGGAGGCCATCAGGAAAGAGGAATTGCGCATTTTTGTTTTGGGTAAGCGCATCCTTGAGAAGAAGTGCGTGCGAAAACGGGATTTGTTCATCTTGCTTTGGATGGATAATGAGGACAGGAATAGAAAGCGTTTTTACAGCATTCAAGGGGGATATTTCTCGCGCTGACTCGTTGAAGAATAGGCGTGACCACAAAAGCATAAGCTCAGTCATCGGCTTTTTTAAAATAAATAATCGCGAATACACATCCACACCGAGCGTTGGTAAATCGGCGAATGAAGCATAACTTGCAACTGCCTTAATGCGCGTGTCTTCCGACGCAGAAAGAAGTCCAACAGCTCCGCCAAGTGAAAACCCTAAAATACCGACCTCTTCATATCCTCGCGATTCCAAAAAATTAATGGCCTCTGAAATATCATACCGCTCTTTAATTCCCAATGTTGTATATACCCCATCACTCTCCCCGAAATAGCGCATATCAAGAAGGAGAAGCGTAAAGTCATCATGAAGGCGCCCAGCAAATGAAAGCATGTCCCGTTTGTCTGCGGGATATCCGTGTAAGATCATCACCGCGCGTTTTTTCTTTCTCGTTTGAGGATTTTCAATAAGCCATGCCGAGAGTGTTAATTTATCAGCTGTAGTAATCGTCACCTCTTCAATGGTGAGGCCAAAATCGGTAGGAGTAAGTGGGATATCTATTTTTGGCGGCCGTATGACAGAATAAAAATTCCACAGCGAAATTATGACAAATCCTGCGATAAAAATTCCAGTATAAAGGAGGATTTTTGTTAAGCCCATATTCTATTTATAAGTAGGAACAATAAGCGATAAGTGTTCAAATACAAGTTTCAGCGATGGTACACGAGTGGCAAGATGTCTTCGCGCCTGTATAATTTCTTCTAAAGAGTGATTTATATTTTCTGTCCGTTTTTTTGAGTCTTTATCACGCCACAATACTATTTCAAGCTGGTTTAAGAATTTTTGCGCGGCATTTTTATCCTTTTCTTTAATTATATTCTGTATTAGTAAAAGCCGTTTGGAAGAAGAAGATTTTAAGAATTCCAATATTTCTTTTTCGTACGACACACCATATGACTGCACGTCTACGTGCGCTGGAATAATCGTTGCTCGGGATAATAATGTGGGAAAAATTCCAGCAAGTGATGAAACAATAATAAAAAAATGAGTTCCTTCGGTTGGTTCTTCAAATATTTTCAAAAGCGCGTTTTGAGCTTCATTGGTAATCGTAGTAAATGTAATGATAAAAAATTTATGTCCCCCGCCTACCGCCCTTCGCGACTGAAGTACGCGAAGCATTTTCCCGTCATCAATACCAAATGATTCAAAATCTTTGCACCAAAAATCCGGATTGCCTCGTGTGGAGACATTGTGTTCTTTCTCTAAAAATGCCACGAGTTCGGGGAGAGTATTTTCTTTATTTCCTTCAATAATATACGCGTGGTGTAAATTGTTAGAATGTGGAATGTGGAATGTGGAATGTGGCATATTGTTTTTAATAAAAGCACTTCGTCTTATATTAACTCCTCGGCTCAAAAATAGAAAAGTGAACTTTTCTATTTTATTCGCTCTACGTCGCTAATAATACCATATTAAAAATGCCCCGTGCGCATATACGCGCACGGGGCAAATGTTAAAACTCTAAGATTCTAAGGTGCAAAACCCAAAGTTCTAATTTGCACGCAGAGCCGCAGAACAGTCATCGCCCCAGCTTTCCCGGCTATCGGGACCAATGCTTCGGCAGTCATAGTTCCAGAGCCGTCTGCTGTCATCCCAATAGAGGTAACGGACAAACAAATTGCCATGCAAATTACAGTAAACAGTGCCCCAGAAAAAGACATGCTTGCCTTTCCACTCTTTGGGAATGAGGTGCGTGTACTTGAGCAAGAAATCCAGGACATTGGCGTTTAAGACCGACCTGTCCGCAAGTTCCTTTCGGAGTTTATCGCTCTTGATAACCCTTCCATTCTGCTGCTCCACGGAGAGGAAAAGTATGACGACACCGGGACTCCAGGTGAATTGGCCACCCTTGTGGTGTTCTTCCACCCTCCAGATACCCGGAACAAAGGGATAAACGTCGCAGTCAATAATGTGTGTTTCATTCAGTGTTTTAAATAACACCTCCTGCATAATTTTTCCATTTTTTGCTAAATTCCCGGCATGCTCAGAGCCAAGACGACTAGCGATAAGCGCCAACGCTTTTGTACCTTCAGCAAGAAAATTCGCAAATTGACCTTCGGATAGGGGGGTTCCTTTCCTTTCTGAGCCAGCAGACTCCTTGAACCATTTCAAGCAATCATAACCGTGCATAATATAACACGACAAACACAAGCATGTCAAATTTTTCTGTACATTAATCAAGCGTTAGTG
>DCXN01000014.1:0-4612 GCA_002327685.1 Patescibacteria group bacterium UBA2135
AAATACGCGGGCCAATTCGCTTTAAGTTTTTTCCAACTTCCTCTTACCTGATCCCATTGTTCTTCGTACATTGCCTCGCACTGTTCTTGAATTAGTTTGTGTATTTTGCCCTCTCGCAGGAAGATTTTTCATATGGCGTGTCCCTCTATATGTCTGAATGTCTTTGAGCCGTTTGATATTTCCAGCAATTTCCCGCTTTAACTCACCTTCAGTTTTATGCTCCTCAAGAAGTTTACGTATATTATTTTCATCTTCAGTAGATAAATCACCCGGCTTTGTAATCGGATTAATGTGGGCTTTACTTAAAATTGAGCGCGCTTGTGAACGCCCAATCCCATAAATTGCCGTAAGCCCAAACTCAAGCTGTTTTTTTTCTGGAATTGTAATGCCGCTGATTCTCATAGGATAATACCAATATACGAATTTTACTAATGATACGAATAAATACTAATGTGAAATGTAATGATTCGTAGTCATTCGTATCATTCGTACCATTAGTATATTTGTATTGTTCTTAACCTTGTCGCTGTTTATGCTTAGGATTAACACAAATAACATAAAGGCGGCCCGAACGTCGGACCATCTTGCAGTTTGAACAAATTTTTTTTACTGACGCACGAACCTTCATAGGATAATACCAATATACGAATTTTACCAATAATACGAATAATACTAATGCGGCATATTCGTATCCATTGGTATCATTCGTACAATTAGTATATTTGTATTATTCTTAAAATCTTCTAGTGATTCTCCCCTTACCACCATACGAATCAGTCTCTATTTCTACCTTATCGCCAACTAACACCTTGATTCTATACTTCCGCATTTTCCCTGACAAATACGCGAGCATCTCTTCCCCGCTTTTAAGTTCAACACGGAACAAGGTATTAGGAAGCGCTTCAAAAACAACACCTAACACTTTGTTTTGTTTCTGTTCTTTCATCGTTTAAGTGGTGAGTATGATAACAAAGAGCGCACGGCTTGTCAACAAGCCCCTTGTTATTCTTCAATAACCGTCTCAATTTTGATTTTGTCTAGGACGTCAGGAAATGAACGCCTCCAAAACGGGCGTAGTATTACTTCTGCCTTTTGAATACTTGAGTAGTTAGCAAGTACTTCTTTAAATTCATCTTTTGATTTAGCAAGAGTATCCTGTTTAAGTTTTACCTCGTCAAATTGCCAAACAAGATGGGGATTCCCCTGCATTACAAAAGATAGCATAGTATTTTCTGTTGGCGAGAACAATTCTTTATTTGACACAGCAAACTCTAACACATCAAGATTTTGTACAGTAATGTTATCGTCCGACCGCACATTTGAAATAAGAATGTTCGCTAAAAATTGCGAGAGAGTGTTTTTATTGAAAATAATACTGTGTAATGTTCCAGAAACCACAACATCAACTTCGTCTTTATTAACATCTGTCTGAATCGCTTGCGCGCCGTCACCATCAAGCGAGAAAAATATAGCATCATCATAGAGTACAAAACTATCAGGTTTCTGTGAACTTGCTTTCTGAATTAATTTCCCGCGCAGTGCACTAGCAAGATCTTGTTCTGCTGATTCAAGTTGTTTATCCGAAACAGTCTTCACAACACCGGAAAATCCTCCTATCATCGGCGTCTTTGATCGCGCGTAAAAACTATCAAAACGTGGCGATCCCTTAAACCCTGGGATTGTAAAGTCTGTTAGACCAACATTATATTCTTCGCCAGACCCATCTGCATACACAGTTACCTCAATAGAACCAGGAGTTTTCTCGCCGCCAGTGGTTTTCTGACCAGGCACAACAACAGAATCACGGATGCGGTAAATGAGACCTTCAGGTGTTTCAAAACGTGTACGTTTTACAAGTTTCTGACTTTTTGAATTAAAATTATTGTAAACGATAATTTTACCAGATGACTTTTGATCAACCCGCTCAACTTGAGTTGCCGGAATTGTCTTTTTTTCCTCCCCTGCCAATGTCATAATCTCAAATACTAGACCGCCTGTCGTAGCAGTACCCCTTTGAGCGGAAAGCTGTGTATTAATTGTCGCAATCTGTTGTTTCGGCGTAACTTTTATTGTTGCTTTTTCAAAAAGCGAAAAAATGGAAAATAGAACAACTAAAATGGCAACCGCGGCAATACCCCAAATAATAAATGTGGAGTTTCCATCTGACTCATTTTGTACAGGACGCAGTGGCTGGTTTCTTCCCCTAAAGAACCCACTACGCTCTACTCGGCTGGCACCGCCCAGAGGCTCTGCCCGGCGGGCGCTTTCTTTAGGCGTTGTGTCACCACTCCGCGTCGTCTCTTTTGAACGACTTCTGGGAGAAATAACGTCTTGTAGTATTCGTTTAGGCATGCTGCAAATTAAAAAAGTAAATATCAAAACGTAAAACGACAACGTAAAATTTAAAATTAGGCAATTCTAGAACTAATATATTTTGAATTTTTATTTGTCGTTTTGATTTTTAATTTTTACACCTTACATTTTCATCATATCACAAAAAGTGTTTTATTTAAAAACAGTGATTCCACAATAAGGAAAGGATCTTTGTCTACCCATCTTACAGATTGGCAATATGGCGCAAGTGTTTTTGTGTCAAGTAAAATCACATCAAACGGCTCTCCTGTTGTAGAAAGATCATACAATTTATCTGAAGTAATTACTTCTTTAAACCATGCGTCAAGTGGTGCATCAACAACAAGAAAAATATCATTGGGAAATAAAATTTGCGAAGCAAGCTCTTGGAGTTCTTTTGCAAACAACTGTAGCCACATGTCTTGTGCGGATTGTAATGCGCTTTTTATATACGCCGCTTCATCAGTCCCGATCTTATTCTGGTAATAAAGATTAAGCAGTGATTCTGCTTCATTGAAAGAAATGTGTTTAGAAGAGAGATTACGCAAAATTGTATTTCTGCCAACCGGGAATGACGCAGTCTCAAGTATACGACCTTCTTTTATAATAGAAAGATCTGTCACTTCACCACTTATGTCTATAAGTAGAAAATTTTCTTTGTCGTGCCAAATATCGCGCACTGTGTTGAAAAATGAAAACGTGAAAGAAGAAAGACGACTTTCCGTTCCAGAAAATTCTCTGTCGCCAACATCTCCTATTGAGCGTATCAATGTTTGAGGCGCAGAACTCACAAACAATGTCATATCAAGCTCACGCGCGGTTTTCCCGAGCGGATCTGCAACATGATACCGATTTAATTTAATATCTAAAATATCCCCCTCAATAATAGTGTGCTTCTCGTGTAAGTTATCTTGTTTCGTTTCGCCATCTCTCTCTGAAAAAGAAACGGTGCCACTTCCTCCGTGTAACTTTTTAAAATCATCCATCTCATGCGAGACAAGTTCTCGCACAAGATCTCTGTCAACGCGAAATGACTCTTCTTCTTGGCGATAAATATCACGAACTTGGGACACATGCCATGGGCTTGCAAGAAAATAAGATACCAGTGCCGGCTTGATACTTCCAAACAGAGTAAACCGCGCATGCGAAAATCCTTCTTTTTGAATATCATGCGCTACTAATTCAAGTGTTTTGAGCATTGAGGCAGTGAGCCGCTCCGCCTCTATTTTTTTCAAAAATGGGATCTCCCGTCGCGTCGTATAAAAAATCTTCGGCAACGTATCCGGCGCGAATCCAACAAGAGCGGCGCCTACAGACGCACTGCCAATATCAAAAATGACAGCAAGTTTTCCTTTTACCTTTGAACGCTGAAAAAAGAATGGCTTCATCCCGCTACGAAGCAGGTTACGGTCTCTACATACCGACCCTGCGTAATTAAGCTTTTAAATTTCATTGAAATTAACATGTATTGTATATGCCTCCGTAGTGACCGTGGCTTCGTGCGAGATTCATTGAGATTATTATACCACGAGTTGTACGTGGAAACAGGGTACATTCTCCACATCTGCGCAGAAATTTGACAGATTATACATCTTATATTATACTTTATTTTAGACTACTGAGATTCAACTCAAAAAGAGTGTGACGAAAAGGAGGATAAATACATGAAAAAGCTTAATCACGAGCTTCGTATTAGCGGCACAGGTCTTTGGCGGCACAAAAAAGTTGATGCGCCGATCAATGTTCTCATTCACGTCAAAGACGGGACACATCGTCGACAATTGCAATTACATAATGGTCATTTGCAACCGTGTGCAATTGCAAATATTTCTTATGATAATCCGAATTTCACCATGCATGATTCGGATATGGGTGCAATGGGTGCATCGCTTGATTTCTTCATCCCCGATGGTCCTTCTGTGGACAAAAATTCGCTAACAGAAGTTCATCGAACAGATGTAGTAAGGCGCCCACACGGTAGCCACTTTGAACATTTTTCTCATCATATTGCGAATATAATGAGAAATCCTCCCGTTGAGGCAACCAAAGCAAAGTTTATTCTTTATCTTTACTCAAAACGTTTTTTTCAGCCGAGAAAATTTTGGTTCCCATATAAAATGGAGCGACACTTCTTTGTTTTCTACTGCTAGAATTACCAAGAGCATTGGGTTCCTACCCAATGCTCTTTTTCTTTTGCAACATCTGTATGTTTACAAGTTCAACCTGTAAACATACATCTCATTCAACAATTCCATGGAAT
>DCXN01000014.1:4928-5190 GCA_002327685.1 Patescibacteria group bacterium UBA2135
ATTCCATGGAATTGTTGAATGAGAAAATATTACAAATCCCGCAAAGCCCAGCTTTGCGGGATTTAGTTTAGTTGACACGCAATAGTTAGTCGTGATAAATTATATGTAGTGACAGTGCCCCCCAGACCAACACCACATCATGTGGTAACTACTATATCTAGATTATAGTAGTGGTCCTTCTGGGGGGCCTTTTATTTTTCCATTAATGTTCAATCTTGACGACTATTTGATACTAATTTGAACGGCTCAACGGGTTGAGCCG
>DCXN01000014.1:5226-50906 GCA_002327685.1 Patescibacteria group bacterium UBA2135
GGAAAAAAAAGTTCTAAATGGTGAAGAATTACTGCACTTTGCTCGAACTCACTTCGATCATCAATCGCATAGCGATTGACGTCTATCCACGCTCCGCGCGCGTGGTAACTTCAATGAACATCGTACGCGCCGAGCGCGTGGTAATGCTCCGCACCGCCTCGCTACCGCTCGGCAATCAAAACAGAAATTTCACTTTACAATTTCGTCGTTTTCTGCCCCCCATATTTTTTACAAAAAGGAAAAGAAAATTTCTGTTTTGCTCATTTTTCCTGAACGGCTCAACGGGTTGAGCCGTTCAGAGATTCATCAGATTTAGTCTCCACAAATGCCTCAATAATGGAATCAATTTCTCCGGCGAAAATTTTTTCTACATTGTGCCAGCTTTTTTTGACACGGTGGTCAGTAATACGATCTTGCAAAATATTATAGGTACGGATTTTTTCAGAACGGTCGGCTGTACCGATTTGCTCCCTTCGCTCCGCTGAAAGCGATTGCGCTTCTTTCTCTTCTTTTTCTTGTTCTAATTTCGCCGCAAGAATTGAGAGAGCTTGTTCTCTGTTCTTCAACTGGCTACGGCCACTTGTTGAGCGAACCACTAAACCGGTCGGTTTATGTAAAATACGCACTGCGGTTTCAACTTTGTTAACATTCTGCCCGCCTGGACCACCAGCGCGGGAAAATGTAACTTCAATATCTGCCGGATTAATTTCAATATGTGTTTCAGCTCTAATCGGCAACACAGCAACAGACGCTGTTGACGTATGAATGCGACCGGATTTTTCAGTTGCGGGTATCCGCTGGATACGATGTACACCAGTTTCATGCCGCAATTTCTTGTACACATCTTTCCCTTTAATTTCAAACGACGCTTCTTTAAGACCTCCTAGTTCGCTTTGTGATTCATCAACTCGTTTAAAAGACCATTTTTGCCTTTCCGTATATCGTTCGTACATTTCTGCAAGTCGCGCGGCGAATAGCGCCGCTTCCTCACCTCCCGCGCCAGCGCGCACTTCAAGAATTACTTCACGAGGAAAAATCTCCTCTTCTTTTGAGGCGTCCAGAATCGCTTCCATTTGCTTGAAGATAACTTCTTTTTGTTCTTCGTTTTTACTTTTTTCTTCTTCCACCATATGCTTCATTGTGGGGTCAGTTTTTACAAGCTGTTCCAATTCATCCGTTTCTTTCAGAAGTCGCTGATATTCTTGAGCTAAGTAAGCAGTTTTTTGATTTTTTAAATACTTTTCTAAATCCATGTTTTAGTTTATCGTATACAAAAAACGACGAAAATGAAAGAAAAAACTGCATTACGCAGTTTCTCCTTTCTTTTTTGTCTTTACACTTTTCTGTTTTGGTTGTGTCGTGACTTTTGCCCTCTTGTCCGCCATAGCTTTAGCGACGGCGGATCGAGTTTTAAATCTCTCAACGCGACCGGCAGTGTCAATAATTTTCTCCTCTCCAGTGTAGAGAGGGTGACACATGCTGCAAATTTCAACTTCAATCTTTTCTTGTATAGAGCCAACCTCAAAAGACGCCCCGCATACGCAGGTTACTTTTGATTTTGAGTAATATGGGGGATGGATATCTTTTTTCATAGCTAGATAGTAGAGAGTAGTGGGTAGAAAGTCGAAAATCACTAATTTAAGAACTACAATCTACTTTCCACACTCTACACTCTATTTAATTTTGTTGCAATATGTCAATCTGCTTCTGGTATTTTGCCGCAAGCGCCATTACATCATCTCCATAGAACGCATAAGCGCGTTTTTTGGCATTTTTCCAACCGGCAAAGTATCGCAGTGCCGCCAACCGCTCTGCTGTATACGTACCTTTTCCGGCACCATTATCTTTT
This sequence comes from Patescibacteria group bacterium UBA2135, assembly GCA_002327685.1. Taxonomy (GTDB): domain Bacteria; phylum Patescibacteriota; class Minisyncoccia; order Phycocordibacterales; family UBA2135; genus UBA2135. Next base: position 7,076 of record DCXN01000014.1, read on the forward strand.
AGAAGAAGCGCTGAAGCAATAAACGCGTCACGCGGATTCCACGGATCTGGTGGGCTATTCCCAGAAAGTTTTGCAATTCTATCTTCAAACAATACCCACGTGGAAGGGATGAACTGCGCCGGACCCATTGCACCACCATAGCCATATGATGGCGGACACGACACAACCATACCATACGGATTAAGTCCTAGTTTGTTTACAACATTCAGAAAGATATCAACATCACGACTAGGTTTCATAACTTGCTTAAATATCCTACCCGTATTTATTCCCTTGCCATCTCCTTTTTGTGGATTATTCGTTAAGAGGCATTGACCAACATTCTCTCCTAAATTTGATTCTTGAGCAATCACACCTAGGACAAGCGCGGAGCGTACACCTGTTTTGCGTGACGCGATATTTGCCAATTCAAGAGCTCTCTCAAACGGGATTGCATCAGTGCCGCTAAGGACGAAAAGTTCTGTCCTGATCGTCGCCGCATCTTTTTCAATATTCGCGATAATATTTTGATAAATAGATTCTTGCCCTTTTGAAATTTCTAAGATCTCTCGTTTTTCATCTTTGTCTTCTTCAATGCGCCGCTTCTGAAGCTCCTGTATCTGACGTAAGTCTTGTTCCTCACCCCGTTTATCTTCAAGTGTGTTTTTTTCCGTATTCGTCTTGTCTTTTGTCAATTCAATTTTCTCAAACGATTCTTGAAGCGCTGCTTTAATAGCATTGAATGAGTCAGCGTCAGAAAAAAATTCGGAGAAATTTTTGTTCGCAAGGATTACCTCGGCAAGCGAAAACGCATCAAGTTCACGTGTCTTTCGAATTAGTTGGGCAAGCGATTGTTTTTCTCTTCCGAGCTTATCGGTAAGATTTACAATAATATTCTCCTTTGTCCCAATCGCTGAACCGAGTTTTTGTATTGAAAGATTACGCGCACGAATAGAGAGCTCTGCAGATTGTATTTTTGCATCTACAATTGCAACGTCACGCTCAAGCGAAACTGTCTCGCGCTGTTTCTCCTGTAGAATTACCTGCTGTACCTCTATACGCGCCTCAAGCCCCACAAGCTCCTCCTCAAGTTGCGCGCGACGTTTTAGTACGTCATCAGTTGTCGCTTGAGCAAAAGCAAAAGATATAATACTAAAAAATAAAACAACGCACACACAAAATGTGAGCCATAATTGTAATAGTGAGTACTGCGTGCAACAGGTTCTCATACTTGTTACTTAGTATATTATATTGTGGTAATTATAAAAAGCACATTCCACAATCTTATTCGTGGAATGTGCTTTTTTGTCATCGTTATTGTTATTGTTTCTTCTCTGCTTCAGCCGACTTTTCGCCTCCTTCTTTTTCTCCTGCTCCATCTTTGTCATCTTTCCCTTTTTTTTCTACTTCAACCGCTGATGCATCAAACTCTGGAGTCTCCTCTTCTTTTTCTACCGTGACTGAAATCGAAGCAATAACATCGTCAGGATTGGTAATGAGCTCAATTCCATCGGGAAGTTTAATGTCTTTTGCAATAATCTGGTCATCAACAGTTTTAAGAGATGACAAATCAACGGACACCTGTTGAGGAAGCTCCTTTGGAAGTCCTTTAATTTCAATTTCATAAAGAACTTTAACTACTGAAGCACCCTCTTCTTTTAAGGCTGGCGCATCACCATCAAATTCAATCGGAATATGAACTTCTACAGGCCTGTCCGCTTCAACAACGTAAAAATCAACATGAAGTGGCGTCTCTTTTACTGGATCAATAGCAACGTCATGTATAAGTACATTTACTTCTTTTCCGTCATACGAAAGATCAATAATTGTTGACTCTCCTGCGTCTTTCCATGTTTTTATAAATTCGCCTTGTTCAAGCGAAATAGGAGTAGTTTTTGCTTTTCTGCCATAGAAAACAGCAGGAAGTTTTCCTTCCCGGCGCAACACAGTGGCCTTTGTGTTTGTATCCCTTTTTTCAGCAATTAATTTCGGCATAATAGTTAACTATACATCATAAGGATTTTATCCAAAAACACAAGAACAGAGTAAAAGAAAAATTAAAACTTATTGTCTTAACATATAAATAAGCTGCTTCTTAACAACTTCAAATAATTTTGTGTGTCCTTCTGTGTTTGGATGTAAACCATCTTCTAAATCATTTGTAGAAAGCACCCCACTCATATCTATGTAAGAATGATTCTCTTTTTCAGCAATTGCTTGGATCGCGGCATCATACTTTTCAATATCAATATTTGAGTATCGCTTATCAGTATTCCATGGTACCGGAGATGTTTTTGATTCATCTACACAAGTAAGTCCGATTAAAATAACATTAGCACTTGTTCCTTTTGCATCCTGAATCATTTTTTCAAGGTTAGACTTAAATTTTTCTAAAGAAACTCTATTTTGATTTTTGGATATAATAAACTGAGAATCATTAATGCCAATTGCAAAAAGAACAACATCTGGCTTTCTTGCGTTCATCTCCATGTTGAATCTTTTAATGAGATCATCGGAGTTGTCTCCCGAAACACCTAGATTGTAAACATCAATATCTTGATCAACCCGTAGTTCTTGTGACTCAAAAAAATTCCTGAGCCTTGTCGCCCAACCACCACCTTGAGGATCAACAGCACCCCAAGTAATACTGTCACCAAAAATACAAATTGTTGCCATTATAATAAGATGAAGTGCTTTTACTTCCGCTCGAATCGTTCTTTATCCCTACCGTAACATTTATCCATCACCCGAGAGAAGTGGTCGTCTAAATCAACATTAAGAGAGTTTGCTAAACAGCCAAGTGTAAAAATGATATCAGCCATTTCATCACCGATTTCTTTTGCATTCTCGTCTGGCTTCTTCTTTTTAGGTCCGTAACTATGATTAATCTCGCGGGCAAGCTCTCCTACCTCCTCCGTCAGCCGCGCTAATATTTCATGCGGCTTCCAATAGCCGATTTTGTATTGGGTCACCCAGTCATCAATATCTTGTTGTACCTTTTTCATAACTGTAATTAATTATGTCTTCTCCTAATGCCTAGAGCCTACTTTGTTGGGCGCCTCCTTCCCTTCTAAAACCGCAATAATGTTTTCTGCCGCGAGTTCCGCCATCTTGCCGCGAGTCTCCTCTGTCGCTGATGCAATGTGCGGCGTCAATACCACATTATCAAGTTCAGCTAGTCCATCAGTAAGTTTTGGCTCATTCTCAAACACATCAAGAGCCGCGCCTTTTATTGTTTTATTTTTTAACGCTTCCACAAGCGCGACCTCATCAATTACAGGTCCACGCGAAGAATTCACAATATACGCTGTCGGTTTCATAAGTTCCAGTCGCTCTTTGTTAACAAGATGCCGTGTAGAATCCAGTAGTGGCACATGTACCGTAATAAAATCTGCCTCTTTCAAAACGTCTTCAACACTCTCGCGAAATTCTGCGTTAACTTCTTTTTCAATATGTTCATTACGTTTTATGTCGTAGTATAAAACTTTCATGTCAAAACTTTTGGCGCCGTGATATGCAACACGTGTACCAATGCGACCCGCCCCCAAAACACCGAGTGTTTTTCCTGAAAGGTCGTTGCCTAACAAAAGTTCAGGTGCCCAGCCAATATATTTTCCTGCACGGACAAATCTATCTGCTTCAGGAATACGATGCGCTATGGCAAGCATAAGAGCAAATGCATGTTCGGCAACAGTGTTGGTGAGTACTTCTGGCGTATTTGAAATAATAATTCCCCGTTTTTTGGCTTCATCAACATCAACATTGTTAAATCCAACTGCATAATTTGCAAAAATTTTTGCTTTAGGCGCGGCGTCAAATATATCCCCGTCAACCTTGTCAGTTAACAAACACAACACCGCGTCGTATTCTTTTTGTTTGAGCGCCGTGACTAATTCTTCTTTCGTGAGTACATAATCTTTTTCACTTACATCAACACTGTGCCCAACTTGTTTTAGTTTTTCTATTCCTGTCTCGGGAATTTTTCGTGTTACAAATATATTAGACATGATTTAAGATTTAAGATTTATGAATTAAAAAGACGGAGACGCTTTTCAATAACATCCTCTACTGCTCTCACTACTCCCTTCATATACTTATACGACGCGATTTCATCTGGGTTTTCTTGAAGCGCTATTTGGAGTGCCTTTCTGTATGTGACACGAATTTCTGTATTAATATGCACAATTGAAATACCCGCTTTTATTGCTTTCACAAAATCTTCATCAGTGATACCAGAACCACCATGAAGAACTACTGGCACACCGCCTGCTTCACGCAATTCTTCAACTCGCTTGATATCAAGCGCGGGATTCTTTCCGCTTTTAAGCATGCCGTGAAGATTTCCAACAGCGGGCGCAACAAGGTCAACGCCTGTATCTTTCACATACTGCTTAAGTTCTTCCGGTTTTGTAAGCGTTCCTTCGGTAACGCTTGCTCCTTCTGGCACATCATCAAGTAATTTTGAAGACGAGCCGATATAACCAATTTCTCCTTCAACTAAAATATCCGGATTAACCGATTTAGCGTATTCAACACATTGTTTTGTAATTTTAATATTCTCTTCAAGCGGTAGTTTGGTGCCATCAAAAATAACAGCATCGTATCCAGCATCAACCGCTTCTTTCACACCCTCAAAAGAATAAGTGTGGTCAGCATTCAAAAAAATCGGGTAATCGTGTTCTTCCCGTAAACTCCTCACTAATGCGACAGCTTGCTTTACTCCGACAAATTTTCGCTCCCCTTCTGAAGTGCCGATAATGACCGGCACATTTAGATTTTTTGCGGCACTGAAAATCCCCCACAATGTTTCTAGGTTTGAAATATTAAAATGACCGATTGCAACCTTTCCCTTGTCCGCTTCCTTAATTATTTCTCTTAATGTCATTAGCTCTATCTTATCACAGCAATGCTGAATCAAAAACCAATATGTTGGACATCATTGATGGACATCCGATGTCCACCATAATGATTTGACACAACAAGGATTTTATGATAAAAAGAATGTGGTGGTGGACGTATCAGGCAATGTTTAAGTAAAAACGAATACTGGATTGTCCGCCACCACTTAGTTCTTTTTACATTTTTCTGTGGATGTCCGATGTCCAAAAATTAGATTTTGGTGAGACGAGACAGTATTTGTTTTTTAACGATAATGCGAATGTCTCACCTTCCCCGCGGCGCAAAACGCCGCGGGGAACATTCAAAAAAAGTCCGATTTTTTTAACTGGGTACGAGTCTAGCCTTGTCTTGCAAAAAGACGTTCGTGGGAATGTACCCTATAACTGGTGGACGAACATGCAGCTGTTTAAAAAAACGAGGCCTGCCCTGTCCGCTACGGAACCCTATCCCGCTAAAAACTGGATAGGGTTTCTTTTTTTATTGTACCTATATTTTATTTGACAAGATATATGTTTTGTGATATAAGGTATCGTGGTGAGGATAGACGACAAGATAATTGTTTTTAATAAGACGATTCTGAACATGTCTATCACCACCTGAACCTTGAAACCAATGTCCCAAACTTGCATGAGGGATTTATCCCAAACGCAGTTGAGGGACGAAAAGGAAAGGAAGTGTGCCATGAGCACAGAAGATACACGATTTGTCGGTATCCGACACAGAGTCAAGGAAACCGCCATAGGTGAAGCGCGACCGACACAGATCGCCATACTTGTCGCTGGTGTAAAACCACGACTTATTGAGTTAAAAACCGAAAGGCACGAATTGGACTTCGTTCTCGGATGCCTTCCTGTAAGCTGGCGTGTTGCAAGGAAAGACGAAGATTTTTCGCAATTCCTTGAACATCACATTGTCCAGCGTAAAAAGCACGGCTCAAAGACCACCGATGAAAAGGAAACAATTGTACCAAATTCATACGAAGGTTTCCGTACCGGCGATACTATCGCAATGATACTCGGCGGAAGTGGCGATTTCTTTGCTTTCGCGCTATCGCGTAAAGCAGATGAAATCGACGCGCAAGTTCTTCGTATTCCATCGTTTGTCCTGAAGCAAAAACGCTCGTGGGGTCACGATAAGAACGAGGATGCGATACTTCTCGCGGAACTCATTCGCGATGAGCCGGAACTTTTTTGGCCTGTCACTCTGCGCGACCGCGAACTCATTCTTGTGCGTAAGCGCAAGAGCGAACGCGTGGATGCCATGAAAGCAAGAATTGCCTGCGAACAGAGGCTTCGTCAACGAGTTATTGGTGCAATATTTTGCAATGAAGATGGACTTGACCCAGAAGAATCCCCTGAAAATACCTTTGAGGTAGTCAAGTTACTTGACACAGCTTTTGGAGCGCTCGTCACCGAAGAAAAAGCACGCAAAAAGGAACTTTCCGAAGCGCTTGAGAAACTAGACATCTATCGCCGGCTCTTTAAGCCAATTAACGGATGCGGACCTGCGATTGCCTCACGTATCATCTCGGCGATCATTGATATTCGCCGATTTGAGACCGCGGCAAAACTGAAAGCGTTTTGCGGTGTGCACGTGCTTCCTGATGGAAAGTTTGCGCGCCGACGAAGAGGACAAGTTTCCAATTGGCATCCTGATGCACGCCAAGCTCTTTTCTTGCTTGGCGACCAATTCAATCGCCGACCCGATTCCATCTGGAGCAAGAAGCTTCGTAAACACAAAGCGAAGTTTCGCGAGACACATCCGCACCCCGTAATGGCAAAAAGCACGATTGTCGGCATTTTCAGAGAGGTTGAGAGGTTTTTCCTTTCTTCTGGAGTAATTCTTGAAACAGAAAATTTGAAAATTAACAACATGGATGATTTGTATGAGTTTCTACAGCTCGGCATTCATGAGCTCTCTGAAGAAATCCGCGACGAGAAGAGTGGCCGCATAAAAGAACTGCAAGAAAAAATTGACAACGCAAGTGTGTCAGGGAACAGTTCGAAAATTTACACGGCAAGCCACATCCATAAAATGGCGTTGTGGAGAACACTCACCAAGTTTGTTGAATGGCTCTTTCGCGAGTGGTGGCGTCTGGAACGAGAAGTCGCCGCGCAACCGGCACAAGGCAAAAAAGCGGCATAATCATTATTTGCAGACGAACATCGTGATGTTTTTCTAAAAACGAAAAAGAGGATGTCTGCAAACACCGCAAAAAAGCTGTATAGCTATCACCTGTGGACGAAAAACTGAATGTTTTTTTAAACGATCGGTATAGTGTCCACACCGCCCCGAAGCGCGTCCGCGTGCTTCGGGGTTCTTTTTTGATTTGACAGCACGAGGATTTTATGATAGAAAGAAAAGAATGTGGTGGTAGACGTTCCTTGTGATGTTTAAATAAAAACGAATGAAGATATGTCCGCCACCGCTTAGTTCTTTTTACATTTTTCTGTGGATATCAGGTGTTCACAGATTGGATTTTGGTGAGACGACATTGTCATTGTTTTTGAACGAAATAACATGTGTCTCGCCTTCCCCGCGGCGCAAAACACCGCGGGGAACATTCAAAAAAAGTCCGATTTTTTAACTGGGTACGAGCTCGAGAGTGTCTTACAAGGACGATGCCCGTGATGTACCCTATCTGTGACGGACGAATTTCCGATTGTTTGAAAAAACGAATCTTTGAATGTCCACCACAGACCACTTCATCGCCGCGCAACTGGTACAGGGCAAAAAAGCGACATAATCATTATTTGCATTTTTTTGTAATTTGCAGACGATTGAATCCATCTTTTTTAAAGACGAAGACGGAGATGTCTGCATACACCACAAAAAAACTGTGTAACTATCACCTGTGGACGACTATCGGAATGTTTTTTAAAACGAAGACCACGATGTCCATACCACCCCGAAGCGCGTTCGCGTGCTTCGGGGTTCTTTTTTGATTTGACAACGCGAGAGTTTTGTGATAGAAGGAATGTGGTGATGGACGAGAGAAAGGATGTTTGCGTAAAAACGAATAACGTTCTGTCCGCCACCACTTAGTTCTTTTTGCATTTTTTTGTGTACATCCGAGGTCTACAAATTGGATTTTGGCGAGACGAGATTACGAATGTTTTTTAACGACAGTACGAGTGTCTCGCCTTCCCCGCGGCGCAAAACACCGCGGGGAACATTCAAAAATTGATAGTTTGATTTTTTATTGGGTACGAATGAATTCGTGTTCTACAAGAACGAACAAGCACATGTACCCGATCTGTGGTGGACGAATATGACACTGTTTTAAAAAAACGAGCAGCTATGTGTCCGCCGCAGACCATCTCACCGCCACGTTATGCGCGGCGGTTTTTCTATTAAGAAAAAACCCGCATTAGAGCATGTTCAGAAACATGGGTTCCCGAGCCGAGACACATGATTTTTGATGCGGGGCATTGAGTCGGAGCCCGAAACATATTGAGATATGTAGAGGACAAAACTCGTATGCCGTAGCAAAGAAAAGCTGGGCGGAGGCGTCAGCCTCTTTGCGCAGCAAAAAATCAGGTGTCACAGGCAGGGAGGGGTTTTTGAACATGCTCTAACTGCGGGGTATAATTTTTGCTTAGAATTCAGCCCTTATCTCTTTGACATTCTCAAAACGTCCAGGCAGATCGTCTGGTACAGGAATGCCGTCTTTTTTCCATGCTGCAATCAAAGAGTTCACTGATTCTATATATCCGTCGAGCAACTCAAGAAGGTCAGCACGGTCCTCCGGTGTTTTAGCGCGCTGACAGGCTTCAACAAGCATCTCAGCTTTTTGAAGACAAGAGACTTCACGCTTACGGAGTGTACACTCCGCAATACTATCTTCACCAAGATTTTTGGAACTCATTTTTTATCCTTTACATTCTCCAGCTTAGAGCTCTTTTGCTTCAATCTGTAATTAGTTATATACATGATAAATTTGAAAATCAAGCGCCTATGCTATAATAATCTCCAATGGAAAAAAATTTTGACTTTATCGCTATTGGCGACATTACGACCGACGCATTTATCCGGCTATCCGGAGATGATGCGACAGTTCAAAAAGACGATCACAAAAAGATTAATCTCTGTTTAAATTTTGGTGACAAAATTGAATATGATTCTGTCACCGAAGTATCTGCCGTCGGCAACAGTCCAAATGCCGCAGTTTCTGCGCATCGTTTAGGGCTTAACTCGGCGCTTATCACAAACTTAGGAAATGATTACCATGGAAAAAATTGTGTTGCGCAACTTGAGAAACAAAATGTCGCAACTGACTTTGTAAAAATTCACGAGGGGAAAGAAAGTAATTATCATTATGTTCTTTGGTATGAGGAAGAACGAACAATTTTAGTCAAACATCACGAATATCCATATGAAATGCCCGACGCGGGAACGCCCAAATGGTTTTATTTAAGTTCTTTGGGAGAAAATTCAATCCCATTTCATGCCGATATTGCTTCATATATTAAAAAAAATCCTGATATTAAACTATCCTTCCAGCCAGGAACATTTCAAATGCGATTGGGACATGAAACGTTAAAAGGTGTGTATGAGGTTTCGGAGTTATTTTTCTGTAATGTTCAAGAAGCCCAGCGTATATTAAAAACAGAGGAAAAAGATATTAAAAAACTGCTTAGCGGTATGCATGATTTAGGGCCTCGCATCGTTGTCATCACCGACGGACCAGACGGCGCTTACACCTACGATGGTTCAGAATTCTGGCATATGCCCATGTACCCAGACCCAGCACCGCCTTTAGATAGAACGGGTGCTGGTGATTCATTTGCTTCAACTTTCACGGCAATGCTCGCGCTTGGTAAAAGTATCCCCGACGCGCTTCTTCATGCTCCCGTAAACTCAATGTCCGTTGTGCAAAAAGTCGGCGCACAAGAAGGTTTGTTGACCTTAGATGAGATTGAAGACTGGCTTAAGAAAGCTCCGGAGGATTATAAACCAAAAAAATATTAAGTCCTGAAATAAACCGCCTCGCAGATTTTGCGAGGCGGTTTATTTTTGTAAGACCAGGTCTTACGAGAGTAACCAAATCAGTGATTTTCCCACTCCTTTTCTTGTCGAACTAAAAATTTACTATCTCCTGGACTGCGCAAAATGTGTTTCACTGCTTTCTCCATGCGTATTGACTGGGAGCCCTTTATAAGCACGACATCATTCGGCTCTACAAAATCTTTCAAAAACTCTCCTGCTTTCTCCGATGTATCAAAATGAAACATCTGCTTTTTCTTCATTCTTTTTTTATGCGCCATCTCTCTAATAAACTGCGCACGTACACCAACAGTGACAAGCACATCGCACATCTCCGCAACTTGCGCACCGACTTTTTTATGTTCTTCTGCGCTATGTTTTCCAAGCTCAAGCATATCGCCAAACACTGCGATTTTTCTTCCTTCTCCGTGTACTGTAATTTCCGCGAGGGTATCAAGTGCGGCATGCATTGCAATAGGAGAAGCATTATATGAATCATCTAAAATAATTGATTGATTTATTCCATCTAGAATATTAAGTCGCCCAGATGGAAATCTAAAGTCGCTTAATGATTCAAGAGCAGTGACAAAATTTATACTCTTCCCAACGCCAACGGCAAACGCCGCAAGCATACTGTAAAACAGATGACGGCCGAGTGCCTCCTTAATACGAAGGGGTGCAGTGTTCTCACGATACGCCACGCGCCCGAACATACCAACCAAAATACCCGCTCTATCATATTCAATACGCGGATCGGTAAGAATAATATCTGCACTGCTTCCTATACTGAATGTAAGTGTTTTGTGTGGAAATATCTCTTTTAGCGCGAGTACCTCTTTGTCGTCCGCATTTAACACAAGAAGTCCCTCTTTTTTAAGCGCATGAACGAGATGTGTTTTTTCGTCTATAAGTGCCTCACGAGAATCAAAAAATTCTATGTGCACTGGTACATTTGGAAAAGAAGTAACAACCACAACATCGGGTGTAAGCCATGAAGTAATTTTTTTTATGTCTCCAGGTTTGTCTGTCCCCACTTCAATGACAAGCGTACGAGGATAATGATTTTTAAAAAATATGAGCGAGAGTCCTTCAAAAATTATTTTCAACCAGCCGCGAATACTTCCCCACGCGTTTTCACACCCCAATACTGAAAGCGGAATGCCAATTTCACTATTAAAACTTTTTTTTCCACACCCAATAAAAGAATTACGCGAAAGCACCGCGCATATCGCATCTTTAGTTGCTGTTTTCCCCACGTTGCCAGTTATTGCAACAACCTCCGGTTTATACTTTCTAAGCACAATCCGAGCCTCAAGAGTAATGACGGTGATAATAATTTTCTTTGCTAGTGTTTTTATCATATTAGCAAATATGAACCTTGAGCATTCTAAGTGAATCAAGAATTATGAATCATGAATTAAGGCCTTGTGTTGTTTTAGTTATTTTCCCGATTCTTAATTCATTATTCCTGATTCATGACTCGTGATTCTATTTTAACGGTCAGGCGGTATCTCATAATAATGCTTCAAAAAGGTAACCGTATCAATGAATGGATGCGTAAGCGTCTGTGACGCAAAACGAGCACCTTTTGGCTCAACTACATAGAAAAAGAGGAGGAATTGCGGATCATACGCGGGAAAATAACCAAAAAATGAATGGAAAAACCTATCATCATAATATCCCTTACCATCACTCTTCGCAATTTGGGCAGTTCCTGTTTTTGCCGCAACACTGTAACGCGGCATCTTTACCGTCCCATCTAAGAGCGCATCATCAACTACACGTACGAGCATACGGGTAATCTCTTCACTTGCCTCTTCACTAATAACCCGTTTGCGCGCAATTTCGTCAATATACAAGTTTTTATAAAAGCCTGCTTCATAATTGATCTTCTGCACAACATGTGGCGTTGGCAAAACACCGCCATTTGCAAGCGCAGAGAGTGCGCGAGCCATTGCAATCGGTGTAACTGCGAACCCCTGCCCAAATGAAGCCGTCGCAAATTCAATGTCACGATTGCTCTTTAAGTTCTCCACTAGTCCCGACGTCTCATTGGGAAGATCAATACCTGTTTCATCACCAAACCCAAATGAAAATAAATAGTCAGCAAATTCTTTATTTCCAAGTTTCTTCGCAATATGGATTGCTCCGGTATTGAGCGATTGATTTAAAATCTCCTGCATATCCACCTTTCCACGCGCCTTACCATCATAGTTTTCTATAACCGCACTATCAATTTCAACAAAACCGGCATCATAATAGGTATCTTCCGAAGCAATGACACCAGCATCAAGACCCACCGCCATAGTTAATGGCTTCACGATTGACCCCATCTCAAATACATTCTCAACAATGGGATTTGAAAAAATAGAATAGTTTTCTTCCTCTGAAAAACGATTTGGATTGAATGTTGGACGCCCCACAAGTGCATACAATTCTCCGTTTTGAGGATTAATGATGAGCGCGCCACCGGATTTTGCATCCCACATGTCAATGATGTCCTCAAGCGTATGCTCTAAAAACGACTGCACCTCCGGCTCAATCGTGAGAACAAGATCGCCAGCTTGAGCGGCATTACGATAAAAGAGCGAATTTTTTATGTTCGCAAATGCTTCAGCAAACAAATTTATTTGTTCTTCTGCGTTTCGCTCCAATATGTCTTCATAATATCGCTCAAGGCCATATCTGCCTTTTAATTGATCTCCCTCGTACCCAACAAAACCAAGTACATGGGCGGCTTGTTTTTCACCAGGATAAAATCTTTGTTTTGTTTGATAAATACTGACACCCGCAAGACCGAGATCTTGTACAGCAAACGCAATCTTTTCGGGTACTTCCCGCGCAATCTCTTCGTATGGATCTAAGATCTTCCCAGCTTTTAGAAAAAAGGAATCACTATCAAGAGTTGGGTATATTAAGGACAGTTGTTTAAATACGTTCTGTGCGTCTTTGAGATGTGTCGGGTTTATTGCAATCGTGTATGACGTCTTAAGCGTTGCGCCAGAGAACAAGTTACCATCTTTGTTTGTAAAAAAAATAATACCGCGGTCAAACATCCGCGCGACAGGAGAGATATATTGTTGCGAAGCGCGCTCACTAAAATCAGAACCATGTATAATCTGAAGAAAAAAAAGTTTGCTCGCAAAGACGAGAGCAAACAGAATGACAAATATATATAAGAATCTTATGCGTGTAGAATATTTCACCTCTTTTTTTATGACTTACGCATTAAAAACCACCCCGGATTTAGCACTTCATTAGCTTAAATTTTTTGGTAAATATAGTAGGCTAGGTCCGATCTTGAGGAAAAACTACAAAAAACTGTACCGTAAGGTCTGGTCTTCTCCCGTCGCTTCACTCCTCCTCAAGGCCAGACCTGGCCGCACAGTTTTTGTGAAAAGGCCAAACCTTGGTTTAAGACCGAAAAATTTAAATTAACGAAGTACTAGCCGTTTCCTAAATGCAAATATTTCCTTTTCTGGTTTTTCAAATCCAAGCATGTAAGCACTTTCACGACTTATATTACCACTAAGTGCAACATATTGAGCTTCTAAATTTCCGATTTGAGAATTTAACACTTGTATCTCTTTGGAAAGCGCACTGTGCGCCGCGACATTAAACGTAGTTAATCCAACAAAGAGGACATACAGAAAAAGCGCTGTGCATAATGCCATGCAGAGAGCCCAAACAAAACGCCGCTCTAAAGTATGGTTATATAGTTGTTGGATTTTTATCATAACTCTTAAATCTTTTGCGCGATTCTTAATTTTGCGCTTCGTGACCTGGGATTGTGGGTAATTTCTTCCTCGCTCGGAATAATCGGTTTTTTTGTAATCGGAACAAGCTCCCTTATTTTCACTTTTGATTTAATAAAACGTTTTACCGTACGATCTTCTAAACTATGAAATGAAATGACCGCCATTCTTCCGTCTTTTTTAAGAGATTGAAACCCTTTTTCAAGCCCATCTTCAAGCGCTCCAATCTCATCATTTACCGCGATACGAAGTGCCTGAAATGTTTTCGTAGCAGGATGAATTGATCTTCTGTAGAAGCGAGAAGGGATTGCGTCTTTAACAATTCTCCCTAATTCATCTGAATATTGAATAGGACTCTTTTCTCGTTCTTTAACGATTGCATTGGCAATCGCTCGCGCGAAGCGTTCTTCTCCATATGCCTTAATTATTGTTTCTATGTGTTTCATATCCCATGTATTAACAATTGTATGTGCAGTGAGCACTCCCTTGTTTGGTTTATTTTGAAATGTCATTACCAGAGGTTCGTTTTTTAAAAACGAGAAGCCTCTTTTTGAATGCTCAAGTTGAAGCGTACTCCACCCCAAATCAAAAATAATTTTGTTAATTTTAGAAATGTTACATGCTTGAAGAGCTTTCTCTAAATTTCTAAAATTAATATTTTGAAAACATAAATGACATTGCATATCTTTCAGTGTTTTTTCTGCGTATATCAGCGCCTCTTTATCTGCATCTAAACTTATTAATGTACCTCCTTTGCCAATCGCCTCTGCAATTACTTTTCCGTGACCACCGCCTCCTGTTGTTGCATCAACCACTGTGTCTCCAGGTTGAAGCGCAAGCCCTTCTATTACTTCTTTCAAGAGAACGGGGACATGGTTCATAAATGTAAAATGAAAATCTAAAAAATAAAAATGACAGTGTAAAAATCAAAACCGTTATTTCAACATTACATAACTTATGAATTTGTTGAGCGATTTTGAATTTTAAATCGTAGTTTTTCACTTTGCGTTTTTCATTTTTAATTTTATAACATTCCCATATCTCCTAATCGCTCTGCAAGTACATCTGCTTCTTTCTCAATCTTCTTCCTATATATTTCCCAATTATGCTCATCCCAAATTTCAACACGATCATTCACACCAATAAACACAACCTTATTTTTTAATCCTGCAAATCCTTTCAAAAAATCAGGGATAAGTATGCGACCAAGCGAATCGATGTTTATATCAACCGCGCCTGCAAATATAAACCTGTTAAAACCACGTGTATCTGATTGACCAACAGACATATTTTTGAATCGTAAAGATAATGTGCGCTCCCATTCAGCACGTGGATATATAAATAGACAATTATCAAGACCTCGAGTGATGATCACTTTTTTGCCGAGTTCTTTCCGAAACTTTGCCGGCAATGAAAGCCGTTTTTTTGTGTCAATCGTATGTTTGTATTCGCCAATTAACATGAAGTTAACAAGCAACTGACAACATACAACCAACAACTAAGATGCTTATGCGATTTTTTTAATTTCGTGGTGTTGTGGGTTGTAGGTTATAAGTTGTAGGTTACGGATTTGTGGTCCCGCCCGCGGGCAAGAGACGGAAAGCAATCTCTATAAAACTGTCAGGAAAAATAGAGTATTTCCACACCTTGCCCGAGGCTACCACAATATTTGCGCCCGATTTTTCAATGATTCGTGATCCAAAGTGGCATGGGTTCAGGATGTTTGTTCCACTTTATACCACGTAATATATATTATATTCCACTTTATACCATACTGCAAAGTTACTTATCCACAGTCTGACCCGCCCTGTTGAGAGGCGGGCCAGCGCAGACACTCGCAGAAAAGACACAGAATTACGTAGAAAACGAACGGCTTCCCGCTGTAAGCGGGAAGCCGTTCGTTTTGCCTTATTTTAGGGTGTCTTCATATACCTGTGGACAACCCGCAAGGCCGGGCCTTACGGGTTTAAATAAACAAAACCCGCACTTGGTGCGGATTGTTTTAGTAATTATTCAGATGTTCACTTATTTTGTTACCGCTACTCTTTTTGTCGCATAGCAGGGAATAAAATGACGTCTTTGATATTTTTTGTGTCAGTTAGAAGCATGACAAGCCGATCAATGCCGATACCTACTCCACCTGCCGGCGGCATGCCATGTTCAAGCGCCTCAAGGAAATCTTCATCAAGTTGTTGAGCCTCTTTGTCGCCTGTTGAGCGATTTGCCTCCTGTCCCTTAAAACGCGCTCTTTGTTCAATCGAATCGTTTAATTCAGAAAATCCTTTTGAAAGCTCAACGCCGCCAATTACCAGTTGGAACGCATCAACAAGAGCATCGTTTTCTTCTTTCTTTTTCGCGAGCGGAAGTGCGTTAGCTGGATAATCGATAATGAAAGTAGGCTGTATAATTTTAGGACGACACGCTTTTTTAAATATATTATCAAGAATTTTTTCTTTGCTTTCCCCTTCCCCGACTGAAACACTGAGTTGTTTTGCTTTTACGGAAAGCGCTTCGCGATCTATAGTTTCTATATCAGGAATCAGCGCATACCGCTTAAGAACAGAAGCATACGTTACTCGTTTGAACGGCTTTTTGACAGATATATCTTTTTCATTCCACGTAAATGATTTTCCTTTAAACAGTTCTTTCACTAACACCTCTACTACTTGTTCTACAAATGCCATTTGAGAATCGGCGTCCGAATAACTTTCATACCATTCAACCATTGTAAATTCGGGATAATGCGTTACGTCAATCCCCTCGTTGCGAAAAGCTTTATAGATTTCAAATACTTTTGGAAAATTGCCAACTAAAAGCCGTTTAAGATAAAGCTCATTTGAAATACGCAAATACAGATCAACATCAAGCGCATTGTGGTGTGTAACAAAAGGTTCTGCTGAAGCGCCCCCATAAAGCGGCTGAAGTACCGGCGTTTCAACTTCAAGAAAGTCTGCTTCTGTGAGCACCCTACGAAGCGCGCCAATGAGACGAGAGCGCGAAATAAAACGTTCTCGTGATTCGGAAGACATTAGAGTATCTAAGTATCTTTTTCTAAATTTCTCCTCAACGTCTTTCAATCCGTGCCATTTTTCAGGAAGAGGACGAAGCGATTTGACAAGCATGTTCCACTTTTTGACCAGTATCGTCTTTTCTCTTTTCTTTGTGGTAAAAAGTGTCCCTTGAAGTTCTACAAAATCTCCCACATCAACAGTATCAGCAAAATCTTTAAATTCATTGACATACATCTCGTTTTTTTTGAAAAGCCCCTGAAAAGTATCCGTGCCATCTGTGAAATTCAAGAATATAAGTCCACCCTGTTTACGTAAAGCAGTAACCCGGCCTACTAAAAAAAGCGGTTTCTTCCGCTTTACAAGCGTCGTAAATTTTTCGCGAGTTTCTTTCAGCGTTGCATCATATCTAGCAAAAACCGGATACGGAACACGACCGCGCTCCTGCAACACTTCCAGTTTTTTAATTCGTTCATTTCGTAATTCGTCTAGAGAAGTCATAGGATAATACTAATATACAAATTTTACTAATGATACGAATAATACTAATGCGTCATATTCGTATCCATTGGTATCATTCGTACAATTAGTATATTGGTATTGTTCTTTACTCAGCCTTCACAATACGATACTCCACTTCACCGCCCGGTGTTTCAACCGTGACCGTCTCTCCCTTCTCTCTTCCAAGAAGTGCTGCGCCAATTGGAGATTTGTTTGAAATTTTTCCTTGTTCTATATCTGTTTCTTCCGAGCCAACGATCTTGTACGTCTGTTTTAATCCATCACTTGCCTTTTCCACTGTTACCGTGGACCCAATATTAATTATGCCTCCTTTATAATCGGAGACAATGATCGCCGAGCGAAGCATAACTTCAATCGCCGCAATACGAGCTTCAACCTCTGTTTGAAGTCTCCCAGCTTCCTGGTATTCGGCGTTCTCGGAAAGATCTCCAAGCGAACGAGCATATTCCAAACTTTCAGCAACCTCTTTTCGTTTTTCAGTCTTTAGATGCTCAAGCTCTTTTTTTAAATCCTCAAACTTCTCTTTGCTTAAATATGTTTTTTCGTCAGGCATAGGATAATACCAATATACGAATTTTACTCAGGATAATACCAATATACTAATTTTACGAATTATACTAATGAATACAAATACGCCGCATTAGTATTATTCGTATCATTCGTAAAATTCGTATATTAGTATTGTCCTGTGTCATTCGTACCATTGGTATATTGGTATTATTCTTTAATCGCTTTATTGTATAACCTCTTCAGCTAAGTGTCAAACAATCAAAATCGATGCTGTCAAAAAAGAAGAAAAAGAGAAAAGGCAGATCGCAATGACCTGCCCTATTGGAGTATTGTAAGTTCAACATCGACTACCGCAGGACGGTGACCTCAACCCCCAAAAAGAGATGTCGAGGAAGCCCCAGTGGATCCTCGGCCGGCCGTCATTAAGATAAACAAGTGGCACTCCCCAGAAAGAATCCTTGCCGATGCGCGAGCCAACGACCCACACGTTGTGCCGCGAGAGTACGTCCGCGTGGATCGTGAACGCCATGGTCTCGGCTATTGTGAGTCCGAACCGCTTTTGCTTCTTGAAGACCTTCCTGATGTCGTCCGGCGACTTGTCGCGGGTTGACCTGCCGTCCTCCACATCGAAGATATAGTACGGCTTGTCTGGTGTTTCAACCATGTCGGTGAACTCGGCCGGATCGATGTAATCGTTGTGCTTCTTCATCTTGCGCTCGACCATTGACGCGAGGCCATACGTAGTCCGATGAGTTCGCGGAATAACCGGTATGCCAAGATATATCCCTTTTGATGCTAAACTATCCAATGTCTCAGTGGGATACTTTTTTGCCCATATCTTTAACATCCTCGCGACCACCGAATCACGCTGATTGGTGAACAATGCTACAATCTGTTCTGGCGTACCACGTTCTCTCAAAGTCGCGATCTGACCGTTGAAGAGCTCTTTGAGCATGAATTTCACAATTCTTTCCATGATTTTCCTTGCCTTTTTGTTTGTTGCAGCTACAGGGAAAATAGCATAAGATATATTTAATGTCAAGAACAAATCTTGACAAAAATGAGAAAGTTTGACAGTATAAGAATCGGCTGGAAGCTTCTGCCTGTGCGGTCGCCGCGGCGGGGAATGCGGTGCCTTCGCGCTCAATAGTCCCCGTTCCAGCCCCATTAGAGAACGCCCTGCCAAAGACATGGCTTCAGTCGCCTTGAGACGACTTTTCTCTAACGGGGCAAGTCGCGCTCTTTATACACCTTGGGTTAGTCCGCCACACTAAAATTTGGTAATGCGGATCATTTATCTCAAGCAAGATATTGCCCCTTAGAGACTCAGCTGCACTCGTCGGATGAAACGAGAGATTTCCGCAGCAAAGGAGCCCCAGTTTGACTTCCCGCCGAGGCGTCCATCCACGCCTCGGCTTTTTAATTTGCGAAATATGATTTTATATTTGATACTAAACATATGACACAAGATACATCATTCGTATTTTTCGGCACTGATGAGTTTTCGGTTATTGTGCTGGAAGAATTAAAAAACGCGGGATACACGCCCGCGCTTGTAGTTACTGTACCTGACAGAAGACAAGGGCGCGGCATGAAATTAACTCCCCCGCCAGTTAAACAAAGAATTATGAATTATGAATCCCCGAATACCAGAGCAAAGCTCGCTACGGGGCAGGCAGGAATCAAGAATAAAATTAAAGTTTTACAACCGGAAAAATTAGATACTACTTTTGCTAAAAAACTAGAGCATAACAGCTATGACTTGTTTGTGGTAGCCAGTTATGGAAAAATTATTCCAAAAGAAATTTTGGATATTCCGAGACACGGAACACTAAATGTCCACCCGTCGCTTTTGCCTCTTTTCCGCGGATCATCACCAATTCATTCTCAAATTCTTGAGAATACTAGAATGGTCGGGGCAACAATTATGTTAATGGATGAGGAAGTTGACCACGGTCCAATTCTTGCTGCGCAAGAATTGGAATTTAAGATTTATGATTTAAGATTTAAAAATTTGCGGGATGAATTAGCAAAATTAGGTGGAAAGTTGCTTGCACAAACTATTCCGGAATGGATCCAAGGAAACATTAACCCACAAGAGCAAGATCATAAAGTCGCGACATATACAAAACAAATAACTAAAGAAGACGGGTTAATTGATATTGAAAAAGAAAGTCCCGAAATACTTTACAGGAAATTTAGGGCGTATCATACGTGGCCAGGAATTTACTTTTTCCAAGACGGCAAGCGAATAAAGATTACTGACGCAGAGTTGGAAGATGGAAAATTCATTATAAAAAAGGTCATTCCAGAAGGAAAACAAGAGATGAATTATTCAGATTTTAGGTCATAAACAAAAGCCCGTCGCATAAACTGCGACGGGCTAGTTTTTCATATATGTAAACCTGGGTTTCTCATCGTGCATTCTTTCATAGCAACCACAATGTCTTCTCCCACGTTACCAATAAATTCGAACTGTGGTAATTCGCCTTGAGTCACCCACTTATGATCATTTACTTCGTCTTTGCAACCCAAGACAATTTGAGGAGCTTGCTCACATAATGCCCAGAAGCGATGTACTAAAGTTAGTGTTTTTCCATCTTTTCTTATAAAGGCAAGTGCTTTGTTTTGCATTGTGATAATTTTGTTAGCGCTGATTTCAACACCAGTTTCT
Source organism: Patescibacteria group bacterium UBA2135 (assembly GCA_002327685.1). Classification (GTDB taxonomy): domain Bacteria; phylum Patescibacteriota; class Minisyncoccia; order Phycocordibacterales; family UBA2135; genus UBA2135. The sequence continues at coordinate 27,409 of DCXN01000014.1, forward strand.
CCGCGCACTTCTCGTATTGTGGCTCGATCTAAACCACACTCAAAAACAGGAGTGTTTGCTGTTGGTATCTCCTCACCCCAATCACTTCGTTTAATTTTGCCGCCTGGTATAGTCCACAGACCGGGACCTTCTGCTTCTTCATCGCTTCGTTTTAAGATAAGTGTCTGCAATTGCCCATCTATGTTCCTGCAAAGCACAACACACGTTACCACTACAACATACTTATCGTCAGACATTGCATTTCTTTCATTCTGCTACATATCTACATGTTAGATTAACATAAATAGCACAGACGCAATGGCCTGTGCAATTTATTTTATGTTCTGTCAAAAAACAAAAAAGCCACCCTTGAAATCGTAGGGTGGCTTGAATCATATTTTAATATGGGAGCTCTCCTAGCGTAAACCATGCGAGCATTTCGCACCGTGCTGTTTCTATTGAGTCAGAGGCATGTACGAGATTTTCCACGGCGCCTCTAAGTAAATCTTCAAATTTTTCAGAAATTCCTAAATCTCCCCGAATCGTGCCCTCTTCTGCTTTAGACGGCATCGTCTTGCCGATAAGTGTTCGTGCAACGTTAACGGCACATTCGCCTTCAAATACAAGTGGCATTAAGCGGCCAGATTTGTAATAAGCTCGACAACCTTCTGCAATTCTTTTTCCAATTTCAAGCGGATCTTTGGTGCCAAAACACACAACAGGATCTTTTCCAAATTCATCTTGGATTCTTTTCATGGCACAGACGCCAATGTTTTTCATCCACTCATCCATATTTGGAAAATGGTCATCCAACTGCCTGTCGGTCGCCATAATCGGCGACTCCTTCTCTGCAACAACTTTAAGCCCTGCTCTGGTAAAATAAGGAATAATCTTGCCCGATAAGCGCCGTCTCACAGCATCCGGTTTCAAAATAACAAGAGTCTGTTCTGTAGTAATCACTTTCTACCTCTCTTTCGTTTTTGGAAGAACTATCTAATCTGGATAACACATTATAATAATTCTTTAGAAAGTCAATACGTACGTAGAGACACTTCTACAAAAAAGGCCACCTATGTGGTGGCCCAAAAATTCCTTAAACTTCATACACAAATACCTTCAGAGCGAAAACGTTGTAGTGCTGTGTCAGTATGCAGATGCGATGGTTCGCAGATAATGCAATTTCCAACAGCAACGACATTTCCAGCTGCAGTCTCTTTAGCGGTGTCGAGATGTTTTAGAAGCTGTAAACATTTTTTAGCGTTTACTCGCGCGCGCATTGTATCGCCATCCTGTTGAAAGGCGATCGTAAGAGCAAAAAGTTTTCGAGCTTGTTCAAACGACGCGTCTGTATTAACAAGCAAAGCGCCTGCTTTTGAAGTAAAGACAGGTATTGCGGCAAAGGAAGTTCCAAATGCCGCAAGGATGATACAAAACTTCCGTCGAGTAAATTCCGACATATCAGCAACTCCTCATTTCTTCTATTCTCCGTTTCTATAGAGAATATAACAGACGCATTTTCAATAATCAACCTTGGGTCTAACCGCGACGCAGTAATTGCTTGAGTCGTGCGCCACCCTTCTTGATGGCAACAAGCGCTTTGTTTTTATTTCTTCGCAATTCTCTCTGCATTTCGTCTTTTGCCTTGTCTATAGCTGCATATAAATTTGCTTCTTCGGCAACTGCGCGAAAAAGCGTGCCTCCTGCTGTAAAATTAATTTCCGCACGAAATATATCTCCCTTACGATGATGTTCTGTAGTTTTTCCAACTTCAATATCAAAAATCAACTCCCCACTTTGATCAGCACAATGCTTCAAAAACTTCTGCAACATATTAATTTTGGTCCGCGTATAATCTTCTATGGCAGGGGTAAGTTCAAAATTAGTGCTTTTTATTTTTACGACGATGTTTTTTTGTTCCTTCATCACTTTATTTAACTCATTTTAATATAAAGAAGTTTACTCGGATGATGATGTCCGCTTATAATGCGTACTTTTCCTTCTGATACTTTGAAATATTTTGCAATAAGTTCAATGATTCTTTTGTTTGCCAAATTCCTCTTCGCCGGCTCTTTTACGCTAATTCTAAAAACTGTTTCACTTTCTTTCATAAGCGACGTAGAGCGAGCGCAATCTAAAAGACGAAACGAAGTGGAGTTTTTCAGATTGCCAAGCCGAGGAGCTTATACAAGACGAAGTGCTTTTACAAAAGATTCTTTTTTCGTCCCCGGTGTCGCCTTAACCTTTACATACATAATATTTAGAAAATTGAATGTGGAAAGTAGAAGGTAGGAAATTTAATGTTTTTTATGATTGCTTGTATACAACATTCTACTCTCTACACTCCATTATCAATGTCTATATCGGACATACCTTTGGAGAATCATCGCTATCCTCCTCGTCCAAATCACCTTTTCCATATTCCTTATTCAAATATGAAATAATGTCTCCTGATTCATACATCTCAATATTCTTTCCTTCGTCTACAAGATATGGCACTTGCCGATTGCCTCCCCTCTCAAGCAATTCTTTTAGATTTTTCTCATCAGTAATGTTGCGTTCGTCAAACGAAACGCCGAGATCACCCATCTTGGTCATCACACGCTCGCAAAATGGACATCCAGTTTTTGTGTAAAGTATTAACATGTATTACAGTATATCATTACGTTGACATCTTGAAAAACCCCATGTTTCTGGTATGATATTCAACAAGTTCTTTCAAAGAACAATATTCCGCGGTAGCTGTCTTGGCAGATCCTTTGGCTAAGACAACAGAAGCGGGAAAGAACTTTAAAAGATGAAATATTCCGCGGTAGCTCAGTTGGTAGAGCGGCTCGCTGTTAACGAGCATGTCACAGGTTCGAGTCCTGTCCGCGGAGTACTACTTGACATATAATTCAGTATATGTTAGAGTTACTTATACTGACATTCACAAGAAGGGAGATTCTCGATGTTGCGTTTGATATTGATCTTGCTCTGTATGACAGCCGCGGTCTGGGGAGGCATTCTGTCATGGACTGCAAACGGTGGAGTTTGGTGGGCCATACTTCATGCAATTCTCAACTGGGGATACGTCGCGTTCGTATTCGCGGGCAAAGGTTTTCTCGGGTGGGTCGCGGGTATCGCTGTCCTAGTACTCCAAATTGTGTTGCACCGCGCTATCACACCAGAGACGGGAGCATCGAAGGCAGGTAGGGCGGTACTTGATTCGCTCAATACCTCGCAAAGACCCCGAGACTAAGTAGGGTAATTGATAACCGCATGACTGTGGCACGCTATCAAGCGGAGCCACAGCCCCAGCGGTTTCCTTTTTTATACAAACCCAAACTCCCCTATTTCCGTACCAATCTGTTTCCAGTTTACGGTTCTGAATACGTCCACGCTGGGGAGTTATACTTGACATATAATTATCTATATGCTACCATTGGCAACAGGAATTACTTGACTTGAGCAATTTGGCTCTAAACTCTTACAAGAGGATTGTACCTTGAAACAGAAAATCGATTTCTGTGCAGGAATGATGGCAGGTGTAACTCTGGTTGCATTTGCAATCTATCTCCTATACCAGGAGATTCCGCTCAACATAAGCACGTGGGGATTATGGACAATCCTCAATACCGTCAACTGCGTCACAATGATGAGAGCTGGTAACAAGCAGGCTTGGCTTCCAGCAGGCTACGCAACCGGTGCGTTTCTCATCACTGTCATGGTGATCAAAAACGGTACCTGGTCATGGGGAGTCCTTGAAACCTTAGTACTCCTCGGTACGTTGGGTGCTCTCTACGTATCCTTCAAGGTTAACAAGGAGCTTGGTATTGTGATGGCAGTCAGTGCCATGCTAATCGCAGGAGCCCCAACTGTCTATGACAGCTGGCTGGCCCCCGCTTCCGAAAGTTGGTGGCTGTGGGCAATATGTTGCATCAGTAGCGTTATATCTGCCGTTGTCGCCAGTGGTTGGACAATCAAAGATAGATTGTTTTCAGTTACAGGGGGTCTCTTTAATGCCCTTATGTTCCTACTAGTAGTGTTCTGAGTGCGACATGGGACATCTACACACCGTCCGTCATCGCAGGGGCTAATCTCAGCTCCTCGGTGCGGCGGTGTTTTTTTATGCAAACACAAACCTTGCCTGCGCAGACAGGCCCAACTCCCCTATCTCAAACTTAATTTGTCTCCAATTCAGAGTTCTGAATACGTCCACGCTGGGGAATTAGAGTTAGTTAAATCCCATTGCGAAGGCAATGGGGTTTTACTAATCTCTTGCCGCAGCAGGACTCGAAAGACGGAACCGGTATACAAGACGAGCGGAGCGAGTGCTTGTCGCCGAGTCAAGGCTGCGCAAAGAGGCTGGTGCCTCCGCCCAGCTTTTCTTTGTCGCGGACACTTAGCAGAATTGAGTGCGTAGCACGAAAATTATTCTTAGTGATTTGTGACCGAGTCCTGTCCGCGCTGGTAAGTTGATTATTTGCTATGAATATGTAAGGCTCACTTTAGATACACTGATAATTAAACCCAAACAGGAGGTAACAGGAAATGCCACGGCAACGAGAATACGCCAAAGCAGGCGTTGACTACACAAAGATTGAGCCATTCAAGCATGCAATGGTTGAAACTGGAAAGAAGACACTCTCTTTCCCGAACAGACGTGGTGTATTCATCAATAAGGATGTACTACACGCCCACGGAGCCGTCTTTGAACACATCGGAGATGATGCTCCAATTTGGTGTCAGACGCAAGAAGGTCTCGGCTGCAAGAACTGGATTGCGGAGTGGATGTATCAAAACGCTGGTACAGAAAGAACCTATTACGAATATATTGGAGTTGATGCCGCCCTCATGGCTGTCAACGATCTGATTGCTCAAGGTGCGATGCCAGTCGTCTACACTGACGAAGTCGCCGCTGGTGACAGTGAGTGGTTTGAAGACGAAAAGCGTAATCGTGACCTAGCTCAGGGTTTCTACGAGGTTTGTCATGATACTGGAATGGCTTTGCCCGCTGGCGAATCGCCAGCGCTACGATATCTCATCAAGTCGGAACCGCCAGTATTAAGTGCCCCTTCTTTAAGCGGATGTGTTACAGGTATTATCACACCTCGGACACGCCTTATTACCGGGCGAGATCTTCAAGCTGGTGACCACATCATAGGAGTGACTTCCTCTGGCCTGCACGCCAATGGAATATCGCTTGTCATCAAACGTGCTCTGACACTTAAGGATTCATTCCTCACAAAGCTCGCAAATGGCAATACGCTTGGGGAAGAAGCGCTGATACCAACTCGTTCCTACGTTGCCTTGTTCGAAGCACTGTGGGAAGCAGGAATTCAAGTCCACGCGTTGTTGCCGGGAACTGGTAGTGGTGTGAGCAAGATTGCTTTTGACACAAGACCGTTCACCTACCGAGTCCACACATGGGTCAAAGTTCCTCCGCTCTTCAGGTTTATGCAAGAACTTGGGGTGAGTCTAGAAGACTGCGTCACAACTTTCAACTGGGGAGTAGGATATTATATCTTTGCTCCCGAAAAGGAGGTCAGAAACATACTGACTGTTGGCACGCGGGCAGGTTATGAGTTGGTAAACATTGGTGTTGTGGAGGATGGCAAACGACAGGTCATCTTTGAACCCGAAGACATTACATTACCTCCTCCCGGAGAGTAACATCCCTTGCAGAATCTATTACCACGCTCCCTAGCTTTTGAGCATAAAGGGGGCGTGGTAATTTTTTAAATAATAATGAATAATGTTGTGTTATTCTTAATACAGAGACAGGAACTTACAGAGGTATTAAATGACAAACGACCTGGATATTATAGAAGAACAATTTTGGTCCGTATGCGACAAAATCGGCATTAGCGAAACAAACAAAGGACATCTTCGGTCTTTTTTAGCTCCACTGAAAGAAAAAAGTTTTGCTACTTATCTTCACTCTCTTCGTGTTGGCCTTCTTGCCCGAGGAATTGGTTGTTTTACTTTTCATGAGGAAAAACCATTGCTTCTTGCTGGAGCTTTGCATGATCTTGGTAAATGCAAACGTGCTCTCGTCAATCTTGATTGACGGGAGCTTTTTTACAAAACGCGGCCGAACCCAATGGGTTCGGCCGGATGAAATTGATATATTGATTTATTAGTGTACTGAACTGAACCTCTCGGTAATTGCCTCTCGGGTTTCTGTGATATAATTTCTCATAAATTCTCCAGGAAAACCTCCAACACCTAAAACAATTAGTGTTGTAATGTTTTGTTTTCTGCTTGAAAGAACACGAAAATAACGATACATCATATCACAAAAAATAATATCTCCCACATACACCCTGTCATCGTCACTAAAAGTAAAACTGATACCTTCTTCCGCTTCAGAAAGTATATGATTTGTGATTTGTGTGCAACCTTCTTCTATCTCATCAACTTTCTCCTTCGTTGCGCCATCCAGACTTTTAAAAAATAAATCCATGTGCACAATACAGTTCCCCCAATGATCCCCGTTGGTAGACATTTCCAAAACACTGTTATCAAAGACTGCCACTTCTTCTGGTGAGCGAAATTTCACAGCTGCTCGTACGCTTAAATTTATCTTTCTTGCAAATACAAGCAATCTATCTTCAGAAAGCCCCAGATATCTCTTAATATGAATCTTATCCTCATACATGAACTTACCCTTTTCTTGTTCCACGATCTAATTTACTTATAAAAAAACCAGTGGTGTTTGTCAAGAAAAACAGCGAGGCTAATCGGTAACAGAACAACTTGCAAATTTTTGTTATACTCACAAGTGATGGTGGCTTCACAAAAATTAGTTGGAAACATACCAATTGCTGCTACAAGCGTACTTGCAAAGGATACTACCGCAGCAAAAAACATTGTATTCATCCACATGTCGTGGGGTGGGATGTGGGCTTTTGATTACTATATAAAATTTTTTGTTCAAGCAGGTTACAATGCTCATGCCCTTGATTTGCGTGGACACGGAAAAAGCGGTGGAAGTGTGTCGGGAGCAACTATGCAAGATTATGTTGACGATATACGTACTGTTATTATTGAATTACGCATTCAAAATACTATTATCATCGGTCATTCCATGGGAGGGCTTATTGCCCTTATGTATAGCGCACAGTACGGTTCATTAGCAACAGTGTCATTGGACGGAAGCCCGACACTTGAAGCACAAGAAACAAGTGAGAGAAAAAAATATCCAGCATCATATACACCTCAAGATTCTGGCATGCCGACAAATCCTATAAAAGCAATGTTTATGCTCCCCGACATCTATCCATGGTGCCTTATGAAAATGAAAAAGAAGCTCAAGACAGAATCCGGCGTAGCACGAAGCGAAAGAAAAAAAGGTGTTTCTGTTCCCAAAGAGAGACTTAAACAACCGCTTTTATTTATTGGCGCTGAAAAAGGTATTTCTCTTCCCTTTGGAATCGGTATTGAAAAAGCGCGCATCCAGGCGAATTATTATGGCGCCCCTGTTATCGAGATAAAAGGAGCAACACACCCAGGTTTATTAATTGGTAAATATTGGAAAGATTCCGCAAAAGCTATTTTGAGCTGGTTGCGGGAAAATAATTTGTAATCGCTCAATTCAAGTAAATAGTGTATAATTATAAGACTTCTTACAGAATAAGATTCATCGCGAGATTTTCAAATTTTGAGCGAAACGAAGTGGAAAATTATGAAGCAATGCAGTGATATTGTTGAATAATTTTCCACAAGTTGTAGCCAAAATTTGGAAATCAGAGCAGAAAAATTATTCTGCAAGAGGTCTACATTATGGCAAAACGAATTACAGGAATAGAAAAAATGAAGACGTCGCGCTCAAAGAAGACAAAAAAACGTCTTGCAATAAAGCGTGAAATGTTGGCAAAAAAAGCTAGCAAGCGACGTAAGTAGAAGATGAGAAGAAATACGTATTTAAATACGTATTTCTTTTTATATGCCCCTTTACGGACATTCCGACATTCGCAAGAATGTTGGAATGTCCGTAAGAAATGCAAAAGAAAATCCGCCGCGCAAACGCGTGGCGGATTGATTTCGTATTTCGGAAAGTTTTGAAAAGACGTTTCTTATTCAAGGTATTCCGACGAAACGCTGTACATGTTTAAAGCTTCACGTACGCATACATAACCTTTTTTGCGTACACCTCGTATAACGACTAAAATTCCAACTCGTGAGTTAAAGCCACAGTTTAAAAACGACCCTGACTCATTTGTGAATTGGACTTTTTCATATCCTTTTCTCTTTGCATGCGCACGAACCACAGAATGCAAAGATTTGGGCACTGTTATCTCAATGCGATTTACACCACGCGGAACTAAAACTCCTGCTTTCTCACTTTTGGGAGAAATAGTCCCGCCCCGCCCTGCCGTTGATTGAAGACATCAGGCTTAGGCGCTGTTTTGTTGTTCTCTGACGGAGACAAGGGCATGCTGATCATAGCACTCCTTGTGGGTGCTGGTTCAAAAGACAACAGCCCTATAGTGGTGACGACGACAATAACGATGATGGCGACGATAGTACCACTAACCATCAAGAGATACTTGAAAATTTGTTGGAGTGACATAATTCCCTCCTCGGAATCTATAAATAACCTGTGAAAATCTCTGTTTTAGACGGTATCACAAAATGGATATAAAGTCAAGCACATTGGTTGACTTTCTATACGCCTTATGTTAGGATACAAACTATCAAATCTGAGCTGTTATATATGAGAAGGAACAAGGTCGTGTCTTTTTTACTACAGTATCCAGTATTTGAGACTTTAATCGATGTTGTTTCTAGGGCATATTGAGAAACCTGAGTTTCGCAACATGCTCCAAGTTATCTATCTATGGCAGACGGAACTATCGCTAGACTCACTGATAGAGGATACGGATTCATCTCTCGTGAAAATGAAGAAAAAGATCTCTTTTTCCATTCAAACGAACTCAAAGGAGTTGAATTCAATGATCTTCGAGAAGGTGACAAGGTAACATTTGACGTAAGCGAAAGTCCAAAAGGACCAAACGCTACAAATGTTAGCAAAGCGTAAACTTAAAAATACAAAAGCGCTCCGACTACGGTCGGAGCGCTTTTGTATTTAATGACTGAATAGACAGAGTTGAGTTACTTCCTGAAACAATCACGACACATGAGATTGCTCGTATCACGCGGCTCAAATGGCAGCTGTGTGATACTACCACCACACTTACTACACGGCCAATTGCCTTCGTACATTTGCCTGTCGCGTTGCGGAGCACTGTCACGTTGTGCACGGTGACAATCCTTACACATAAGTGAATCCTCTCGCGCCGGATCCGGCTCAAATGGAAGCTCTGTAATAGCTCCTCCACATTTGCCGCATTTCCAGTTTCCTTGATACATTTTTCGGTCTGCACCGTTGTTTGGTTCGTACGCCATTTTATTTAAATTATTTTAATAACTATGACCTTTATAATCCGAGTAAAATGGCACGTGTTCTATATTTCCCACCATACAGATTACATAGTGAACCGATTTAGTTCTCGAATGTATTTCAATAATTATATGCGTATGATATTTTCCGTCAAGTATATGTTTACTCTTTTACTTCAATCGTTTCTATTACAACAGGAGTTGTAGGAATATCACGCGCGCCAGTTTCAACACCCCCAATTACATCAACTATGTCCATACCGTCTACGACCTTCCCAAATACAGGATGCTTACTGGTGAGCGGTTCTTTGTCAAAATCAAGATTAGTATTATCAATAAGGTTTATAAAAAACTGACTGCCACCCGTGTTCGGGCCAGAATTCGCCATAGAGATTGTGCCGCGCACATTTGAAACACCTGTAACAAATTCGTCTTCAATAGCATATCCAGGTCCACCAGTGCCGTAAAGCGCTGTATTGTCTCCTTTTGATAGTGGGTCACCTCCTTGAATCATAAAGTTGGAAATGACGCGGTGAAATTTCACTTCGTTATAAAATCCCTCTTGCGCAAGTTTCAAAAAGTTTCCTGCGGTAACCGGCATGGTATCCATAAACAGTTCAATTTCAATATCCCCTTTTGTGGTTTTAAGGGTAACAATTGGATTTGAATTTGAATTTTCCACATCAATAGGTTCTTCTGTATCTTTGTTCATAAATAAAAATATATATACGACGCCTATAAGCGCTACAATTCCAATTATGATTAAAAGTTTGTTTCCCATAGTTTTCGTATTATATCACTAATTTTTTATTTGCAACAGAGTATATCGGGAAATCTGCTTTCGTGGCGAAATTTTCAGATTTTTAGCCAGAATAAGATTTTCCGGCATGCTCTAGTCCTAAGAGAAAAAGACCCAACTACAACTAGTGGGTCTCTTTGATTCATTGATTTATATGCGTCCGATTCTATGTTCTTCGCGACCTTCAAAAAACAGGTATACGCCATCAAGCGCATGTTGAGCACCTTCAAGCCATTTTTCCATATCAAACCGTGGTTGCGCAAAAATACTGGCAAGCCCGTCATCAACATTTACAACATGGCCTCTTTCAACTGCCCAATGAAGAGCCCAAAATCTTTCTGGAAGAGGTTTAAGCCCATAAGGAACACGGTGCATTTCATTAAACAGTCTAAGACCGATCAACTCCTGCTTCCAGAAATTTTCACTGTCGGCATCTTCTGCTTTGCCAATTCCATGCCCAGCCCATGTCTCAACAGCGAAACTTGCGCCCATGCTAACCAAGCCATTACGACTCCCGTAAGACTCTTCTAAAAAAGTAAGAAATCTACGCGTTTTGTCACTCACGCGATCCCAGTAATTCAATTGGTCCGTATCAATGCCAAGCATTTCTGCACATTCTTCAACCCACCTAACATGTACAAGGTCGTGAGAAAATCTATGTCCCTCTGCATTCCCTGTCCTAACATTTATATTAACACCCAACTCACTTAACAAAACATTTAGTGCAGCCTGTCTAATCGCTTTTGTTGGCGCACAAGCGAAATGCATTGCCTCTATTCTAGGAAACTCACCTGAAAATCCGAGCCACTGCATGATTGAGTATTTCATTTGGTCGGGAGTGAGAATGAATGAAGGATCAGTGAGACCTTTTGGTAGATTACGGGTAAACGGGTTCTTTCGAATGACTGGGTGACAATCCACCGTGTTGTATTTCCTTGCCAAGAATGAATGGATGTCTACTTCGCTTCTTCCTGTCTTTTGCAATTTCCTTAATAGTGCCGGATTTGCGGTAATAGCATTTTCCATTGTTTTCCACTTTCTATACGTATCTTCTTCTATCTTTTGTTATACAGAAACCAAAAATCACTTGCAAGAGCTAGGGGTATTTATTTTTCTGCTGATACGTGGTGTGGTAAGAATACATTTGACACGTGACTTTTGACATTTGACCACTAATGACTACTAAAAATGATCAATGGTCCTACTTCGCACGACTCCACATATTAGCTTTAATCCCCTTTCGTTTGTTCTCCGCCATGACAAGTTCGTCATAAATGCCTTCAATAAGATCGTAATTTTTCGCTTCTTCAAGTGTTACCCATCTATATTCATCAAGTTCATCTTCTTGAAGAGAGATTTCTCCGCTTTTGTAATCAGCTATAAATGAAAGAATAAGCGAGGGATATTCTCCGACAATCATGGTAATACTTGTTAGATAATCAACATTTTCAATTTCAATGTTAACCTCTTCTTTTATTTCGCGTCGCAGTGTTTTCCCGATGATATTATACCAATGATATTCTGTATCTTTGGGAAGATCTTGATAATCAGAAACCTCAAGCCTTCCACCAGGAACAGTCCACCGTCCCGGAAATTTTTTCTTCGTCTTCGCGCGACGTGTAATTAAATATTTTTCATCTTTAACAACAATCGCAGTAACCGCAATTTCATGGAGGTATTGATTTAAGTTCTTCTTATTCATGAGTTAGTATATAATTAAAAGTATACGATATTCTTTGCGCTACTCATTAGTAGAATATATTAAAAAAATATCATAATCAAACATGTATGCAACCACTCGCACTTACTATTTCCATTCTTGTTATAGCGCTTGCGGCAATTATAGCGCTACAACAGGCATCACGCGATGATTTTGAATTACAACACGGCAACAATACGGTGACAGAGGATATCATGAAACAAAATGAGCAAACAAGTCCGCAAAAAGATGGTAGCGAACAAGGTGGTGCTCTTTCAACACGCAATATATCTGTTACTGATGGAGTAAAACACAGTGTACCATTAGATGAGATTATCAGTGGTGGTGTAGGGAAAGATGATATTCCTCCAATTGATAACCCAAAATTTATTTCGGTGAAAAAAGCTGAGGAATGGCTCAAAGATGATGAGCCAGGAATTGCGTTTTCTCACAAAGGTACCCATCGGTTTTACCCATATCAAATACTTGTCTGGCATGAAATTGTAAACGACACTGTTGAAGAAATGCGGATTCTCGCCAGTTATTGTCCATTATGTTTAACAGGGGTGGTATTTGATCCACTGGTACATGGAGAACGAGTTGAATTCGGAACATCAGGAAAATTGTGGAAATCAAATTTGGTAATGTACGATCGCAAAACAGAAAGTCTATGGTCACAAGTATTAGGAGAAGCAATCGCCGGAGAAATGACCGGAACAACTCTTACACTACTTCCTTCTGATCAGTTACGCTTTGGAGAATGGAAAAAACAATTTCCTGACGGCGATGTACTTTCGCGTGACACAGGAAATGCCAAGTTTTATGGACATAGCCCATACGGAGACTTGTTCTCAGTTACAAACACCGCTCTCTCCTTCGCACGACCAGATGACACTCGCCTACCGCACGATGCGTTTATATTTGGCATAATTGTGGATAATAAAGCAAAGGCATATCACGTTGACGCAATAAAGAAAAAAGGTGAAGTGGTTGATACATTTAATGGCGAAACATTTGTACTGCGACATAACAAAGACTTAGATGTAGTCCGTATGTTTAAAAAATTACCTAATGGTGGTGAAGAGCGAATCGTACCAGTGTCTGGATTTTGGTTTTCTTGGGCAGTGGCACATCCAGAAACAGAGCTCCACAAATGATTCCCTTAAGATTATGAATACGAACAAGATCGTTGGCATTGTTTTTGTTTTCCTCCTTATCGTAGGAGGAATAATTATCACACAACAAGATAATTCTTCTACATCGGACAAGCAAGGAATAGATACATTATTAAATCTTTCTTTTACAGATTACACAGGAAATACCGTTAATCTTGCAGACTTCAAGGGGACTCCTTTGGTAATCAATTCATGGGCAGTGTGGTGTCCGTTCTGCCTTCAAGAGCTTCCTGATTTTGCAGAAGTGCAAAAAGAATTCGGAGAACAAATAACCGTTATTGTTATAAATCGCGCGGAATCACTTGAAAAAGTAGAAAATTATACCGACGATCTGGGCATCACTGATGATCTTGTTTTCCTTCTTGATCCGAGTGATTCTTTTTATAGAGCCATCAGTGGATTTTCAATGCCAGAGACTATTTTTGTAGACTCCCAAGGTATTATCCAAGAACATAAACGCGGTTTTATGATAATAGATGAGATACGCCAAAAGATAAATAATTTACTTAGTTCTGAACTTAACACATAGCAACACTTAACTTATGTTTGAAGTATCTCTTATTGCCGCATTTGTTGCGGGACTCATTACATTTCTTGCACCATGCACGCTACCGCTTGTGCCTGGATATCTTGGATTTATCAGTGGCATCCCCGCGGCAGATCTCAATGATCCACAAAAATCACAAAAATTAAAGTGGAAAGTACTCGGAAACGGCGTATTTTTTATTCTCGGTTTCAGTGCCATTTTCATATTGCTCGGAACATTAATCGGGTTTCTGGGCTCTACGCTCGCTCAATACCAAATATGGCTTAATCGTATCGGTGGTTTGTTGATTATTCTGTTTGGTCTTTTTATGCTTGATGCAATAAAAATTCCGTTTTTACAAATAGAACACCGTATAAAAGTGCCAACATTTCTTAAACGTGGCAAACCGACAAGCTCGTTCGTGCTTGGTGCTGCATTTGGCACAGGCTGGACACCATGTGTCGGCCCTGTACTTGGTGCCATCCTGACATTATCGGCAACTCTTGAGGGAGTACTTCAAGGAACATTCCTGCTTTCAGTGTTTTCAGCAGGACTTGCAGTCCCGTTTCTTGTAATTGCGCTTGGTATCGGCTCTGCTGCGCAATACATAGAGCGATTTTCAAGATATCTCCGCGCCATATCAGCCATTGGCGGACTCTTTCTTATTTTCTTAGGGATATTGCTCTTATTTGGAAAGTTAGGACTACTTCTTACTTGGGGATTCCAAATTTTGAATTTCTTGGGATTAGGAGAATTTGAGAAACTTTTACTTGATTATCTTTAAATTAATATGCGAAAAATACACATAAAAATGTCCCCACATACCATACGTGGGGACATATTTCGTTATCCTTTATCTTTTGATCTCTGCGATCCTGATGACGGAACCGAACGGCGTGAACGCGCAGCTCTAGACTGCGTTTTTTGCTGTTCGCTTGCTCTGATGTCTTCAACGTTTTCTCCGCGCAAAAGCGCCTTAACTTCTTCCCCTGTAAGCGTTTCGTGCTCCATAAGTGCTTGCGCAATTGTTTCCAACCCTTTTTTGTCTTCTTCTTCTAATATCTGTCGCGCTTCTTCCTTTGCTTTGTCAGTCAGTCGCACAACTTCTTCCTCAACAAGTCCAGCCATCTTATCAGACATATTTTTCTGTTGAGTTACCGACCTGCCAAGAAAAATTTCTTCTTCGTTTTCGCTATAACGAATCCAACCCAATTTCTTATTCTCACTCATACCATATTCCGTCACCATGGCACGGGCTATTTCTGTTGCTTGCTGGATATCGTTTCTGGCGCCAGTTGTAACATTCTCTTCTCCGAATATTAATTCCTCGGCAATACGACCGCCAAACAAAACAGCAAGCCGTGATTCAAGTTCAATTTTAGAGTAAGTGTACCTGTCACGCTCCGGAATTGACATTGTAACACCAAGCGCGCGACCACGAGGTACAATAGTCACTTTATGCAATGGATCATGTTTTTTCACTCTAAGGCCGACAAGAGCATGTCCCGCTTCGTGGTACGCGGTCAACTTTTTATCGTCTTCGGTCATCACCATTGAGCATCGTTCAGCGCCCATCATGACCTTATCTTTTGCTTCTTCAACATCATCCATCGTAATTTTGCGCTTATCTTCACGGCTAGCAAAGAGTGCCGCCTCATTCAAAAGATTTTCTAATTCGGCGCCGGAAAACCCTGGTGTTCCTCGAGCGATGATTTTTAAATCAACATCCGAAGCAAGAGGTTTATTACGTGCATGTATTTCAAGAATTTTTTCTCTTCCTAAAATATCCGGATTTGGCACTGTCACCTGCCGGTCAAACCGACCGGGGCGCAGAAGCGCCGGGTCAAGCACGTCAGGCCGATTCGTTGCGGAAATTAAAATCACTCCTTCGTTAGATTCAAAGCCGTCCATCTCTACTAAAAGCTGGTTTAATGTCTGTTCACGTTCGTCATTGCCACCACCAATGCCGGCGCCTCTGTGACGGCCCACTGCATCAAGTTCGTCAATAAAGATAATACATGGCGCCTTCTTTTTGCCCTCTTCAAACGCGTCACGAACACGAGCGGCACCGACGCCAACAAACATTTCAACAAAACTAGATCCTGAAGTGACAAAGAACGGCACTTCTGCTTCACCCGCAACAGCGCGCGCTAAAAGAGTCTTGCCTGTTCCTGTAGGACCCACGAGTAGTACACCCTTAGGAATCTTCCCGCCAAGTCTCTGGGCTTTCCGAGGATTCTTTAGAAAATCAACGACTTCTTTAAGCTCTTGTTTCGCCTCATCAACACCGGCAACATCATTAAACGTAACTTTATTTCCCTTTTCAGTAAGAAGTTTGGCGCGTGATTTTTTAAACTTCATCGGGTTTGAAGTGCCGCCCATCTTCCGCATAAAAAAAATAATGACACCAATGAAGAGTAGCATCGGACCCCATGAATAGAGAAAAGAAGAGAATGCTGATGCTTCTTCTTTTGGCAAATAAGTAATCTCTACGTCTTTGTCCTCCAAAAGAAGGAATAATCTCGTATTATCTTGATTGACGGGGATAATTACTTTAAATTGCTGTCTATCTTTTTTAAAGTTCCCTGTGATTAGACCAGAATCTTCTGCTATTTCTACACGTTCAACATTCTCGTCTTCAACAGATCGAATGAATTCCGTGTAATTAAGCTCATGAAATTGCCGATATTGGCTTCTTTCTGCTGAGCCAAGAAAAGATGCAAGAAGAAACACTACAATAGCTCCAAGGATGATCGTCCATACTGTGTTTCTATTGAATTTCAATTTTCAAACTCCTGACAAATTACAGAGTATCTATTTTCAACTTATATAAAAAAGAAAAAGAAAGCAAGCGGTACCAGCGTTTTGCGCTGGTCGCAAGCACGCGCAGAACAAACGCAGAATTACGCAGAAAAGTTGGCCCCAAAGCCCGACGGACAGAGCCTTCTAGACAACGCTGGGTCTTGCGTGGAGATTGACGAAATTCTATGAAAATGCTATTACGTACGTAGATTGATCTTTTGCGTTCAACTCAAACCAGCAACGAAGGAGGTACCCAATGCATTCACACAAGCAAACTGGGCACTTCCGTTGGTGCCCTGGAAATTTCAATATACATCTTTGTCTTTGTCAGGTTGCTATTTATATTAGTATGGCAATCGTCGGCGGTACAACAGCGTATTACCAGCATAAACTTGGAGAAAAGGGCGGTGCTGCTACACCACAAGCAGATGCGTGGCATTTAGTAAACGACACAGCATCTGATATTGTGGTTGCTTGTGTCGCTGGACTCGTAGTTTTACAACCATTTATTCATAAAGAGCGCACTGTGCGACTAATCGGTGCGTATATGCAAGTCATTTTACTTGCCGCAGCGACAATTTTCATTGGAAGCGAACTTTATTTCAAAATTTCCGCCTCCACACGCTTCATACCAATTGAAATGGTGAAGGCTGGAATAGTCGGCGTTGTAGGTAATAGTTTCCGTTTGTGGATCCTGCACATGAAAAAAGGCGGCTGGGATCTCAACCGCTTCATACAGGACAAACATGTGCGCCTTGACTTGTATTGGAGTATCGGGGCTTTGGGAATCGGAGTTATCTCGTGGATAATTGAACGGTTGTCATTTGATACTGCCGCTAATTATATTGACAGCATCGCCACCCTCATCATGTTGGTTATTGCTTCACATATGACATACTCCGCATACAGAAAAACAAGGTATGGGGAAATCGATATACACCACACCGACTAAATTCCGCCCGACATCTCGTTGGGCGGATTTTTCTTTTTCTAGCTCATATTTGCTATAATGATCTCTATGACCATGACAACCATTGCTCTTTATGCATTCGGAAGCGTTTTTGTAGTAAGCCTTGTTTCCCTCATTGGAATCCTGGTGATTTCAGTAAGAGACACACTACTTCAAAAATGGATACTAGTATTCGTTGCTCTCGCAGTCGGCGCGCTTTTGGGAGACGCGTTTATTCACCTTATCCCAGAGGCGTTTGAAAAGAGCGCGAATATACTCGTCACATCGCTTTTGATTATTGGAGGCATTCTGCTATTTTTTATTCTGGAAAAATTCCTTCACTGGCATCACTGGCATGGACATGAACTTCATGAGGATGAATGCCTTGGCGACAAAAGAATACTAGACACTCAAAGACGTATACGACCGCTCGGATATATCATTTTGGCATCCGACGGATTTCACAACCTTTTGGACGGTATGATTATCGGCGCAAGTTATTTAGTAAGTATTGAAGTCGGCATTGCAACCACGCTTGCGGTTATACTCCATGAAATTCCACAGGAGATAGGAGACTTCGGAGTACTCTTACACTCGGGGTTCACAAAAGCACAGGCAATATTGGTAAATTTCGCATCGGCGCTTTTGGCTATACTTGGCGTCATTGTAGTATTTGTTTTAGAAGATGCCATGGGAACATTTTCTACATGGATGATTCCAATTGCCGCAGGCGGTTTTATTTACATCGCAGGCTCTGATCTGGTACCAGAGCTACATAAGACAACAAGATTAAATCGTTCATTTGTTCAATTGCTTGCCATTCTTGTAGGAATTCTAGCAATAGTTGCATTACTTTTGATTGAGTAGTAAGATAGGAACAATACCAATATACAAATTGTACGAATAATACCAATGGATACGAATACGACGCATTAGTATTATTCGTATCATTCGTACAATTTGTATATTGGTATTATCCCTTATCATGGAAACATCAAACACACAACTAATGGTTCCCCTCTCTATTTTAGGCGCTGGAGTTATTATTGCAGGCGCTATTCTTTTTACGGCTCAAAACAATAATGGTGATCAACTCGCAGGAACGGGAGGAGTCCAGGAAGAAGCAGTTTCAAATATATCATCAGTGACACCCAAAGATCATATTTTGGGTAATTTCGAAACCGCGGAAATATTTATTGTGGAGTTTTCAGATCTTGAGTGTCCATTTTGCAGGTCATTCCACCAGACACTTAAACAAGTCATGGAGGCATACGGACCAGATAGCAAAGTCGCATGGGTATATCGCCACTTCCCATTAACCGCAATTCACCCGAAAGCCTTTCAAGAAGCAGTCGCAACAGAGTGCGCCGCGGAACTCGGTGGAGAATTAAAGTTCTGGGAATACACAGATCAGCTACTTGAAGTTTCTCCCTTGAACAATGGACTTGATTTAACGCTTTTACCACAGATCGCCGAGGACGTCGGACTTGATAGAGATGCATTTGTCGAGTGTCTTGAAAGTGGACGCCAAGAAAGTGCCGTTAATGAGGACATGGAAGACGCAGTCAAATCAGGCGGGCGCGGTACACCACATACAATTTTGATTACCAAAGATGGCAAAAACTCTGCACGCGTACAAGGAGCACAGCCTTTTGATGCATTGAAAGCACAGATTGATCAACTGCTCAGTGAGTAAGTAGAAAATAAATAAAAAACTGGCACGAAGACGATAAGACGGTCTTTGTGCCAGTTTATTTTGTTTGCGCAAAAAACATTAACTTTTTAGGAAAGCATCGGATCGCACCAATGCTCTGTCACATTCCGACAATCGCTGACAACCTTCTAGGTATTCCTTTTCGTATTGTGAATAAAGAAAGAAAATGAACACTGCGAAGCCGCCGATTGGTATAAAGAACATGACAATAACACTGACAACAAATTCAAGATCGCTAAAATATTCCATTTCAGAAATTCCTTCCAAGTTCCAAATGTTCTAAGCTATTTCCTTTCTGTCCAAAGCATATCATGTTGCTACACTTTGTCAATACTCATGAATCCATTGCAAAACAAGAGTAAACTGTGGATATCCATCAAACCGACGTTTTTAAAAAATTATTCAGTCAAAATCTCTGCAAGGCCTGGTCTTGTGGGCTAGGTTTTCCACAAGTTATCCCCATGTAAGGCCGGGCCTTGCGGAAAAGGGCCTTGCGGAAAATTAATCTACAAGTCCTAGCCGATATATATCAAAAGAATTTTCGCCCTCAAACATGTCGGATGGATTCGGGAGATAGAGCCGCTTTCGCGCAATTTCTGATGTAGCGTCGTTGACGAGACGATGAAATAACACAAATTCTTCTTCACTGTTACGAAAATCAATTACATGCCGCCGCATTTGTGATGAACCGTCGGCATTCTTTTTCTTTTTACATTCATAGACAAGGAAACGGCATACCGGTTTTTCAAATTCTTTTTTAACAGTGTAATAATTGAAAATCGCCTGGATCATGAAAATTGGTTTTGGACTTCCACGCTTGCTGAATGAATCAACAAATTTATGGTCAATTATATCAACCGCTCCCCGTTCAGCCCGTGACTGTACAACCAAATCAGAAATAGCTTTGAGCGGAAGCGGTAATCCCTTAACATCAGTAATTGCTTTCACTTCAACTCCAAGCACTCTATGCTTCGGCGGTCGTTCTAAATAAAAAGAGATGGCTTGCATATATTCCCGCTCCATCTGTTTCCGCTTCTTTTTTTTAGCTGCGCGTGTTTTTATTTTACCAAAATTAATTTCAAAGTCCGAAACATCCTGCAAAAATTCAAGCCCAAGATCAATTGCCCCTTCTTTTGGTATCCCACTATAGAAATGCTGGAGGGCCAGATGTCCAGCACGACCTATATATGATGATGGGGAAGAAGGCGTATCATAGACCAATTCCACATAACGCTTATACCACGCCAAAGGGTTTCTCAAGAACGCAGTGAGTGAGGAATATGTCCAGTGTTTTATGGGGAGTGTACGCTTTCGACTCATTCGGTTCATTATATCACATTACCACGGGCTATTGACAAATAGTACAAACTATGCCAGGATATTAGTGGATTCTTCTTACAATGGGGAGTAGGAGTATGTGGAATGCATTATGTTGACTTCGTCCATCTAAAAGCGTCCGACCTTAACCACATCCGAGAACGTGCCGAAGAAAACGACGTACAACAAATACTGGATGTTTTCGGTGAATGGCTTTCTGTTTGGAAAGATGGTTCGTGGGTAGACCATGAGAAAATCTTTTTTAATGTGACCGACCTCAAACATGCAGGTGTTTGGAGTATAGTATCGCTTGCAGATTTTGTTGATAGCATAAAAGACAAAGTTTGCAGCGAAGTACTTTCCCGTCTTGAAGAAATTCGAGACAAGGAGTAAGGTCAGCTGTGACCTAACAGCAGCATTATAAGGCTACCACAGAGGTAGTCTTTTATTTTATACTAGGCACCGCAAGGCCCGGCCTTGCGGGTTATCCACAGGTTATCCCCATGCAAGGCCGGGCCTTGCGGAAACTTGTGGAAATTTCCTAGCGCCCTAAAGCCTAACTTAGTAATTTTTAAGCCGATTTGATTTTTGGTGCTGGCGGATTTTTTCGTGCGCCTTCGCTTCAATCTGTCTTATACGCTCTCGGGTCACACCGAATTCCCTCCCCACTTCCTCCAGTGTATGCATAAGCCCTTCATACTCCTCAAGACCATGCCGCATCTCAAGAATTTTACGCTCTTTAGGAGAGAGCTCTGATAAGATTTCACGTATTTGGTCACGGAGAATACGCCGTGATGCCTCCTGCGATGGAGCGGCAACTTGTTCATCCTGAATAAAGTCTTTAAGCGTTGACTTTTCGTCATCGTCTCCAATTGACCCTTCAAGCGAAACAGTGTCTTGATCTATGTTTTTTATAGTGTGCACTTTATCAATATCAAGACCCATCTCTGCAGCAATTTCCTCTGGAAGCGGATCACGCCCCAAGTCTTGAGAAAGGCGCCGTATTGCTTGTTTATATTTCGCAATTGTCTCAACCATGTGTACAGGAACACGAATAGTGCGAGACTGGTCGGCAAGAGCACGCGTAACTGCTTGCCTGATCCACCATGTTGCGTATGTTGAAAATTTATATCCCCTTCTCCAGTCAAATTTTTCAATTGCTTTAAAGAGGCCAATATTCCCTTCTTGAATAAGGTCAAGTAATGTCAAGTCCTGGCTTCGCGTCGCGTATCGTTTTGCGATTGAAACAACGAGTCGAAGATTTGCCTTCGCTAATAGGGACTTTGCCTCTTCATCGCCTTTCTCAATACGCTTTGCAAGTGTTTTTTCTTCTGCTGCTGAAATTAAATCATATTGTCCAATCTCTTTCAGATACATTTGGATTGAATCATGCGTACTTGAAGTCCCGCCATATCCTTTTGTGGAAACAACACTCTCATCATCCGCAAGAATACTTCCCCGTCTTTTTATTTCAACGCCCTCTTTTGCAAAATTGTCATAAAGCTCATCAAGAAATAATATATTGTCCTCAATATTGGGAAACTCTTTAAGTAATTCGTCATATGTGATAAAACCTCGCGCCTTTCCTTTCTTAATAAGAGTTTCAATGCTTTTTTTCTGTGTTTCTGCTTTGTTTGTCTTCCGCGTAGTTTTTCTAGCTGTCGCACGCTTCGTCACCTGTTTTTTCTTAACAATCGTCTTTTTTCCCGACGTCCTGACACGTTTTGTCGTTAGGAGTCGGGACCCCGACCCCTTTGGGCGTCGGGGCTTCCTCTTTTTTATTATTTTCTTCTTCACACCAGCCTTAGCAGAACGTGTCTTTTTCGCTTTTTTCTTTTTTGTTGTTTCCTTCGCTTTCATAATTTATATATTATTATTAAACGCAGTCTCACTCATCTTTCGCGAAAGTTCATGACACAACGAGAGCGCCTCTTCTGCTTTTTTCTCATCCCCTGCCGCCTCTGCTTTTTTTACAACACCCAAAGTTTTTATCAAACGCACCTTAAGTACCAAACCCTGGATATCTACAAACAATTCCTCAAGAAGATCGGATATGTTTTGTGAGTCTTGATGTGCCATCTCTGCTTCCAGTATTAAGCGATCTCTCTCTAGAGAAGAAAAGTGTTTGCCATCCTCCTCAAACGGTGCGCCAACTACATTTTTATATTTTTCCTTGTATTCATCATAATTTACCATGGGAGTCTTCTGGCTTCCTTGCCATAAAAGAATTCCTTGTATTCGTTTCCGTATGTTTGAAATACGTCTTTCTTCAAACGAAGCACTATTCGCGCTGCTCATACCGGCACCAGTAGGAATTTGACCAAACCGTTTAGCGGGACGTTTTTGTTTTTTAAGCGCTTCCCACACTGGATCTTCCGCGATAGCAAGCCTTTCTGCAATTAATTTTACAAAATGCGCTTGCTCAACCGAGCTCTGCACCCTAGCTAAAAGCGGCATGACCTCTGCTTCAACATTCTTATATACCAACCGTCTGTTGTCAGTATCTTTACACAAAACATCAAGATAAAATTCAACAATATGCTGTGCGTTTTTAACACATACAGCCCATGCCTTTGCATCCTTACTGATAACATCCGCGGGATCCGCACCAGCAGGAAGTTGCGCGATTGAAACGGTAAAACCATGGTCAAGCGCTGTTTCAAGATTCCGCCGCATTGCCTTGAGTCCTGCCTCATCCGCGTCAAATGCAAGCACAATATTTTTAGTAATCCGACCAATGAGAGCAAGGTGCTGTTCCGTTAGTGAAGTTCCGCTTACCGCAACAGTATTCGGGAAGCCGGCTTGGTGCGAAAGAATTACGTCAAGTTGACCTTCCACTATAATGCATTCATCTTCTTTTCGTATGGGCAATTTGGCTTTATCAAAACCAAACAATATGCGAGATTTATTATACAAAACTGTTTCTGGGCTATTGATATACTTAGCCGTGACACTCACCGTAGATGAGTCTGAAACAGTATTATCTTGCTCAAAAATCCTCCCAGAAAACGCAACAACCCTCCCTGCAGAATCAGTAATGGGAAACATAATTCTTCCCCGAAATCTATCGTATACACTATTATCTGATTTAATCACGAGCCCAGTTTTAAGCATATCTTCGTCGGTATGATTTTTATCTTTTAAAAAAGTGTGG
>DCXN01000008.1 GCA_002327685.1 Patescibacteria group bacterium UBA2135
ACTAACCCGATGATAATGTACACCAGGTCACGTAAAACATTCTCACATCTGACAACTATGCATCTTTAAATTATGCCTTTACCGAGGCTTCAAGAGGAATATTTACCCCGTTAGCAGTCTTCAACTATATTTTTTTGCACTAATGGAGCCGCTAGGCGAATTCGCTTTCATATAGAGTTTTATCGCAAAGACTCCACTGGACTGCTAATGGGGTCAATCTCACACGATCCCGCGACACATGCTAATTCTTTTGCACCAGTTGTGTTGTCGTCATACTCATAAAGTACGATTTTTGAGAAATCAATATCTGGAAAATGTTCTATCATTTGCTCATACTGTTCTTTAGTAATTTCTTCGTAGGGGGCAAGTTTATACACGTGATCTGATTTTGGCAAAAAGGAAATACCGCCAACCATGTCCCAGTTTTCATATACCCAATTTCCAACCATAGTCCATTCATGGTCAGCAACCTGAACAGTAATAGAGGGATTGTGTTCCGTATAATTTTCTTTAAGCATTTTCCAATACAACAGCTGGTCATGTGCATTCATTTCATGGCGTGTTATTACATCTTTTGGCGCTTTTATCGGAAACTCGACAACAAATGTTGTTGCTGTGTCGTGCGGCTGGCCAACTTCAGGATGATACGGCACACCAATATCTTTAAACATTTTAAAGATGGGATTATGGTTTTCAATCCGAACACGACGAATATAATATTTCGCAAATCGCGGATGACACCCCGAAGAGGAGTCAAACAATTGCGAGCCATTGCCTGATGGTTTTACGCAAGTAATTGACGTTGATTCATTGATACCAAATCTGCGCGCGTATTTTTTATTAGTATGAATAGCCATTTCGCGAAGTTTTTTCATCGTCTGCGGGTTGCGCAATGCGGGAGAATCCCACTGGCCTGTAATTGAAACACCGAGCAAGCGCTCTTCTTCGCAGTTCTTCTTCCACTCTTTTGAAAGATATGGAAAATGCACTAACGTTGATTGATAAGTTCCAAGGATGGTTGCTACGCGCACTTTATTTATTAAGTCTTTTTCGCTGTCTTCAGTACGCGCAACTACTTCTGATAAATTGCAGAACTGTTTTGATTTCAAATTAATTTCTCCACAAGGATTTAGCCCAGAACGCCCCGCATCTTTTTTAAACACATCCCAACGACGGGCGGGAACTTGCTGCTCTAGCCCGCCACGGTTAAAAATGCCTCGCTCGCCTGAACGACCTCTCACTAAATTAAGCCACTCTTCAAGAAATTGTTCTGATGAAGGTCGCTCGTTGTAAACCACAGAATTGTTTGCCATACTCCTCTCTGGATGTTCGATATAAAACTGCCCATTTTTTGCTTTCTTCATTTCAGCATCGTCAAGATCAGAGAAGCTAATTAAAGCAGATCTTCTAACGCCACCCATCACCACCACTTCGCCGATTTTGCAGATAATATCATGCACATCAACCGGCAAAAGCCTCCTTCCTTGATTTGCAAACATTTTCTCCCGCGCAAAAACAAGAAGGTTTCTAAGCGGATCGGGTCCTGACGCACGTCCACCCATTGTCCTTAAGCGCGCGCCCTGTGGTCGTATTCTTGAGTAGTCAAAATCCATATCTCTTCCACTTGCCCACGTCTTAAGGCCTGTTATTATCGCGTCAGACCACCCTTCTTTACTGTCAGGAATGACAAACGTCGTGAGTTTTTTGCCGTTTTGTTTTTTAATTACGGGAAGCATTTCGGTATTCTGGCGTTCAACAGAAAATCCGAGCCCAGATCCACACATTAAGATATAAGCAATTTCTCCAAAGTCCTGCCATTTTGTCGGCGCAACAAATGAGCAATTATACGCCGCAACATTTGTCGCGCGCGCGGCAGACCCCGCGCTCCACAGAAGCCGCATGGATCCTAACGCTTTCATATTTACCATGTACTCGTAAATTTCCGCATATTCTTTTTGTGTCAGCTTATTACCAACATTTTCTTTCATGAAATCGACGTACCTGCTTACTGTTTCAACCCATGTCTCGCGCCTTCCGTCTTCAGGTATCCAGCGAGAATATGTTGTGTAGTAGACAAATTCCGCAAGCGGATTACGAAAATATTTTTTACTTTCTGCCGCACGTTCGCGTACTTCCTTTGGGACTTCTCCTCTCTGACTGCGTAATTCCGCGCGTTTCTGACGATAGAGTATGTATGCTTTCGCAACTTTCGCAAAGTCACCTAAAATCAGTTCTTCTTCCACCATGTCTTGCACTTTTTCAACGTGAGGGATAAATCCTTTATCTCGCGCTACCATCCTACTTAACTTTACAGCAACTTTTTTTGCTAAATTATCCGCGTCTTTCTGTTTTCCTTCATTACTAGCGAGTGTCGCTTTGTAAATTGCGCTTGAAATTCGCTCAACATCAAACGGAACAATCATTCCGTTTCTTTTCTGAACTTTCTTAGCAAGATAGGTGTGCTTCTTTAAACCGCGAGAATGCTTTTGCCTGGGTGTTGTAGTCATGAATGTAACTTACAACCCACAACCCACAGCCGACGACTAGTTCGCATGTTATTTTTTACGAACATCTCGGTTGTTGCAGGTTGTAAGTTGTTGGTTGTTTAATGTTTGTATTGTACTCAAAAATGAAGACCTCGTCTCTGTGGAAAACCCACAAAACAGGTCTCGCAGGTTACTAAAACCGAGGTTTTTGACAAAATAATTCTTTCATATTACTCTGTGCAAAGAACAAAATAGCGCCGCCAAACAGGAGGAAATCGTAAAGCCCAAACGGAAGAAATGTCGTTCACTGAATGAGTTTCTGTGCTTTTTTTACATGAGAAAATTGTTCGTTATAGGCTAATTCGTGCGAATAAGCCTACAGATTTAGGGTTGAATTATTGAAGAATTATTGAAGTTCGACTTTTTCAATAACCTCCAAAAATGAAGGTCTTGTCTCTGTGAATAAGATGTGTAAATAATCCGTTTTAAGTACCAAACCTTGAAATGAGCTCTCTTTTTTCACAACACTACCTCATACACTTTCTCCAGCACATGGCGGAGGAGACAGGACTCGGTCACAAATCACTAAGCATAATTTTCGTGCTTCGCACTCAATTCTGCTAAGTGTTCGCGACCCCGCCTCGGTTCTCCTCGCTACGCTCGGTCTGAATCTGCGACCTTCTCGTCCCACTCCACTAACAAACCGACTTTTCTATACCTCCTGCGTTTGCTCGGAGGCATAGAAAAATCGGTACGGAGGAGACAGGACTCGAACCTGCAAGGGCATCAGCCCGCTCGCTTTCCAAGCGAGTGCCTTACCATTCGGCGCACTCCTCCCTTTTTCAATCCTAACCCTAACACAGATAATGTGCTTCTGTCAGTAATGCGCTCCACTCACTCAACAATTCTATGGAATTGTTGAGTGAAAATCACAAAAGACACAAGGAAAAAAGAAAAAACGCTGATGCGCAAGGCATCAGCATTTCCTTATTTCTTTATTTCCTTCTCTCTTCTCTGTGGCGTACGTCCGTCGCTATCCAACGACGCCTTTCACGAGTAATACCACGGCAAGCAACCTGATCTCTTCCATGATTTTTCGCGTAGTAGAGCGCCCCGTCAGCCGCATCACACAACTCACCAAAAGAGGAAAATTGTTCACTGGTAGCAACTCCAATACTTGCTGTTACGGAAAGATTTAGCTGACCCGGAAACAAAGACAAGCCTCTTATTTGTCCAAGTAGGTCCTTCGCGCGTTCCACCGCGACAGCTTCTTTGGTGTCAGGCATCAATATCGCAAACTCTTCTCCTCCATACCGTGCAACAATGTCATCTTTGCGAATGCCCTGTTTTAATGCACGAGCAACCCCTTGTAGGACAGTATCACCAGCCGCACGACCATGCCCATTATTCACAAGCTTGAGGTGATCTATGTCAATAAACAATACAGAAAGTGACTGTGTGTTTTTTTTGCGCCGGTCATCAGCGTCGCACTTAAGAGATCTGGCAAAAAGCACAGAAGCACATTCCATTAAAGATCTTCGCGACAAAATGCCAGTTAAGGGATCCACAACGACTCTCCCTTCAAGATCAACCACCATACACGCAAGCGTGAGTGCAGACAATTCACTTTCCAAACTGTGTGCCCGTTTTTTCTGCTCCTCTGTTCTGGTATCCACCAATTGTCTCCTTTTGTTATGTTCTAATCAGCTGTATGAAACATGCCATATTCAATATGCAGATGTCAAATTACTTCGCATCACCCCGTAGAGCTCTGACCCTCTCCTCCATCGGCGGATGGGTCATAAACATATTATTTACGCGAGCGGCAAAGCCTTTTTTGTTATGGCTAAATGGATCTGATAGGAAAAGATGCGCTGTTGCATGATTTGCCCGACGCATTGGATGTGAGTGCGCGCCAATTTTCTCAAGCGCTGATGCAAGCCCCTCGGGATAACGAGTTAAAAGCACGCCAGACGCATCTGCAAGAAATTCTCGTTTGCGTGAAATTGCCATGTGAATTAACTTCGCGGCAATAGGAGCTAAAATAGCAACAGCAATACCCAAAATAATCATAAGCGCCCCACCCCTGTCACGATTGCCACCAAAAAATGTCATGCGAATAAAAATGTCTGCAAGTATCGCAACAAATCCGACAAGCACAACAGCTACTGTAGAGACGAGCATGTCCCGATTGCCGATATGAGACAATTCGTGCGCAACCACTCCTTCAAGTTCATTGCGCTCTAACATATTTAAAAGACCAGTTGTTACCGCGACAACTGCATGATCGGGGTCACGCCCTGTTGCAAAAGCATTCGGCGCAGAATCTTCTACGATATAAACTTTCGGCATGGGAAGTCCGGCTGTGATTGAAAGATTTTCAACAATATTCCAAAGTTCGCGATGCGAATTGGAAGAGACGGGCTTCGCGCCGGTCATTTTTATCACGAGCTTGTCGGAATGCCAATAACTAACGACATTCATAACCATCGCAATACCTGCAACCACATAGAGGATAATAGGATTTCCAAAATACCAGCTCGCCGCCCAGCCAAGCGCAATCACCGATATCAAAAACCCGGCCATCAAAAACCAGGTCTTTCTAATATTTTTATCGCGATGGGTGTAAATGCTTGCCATATTTTAGGCCTTAGGAAATTAGAGCTCTAGGCTCTAGGAAAAAATAACAAAATCTAGTGCCTAATTTTTTAAAAATTAACTTCAACTGGTTTTCTTGCCGCTTCCTCGCCTTCTCCTAATTCAAAAAAGTCGGCTGACTTAAAGCGGAACATACCTGCAACGATGTTTGCTGGAAACGAATCAATCTTAGTGTTGAGATCGCGAACATTAGTGTTATAAAACCGGCGAGCCGCTTGAATCTTGTTTTCCGTATCAGAAAGCTCTCGCTGAAGCTCAATAAAATTTTGATTCGCTTTAAGATCAGGATAATTTTCCGCAACTGCAAATAAGGATTTCAGCGCATCAGTGAGCATATTTTCACTCTGTCCGTGCTCTTTTACTGTGCCTGCACCCATTGCTTGTGTTCGCGCTTCGGTAACTTTCTCAAGCGTCCCCCTTTCATGCTGCATATATCCCTTTACTGCATTAACTAAATTAGGGATTAAGTTGTAACGACGTTTTAACTGCACATCAATATCGGCCCACGCTTCCTTCACGCGATTCACGAACGCCACAAACCGGTTGTATGCAAAAACTACCCAGAAAATAACAACAGCGAGGATTCCTAAAATGATGTAGAGAGAAGTCATAATATTAGGTTATAGGTGTTAGGTTATTAATACGTTTATTGTACTTATTTTTTCTTTGTTGACAATATGTGCATGGAATAGTATTTTACTTCATAGAAACAAAAGAAAGAGGTAATTGACAACGAAACAATTTCAATTTTCTGTTGGTGACTATATTGTTTGGAAAAATACGCGTCAATGGCTAGAGACGTTTAGGTCACTAAAAAATAAACTTAGAGAAGGCCCCTTTACGGTTACCAAAGTAGAAGAGCGTCCTGGAGCTGCGCCGCTTCTTACCATTAGTACACAGATTAACGGCTATAAAATGTTCTACGACGGAAGACGAGATCAATGGGTTCCTGCTGACAATATTAGTTTAAACAGCTCTCCCTACGCTGGTGGCCCATGCACAGTCAACGCGGAATACTTTGAGAAAGTAGCTAATTAGAGTAGAAACCCCCAAAATGTGCCGCATTTGGGGGTTTGTCTTTCGCCAAAAATTCTTCTTTTCCGCCTAATCGATAATATTCCATTTTCAAAGATTGACAAGACTATTTATATCTGCTACACTGCTTATAGAAGTAAGGTTCACTCACTGAAAAGGAGCGCAGCCATGAAACTTTCTCTCGACGACCTTCCGCCACTGGAAGCTAGCGCGATAAAAGGGGTTCTTTGCGGAACAGCAATTGGCGTAATTATTCCATTTGTTGTTCTTGTCTTGTTATCTAACTAATAATGGAAGCATTACGCTCCCAACCTTGAGTCCAACTCTCCGGAGAAGAACTCTTTTTTTTATGGCGTTCCAGTATCGCATTCCTATCAAACCTTGCAAGGTTTTATAGGAATCATCCAAAATCTCCTTTCCTGCCTCAATCAGGAATATTCGATTTTTCAAGGTCGGGGTTGACAAACAGTGTCAATATGATATAATGCAATTAGGTTTTCACAAGAACATCCATATCTCACTTCTCAACTTGGAGGTTACCATGACGAAGACGAAACTCAGTTCTTTTCGTGATTTCTTATGGGTTATCCGTGCATATCTTCGGGGTAAGGTGTTCCGTCAGAAGGTGTACCGTCCACAACCGCAGGGTGACTACTTCATCTTTCGAGCAACGCCCGGCGCGAACTTTCGACGGACAGCCATGCTCATCAATTGGTGGGGTCATCGTTCGCTGACAGTCAAGGAGTTCACTGCGCTGACGATGAATCAGCATGTGCCAGAGGACGATGGCAACGACGATGGTGACCATGACCTCCGTGCTCCTTGTCTCCGATTGACCAATGACGGCTGGAAGAAGAGTCACGAAAGCAGCTGGAACAATACCCACAATCTCGGCATCGCTTCCGCTCGTCGGTTTTAGACAGCGCAACCAGCAGAGATTTATGTCAAAAGGGCGGCCAGAAACGGTCGCCTTTTCTTTTGACAGAAAATTTTCCGAGGACGAAGAAAGTCACTCGCTAGAGTGACTTTCTGTGTTTTAAAAATCCGTTTTCTTGAGCAAAACTACCGCAGCACATAGTTTCTTCAAAACTATATGCTGGGTGATGATTTTTATAGTCGTATTCTACTCCTTAAAAATCTATCACATCATCCCCGGCATGCCACCACCCATACCTCCCATGTCTGGCATTGGAGCGTCTTTTTCTTCTTTCGGCTCATCAGCAATAGCAACGTCAGTAGTGAGGAGAATTGCCGCGGCTGATGCCGCATTTTGCAATGCGCTTCGAGCAACTTTCACAGGATCAATGATTCCTTCCGCAAGCATATCGGAAATAATTTCATCAGCCGCGGCATCATATCCAGTATTGCCTCGTCTTTTTTTTACTTCCGCAACAATAACCGAGCCATCATCTTTACCGGCATTGACTGCAATTTGCTTGAGTGGCGCTTCGGCCGCCTTTAACACCAAACTAAAACCAACTTCAAATTCATCTTCAAAATTCTTTAGCGGCGACTTCATGTTCTTCCCCGCGACTTTCTGAGCGGCTTTGACAAGAGCCGAGCCACCTCCAGGGACAACTCCTTCCTCAATTGCCGCCTTCGTTGCCGCAACAGAGTCCTCAATTTTTAATTTCATATATTTCATCTCTGTCTCTGTCGCCGCGCCAACACGAATGACAGCAACACCACCAGAAAGTTTCGCAATACGCTCTTCAATTTTTTCCAGATCAAATTTTGATTCAGTCATCTCTGCTTGTCGACGCAGTTGCGCAACACGATTTTCAATATCAGCACGTTTTCCTTTTCCGCCAATAAGTACAGTATTATCCTTTGTGGCAACTACGCGACGCGCGCGACCTAACATCGCAACCTCGGCATTTTCAAATTTAGTGCCAGTTTCTTCTGAAATAACCTTTCCACCGACAGTAATCGCAATATCTTCAAGTATTTCTTTTTTACGATCACCATATCCAGGAGCTTTTACTGCCAGAACATTAAAAGTGCCACGGAGTTTATTGACAACAAATGTAGCGAGCGCTTCCCCTTCAACGTCATCAGCAATAATTACCAAATCTTTTTTTCCTCCTTGTGCCAATTTCTCAAGAAGCGGCAAAATTTCCTGAATGGATGAAATTTTCTTGTCGGTAATAAGTATATGCGAATCTTTAAACTCCGCCTCCATCCTTTCCCCGTTGGTAATCATGTATGGAGAAACATACCCTTTATCAAATTCCATTCCTTCAACCACCTCTGATTCAATACCAAACGATTGTGATTCCTCAACAGTTACAACACCGTCTTTGCCAACCTTACCAATAGTGTCTGCAATGATTTTTCCGATTTCTTCAGATTCGGCAGAGATGCTTGCCACCTGCATGATTTCTTCTTTGCTCTGAATTGGCTTCGCGCTCCCCCTAAGCGCCTCCACTACCTCGTGAGCCGCCGCGTCAATACCATGCCGAATACCCATAGCATTTACTCCCATAGAAGTCTTTTTGAGGCCTTCATTTACAATGGCGTGTGTGAGAACTACGGCCGTTGTTGTGCCATCACCGGCATTATCATTTGTTTTTTGGGCTACTTCCTTGATTATTTCAGCACCCATATTTTCAAATTTATCTTTGAGATCAATCTCTTTCGCGATTGTTACACCATCATTTGTAATCGTCGGCGCGCCAAATCCTTTATCAAGAACGACGTTCCTGCCACGAGGACCAAGAGTAATGCGAACAGCATCAGCAACATTATTGATGCCTTTTTTCAACGCCATCCGCGCGTTTTCATTAAAAATAATTTGTTTAGACATGATAGATTTTTAACGAGCGTAGCGAGTATAAAAATCATCACCCCATGAAATGATTTTTATTGTGTAAAAATCTTCATTTGGAAAATTGCTAAATTTTTCAAATGAGATTTCATTGGGGTAATAAATTATAGTCGCCCCGCTCCTTAATTTACTTAATTACAGCTAATATATTACTCTCACTTAAAATAAGATATTCTTCATCTTCAACCTTTATTTCGTCCGGGCCAAATTTGGAAAAAATAACCATATCGCCCTTTTTAACCGTCATCGGTATTACACCTCCGCTGTCATTTATACGTCCATCTCCCACAGCAATAACTTTTCCGATCTCCGGCTTTTCTTTATCAACTGTCTCAGGAATAATAATACCCGATGCTGTTTTCTTGTCCTCACCCTCGTCAATCGCTTTTACCAGCACACGATCGCCAAGAGGCCTAATATTTTTTTTATCTTTCGACATATATCTACATTAAACGTGGTTATTTATAGTATAATAAACAAGAGTTTGGTGCCCAAAGTAGCACACCCTCTAGAGAGGCATTATAAGGATCGGTGTGTGATTGTCAAGCGGGGTTGCGTTTTTTAGAAAGCTTGCTATACTTCAAAGCAATGGAATTACTAGCCTCCTTGCTTCCGTGGATACAAGTTATCCTTTCAATTCTTTTGATTGGGGCAATATTACTCCAACAATCAAGCGCCGGCATCGGCGGTGCATTTGGTGGGTCCGACGGAGGAGGATTTTACACACGACGAGGTTTTGAGAAATTTTTATTTCAAGCAACTATTGTTATTGCTATTCTTTTTGCATTGTCAGCATTCGTCGCACTCCTTATTTAAAATAGCTTCACTAGCTTTTAGCTTCACTAGCTTTTTAGGTGTTATTTGCCTAACGAAGCTAACGAAGCTAACGAAGCTAGTAAGCTAATGAAACGTGTCTCTTTCAGAGTTTTTCAAAAAATGGAGCGGGAGAGCATTCTCGTCAATCCGCTCATTTTCCCCTCGGGAAAAGATTATATTCCTTCTGCTTGCAAGTATTTGTTTTGCAAGCGCTCTTGGTATACTTTTAAAGGCAAACTCTCTGTTCATGGTGGAAATCCCAAAGCGTGGCGGACACATAACTGAAGGCGTGATCGGCGCACCACGATTTATCAATCCATTACTTGCTATTTCAGATGCCGACCGGGACCTAACACAACTTATCTATTCAGGGCTCATGCGCGCGCGTGCAGACGGAGAGCTCGTTCCTGACCTCGCCGAGACATGGGGCGTATCAGACGATGGACTTATATATACATTTACTCTTAAGGACGGACTTACGTGGCATGACGGAAATCCTATTACCAGTGACGATGTGCTCTTTACAATTGCTCACGCTAAAGAGTCCTCATTGAAGAGCCCAAAGCGTGCAAGCTGGGAGGGTGTGACAACCACGAAACGTGACGAACATACTATAGAATTTACTCTTGAACAGCCCTACTCTCCATTTCTTGAAAACGCAACACTGGGGATACTTCCTAAGCACATTTGGGAAAGCGTCAGTTCCGAACAGTTCGGATTTTCAACATTTAACGTTGAGCCTATTGGTTCAGGGCCATACAAGATGAAAACAATCAGACGAGACTCTTCTGGTATTCCAACATATTACGAATTGACACCATTTAAAGATTTTGCGCTTCAAGGAGTATATATCAATAAAATAACAATCCGTTTCTATGCTAACGAGGAAGAATTGCTGAGAGCACTTAATCGCGGAGAGATTGAATCAGTAAATGCAATTGCTCCAGAGCGGGCGCGAATTTTCGGAGAAAAAGGATACCGTGTTACAAAATATACCCTGCCACGCATTTTTGGTGTATTTTTCAATCAGAGCCAAAACACCATTTTCACCAATGAAGCAGTCCGTGAAGCGCTTAATGTGGCAGTTGATGGGGAAAATATAGTTAATGAAGTACTCCATGGTTACGGAACAGCGCTTTACGGTCCACTTCCTCCCGGCTCACTTGGATTTACAAAACACAAAGAAGAGGAACTTGTGGGCTCCCCAAAAGAGCGCGCGGAAGAAATTCTTGAAACAGCTGGTTGGAAAAAAGACGAGGAAAGCGGCATCCGACAGAAGAAAACAAAAAAAGGAACACAAGAATTAACGTTCTCACTTTCAACATCAGACGCACAAGACCTAAGACGCACTGCGGATATACTCAAAATTCTGTGGGAAGAATTGGGAGCTTCAGTTGAGGTGAAAGTTTTTAAATCGGGAGATTTGAATCAAAACGTTATTAGACCGAGGACATACGATGCACTCTTTTTCGGAGAAATTATCGGCCGCGAATCTGATCCGTTTGCATTCTGGCATTCATCTCAACGGAATGACCCTGGACTTAATATCGCACTCTATACAAATATTACTACTGACAAATTACTTGAAGAAGGAAGAGAAATATCTGACGCAGAGGAACGTACGAAAATTTATCAGCAATTTCAGGATGAAGTTATAAAAGACATGCCATTTGTGCCTATTTATTCTCCTGATTTTATTTATATTATACCTAACACCATAAAAGGAATAGAAGTCGGTACAATCACAGTGCCGTCAGAGAGATTTCTTGATGTCCATAATTGGCACATAGAAACAGCTCGGGTTTGGAAAATATTTCAATAAATCAAGGAACGGAGCGACTATGATTTATTAGACCCTGTTAAATAAATTTTTCTCTGAAAAATTTAAAATTTGTTTAACAAATTTTATTTAACAGGGTGATGATTTTTATATTCACTCCGTTCATTAAAAATCTATCATGAACACACATAAACAAAACACGCAACCGTCGCGCAGTAGGCCTGACAACCGTAATAGGAAAAATTACAGGCAAGGAGGAAACTTGCAGGACGCACTTCGGAAAGCAGGCGCAATACCTAAACAAACGGCAAAGAAAAGCGGGTCGGAGACCCCGCCTCTTTACGCAGCAAAACCACGAGATTCAGCGGGGCAAACAAGAAAAAAAACCACAAGAACAAACGCGAAATGGGGAAATACCCGCCCACGCGGCAGAGGAAAGCCGGGCGAAGGCCACGCCTCTCTGCGCGGCAAAACAACAATTAAATACAGAACTGCAAAAACAGCAGTAAATATTCCTCCGTTGAAAGACGGAGATATTCGCATTATTCCATTTGGCGGCGTTGAGGAAATCGGACGAAACATGACTGCAATTGAAACAAAGGACGACATCATTATCGTTGACTGCGGTCTGCAATTTAAGGAAGTGGAAACGCCTGGCATAGATTTTATACTTCCAAACACAAAATATCTTGAAGAAAAAAAAGATAAGGTTCGCGCAATCTTAATTACCCATGGACACCTAGACCACATTGGCGGCATACCCTACATTACGTCAAGAATCGGAAATCCTCCTATATATACCAGGAATCTCACGACGCTCATGATAAAAAAACGGCAGGAGGAATTTCCAGATCTTCCACCACTTAACCTTAAGGTTGTTGACAAAGAAGAGAAAATTAGAGTTGGAAAAACTATTGTGCATTTTTTCTCCGTTACACACACAATCCCTGACGCAATGGGAATCATTATTGAAACACCTTACGGGAGAATAGTGCATACGGGAGATTTGAAACTTGATCACATGGACGGCGTACCTACAAAAACGGAAGAGAAAGAGTTTGCAAAATTTGAGAAAGGAAACACACTGCTCTTGATGGCAGACTCAACAAATGTTGAACGTACCGGTTTTTCCATCCCTGAACGTAAGGTACATGAAAACCTTGAACACATCATCAAAGAAGCAACCGGGCGACTCTTAATAGGAACATTCGCGTCGCAAATTGAACGGATTGTGCATGTCATTGAGGCTGCAGAAAAATACAAAAAGAAAGTTGTCATTGATGGGCGAAGCATGAAAAACAATGTTGAAATTGCCTTGCTTGCTGGAATTTTCAAACCTCAAAAAGATACTATTATTCCCATAGAGGAAATGAAAAACTATCCATCCGAGAAAATCGTAGCACTAGTAACCGGAGCGCAGGGCGATGAATACGCGGTCTTAATGCGCGTTGCCAACAAAAGTCATCGGCACATTGCACTTGATAAAAGAGATACGGTGGTGCTTTCTTCCTCTATCGTACCCGGCAACGAACGTGGCGTGCAGAAACTTAAGGATAATTTGTCACGGCAGGGAGCGCACATTATCCATTATCAGGTCAGTGACATACATTCAAGCGGCCATGCAAATCACGATGAGACATTATGGATTCATAAAAAAATAAAACCGAGGTTTTTCATACCTATCCATGGTTATCATTATATGCTTCGCGTACATACGGAAATTGCAAAAAAGGCAGGAACCCCCGATCAAAACGTTATAATTCCCGACAACGGCATGATCATAGACATTAAAGAAGAGGGTAAGAAAATTGTACAACTTAAAGAGTCCGCTCCAAAAGGACTTGTCATGGTGGACGGCTTTACTGTGGGAGATATCCAGGAAGTAGTTATCCGCGACCGGCAAATGCTTGCGCAAGATGGTATTTTTATGGTTGTGGTTACAATTGATGTTAATAACGGTAAATTACGAAAATCTCCAGATTTGATTTCGCGCGGCTTCGTCTATATTAGAGAATCACAAGAATTATTTAAAGAAACGCGAGTAATAGTAAAAAAGACAGTTGAAAAAACTATCGTCGGCATGCGCCCGATTAACTTTGATTACCTGAAAGATATTATAACCGACGAAGTAAGTAGGCACTTATTTAAGAAGACCAATAAGAGACCTATTGTGATTCCGGTTGTACTGGGGGTTTAGAAAAACAAGGGATGCAAGCACACAAGTTGTGCTCATGATATAAACAAAATTGACCTAATTTCTAATTAACCTAATTGACCTAAGGAAATCCCAATGTCTAAATTTCTAAATCTCAAAAAATATTTAGTTATATTTAGTTATTGGTCATTAATGCTTAGGATTTGATTAGAATAATTAGAAATTAGAGCAATTAGAATAATTTATTATTAGTATTTTACTAGTATATTGATATCTCATATCTATCATGCTTAAAGTATTCCAACATAGAGGTACTCCTTTCTTCACAATCTACCTCGCAACATTTCTTTTTGCGCTTCATATTGCCTTGCCACTTTACATTAACTCTTCGTTTCTCGGGCAATTTTTATCTGAAAAAGGCATCGGATTTGTTTTTGCGGCTAGCTCCATACTCACCTTGTTTCTCTTGGCAAAGTTTCCTGAAATACTTAGTCGTTTAGGGAATTATCATGTCGTCCTTCTTGTATTTGCGACACAAATGACATTTCTCGCATTATTAGCCTCTCCTCTGCCGGCTCCATTTCTTATACTTACATTCATCTTCATGCAAGCATTTACCACGCTTGGGCTCTTTAACCTTGATGTATTTCTTGAGAAATTTTCAGATGACAAGACGACAGGTATAGTGCGCGGCATTATGCTTACTACCCTTAATCTTGCGATTCTTCTCGGACCGCTTATTACCGGTATCATTCTTTCTGACAATGAATTCTGGAAAATTTATCTTATTTCAGCCATTTTTCTTGTTCCGGCATTATTTGTTATATCTCGTCGATTAAAGCGCTTCAAAGACCCAAAATATACCAAAATTCCATACTTCAAAACACTTCGTGAGGTTTTGACCGCGCGTCATCCGAATGACGAGATTAGGCATGCGATTACTGCAAGTCTTATGCTTCGCTTCTTTTTCTCGTGGATGGTCATCTACACACCAATTTATCTTTATAACTATGTTGGATTTACGTGGAATGAAATCGGGGTTATTCTTG
Source organism: Patescibacteria group bacterium UBA2135 (assembly GCA_002327685.1). Taxonomy (GTDB): domain Bacteria; phylum Patescibacteriota; class Minisyncoccia; order Phycocordibacterales; family UBA2135; genus UBA2135. The sequence continues at coordinate 14,807 of DCXN01000008.1, forward strand.
CAGTGATGCTCCTACCATTTGTGCTGTTTGAAATACCTATTGGGTGGCTCGTAGACACACGCTTAGGAGAGAAACAGATTATGCTTGCCGGATTTTTTATTATGTCATTTTTCACCGCAGTACTTTTTTTTGTGGAAAACCAATCACTCGTAATCTGGGCAGCGCTATTGTTTGGAACACGCATAGGTGCAAGTTTTGTAGAAATCACATCGGAGTCGTACTTCTTTAAACACATAAACAGCACCGAGACACACCTTTTAAGCATCTTTCGAGACTCCCGTCCTGTTGCCTATATTTTAGGACCACTTGTTGCTTCTGTACTACTTATGTTCACAGACATACAACACCTCTTTCTAATTCTTGCAATAATTCTTTTCTATGGAATATGGAATGCGTTTAGAATGAGTCCCGTTAGAGGCAAGAACGCTGCGAGCCCTCGCGGCCTCTAACGGGATAAATCCCGTACGATAATAATAAAAATCCCGACTCACGTCGGGATTTTTATTATTATTATTATCGTTATCGTTATTGTTATTTATTGTGCAGATGTTGCGATAAATTCTGTTGAAATAAATTTACCCAAAGGATCTTTAATCGGCACCTCTTTTTCATAATCAAAGAAACTGTCGCCATCATCAAAGTGAAGGAGTGCGTGATATGTTGTACCAGTCTGCATCCCACGCAAAAGCTCAATAGTAGAACCAAAGTATTGCCCAGCTTCAAAACGCCGCGCGCCGAGAATATTTCCAGGTACTCCATCTGCGTTACTTTCATGTATAGCAACCCAGCTACTTTTGCTTAAAGAAACCATAGACATTACCACGACAAGTCCCGCTGGCTGATCTGAAGCAACGAGCAAATTGTCATCGCTTGCTATGGAAGAAAATTCACTCACAGATTCATGGATAGGTTCTGCTTCTTCAACCGTGACATCATCTCTTTCAAAAACATTTGCGAGAAAATCTGTGCCAAGCACCTCCCGCTCTAAAAGCGGTATGGCAAAGAAAACCCCTACGATGATACCAATACCAAACGAGGTAATCATTTTAAGATTAAAATACTGACCGATTGTTTTTATTTTTGGCTCCATTGTTAGGCTTTAGGCTCTAGGCTTTAGGCTCTAGGAATTTAAGGACAAACCGTCCTAACGCCTAGTTCCTAGCGCCTAGTGCCTTAATTTATATAAGTATATAGAGACTTTCTGCTATGTCAAAATATACAAAACGATAAATGTATGTCCTACTGAAAAGCGAACCTACCGGCTCGCTTTACGATCTTCGATAATGCATCTGCGTTCTTGAGAGACAATCCGAATGATTTTCCTCCGTAATTCGCTGTCTGACTCATTGAGATTCATATATATAATAGCAATATCTCTGTCATTCCTCTTTGGTAATTCTTTACCCTCTTTTGAAAGTGAGGTTTTAATTTGTATAGGAATCTCTTCAACATCTGTTATTAAAAACGCATCAACTCCTCGTGCATCTTCTTCTTGTGTCGCGCGCCGTATTGGTTTTGACATCCACTCCGGCATACCCAATACATCAAACACTTTTATGACCCTTCGCTCTCCCGCAGCGCCAACTTCATTGCCTATACATCCTAATTCCTGAAGAGCACATACCATAGATGAGATACATGACACTGTCCCCAAGTTAATGATTAATGGTGGCTGTCCCCTATATTACCACACGAGAAGAACGACGACGACA
>DCXN01000030.1:0-9995 GCA_002327685.1 Patescibacteria group bacterium UBA2135
CACATTTGACCAAATGAATCCATATCATCCATATATTTTCTCTGCACACTCACTGGGACTTTTGGCGAAAAAGGCAAGGCTAAAACCGTATCGCGCAGGCGAGCGATTGCATAGAATGTTGACTATGGTATTTAAAAAAGGATAATACAGAATAATACTAATACGTATTCGTATACATTGGTATCATTCGTAAAATTCGTATATTGGTATTGTCCTTCATTTTATGAAAACAAAAATAATCGTTACACTCGGACCGTCGACGAGAACAGAAAAAGCGCTACGAAATATAAAGGCGTACGGTGTTGATTTCGTTCGGGTAAATATGTCGCACTCAAGCATTAAGGATTTGAGGTACTTTATCCGTCTATCAAAAAAAGTCGGCATTCCTTTTATCGTTGATACTGAAGGATCACAAATTCGTACGGGGGAATTATCACAGGATACAGTACGACTCAAGATGGGAGAGAAAATTAAAATATACGCAAAAAAAGTAACAGGAAATAAGAATAGAATATATCTTACGCCGCCGTCCATTGTTCCGCAACTTGAAGAAGGGGATGTTGTACACCCTGATTTTGACGCCGTAGAGCTTCGTGTAATTGATATTTCTTGTATAAAAAAAGGATATGTTGTCGCAAGTGTTGAAAAAAGCGGATCTCTCGGGAGGAATAAAGGTGTAGTCGTTGACTCTGTTTCTGGTAAACGATATGTGTTACCGCCACTTTCATCAAAGGATCATGAGTCCATTAAATTAGGACTTGAAAATAATATAAAATACATTGCAGCTTCATTTATGCGTGGAGCAGAATCTGTTGAAGAAGTGAGAAAAGCAACACGGGGAAAGATGAAGATTATCTCTAAAGTTGAGTGCATTGACGGACTTAATAACTTAGATGGTATTATTAAAAAATCTGACATTATCTTGTTAGATAGAGGTGATTTAAGTAAGGAGGTGGCGTTAGAAAAAATTCCATTTATACAGAAATTAGTTATCAATAGTGCGCGTGTGCAAAATAAGGATGTTATTGTTGCTACAAATCTTTTAGAATCAATGATTGAAAGTAGGCGTCCAACTATTGCAGAAGTGCATGATGTTGTGCACACCATATTTGATGGAGCATACGGATTGGCACTTTCTGCCGAAACTGCAATTGGGAAAAATCCGATAGAATGTGTTTCAATCATGCGGCGGATTATAGATTATACAGACAATGTAGTAGAGAAAAATAGAAATAAAAAAATACTCCACCCTAAATTTATTAGCTCTCTAGAGCAGGATAATTACCTAGAAAAGATTAAAGGAGTTGTGTTATGGTTTACAGGACTTTCTGGTTCGGGTAAGACGACTCTTGGGAATGCTCTCCAAAAACAATTAGAATTTCTCAACAAAAAAGTCATTGTTCTTGATGGTGATTATGTGCGGAAAACAATTAATCGTCATCTTGATTTCTCGCGCAAAGGTATACGGGAAAATAATCGTATCATTGCGGAACTTGCTCGGGAAAAAAGCGGCTTCAATGACATCGTACTCGTATCAGCTATTTCTCCATATCAAAAAGATAGGGCAACAGCGCGAGAGATTATTGGAGAAAATTTTCTGGAAATATTCATTGATTGCCCGCTTTCTGTCTGCGAGAAGCGAGACGCGAAGGGTTTATATAAAAAAGCGCGCGCTGGAGAGATTGAAAACTTTATCGGCTTGAGTGAGTTAAATCTCTATGAAAGACCTAGTAATCCTGATATTGCTGTTCGTACGGACCGAACAGATAAAAAAAAGAGCGTCACTATGATCTTAAGCGAACTCGCGTTGCGAGGACACATATAATTATGAACAATATAAAACAAAAAATCATTGTAACTGGCGGAGCTGGTTTTATTGGCTCACACTTGACCGATGCACTTATCGCGAAAGATTTTGACGTGCATGTAATTGACAACCTCTCGGGCGGCAAAAGAGAGAATGTACACAAAGATGCGACACTTCATAAAACAGATATCCGGAATTTTGAGGAAATAGCGCCGATTTTTAAAGATACACATTATGTCTTTCACACGGCGGCTTTGCCGCGTATTGTTCCGTCCATCAAAGATCCGCGTACGACACATGACGTTAATGTAACCGGAACACTTAACGTGTTACTTGCCGCGCGTGATGCAAAAGTAAAGCGAGTTGTTTATTCTGCATCATCGTCTGCGTACGGTGACCACAAAACCATGCCGCTTCACGAGGAGCTATTTGCGCGTCCTATGCACCCATATGGCCTTCAGAAATATATGGGTGAACAACTGGCGCAGTTGTTTTTTGACTTATATAATTTGGAAGTTGTTTCTCTCCGATATTTTAACGTATACGGAGAACGTGCGCCGCTTGAAGGAGTATATGCCCAAGCGATAGGAAGGTTTTTAAAACAACGGAAAGAGGGAAAACCTCTTACAATTGTGCCAGATGGAAAACAATCACGCGACTTTACTCACGTATACGATGTTGTGCGCGCGAACATCAATGCGGCGGAGTCCTCGCAGATTAACGGACATGAAGTAATAAACATTGGTGGAGGTAAAGACTATACCGTATTTGAAATTGCCGACATGATTGGAGGTGAACATGTATTTATTGAACCACGTGTTGAGGCGAAACGCTCTCTCGCGAATACTACTAAAGCAAAAAAATTACTTAATTGGGAGTCAAAGATTAATCTCCCTGATGGGGTTGCGGAATTGAAAAAAATTTATTTGTAAAGCGCAATAGTTTTTTCTAGCATTTCTTTAAAAGAAAAATCGTTTTTTACAATATTATATAGCTTTTCTCCATATCGTTTTCGTACTTTGTCGTCTTGTGTAAATTTCAAAAGCGCGCTTGCGATTACATTACTGTCACGTGGAGGCACTAATATACCTGTTTCCTCGTTGTGAATTATTTCTGGTATACCACCTACGTCGCTTGCGATTGTTGGTGATGCCGCGTTTCCAGCTTCAAGCAGTACGTAAGGAAGCCCTTCTTTGATTGAAGGAAGAAGGAAACAATCAAATGCTGGTAAAAGACGCGCCGCATTATTATCACTCACAAGAAAAACATTTTGCTCTAGCTTGTGTTCGTGAATTATTGTTTGTAATTCATTGCGTTGTTCGCCAGAACCGATAATAAAATATACAACTGGTTTCTTGTGTGTATGCACGATTTTTGCAACTGCGGAAATCGCATATTTTAATCCTTTGTTTTTTGTTAACTCAGCAATTGTCCCTATCCAGAAGGTATTAGTGGGTGTATCACATCTCTGAGCAAGTTCTTTTCGTGCTTGATCGTGACTAAGAAAAGATAGTTTCTGAATAGCATTTTTAATAGTAATTAATTTATTTTTTGTAAACGGAAACCGCATCTCATTTTTCGTTGTTTCAGAAACTGTTATTGTTGCATGGGAGATAACTACAGTGAGCCATTGGAAAAAACCGATGAAGAGTCGGTTAAGCCATGGGCGTTCTTCACGAAATGCCCATCCGTGCGCGGTGAATATTATTTTTGACCTCTTCCGCCTTCGGCGGAGACCTCTAACCTCTGACGCATTATAAAGACGAGCGGCGATAGCTCCGAGAAATCCTGCCTTAGAGCTGTTAAGATGAATGATATCTGGACACTCTTTTTTTATGATGCGAAAAGTCTCAATAAATGATGAGAAGTCTTTGGCAAGACCGATGTTTCGCTGAAGTGATGAAAGTGTTATAACTTGCACACCACTTGTTTCTAATTTTTCTTTGAGGATGCCGTTACCGCCTAACGCAACAGCAACAGCAAATCGCTCTTTGGGAAGCGATGTCGCAAGGTCATAGACGTATCGTTGCGCCCCGCCCCAGTTGGATTTAGTGATGATGTAGAGAATTTTTCTTTTTTTAATATTTTTCAGCATTCCTGTACTATAACTTATTTTAAGCCTTATTTGTTATACATTATTAAGTATCTAGTATATGGTATTTTGTATAAATTTAAAAATATACTAGATATCATATACTAAATACTAAATACTTTTTTCATCATGTTTCTACGCAGACGAAGAATTGCACTACTTCTAATAGGGGACGTTCTGTTATTATACGGAGCGCTTTTTATCACTATTGCAATAGGGTTGCCGATTAAAGATAATGCTGATGTTTTCATAGAGCACCTTATTCCGTTTTCATATCTTATTGCATTATGGGTCATCATTTTTTTTATTGCGGGTCTTTATGACAAAGAAACGCTTTTCTTCAGACGAAAAATTCCGTCAATTCTTTCTGGCGCACTTGTCGCAAACGGCGCGCTCGCGGCTATGTTTTTCTACCTTATTCCGTTTTTCGATATTACTCCGAAAACAAACCTATTTACCTATCTTGCAATTTCATTCATTTTAATTCTTTTGTGGCGTTTATATGGCACTGTTTTCATATCAGGTGGTAAAAAACAAAAGGCGCTTATCGTTGGTAGCGGAGCAGATTTTCAAACGCTAGTGAAGGAAATTGCAAATGGCGAACATTACAACATACAGATTGCTCGCGCTGTTGATATCGGTGAAGTGGAGCACTCCGCCTTGCTGGGAAATATTGCGGAAGAGATTCCGACAAAAGGAATCTCACTTGTCATTATTGATATGCATAATGAAAAGCTTGAATCAATTTTACCGCATTTATATAATCTCCTTTTTTCTCGCGTTCGTTTTTTGGATATACATAAAGTGTATGAAGAAATGTTTCAGCGTGTTTCTCTCTCACTTATTGATTATAAGTGGTTTCTGGAGTATGTATCTTTTTCTCCGCGCATTACATACGATATTTTTAAACGAGCGATGGATATTATAATTGGATTTATGCTCGGTGTCATCTCGCTTGTGTTGTATCCGTTTGTATATCTTGCAATTAAGCTTGATGACGGTGGAAAGATTTTTGTTCTACAAAGGCGTGTTGGTAAGAATAATCACATCATTAAACTTTTGAAGTTTCGCACAATGGACTTTGATGATGAGGGAAAGTGGGAAACAGGAGCTGTGAACAACGTAACACGTGTGGGAGAATTTTTAAGAAAAACTCGTATTGACGAATTGCCGCAGTTGTGGAACGTGCTTGATGGATCTATTTCTTTGATCGGACCGCGCTCTGAATTTCCGGAGCCTGCTCGTCATTACAATAAAGAAATTCCATATTACAATATTCGGTATCTGATTAAACCAGGCCTTTCTGGGTGGGCACAACTCTACGGAGAACATCCTCACCACGGTACTGATGTTTCCCAAACAAGCAATAAACTTTCATACGATCTCTATTACGTAAAGAATCGGTCAGTTATTCTTGATCTGGAAATTGCGTTAAAAACAATAAAGACGCTTTTGTCACGGCGTGGCGTATAGTATAACGCGAATACACACGAATGATTAGCGTTGATTCTTATTAATGACGTAGAGCGAGCGCAATGAGAAAGTGGAGCGAAGCGGAATTTTCTCATTGCCGAACCGAGGAGTTAATATAGGTTCAATACCTCGGCCTTCAGGCCGAGACAGTACGAGCGGAGCGAGTTCAATAATACCTCGTACTTTTAGGCCGAGGAACCTTTATTAAACACAGAGTGTTCAATAATTTATGATCTCGTAAATTGTAAATTTAAAAGCCGCGCCTTAGTATAGGCGCGGCCTGTTTTTTGGCTCGTCAAGAAAGAAATTCAAGAACTGTTTTGCACATGGTTTCAACTCCAACCCCGCGCCTTCCGGGTCTGGGCAGCATTTTTTCTTGTGCTATTTTTTGCATCTTGCGAACTGTGGTTCTGTCTTCAGCAAAATTAGAAATTTCACTAGCAAACAAGACAACATCTTCACGAACCATGAAAGAAGCGCCACAGTCACTTAACCACCAACTTGGTCCTGAGAACTGCCTCATGGTGCTTCATTGCTAGATCTGTAACAAACTCAATCACCGGTATTCTTTGGCAGGCGGCTTGTTTACCGATAGTGGACATTGATTGTATAATCATGTCCATTCCGCATACCATTTCTGTTCCGGACATAATTTCACCGGTAATTACCTCTGGTCTGATTTTATGATCTTTTGCCATAAAATTATATACAGGGTGATGATCTTTTGGATCTCCTGGATGAATGGAGAAAAATATGCGTGGCTTGTCTATCCTGCGGTTATCAATAACCAGCTTCATAGCCCTCAAAACACCAAGGAAAAACAGAACATTAACGCTTAGTATTTTGTTGCTCGGACACATAATCGCGAACTCATCGGGTTTAATATTCAGTTGGCCTCGGACCTCATCGCGGGGAATTTCGTGGAAGAACCAATCATCTACTCGCACATCACCTGAAATTATAATCTTCGCTTCTGGAAAGTGCTGTTTCGCGAGCGTGGCTTCTTCTTCATTTATCACAAAAACAAACGAGACGTTTTCTTTAAGCTGTTTAGAAAACCACGGACGACCAGCTACCATACCTTCCGTGTCGGCATATACGCCGTATGGAATATCATACTCACGCGCCATTCTCCATGCCGTTATTTCCGCGTCTGAATTTTCAGGTTTTGACGACATGCCAGTAAGTACACAAGCGATGTCACTATCTATCTCAAGTATTTCTTCTACTCTTGATTCTGAAACAATATCACCGTAACCAAGCTCTGAAACAACTTGTAGACCACTCGCTTTCCTTGCCGTAAAGGAATCTCCAACTTTGCCAAGCGCTTGCGAGATAGCCATATCTGTTCCCACCAACAAAAGCGTCTTTTCCATCGTACATCTCCTCTGTGATGTTTGAGGTTATGGAACCTAGAACCTAAAGGAATCTAAAGACTTAATATCATATCTTATTTTTCTTGTCAAATTATACGACGTATTCTACCGCTGAGGTTGAATTTTGAAGTAGTTGGTATTGTATGAAAATTCTAGTATAGTAAGGAAATGCAGTCTAGCGATACACTCAATAGAATCCTGAAAACCGTCATTTTCAGCGGTATTTTCTTACTTCCGTTTATTCCGTTTATTATTGCTCAATCAATGTTCTTTCCGTTTATCACAGGAAAGAATTTCGTATTTCGAATTCTTGTTGAACTCATATTTGCCGGCTGGATTATTCTTGCGTTGCGGGATGTGCGGTATCGGTTGAAATTTTCGTGGATTCTCGGAGCGCTTGCCGTTTTTGTAGGGGTCGTTACTGTTGCTGATATATTTGGTGAAGATTTTCTGCGTAGTTTTTGGTCAAACTATGAACGAATGGATGGGCTTATTACCCTTCTGCACTTATTTGCGTTTTTTATGGTTGCCGGTTCAATAATGAATGTGAAGCGCTTGTGGATACGATTTCTTCAAACGTCGCTCGGAGCAAGTGTCTTGATTTCAATATATGGTATTTTCCAATTGCTAGGGAAAATTGTCATTAATCAGGGTGGTGTGCGAGTTGATGCTACATTTGGTAATGCAACATATCTCGCCGCTTATCTCTTATTTCATACTTTCTTTGCCGCGTTTTTGTTCGCGCAAAAAAATACGCCGAACTGGTTGCGAATTGTCTACGGCGGCGCCATGGCTCTTCACATATTCATACTCTTTAACACTATGACTCGAGGAGCCCTCCTTGCGTTTTTAGGCGGCGCAATGCTCACTGCGCTCCTTGTCGCTCTCACCCCCGCACCAAAGAGTTTTAGTGTGAGCTCGCCTAGCGGGCGAGGGTTCACAGGAGAACAGATAAAAATAAAAAAATACGCAATAGGAGTGTTGATCGGAATTGTATGTATCGTGGGTGTGTTTGCTGTGTTTAAAGATACACGTGTTATACGTGAGAGTGATTTATTTGGCCGTTTGGCGAGTATTTCTCTTGAAACAGGAAATTCGCGATTTATGGTGTGGGGTATGGCATGGCAAGGCATAAAAGAACATCCTATTTTAGGGTGGGGACAGGACAATTTTATTATTGCATTCAGCAAACACTATAATCCGCGTATGTATACCGAGGAACCGTGGTTTGACCGCGCACATAATATTATATTTGACTGGCTCATTGCAGGAGGTTTCATGGGTCTTATTTCGTATTTTGCTATTTTTCTCGCGCTTTTGTACGCCATATGGTTTTATCCCAAAAGACGTGCTAGTTCTCTTGAACTGCAAAACGGAGAACAGCCGCCAAGTGAAGCCTCGTTTTCTGTCTACGAAAAAAGCATTTTAACAGGTCTTCTTGCGGCGTACTTGTTTCATAATTTATTTGTCTTTGATAATGTGGTGAGTTATATATTTTTCTTTTCAGTGCTTGCGTTTATACATGGAATGTCAACCGAAACTGCTCCGCGCGTACTTCACTATTTCAGATTTAAAGACACTAGTGTAGAGCGGAAAGAATTTATGAGTCAGCTCGCAGGTCCGTTGGTGTTAATTGTACTTATTCTTTCTCTATACACGCTGAACATAAAACACATTGTGGGAAATCGCGCGTTTTTAGGAGCTATTAATATGCGCTCAGTGCAGGAAGCAGGGACGTCGGAAGCGCGTGATGCAGCCTTACAGGAAAAGCTCCGTTTATTCCAAAAATCACTTGGAAGCGGGTTTTTGGGAAAGATGGAAACACGCGAACAATTGATACAGGCCGCAACCAATTTGTCCGGAGCGCCTATTTCACAAGTTGTGAAACAGGAATTTTTTACATTGGCGCGTACTGAGATGAGAAAGCAAATAACAGAAACGCCAGAGAATCTTCGTCCTCGGATGTTTCAATCCTCTCTGTTTATGCAGTATAGATTGTTTGATGAAGCGATTATTGAACTTGAAGAGGCAGTACAGATTTCTGATAAAAAACAAGACATGCATTATTTGCTCGCGAGCGCGTATCTTAATGTAGGGAATATAGAAAAGGCAATTCTTGCTGGGAAGCATGCATTTGAACTTGAAGAAGAAAATACAAAGGCGCGGAAAATATATGCGTCACTTCTCATACGCGCGGATCGTAGCAGTGAGGCGGAAGAATTACTTTCTGTCCTTAACGAAAGCAATTACTTATCAGACGAGTCCATTATAGGCGCGTATGCCAGTATAGGCAATTTTGAAAGACTCATTTCATTATGGAAAGGGCAGGTTGAAAAAGATCCCAATAATATACAGGCGCGCATCTCGCTTTCTGCCGCGCATCTTGAGTCTGGCCAGCGCGGGCAGGCAATTATTGAGCTGGAGAAGGCGATTGAATTAGATCCTGAATTTAAAGAACAAGGTGAATATTTGATTGGTGAAGTTAAAGCAGGACGTAATCCCTAAAACACTCCGCCTTTGGCGGATGTTTGGGCAAGCAAATTTCATTTCGTGAAATTGTGCTTTAGCCCGTGATTTGGAATTATGAATTAGGAATCAAGAATCATGAATAGCAAGAACGGTTTAATATGTTTGCTTTTTTAATTCATGATTCATACTTCGTACTTCATGATTCTTCTCTATTTACCTTGACTTTTATCAGATGGGGAAAAACACTTGACATATAAAACGTTATTTGATAGTATACAAATATGAGTGTTCGGAGTTTCTGAATACCACAAATGTTCTACGAAAATCCCGCCTTTGGCGGGATTTTCGTTTGTGGTTTTATGTGCTAATATACCTTGATGCTAAAGGACTTCTTCATCAAAAAAGCGTTGGAATCCCAGCTTAAAAATCTACCGGCTGATCAAAAAGAGCAGGTCTTGAAAGCGGTTTCCGAGAACCCTGATCTGTTTGTAAAAATAGCCAAAGAAATCCAGCAAAAAATAAAGGAAGGAATGAATCAGCAACAGGCGGCGTTTACTGTTTTGAAAGATCACCAAGAGGAACTTCGTAAATTATTACAAAAATAATACACATACATGTCTCTTTCAATCGGAATTGTCGGACTTCCTAATGTCGGGAAGTCCACGTTGTTTAATGCGCTTACTAAAAAAAGTGTTCCATCGGAGAATTATCCGTTTTGCACAATTGACCCATCGGTGGGGATTGTTCCCGTGCCTGATGAACGGCTCAACGCGTTGAG
>DCXN01000030.1:10307-44231 GCA_002327685.1 Patescibacteria group bacterium UBA2135
CTCAACGCGTTGAGCCGTTCATCAAAATCGGAAAAAACCATTCCGGCAGTTGTACAATTTACTGATATTGCCGGTTTGGTAAAAGGAGCATCAGAAGGGGAAGGTTTAGGAAATCAGTTTCTATCCAACATCCGTGAGGTAGATGCAATTCTGGAGGTAGTACGCGTTTTTGATGATAAAAACGTTGTGCATGTGCATGAAAAAATAAATCCACTACATGATATTGAGGTCATTAATTTAGAGCTTATTCTTTCTGATCTCCAGACAGTTACAAAGCGTGTCGCGAATATTCAAAAAGAAGTAAAAAAAGGAGATAAAGATATTATTTTTGAAGAGGGAGTTTTAAAGAAAATAGAAACAGCGCTAACCGCGGGAAAGCTGATTCAATACATTGAATTAGATGAAGCGGAACATAAGGTGGAGAAAAATCTGCATTTGCTTACTGCCAAGCCAATCCTTTATGTTTTAAATGCAAAAGCAGGGGACACGATTCCGGAAGAGTTATCCACATTTTTGCGTGAAAGTGATGCAATGTGGATACAGCTTGATGTTTTAACTGAACATGAATATTCAGAATTATCACCTGATGACCTTGAAACATTACGTATTAGTGGGCGCGAGATTGATGCGCTTATCACAAAGGGTTATGAACTCCTTGATCTCATCACATTTTTTACCACAGGAGAGAAAGAGACGCGTGGCTGGACGATAAAACGGAACTCAACTGCAAAAGAGGCAGGTGCCGCAATCCACACTGACTTTAGGGATAAGTTTATCAAAGCAGATGTTATCAATTGGAAAGATCTTATTAACGCCGGCTCATACGCAAAAGCGCGCGAAAAAGGTCTGGTGCGAATAGAAGGGAAAAATTACATAGTTTCTGATGGTGATGTTATTGAGTTTAGGATATAGACAGAGATGCCTGCCCCGTTAGAAATTTGAAACAAAAGCTATGTTTATCACCGAGTATAGCCGTTAGGCGGATTCGCTTATAAAATCTGTATGTTTATTAGACTCCAATTGAATTTCTAATGGGGTAATTGAGTTTAAAATTTAAGTGTTGTATGATATTAATATTAACAACGAACTAGGCACTAAGCATTAACAGTTAGGTGTTAGCTTGTAGGTGTTAGGTGATAGGAAAAACGGAAATTCTTATAATCTATAACCTGAAATCTAAAACCTACAACCTAAAACCATGTACTTTTTCACAAAATCAAATTTACTAAAACTCGCACTTGCGGCGGCAATTATTATTGTTCTTAATCTCTTTTTTATATTCAGTATACAGTTGGTTTTTGACAAGCCGGAATATGACGATTTCTGTGGCAAAGAGCAGGTACATATCATTCCTGAAACACAAGAGGAATGTGTTGCAGTTGGAGGGCAATGGATTGAAGGAACATTTGTACAAAAAGGACTTCCGCGCGCTGAACGCATTGAACCAGTCGTTATACGAGAAGATCAAAAAGGATATTGTGAAGAGGATTTTACTTGTCGGGAAGGATTTCAAGATGCGCGTCTCTTGTATGAAAGAAACTTTTTTGTCGCGCTTGTAATACTTGGAACACTTACACTCGTTGCAAGTTTTGTCCTTCGAGCAATTGCAGTCGTCGCACCAGCACTTGCGGCTGGCGGTGTACTCACACTCTTTATTGCTTCAGTGCGTTACTGGTCTGAAATGCAGGATTATCTACGTGTCATTATTCTCGGCATTGCGCTTGTAGCTCTCCTATGGGCAGGGGTTAAAAGGTTTAAAGATAAGTGAACAACATTTGACATTTAACATTTGACCTTTGACTACCACTAAGTCACGGGTCAATTGTTGTGTATTGCAGGTCAGATATACGTACATGAAATACGATCATAAAAAAATAGAAAAAAAATGGCAAGAAAAGTGGGAAAAACAAGAAGCGCACAAAATAGCAGACACGGAACAAGGTAAAAAAAACTACTATACGCTTGTGGAATTTCCTTATCCATCAGGAAATCTACACATCGGTCACTGGTACGCATTTGCTGTGCCGGATATTTTCGCGCGTTTTAAACGGATGCAGGGGCATAATGTGCTTTTTCCGATTGGCTTTGATTCTTTTGGTCTTCCAGCGGAAAATGCGGCAATAAAAAATAAAGTTGATCCCGAAAAATGGACATATGAGAATATTGCCCGCATGACGGAGCAATTAAAAAGCATGGGAGCTTCTTTTGATTGGTCCCGACAGTTTGCAACCTCTGACCCAGACTACTACAAATGGACTCAATGGCTTTTTCTAGAGCTTCATAAAAAAGGTCTTGCGGAGCGCGGCAAGGCAATAGTAAACTGGGACCCTGTTGATAAAACGGTTTTAGCAAATGAGCAGGTATTACCGGATGGAACTGCCGAGCGTTCTGGTGCCCAAGTAGAAAAGAAAGAGCTTGAACAATGGTTTTTAAAAATAACAGATTATGCTGAACGGCTACTAGAAGATCTTGGTGAATTAAATTGGCCGGAGGAGATAAAACAATCACAACGAGAATGGATTGGCCGCTCCGAAGGAGCGGAAATTAAATTTCCTGTTGATGGAAAATATAAATTTGTTCTCTTGCATGGATTTAAAGCAACACCAAGTGATAATTTTCATCCGTGGCTAAAAAAAGAACTTGAAAAACAAGGTCATGAAGTTGTAGTGCCACTTTTACCAAATACCAATGAACCAAACGAAGAAGAATGGGTTGAAACAGTTTTATCTGCGACTGACTATGATGAGAAAACTATTATTTGTGGTCACAGCTTAGGGGCTGTAACTGCTCTCAAAGTTGCAGAAAAACTTCAAGACAAAATAGCAGGAATTACACTTGTTGGAGGTTTTATTGACCCGAGATTTAAAGATCACTCACGCAATTTTGAAAATACATTTAAGTGGGAATTTGATGTTCGGAAAATAAAAAATATTACAGGCTTCATTAAAATCCTCCATGATATAAACGACATTGCCGTATCTGGCGAACAAGCAAAACGACTTGGGAAAACTCTAGGGTTTCCAGTTGCAACTATAGAAGCAAAAGATTCTCATTTTTGTGGCACACAAGAACCAGATGTATTGAAGGCGATTATTCCGTCTATAAATATCTTTACCACGCGTCCAGACACACTTTTTGGCGCGACATATCTCGTCCTCTCTCCAGAACACGAGGCAGTTGAAAATCTCAAATCTCAAATCTCAAATTGGGATGAAGTATTCCAGTATATTGGAATAGCCGCGAATAAACCAGAAATTGAGCGTACTGCCGACAACAAAGAAAAAGCAGGTGTTGAACTAAAAGGAATTAAGGCGATAAATCCAGCAAACAATGAAGAAATTCCAATTTGGATTGCAGATTATGTGCTTGCAGAATATGGTACTGGTGCAATTATGGCGGTGCCAGCACACGATCAAAGAGACTTTGAATTTGCTGGAAAATTTAAATTACCGATCAAGAATGTTATTGAGCCAGTATTTGTTCAAAAAACTGAGCCGGGAAAAGTACGCGAAGGTAAAGATTTTGTAGAACGAGATGCTATCATTGCGATTGTAAAACATTGGAGCGGAGACAAATACATCGGTTTGAAGTGGAAACAAGTAGATTGGGACACGTTAATTACTGGTGGTATTGAGGAGGGTCAGACGTCCGAAGAAGCAGCTGTAGCCGAAATTATAGAAGAAACGGGATATAGAAATCCAAAACTTATAAAAGAATTACCGTGCACACACTCTAAGTTTTTTCATGTTCCCAAGGACGAAAATAGATTCGCGCATTTTAGTGCGCTTTATTTTGAGTTAGAGAACGGTGATCATGACGAGATATCACTTGAAGAGAAAGAAAAACATGAAGTTGTATGGCTTACTCGCGAAGAAATGGAACGATTCCGCTTACCAGAATCACATAGATTTTCATGGAATTGCCTTTTTGATGATATGCATGTTTATCTTGGAGATGGCACACTTGTGAATTCGGGGAAATTTGACGGAATGAAAAGCGAAGACGCGAAACAAAAAATCACAGAATTTGTTGACGGAAAAAAGAAAACAATATATAGGTTGCACGACTGGTTGATTTCTCGCCAAAGATACTGGGGATGTCCAATTCCTATTGTTTACGATCCGGACGGAATTCCACATCCAATTCCTGAAAAGCATTTACCGTGGCTTTTACCAAAAGATGTTGATTTTACGCCGACAGGAGAGCCTCCACTTGCTTCGTCAGAAGAATTAAAAAAGAGAACAGAAAAAATCTTTGGAGAAGGGTGGCGACCGGAATATGACACCATGGACACGTTTGTTGATTCCTCATGGTATTTTTTGCGGTATATTGATCCGCATAACGAAAAAGAATTTGCATCACAAGAAAAACTTAAAAAATGGATGCCGGTTGAACGATACTCCGGCGGCGCGGAACACACAACGATGCACTTGTTGTATTCGCGATTTTTTCATAAAGCGCTTTTTGACCTCGGACTCGTGAACAAAAAAGAACCGTATCGTGAACGACTGAACAGAGGAATCATTTTAGGAACTGATGGACGAAAAATGAGCAAGCGATGGGGGAATGTGATTGACCCCGATGAGCATGTGAAAATGGTTGGCGCTGATAGCGTTCGTATGTATCTTGCGTTTATTGGTCCTTACAATGCTGTTGGACACTATCCGTGGGATACAGGAGGAATCGCAGGCACTCGGCGTTTTCTTGAACGGGTTTGGAAATTACAAAAAAAGATCCAGCGCCCTGATTCTAGTGTCCAGTGTCCAGAGTTGGAACGTCTGCTCCATCAAACGGTTAAGAAGGTGACTGAAGATATTAAAAATTTTAAATTCAATACAGCAATCAGCACATTGATGATTTGTGTAAATATGCTTGACAAGCAAGATGCAATTATGCAAAGTGAGTATAAGTCACTCCTGCTTTTACTTGCTCCGTTTGCGCCATATATTACCGAGGAATTATGGGGCCGATTAGGGCTTACTGCAGAAAACACATCTATCCATACACAAAAATGGCCGACACACGACGAGCAGAAGATACAGGAGCAGACGTTTACAATCGCGATACAAGTAAACAGCAAGGTGAGAGATGAGCTAGAGGTCTCTGTAGAGGATGAAAGAGAAGAAATTGAAGAAAAAGCAAAATCGCTTGACAAAGTAAACAAATGGGTGCAAGATAAAGAGATATGGCAAATTGTCTATATTAAGGGAAAATTATTGAATATTGTAACTAAGGAAAACTCATAAGATTCATGATATTATGTGGAGGGGTTGACTCCGCAATACAAAAGTGCTATAATCAAATTAATACTTAATTCGCACATATTCGCTTTCTGGTTCGCGTATATTCGCATTATATTATCATGGCAACACTTACATTTACGCCAAAGCAAACAACTAAAAGCCTTCTTGTGGTATTACCTGATCGCACTAAAGACGTCATAGTAAGTCGTTTTGGCTTAGGGAAAGATCACAAAAAGAAAACATTGGAATCAATCGGAAATACGTATGGTATTACGCGTGAGCGCGTGCGTCAGATTGAGAGTTTTGCGTTAAATAATATCAAGAAGTCAGATGCGTACAGGGATGCACAGTATGCTTTTGATGATCTTGCGCGAGTTATTGGTGAGCTTGGTGGTATTGTTACTGAAGAGGATTTATTGGGGTATATCTCCTCTAATAAGACTGTTCAGAATCATGTTAATCTCCTGCTTATGTTGGGGGATGATTTTGAAAAAAAACGTGAAGATGCTCATTTCAAACATCGATGGGTGCTTGATGAATCAGTGAGTCAACAAGTGCATCGGGCATTACATGATTTATATAAAAACTTTAGCGGGGATGACCTTGTTGTTGAAAATGAGATTGTGAAAGTGTTTGCTGATCGGCTCAAAGGTGTTGATGGGGGTAAGAAGGGTAAAGAAACATTATTGCGGTGGCTGAATATCTCAAAAATGGTTCGGAAAAATCCGCTAGGGGAATGGGGGCTAGCCTCTTCTCCAAATATTAAAGCGCGCGGCGCGCGCGACTATGCGTATCTCGTTATTCGCAAACACGGTTCACCTCTTCATTTTACTGAAGTTGCAAAAGAGATTACGAATTTATTTGGCAAATCAGCGCATGTCGCAACTTGTCACAATGAATTAATTAAAGACAAAAACCGTTTTGTATTAGTTGGTCGTGGAATTTATGGATTGGTGGAATGGGGGTATACCAATGGTGTTGTGCGAGATGTAATTCGTGGCATTTTGAAAAAATCTAGCCCAATGCATAGGGATAAACTAGTAGATAAGGTGCTTAAAGAGCGTTACGTTAAAGAAAATACCATATTAGTGAACTTGCAGAATAAAGCATACTTTACAAAAGACAAAGACGACAATTATTCGCTTCGTGGATAAACGCGGATAATTGATACAAGAAAATACCGCTCTGGCTTGAGTCAGAGCGGTATTTTCTGTAATCTATTTTTAATATATACTTATAACAATGGAATCATTTCTTAATTTCTTGGGAGAGAGTTTTTCTTTGTTAACCATTGAGGCAATTGGAGGCTTTATATATGTATTACCCATTGCTCTTGTTTTTATTTTTTCGCATGTGTGGTTATTACATCGGCGTGCGCAGTTTTTTGAGTCGCAAGAAAGTGTTTTACTTGAGATACGCGTGCCGCATGATATTCCAAAGTCTCCACTTGCGATGGAGGTTGTCATTATGGCTCTCCAGCAAACAACTGGTGAATCGACTTGGTATGACACTTTTATACTTGGCAAGTCACGAGCATTTTTTTCGCTTGAGATTGTATCAATTGAAGGGGACGTTCGTTTTTACATAAGGACTCTGTCAAGAGTTAGGAAGTTTATTGAAACTCAAGTCTATTCGCAGTATCCCAACGCGGAAATAATTGAGTCACCGGATTATGTTACCCATGTTCCGTATGCGCAGGAAGGTTCAGATTGGAATTTATTTGGTGTGGAATTCCAACTTTCAAAACCGGATCCATATCCAATAAAAACTTATATTGATTATAATCTTGATAAAGACCCAAAAGAGGAACTTAAAGTTGATCCCATACTGCCAATGATTGAGTTTTTGGGAGATCTCGGTCGTGGCGAGCAGGCGTGGTACCAGATTCTTGTTCGCGCGAACAGAGGCAAAAAAGATCCGACAACGCCATGGGAACGCGATTGGCAGCAAGAAGGGAGGGATGTTGTATCAGAAATGCTCAAAGATGCAAAAGAGCGATCAGGTCCTCCACCGGAGATACCAGGAGAAGATTATCGATATTCGCTTCTAACTGAGGGTGAGCGAAACGTTACTAAGGCAATTGAGCGCAATATATCAAAGCTTGGTTTTGATTGCGGTATCCGTGCGCTCTATCTTGGAAAGGGAGAATCATATAATCCTGCGAATATTGCCGGTCTTTTTGGAGTAGTTAAACAGTTTAGCTCCAATGATTTAAATGGTTTTCGTCCGAAAGATTATACTGATTTTGATTACCCGTGGCAAAACTATATTAACATTCCACTTTTCAAATCAACTGTCGGAGTTCCGTTTTTCTCATCAAAAGGAAAGCGAACTATCTATAAAAAATGGAAATTTTTTGACGCGTACAGAAAACGCTCGTGGTTTTTCCCTCCGTATGAACGCAAACCATTTGTTCTAAACGCAGAAGAACTTGCGACTATTTATCATTTTCCTGGGCGTGTTGCTGAAACACCGACATTAAAGCGTATCGAGTCTCGTCGGGCAGAACCGCCAGCGGATTTACCAATTTAGTATCTAGTATCTTGTATTTCGTATATGACTAAATTTTTTTAGTTTTTATGCTAGATACCAAATATCTATATGTACTCCAAACTCGGCATCACTTCTAAGAGCGGAAAAGAAAAAATAACTCAGACGCTTAAAAAGCCCCTCTACACATGGATTACTTTTTTTATTATACTCGGTGGAATAATATTCTATGCTATTTTTCTTAGTCCACCTACTTCTTTCCCTGCGGAGAAATTCACTTTTACCATTGAGAAAGGGACGACTCTTTCGCAAGTTTCTAATTTATTAAAAGAAAAAGGTCTTATTCGTTCAGAGCCTTTTTTTAAAACAATTGTCGTTGCGCTTAAAGGGGAAGCTGGCGTACGTTACGGTGAATATATTTTCTCTGGCAAGGAAAACGCATGGAATATGGCTAGGAGAATCACAGAAGCGGATTTTGGTTTGACGCCGGTTGTTGTTACTGTTTTTGAAGGTTTAACTGTCGAAGAAATGAGTCCTATTTTTGAAGCGCGTTTCCCGAAATTTAATGGAGACGTATTTAAACGCATTGCAAAACAAGATGAAGGATATTTGTTTCCTGATACATATCGTTTTTTACCAAATGTTGGTGAGCTTGAAATATATAGAACACTCAAAAATAATTTTACGGAGAAAATTTCGGGTATAGAAGACGGCCTAAAACAGTCAGGAAAATCTCTTGATGATATTGTCATCATGGCATCCTTACTTGAACGTGAGGCGCGCACGACGGAGACGCGTAAAATGATCTCGGGGATTTTATGGAAGCGGCTTGAGATTGGGATGTTGCTTCAGGTGGATGCGGTGTTTGAGTATATTAATGGAAAAAATACTTTTATGCTTACACTAAAAGATCTCCAAATTGATTCACCATATAATACATATAAATATAAAGGGTTACCTAAAGGGCCAATTGCAAATCCGGGAATGGATTCAATCCTTGCGGCGATATATCCAAAAGAATCTCCGTATCTTTTCTATCTCTCCGACGAAGACGGAAACATATATTACAGTCGCACATTTGAAGGGCATCTTGAAAAAAAAGCTCGCTATATAAAATAACAAGACTTGACCGCAAGGCCTAGCATTGCCCAGAGAGCTCTGTCCGGCGAAGGAGAGGTTTTGTGACATACTCAAATTATTTAAAAATTTTGTCGAGTATGTTACTGTGCGGTAATGGAAGAGAAAAAGAAAAAAATATTCGTCGCGATGAGCGGAGGCGTTGATTCCTCTGTAGCTGCGGCATTGCTCAAAAAAGAAGGATATGACGTAATAGGCGTCTTCATGAAGGCATGGCAGCCCCGTGGTCTTATTCACGGTCAATCATTTGAGTGTTTGCAAACCTATGATAGACGGGAGGCAATGCGCGCCGCGGCGCATTTGGGAATTCCATTCTTTACATTTGATTTTGAAAAAGAATATAAAAAAGAAGTGATTGATTACATGATTGCCGAATATAAAGCGGGAAGAACACCGAATCCGGATGTGATGTGCAATAAACAGATTAAATTCGGGGCTTTTTTGAAGAAGGCGCACGTGATGGGAGCGGATCTCATCGCAACTGGGCATTATGCGAAGAATGTAGAATGTAGAATGTGGAATATGGAAAGTGGCAAAAAGCTACAAGCTACAAGCTACAAACTACAAGCTGGACGCGATAGCGCCAAAGATCAGAGTTATTTCCTCTGGACACTGACGCAGGAGCAATTAAGTAACGTTCTTTTTCCAATAGGGGAATACACGAAGCCGGAAGTGCGTGAATTGGCGCGGAAATTTGGATTGCCGAATGCTGAAAAAAAAGATAGCCAGGGTTTGTGTTTTGTAGGGGAGTTGAACATGAAAGAATTTTTAAAGCACTATATTAAAGAGAAACAAGGTGATGTGCTGAACGACAAAGGCGAAGTAATCGGACACCATGACGGCGCACCTTTTTATACACTTGGTGAGCGGCATGGATTTATCATTACAAAAAAAGGACCCAACGACCCGCCACAATATATTATTGCAAAAGATATTAAAAAGAATACGTTAACTGTTTCTCCGTATCGCAAAGGTCAGACCTTGAAGAGCGAAACGGAAAAAGGTTTGATCTTGGAAGTTAGACTTAAAGACATAAATTGGGTTTCTGGCAATGTACCCGATGAGAGTAAAGAATATTTAGCACGCTTTAGATATAGACAACCGCTTCAAAGAATAAGATACAAGATACAAGATACAAAATACAAAATACTATTTAAAGAACCACAACGGGCAGTTGCTTTAGGGCAGTCACTCGTATTATATCTCAACACAGGGGAATGCCTCGGCGGCGGAATAATCACTTAGATTTTATCCGCAAGGCCTGGCCTTGCGGATTATGAATACAAAAAAGACCCGCCTTGTTGAGGCAGGTCTATCGCTACGTGAAGACATTGTGAATGAGAACGACAATGGCTACTGAAACACCAAGGCCGATCATCATTTTGAAAAAATCTTTGGTTATCAACGGAAACACTGCTTTGATTTTTTTCTTTTTATGCACTGTTGCGATAGCAAGTTCTCTGCCTGCAAGGAGACCAACAAACACCCAAGTTGTTGACATTGGAATGTCATTGAGCTCTTTAAAAAACAGGAGTATAAGTCCATATACCAGGTCGATGATTGTCGCAGATCGTACATAGCGTGTACTATGTTTCTCCAAAATAATCTCTTGAATTTTACCGCCTTGGTTCCAAAAAATGTACGCAAGACCAGCAGAAAGAATGCCTATGACACCTATGAGCATTGGAAGAGGTAGTTGTCGCGGCAGAAACGCTGCGATGTTTGCCATATCGTGCGATAACCATGTAAACCACAAAAATCCCGTTGACATCCATTGGAACACCCTCCACCAGAATTTATGAGATTCCTTAACAGGGTCGTCTTTGTCGAAATTTGAAATCGTAAACCAGAGACCATATGCGACGACTGCAGCAAGACCGTACCCGACAAATGATTTCTCCAGTATTTCTTTGAGTACGATTTCTGACGCAAATGTAGACAAGACAAGAAATGTTGTTGAAACAGGTACCCCGAATCGGGTAAGTATTACAAGCACACCGGGTGCTGCAGCGTGGTACCATTCTATTTCCATATGCGGAATTTCTTTTAGGCGGCCATAACTTATATCACCACCATAGATATACCATCCATATACAAGCGTGAATATGAGTACGAGAGTGGCACCGAGCCACAAGTAATACCACTTAATAGCGCGGTTTGATGCAAGGAACGTACCGAGAATCTGAGCACTGTCATTGCCTACAACTGAGAATGCCGCCAGCATGAAGCCAGCAGTAGCGTACAGTGTTAAGATGTCCATGTTCTGGGTTTTCTTTCGTTGTTTGGTAGTTGTTAAGGTGCTTAGTACTCCATTAATTTAATTTTGACCCCCATAACCTTAAAATTTCGGCTGCAAATGGAGTTTCGGTCGTCAATGAATCTCGATTCACTTCCTTCCTCATCCTCAATTTTCGCTCGAAATTTAGAAATTCTAGAGGCACAAAATTAAGTTAATGGAGTACTAGTGTTTCATCATTCTTTGCTTAGCCTTTCACTATAAAAAAGAATTTTTGAGAAACCTCATACAATATAACATTAACAAAAGATTACACAACATTACGCTCGTGTAGAATATATTTTGCGTAATAGCCCGCAAGGCCTGGCCCTACATGGGGAAATGTCCTACTTCTGCGGAAAGTTGTGGATAAGTATAGCTTCATATAAGCGTCTTTGGTACAATGAAAAGAGTTTAATAGTATTATTTTTTTCTTACTAACTCTTTAATTAAGGGCTTGGTTTGGTTAAGTTATCAGGACTTACACACTTGAGTGCAGTTCAAGGAAGCGAGGAGTAGAAATGTAAGCTGTACTTTGTTGTACAGTGAATGTTTCTGCGACGAAGCTGACGATGAAATGTGCCAAGTGCGTAAGTCCTAACAATAATATGGAAAAAGAAGGAGCAAACAATATGGTCATCGTTGCCACTGTGGTGGCGCTTTTGGTGGGAGCTGGAGGTGGCTATTTTTTTGGGCACGCGCAGGGCAAAAAAGCGCTTCTCGCTGAACAAGCAGCTGCTGTAGAGGCAGAAAAAGTAGCAGCACAGGAGGAGATTTTACAAGCAGCAAATCCGTTTGAAGCTGACGAGACAAATCCATTTGAAGATGGATACCAGAATCCATTTGAAGGAGCGGGCTCTAATCCGTTTGCGCAATAAATTTTACAAGTATTTAGTATCTTGTATTTAGTATTTTGTATAACAACGACCGTAGACGTAATTGCATACGAGATACTAGATACCAAATACTAGATACTTAACTTAATCATGACTTATACCAAACTATCTCTCACATTCCTCCTTGCAATACCACTTGTGGTACTACTTTTCGCATTTGCTTTTACCGCGCATGCGCAAAATCCATTTAATATTGAATTTCCTATCCCGGAACTTGGTAATTGCGGTTCTATGGACGAATGTGAAGCATATTGTGAT
This sequence comes from Patescibacteria group bacterium UBA2135, assembly GCA_002327685.1. Taxonomy (GTDB): domain Bacteria; phylum Patescibacteriota; class Minisyncoccia; order Phycocordibacterales; family UBA2135; genus UBA2135. The sequence goes on from DCXN01000030.1 coordinate 22,607, forward strand.
GAACCCGCTAATGGTGAGACATGTTTCCAGTGGGCACAAGATCAGGGTATTGACGTTGGTCCACGTCCCATAGATGTATCGGATGCAGGTGGCCCAGGTGGCTGTCGCGGGCATGAAGAATGTGAGACGTATTGTTCACAGCCGGCTAATGAAGTTGAATGTATCCAATTTGCATTACAAGAAGGCCATATGTCTCCCGAAGAAGCTGAGAGAGCACTTCGTGGTGGCCCAGGTGGCTGTCGCGGGCATGAAGAATGTGATGCTTTTTGTTCACAACCAGCAAATGAGACAACATGTATTGAATTTGCAGTGCAAGAAGGCCACATGTCTTCTGAAGAAGCAGAACGAATACTTCGTGGTGGCCCAGGTGGCTGTCGCGGGCACGAAGAGTGTGAAGCGTATTGTAGAATGCCTGAACACAGCGTTGAATGTCTTCAACGGGCTGTTGAAGATGGGTTTATGACTCAAGCAGAAGCAGATCAAATTCTTGATTTTATAAATTCAGAACCCGACTTTGGTCCCAGAGGGTTTTCTCCTGGTCCTATTGGCCCTGGCCCTATCGGGCCAGGTCCAGTTGGTCCTCATGAGCCAGATATTGACGAAGAAAAAGCTTTGCGTGTTATTGAGGAACTTGGCGGTGGCCCCGGAGGATGTCAGAACTTTAGTGAGTGTGATAAGTTTTGTTCTACTCCCAAAAACGACGAAGTATGTCTCAATTTTGCGATTGAGCATGAATTGATGGATCCTGGTGAAGCTAAAAAATTTAAAAAGCTTTCAACAATACCTGGTCCGGGCGGCTGTGTTGGCCGGGAATGTGAGACATATTGTGAGGAACCGGGACATGAACAAGAATGTCTTGCTTTCGCGCATGAGCAAGGATTTATTGATGATCGCGAATATGAGAAAATACAGCGTTTTGTTAACATTGAAGGCCCAGGTGGTTGTATTGGAAGAGAATGTGAGCGGTATTGTAATGACCCGGCGCATCGCGATGAATGTTTCAAATTTGCAACATCAAATAATTTAATACCTCCTGAAGAACTTGAGCGTATAGAAAAATTCAGAAAAATAGAGCAGAAAGTTGAGGAGCATGGCGGTCCCGGTGGTTGTCGTGGAGAGATGGAGTGTCGCAAGTATTGTTCCGACGTTGCACATTTTGACGAATGTGCCGCATTTGCTGTCAATGAAGGATTTCTAGACCCTGGCGCGGCAGAAAATGCTTTAAAACAATTTATTCAAATAGAAGAATTTGGTCCTGGCGGCTTTGGACCACCTGGTTTCGGTCCAGGAGGCCCTGGTGACTTCGGCCCCGGAGGTTTTGGACCTTCTGGTTTTGGCCCACCTGGCGGCTTTGGTCCTGGTGTTGATGAACAGTTTCAAGCGCGATTTGATGAAGAGTTTAATCGTCAATTTGAAGATCGATTTAAGCAATTTGAACAATTTCGTGGAGAGTTTGAGCGGGGAGAGATTCCGCAACGTATGCCAGGAGATTTTCGTGATGGTCCCGGTCCGGGTTTCGGCCCTGGCCCTGGTGGTTTCCCCGGTAGTGGTTTATTAGATAGATTTAGGGGTGGAGAAGATGATTTCGGAGGCCCTTCGGATGAATCGCGAGTTATGATTGAGCGACAGCCTGCATCGGGTCTCTATAAACTTATGATTACCGATTCAGACGGTATCCAGGAATTTGCAATTGATCCCGTAAGTGGCTCGCGCTACAGTGGCGGGGTGCCGTCTTGCGCAAAAGATTACAAGACGGAGACGTCTGTCTTTGGGCAGATGACAGGACCGTTTACCGCAAAAGTGATTGATTGTGAGGGTAATGAATACACTACAACCATTGATTTATCTAGAGGGGGTCCCAATGAAGATGTTCCATCTTTAGCACCTAGCGATTTTCCTAGAGAATTTCCAGGAGCAGGGGAGTTTCCACCACCAGGTGAATTTCCCGGTCCCGGGGTATTTCCAGGAATCGGTGATTTCCCTACACCAGACGAATTTCCGGGAGGATTTCCACCTTCTGCAGAATTTGAGAGGCAATTTGAGCATGAGTTTGGGCGGCAATTCCAAGATGAATTCCAACGGCAATTTGAAGAGCAGGGCGGTGGCGATTTGCGGGGCGACCTCCGCAGCCCATTTCCGTTTCCGATGCCAACACACAAGTCTCTTCCCTCTTTTGACGGCGGGAGTGAGGGCGATAGCGGTGGATTCCAGTCAAATTATGATTGTTCACTACTAGATTGTTTTACAGGATCTTATTGTGACCCTTATATGGGGTGTGTTAAAGATGACTTTAGTGGTGAATCAGGAAGCTTTGGTGGTGATGGTGTTTCTTGTGGTGAAGGATATGAAGAAGATGGCCGTGGAGGATGTATTCCCTTTGGTACAGGAGATTATGACTTCAATGATTCAGGAGAGGGAGGTTTTGAGTCAACAAGAACGTTTGATTCAGACAGTATAAACACATTTGATTCAGGTAATTTTATGCCACCGCCTGACGATACCATGTTGCATTCTCCAATTTTTGATTCAGGTAATACAGGCACGTTTGATTCAGGAACTTTTGTTGAACCACCGGAAACATTTCAAGAGCCAATAAATACGTTTGATTCAGGTGGCACAGGCACATTTGATTCAGGTGGAACATTTGACTTCGATGGCTCTATGCCACCACCCGACGGAAATGAGCCTCCTCCTCCAACTTCGTTTCGTGGTATGAGTAACCTATTCGCCAACATCCTCTCATTCTTTAATCCTGTGTTCCGTTAGATAACTATTAATTAACAAAAAAATTATGTCTATAGAAGGAATGCCTAATACTCCTAATGAGAATGAGAGCGAACCAAAAGTACCACATTTGGAGTTTGGTGATATTAGAGAAGAACTGGAAAATCATGCTGTCTTAAGGAAAGAGTATGACGAAGGAGAAAAAGAAGAAATAATAAAAGGAGCTGGGCTTTCTGAGGAAGAATGGAACAAAGTTAGATCACCCAAAGAGCAATATCATATTTTGAGATTGCTTGGACGTGCTGGAGCAAAGCAGGATTTTGCTGTTGCTTACACTAACCATTATGGCGAGCAATTTCTTGGCAGTGAAGAAGCTGGTGATGTTCGAAAGACCACATTGTCAGAAGAAGCTGACACAATGATGTTTTGGACATTTGCTCCTTACTTGTTCAAATATTTGAAAGAAAAAGGTATTGATGATGGAACTGCAATAAAAAAAATCGGTCTTTGGGCAGCGGCCGCTACAAAAGAGAGAAGACAATCCGTTCAGGGTGATATGCATTTGGAAGGACTTGAGTTTTTGAATAAACAACAACGCGGAGAAGGTCCTATATTGCAAGCACGTGAGGTTATATACATACTTGACAAGGACTCGGAACATGTTTCTCATAAGTTTACTGAACAGGAAGCTGAACGTGTCGCGGAATTACTTTTAGCCAAAGATGAATCAAAGCAAGAAGTCAAAGACGAACCAGAACAAGAGTCGCAAGGAGATGATAGCGAGCCTGCCACGAGAAAGCCTAGCGACTATAAAGGTCTTAGAGGAATATCAAGGATGGGGTAGCGAGTTAATTTTAGTTAAATACGAATCGGGGCAGGAATCGCAGGCATAACTCTGTGGCAAAAGTGGGGTCAGACCCCACTTTTGTTTATAGACATTGCTGTGTATAATGTATTTATTAATGCCAAGGCAACCGAGACAATTTGAAACAGGGGAAATCTACCACGTTTTTAACCGAGGAGTTGAGAAGCGTAAAATATTTATAAAGACGCAAGATTATAGCCGTTTTGTTTTGGCATTGGAGTTTTTTAACAGAGATATTAAAACCAATCTATGGGACTATGTTGCAAAAGTGGGGTCAGACCCCACTTTTGCACGGTTGGAGAGGGAGCGCTTAAAGAAAAGTAAGCCTGTTATTGAACTTCTCGCTTTTGTGCTTATGCCCAATCATTACCATTTTATCATTCGGGAAATTAGAAAAGGAGGTACTTCTTTGTTTATGAATAAATTAGGTGGGTATGCAAGTTACTTTAATAAGCAATACGATAGAGTTGGTGCACTTTTTCAATCGAGGTATAAGGTCGTGCCCATCAAAACAGACTTCCAACTGGATATTATTTTTCCATATGTGCATACAAACCCTGTGGAACTTAAAGAACGTCAATGGAAAGTTGGGAAGATAAAAGATAAGCCCGATGCCATTAAATGGTTGGAGAATTACAAATGGTCTAGTTATCGTGACTATACAGGAAGTCCCACTTTTCCGAATGTAACTCAGCGCACATTTTTTCTTGAATTGCATGGTGGCGAAAAAGGGTGTCGCAAGGCAGTAGAAGATTGGATTAAATTTAAGGCGGAAAATACTCAACTAGATATAGACACAAAATTATACAAAAGTGGGGTCTGACCCCACTTTTGCCAGAGCTTAAGCGGGATTGTTTAATGTGATACAATCATAATATTATGCGGGCAGCAGTTATCATTGCAGGAGTTATTGTTGCGTTGAGTTTATTGTTCGTTGTTTTCAACAGTGCTATCATTAGCAATGACAATAACTATAACAATGACGATAACCCTGCAGAGCTTCGCCGTCTCGCAAACAGCTTCGCTGGCGAGACAAGCGGGGCAGGCAATAACGATAACATTTCCACAACAACTATGAAAATTACAAGCTCTGCATTTGAGCACAATCAAATAATCCCAGAGAAATTTACCTGTGATGGAGAAAACATAAATCCAGCACTTGGATTTTCTGATATTCCAAGAGAAACCAAGTCTCTTGTGCTTACTGTTGACGATCCTGATGCGCCAGCAGGGCTTTGGGTGCACTGGACGGTATGGAATATCGCGCCTGGCATGACTACTATTGCAGAAAATTCTGTACCAGAGGGAGGTATAGAAGGTGTGACTAATTATGGCGAGCCAGGATATGGAGGACCATGCCCACCCGATGGAGAGCATCGCTATTTCTTTAAACTTTACGCGCTTGATATCGAACTTGATCTACCAAAAGATGCAGACAAAAACATACTTGAAGAAGCGATGATAGGACATGTGCTTGATAAAGCGGAATTAATCGGGCTTTATACCAGAGCATGTTACGAAACTCCTCCTTGTCCGTGATGTCTGATTGTTGCTGCGCAAAGAGGCTGACGCCCTGCCAGGCAGAGCCTTCTAGGCGGCGCCTCCCCTCAGCTTTTCTTTGTTGTGCCAAATGTGTCAGACAGTATCACCCCTTGACAAATCTTTTGAGTTGTGTATCATGTAATACAATTGCAACTGTAAAGTCAATGGAGGACGATATGAGTGTTTGTCAGCAGGCCAACGCTGCGCGTCGTAAGTCTCGGAGGGACATGCCGGTATGATGCCCAGAAACGAAGGAAGAACAAATCCGATAGGCGCCGCCAAACTCCCAAGAAGAAATCATAAACATTCGGTGAACTTCACCGCAGACGGCCGACAGGATAGGATTCTGTCGGCCGTTTTTCTTTTTTAATATCTACATCTTTCTGTTATACTAGGCACTAAGCTCTAGAAGTGACATTAACTGTCGGAATCTTAAAACCTAAAACCTAACACCTATAACCTGCAACCTAAACCATGGGCCAATACTACAACCCAAAACGCAAAGCATCGTGGAACTATGGCGGAGATCGATGGAAGCTAAGTCGTTCCAAAATAGATCTTTTTAAGAGTTGTCCTCGGTGTTTTTATATTGACAACAAGTTAGGAACCAAGAGAGTCCCGGGCTATCCACTCCAATTAAATAAAGCTGTGGACCATCAGCTTAAACGTGAGTTTGATGCTTATAGAGCCAAAGACGAACAACACCCATTGCAAAAAGAATATGGCATTGACGCAAGACCTGTGGCACATGAAGACCTAAATGAGTGGCGAGAAAACTTTGAAGGAGTCAAATACTTACACAAACCAACCAATCTCCTTATCTCAGGCGCAATAGATGATTTATGGATAAATGACGAAGGAGAAAATATTGTTGTTGATTATAAAGCTACCGCTAAAGACGAACCCATAACCGAACTGAATGAAGAATGGCATGAGGGATACAAAAGACAGATGGAAGTGTATCAATGGCTGTTGCGCCAAAATGGGCTTAAAGTTTCTGACACAGGTTATTTTGTCTACTGTACCGGTAAATATGACCAAGAAGCATTTGATAAAAAAATTGAATTTGACGTGAACTTAATTCCATTCAAAGGTGATGATTCATGGATAGAAGCCACAATCCGTGATATTAAAAAATGTCTGGATAGTGACAATTTACCTGACTCGGAACAGGATTGTGACTACTGCGCTTATTGGTATACTCGTGAAGAACACGAAAATCAAACAACCGAAGGTCCATCTCCTAGCGTGCCTTTAAATGAAAAAAAGAATGAAGGTACGCTTTTTTAAAAAAGTATCTAGTATGTCGTATCTAGTATCTCGTATAAATTAAAAGTTATACTATATACAAAATACAAGATACATATTAAAATTAACCCATGGAGTTATTTGGTTTTGTTATTAGCATAGAAACCGTAGAAGTATTCAAACACCTCTTGCTTGCCGCATTGCTGGGATCGTTTCTTGGTATTGAGCGTGTCTTTGCTCACAAGATGGCAGGTGTCCGCACATACGCTCTTGTATCTATGGGTGCAGCCCTTTTCATCGTCATTTCAACCTCTATTACTCCTCTTTATGTTGATGTTACAAATTTTGATCCACTTCGTATGGCGGCAAGCGTAATAGTTGGTATTGGTTTTATTGGTGCTGGTATTATTATTTTCCGTGACTCTCGTGTACGCGGACTGACAACTGCAACCGGATTATGGGTTGCGGCCGGTATTGGTATGGCATCGGGCTTTGGTCTTTATGCGATTGCAATCTTTGCCGCATTTATAACCCTTATTATATTTACCGTAATGTGGTTTTTTGAACAGGAAATTAAAAAAGTATCAGGCGATTGGGATGAAGATGAACCCTAAAAACAAAAAAGAAAAAGGGGAATTGATGAAAGAAATTCTGGACGAAATTTGGAATGGTAAAGATCTGCCACTATATGAAGAGAGAATAAAAAATAAAGCATATCCAGTTATAGGAGAAGGAAGTCATGATGCGAAAATTATGTTTATTGGAGAGGCACCGGGAAAAAATGAAGCAAAGACGGGAAGACCATTTTGCGGTGCGGCGGGAAAGATTCTAGATGGATTGCTTGAATCTGTCGGTTTGAATCGCGAAGATGTTTATATTACTAACATCGTCAAAGACAGACCGCCGCAAAATCGCGATCCGCTTCCGGATGAGATTACAAGTTATGCTCCGTTTTTAGACCGTCAAATTGATATTGTCAAACCACGCGTGATTGCGGCTCTCGGTCGCTACTCGATGACTTATATACTTGAGAAGTTTAATTTGTGGGAAGAGATACAACCAATTAGTAAAATCCACGGCAAAATTTTTGATGTAAAGGTTTCATTCGGTAGTGTAAAAATTATTCCACTATATCACCCTGCCGCGTCAATTTATAATCGTACGACGCTAGATGATCTTAAAAAGGATTTTAAAATTTTAAAAAAAATTGTGTCATGAATTAACAGCAGGCTATGTCCGGCCTTGAGGAAAAAACTGTGGTATGTGGTTCCATAGTTTTTGGGAAAAGGCCGGACCCTGGCTTCTTTAAGGTCGAAAAATTTAAATTAATGGAGGTACTATTATCGTATTATGAAGAAAAAAGATTATTTTCTCGTAACCGCTATCGTATTTCTTGCCATCTTTGCTCTACACGGCTTGCGTGTCGTCTTCAATTGGGAAGCGGTAATTGCGGGATGGGTAGTTCCTATGTGGTTCTCTTGGGCAATAGTTGTTATTGCCGGATACCTCTCATATACTGGATTTTTGATTGCTGGATATGTTGGAGGCAAGAAAAAATAACTGCTTCGATTGTTTTTGTATAAAAGGAGAAGCCATCGTAGTTGCTGACTGCTCTCTCCCTAATCAAATCTAGGATTCTTTTTTCTGATACAAGAAGGTCAGAGTAGTGATCGATGACGTATCCGAGGATTGGACGATTTGTTTGACCTCGATATCGTCGCCTGCTTCGGCAAGCCAATCGTTGACTTCACTGTCTCGTTCTCCCCCCATGGTGGTGTGTCCAAATCCAAATGTCTTGATTTGCAGCATTAGGAACCTCCTCAATGTACGGTGTAAGCCATTATTAGCCCATACCGCAATTGTGCCACATAATAGTAGTACCTGTCAAGCTCCACTATAAACGGAACGGGTTTTAGAATATACGTCTAGTTTGTATAACTATGCTTCATACGTAGTTCTCCTCGCATTATCTCCATTGCAAGCATGTGTGCAGCTTGCGGTATAGAGCACTTTTTCTCCTCACTTTTCGTGTACACGTCATGTATAACACCATGCATAATATCTGTCAGCTTTTTTTGTACCCACTCTTCTTCTTCCTTGAAATCAACTTTGTGTTTTCGTTCGCCACGATTTTTACGCCATTCAAAATACGAAACAACGACGCCACCAACATTTGCCACGATGCCCGGAATGACCGTCGTGCCGCGATCGGCAAGCATATTGTTTGCTTCTGTAGTTATTGCCTCGTTCGCACCCTCTGAAATAAGAGGAGCTTTTATGCGCAGCGCGTTTTCTTTAGTAATCTGATTTTCGATGGCGGCAGGGACAAGAATATCAACAGGAAGCTCCAAAAGCTCCTGATTTGAAATTTTGTCTGCACTCGGAAAACCAGCAAGTGTCCCGTTTTTGTCATACCATTTTTTGATTGAAATGACATCAAGTCCTTGTGAGCTGTATAAGCCAGTTTGGCGGTCGCTGACTGCAACTACATTCAGAAAATTAAAACGTTCATCTTGGGTTAAAAGTGCAATATTTGAACCGACATTTCCAAATCCCTGTATTGCAACGGTTGGTCTACTGCCTAATTTCATTTTTGAAATACGTAGAAATTCTTTGAGTTGGATTAAAAGGCCATGCGATGTCGCATTTTCTCTGCCGTGTACACCGTTGTGTTCAACCGGTTTTCCAGTTACTGTTGCCGCGACATCTGATATATTTCTGTAGTGATTCGTTTCTGCGATCTTGTTATACATCCAATACATAACTGTTGGATTTGTCCCCACATCAGGACCAGGGACGTCAATATCAGGATGGGGTAGATTGACCTTTAAGAGTTCCATAGTCATCTGCTCGGTAATGCGCCGCAGCTCAAGCTCACTGCAGGGTGTGGGGTCAAATGCAATACCTCCTTTTGCACCGCCGAAATGAAGCCCGGCAAGCGCACATTTCTCTGTCATGTCCATCGCAAGAACAGTTAATAATTTTTCATTGGCGCCAGGATGGTATCGTATGCCGCCCTTAAATGGCTGTACGCCGGTCGGGTACGGATTTCTGTGATGTATGCGAGTAATGGTCAACAGCTTTAGTTGTCCACCAACTGTTGCGCGGAACTGCATTTTAAAGACATGTTTTGGATTAGTTAGCTCTTCAATAAGCCAATCTGGTGCACCGATAAGGGAGCCCGTGTGCTCAATTTCCTGTAGTTTTTTCTTTAAAATACTATTAGGCATTTAGATTGAGTGAGGTGAGAGTGAGAACTTGTATATACATTATACTATAAAATGGTATTAGAGACATTCCTAGATTTTCTCTAAAGAAATGTTATAGTGCTTGTATTCAGATGAGTTATCTCGTTTTTTCATCGTTTGTCAAAGGTTAAATGTTAATAGTCAATTATTAATTTGCTTCTAGCAATTTATGGCCTAAAACACTTTTGCTTCGCAAAATGTTTGGCCAATCAATCCTGCTATTGCAGGATGTGATTTAGGCCCCATCGTCTAACGGTCAGGACGTAAGCTTCTCAAGCTTAAAATCGGAGTTCGATTCTCCGTGGGGTCAAAAAGTGTTAAGAAAAAGTGAACTGCTTCACTTTTTTAACTTTTTGAAAGCGCAGACATATTTTTGTTTGACTCCGAGCTTGTCGAGGAGGAAAGGCAAAAATGTCGAGCTGGGGTCGCGAAATTTTTCCGTCGAGAAAAATATTTGTGACCATGTCAAATTGTATGCGTAGCATTCCTTTTCAACGTGGAAAAAATACTTAGTGACTCGTGACCGATTCTCCGTGGGTCATCGCACTTGACATATTATTCTTATTATATTACTTTTTATTATAGAAATAAAATCAGCAGTATAACTTTTTCAGTTCAAACAAAGGAGGGTTGTCGTGGAAGTCAGCACAATCACAGAGGTTGTGGCAACGATTTTTGCCACCCTCGGCATTGTTTTTGGAATGGGGGCAACTTTTTGGAAAGGATATCAAAAAGGAAAATGTCTCCTACCGCGAGTCATGATTTGGTGGGTAAATGTGCCTATGTCGATTGCGGTCATCTTGCGTGCCGTTACGTTCATTTTAAATGAGGACTATTGGTTTTTTGTGGCACTTGATGTGGCTGCATTTATCATCCTGATAGGTACCATATGTCAACATTTCGGTCTATTATTGAAGAAAAAAGTTGACTCATCTTGAAGGCCGTACGACGCTTGCTCTACGGTCTTTCTTTTTTTACATCATTCCATCTTCCTTTTGGGTAATATATATTCACTCGTATTTGATTATAAAAACCACCTCGTTAGAGTGGCTTTTATGCAATGCTTTGTCTTTTTGCCTACTGCAACGACGCGAATTCAAGTCTGAATGTAGGCTACCTAACTTGCGGGGATTTTAAAATGTCGTATATTTTATCTATGGAGACACTGGAAATATTAACTAAAAAACATGAAAATATATTACTTGTGGATAAACCCAAGGGAATTACCTCATATGATGTCATCCGTAAACTTAAGAAAAAATACGGTAAACTAAAACTTGGGCACGCCCAAAAGCTCAAGCTTGGGCACGCCGGAACACTTGACCCGCTTGCAACAGGACTCCTTATTGTCGGTGTTGGCAAGGGGACGAAACGGATGGCAGAATTTCTGAAATTACCCAAAACATACGAAGTTGAAATCCTGCTCGGTGTTCGCACAGACACTGGTGATCTTGAGGGCAAATGTTTACAGGTTGAATCTGTAAACATTGATGATGTGGACGGCGAGCGCGTTCGGAAAGTTTTAGAGGAAATGGTTGGAAAGATTGAGCTTTCGGTGCCGGTGTATTCAGCAATAAAACAAAAAGGTGTGCCGCTTTACAAACGCGCTCGTCGCGGTGAACATGTTATGCCGCCAAAGAAAAAAATGGAGATACGTCGTATCTTGCTTCGCGAGATACGACGAGAGGAAGACAAAACAATACTTGACGTTGTGATGGACGTGGGCAGTGGCACATATGTACGTTCAATTGCTGAAGAGGTTGGTAAGTGTCTCGGCGTACCAGCGACTGTAAAAGAATTGCGAAGAACAAAAGTTGGAGATTTTGATGTGAAGGGCGCTAAAAGGTTAACTAATATTTGATTCTAATCTATTCTCAAATTCTCAAGAATTTAAGAATAGATTGATAGTATATCTACTAAATATTTATGAGGAAAATTTTAGAACAATCTTTTTTTGAAAAAAGTGCTCCAGATGTTGCACAAAGCTTAATCGGAAAATATTTAGTGCGAAAAATTGGTGATCGTGAAATCGCGGCAATTATTACAGAAACGGAAGCGTATGATGGGCCGCATGATAAAGCAAGCCACGCATCAAAAGGAAGAACAGTGCGTACAGAAATAATGTTTGGTCCCGCGGGGCATCTATATGTATATCTTTGTTACGGCATGCATCATATGCTTAATATAGCAACTGACTCCGTGGGATATCCAGCCGCAGTCCTAATTCGCGGTATCGCTCTTCAAGGTTCAGCGTTGAAGCACATCAAGAGTTTAGATGGCCCAGGGAAATTAACAAAATATTTGCAAATTAACAAAACGTTAAACGCACTTCACGTATCGCCTCAAACGGGACTTTGGTTTGAAGATAGGGGAATTGAGATTTCAAAAAGAAAAATTATGAGAACTCCACGAATTGGTGTTGCTTATGCTGGGGTATTATGGTCAAAGAAAAAATATCGTTTTGTCTTGAAAAATTATTGAACACCGAGTGTTAAATAATTTATGGTTCATAAAAACGGCGCCACAGAGTGGCACCGTTAAGTCTGATTTTTGATTAAGGATCGGGAAGCAGATGATCGCGACGTTCACGCGCCATGTGCTGTGCTTCGCGTCTCTGCTCTTCTCTCGTAATTTTTTCAAGTATCGCTTTTCTGCGTTTGATGACCCTTTGAACTGTTATCAGTTTTTTCTTACGCCGTAGTTGGTTTCGCCGATTGAGCTCTTGAGCGATTTTTCGTCGTAGAGCTTCTTTTTCTTCAGCAGGCATGCGTAACCCTCTAAGCGCGTAGTTAATAGCATGTGGTGCGAAATATCCTCCCCGGATTTTCCCTCTGGCTTTATCTGTAAGCCGCTGTATATCCGGGTCCATCACGGTCTCCTCTAAAGAAGTTCATTTTTGATTATATCATATCATGTCAAAAAGTCAAATATATATAAAAAAAGTTCTATGTTGTCACGATTGTGACAACATAGAACTTTTACTTTTATGCTTTAGGTAAAATTATTCAAATAGCTGGTCTACAACTTTTTTTACCATCGTACCATCTGCTTTTCCTTTTAATTCCTGCATTACAGCGCCCATTAATTGTCCCATACCTGATTTGTCAGTGATGCTGAGTTCCGTTTTCTTTTTTTCAACAACTGCCTTAATATCATCCTCTCCTATCATTTGAGGGAGATATTCCTCAAGGTGTGTAAGTTCCTCTTTTTCTTCTGCCGCTAACTCTTTTCGTCCACCTTTTTCAAACTGTTCAATTGACTCTCTTCTCTGCTTGGCAAGTCGTCCGATGACCACCAAAACTGTCTCGTCATCTAGTAACTCACTTGGCTTTTTTTTCTGTGTTATAGCTTCATTTGTAAGTGCCGCAAGGATACTACGAAGCGTCTTTAGGAGTGACGCATCTTTCTCTTTTAAGGCTGTTTGCGCCCCTTTTTTAATTTGCTCGTGTAAAGACATAATATGTAGCGTGTGGCAGGTTGTTTGTACCTGTAACACATGGTTTTAATGAATAAATACTTTGTACTTGATACATAATACTTTATACTTATTATATATGATTAAACCAGTATTTTTAACCAATTTTTTTGAACAAAAGAGGACTGTTGAATCTTTGCTCAAAGAATCTCGCGCGAGTAATACTTTTTTCCTATTTCTTTCATTGTCGGCATTTATTACGACGCTGGGTCTTTTGGTTAACAATGCCGTTGTTATCATAGGTGGTATGCTCGTTGCGCCGCTTCTCTTTCCGATACTCTCGCTTGGCATGGGCATTGCCACATCAAGCGCAAAGGCCATCAAGCGTGCGTTAATTATCATTGGAAAATCTGTTCTTATTGTTTTTCTAATTTCTTTTATTACGACATTTCTCTTGGGCAGTGAAGAAATTACGGCACAGATGGAGTTGGCAAGCGACTTGAATCTTATCTTTTTCTTAACAGCATTTGCCTCAGGTATTATTGCCGCATTTGCATGGGTAAAGGAAAATGCGTCCTCAATGCTTCCGGGTATTGCGGTGACCGTCGCGCTCATTCCACCGCTTGCTGTTTCTGGTATTGCCGCTTCTCTTCTTTCAAGAAGTCTTTTTAGTGGCTCTTTCACCCTTTTTCTCATTAATTTTCTGGGTATCGTGGTCGCAAGCACAATTATTTTTGTGTTGTTTGGTTTCCCGGGATTACAGAAGGTTGAAGAACAAAAGATAAAAGAAGAGCAAGTACAAGACGAAGAAGAGAAAGTGCAACGAGAAGAACAGAAAGCGCAAGAGCGGCTGGAACGTAATGGTGTGTAACTAGAGCATGTCAGAAAGCCTGTTCTAAACCGCCTTTATTTTTTATGCCGATTTAATAATTGTGTACGGGATGAAAAAAGATATACCATGGCACAAATATACGTCCAAAGAAGTTGCGCGGCGTTTTTCGGTTGATCTCCTAGAAGGTCTTCCACAAGAGGAGGTAAAAAAACGCCTTGCTCAATATGGAAAAAATATTTTTGAGGATAGTGTCAATCATTACGTTCTCCGTTTGATTGTACGTCAATTCAAAAATCCGCTTGCGCTTATTCTGTTTGCCGCCGGAATAGCAACTCTTTTCTTGGGTGAGTATCTTGATACGATAGTTATTTTTCTTGCGCTTCTCATAAATATATCTGTCGGAATGTTTCAGGAAGGAAGAACATCACGTGCATTTGGAAAACTTAAAGAGTCACAACAAAAAAGCGCTTTTGTGCTACGGGATGGCAAAAAAGCAAAAATATCTGCCGGTGAACTTGTCGTTGGCGATATTATATTTCTTGAGGCAGGAAATGCTGTACCCGCTGATTGCCGCCTTGTCTCATCTACGGGTCTTTTTGTAAATGAATCTGCGCTTACTGGTGAGTGGGTTGATGTCTTGAAAGATCCACACGTTGCTCCCCAAAAAAGCAAAACGTTTACGGAACAGCAGAATATGGCATGGATGGGGACGTTTATTACTGCCGGATCCGGCAAAGCAATAGTTACTGCTACGGGAGAGAGAACGCAAATTGGTCTTGTTGCCGTAAGTCTTCGTGATGCTCGGAAAGAACACACTCCGCTTCAAAACAACTTACGTAAACTCGCATACTTTCTTTCGGCAGTAATTGTCTTGATTATTGTTTTTCTTATTGTTGTGGGGTTTCTGCGTGGTGGTGCTGTAGGACAATTACTGCTGGTTGCAGTCGCGGTTGCCGTTGCCGCGATTCCGGCAGGACTTCCGGCCGCGGTTACAGTAGTGCTTGCGCTTGGCATGGAGACGATATTGAAAAAAAATGGATTGGTGAGAAATTTACTTGCGGCGGAAACTTTGGGAAGTACCACAATTATTTTGACTGACAAAACAGGGACACTCACGGAGGCAAAAATGAAAGTCGCGTCTGTATTATGCCTGGCTAGCGTACATGAAGGTAATGGAGAGACTCATAAAGAATTTCAATTTGCCGAAAGTGGAGATGAAAAGATGGCGCTTACTCAAGCGGTACTTGTCTCTGACGCGTTTGTAGAGCAAAGAAAAAATCATAAAGACGCGTTCATTGTGCGTGGTAGACCGATTGAACGAGCAATTGTTTCAGCCGGGCTTGAAAACGGAATGTACCAAGAAAGCTTACTGCAGGAATACCCGCGCGTTGATTTTTTACCGTTTGAATCTAAACACAGGTTTGCCGCCTCCCTCCACAAACACGGTAAGGCAAAATTAAACAGATTAATTGTTGTTGGCGCACCGGAGGTTATTATTAATACCGCAACATCATTTCTGGAGGGAGGGCATGTTCATCATGTAAGCGAGCACACACGCAAAAAACTTTTTTCTTTTCAAGAAGAAGAAAGTAAAAAAGGAGCACGGATGGTTGCTGTTGCGTATAAAGATATTGCAAAAGATGTGATTTCTGAAGAGGTTGGTACCCGCCGGGCAGAGCCTCTGGGCGGCGCCGGAAAGACAGTGTCCCTGCATAATATTACTTTCAGTGGATTCATTCTTTTAAAAGACCCCATTCGTTCAGGTGTTAGAGAATCTATTGCCGCGGCGCGCCGCGCTGGAGTGCGAGTGATAATGCTAACCGGCGACTATCAGGAAACCGCGCATGCTGTTGCCGAGGAGGTAGGTATTACCCAAAAAGGCATTCCGACTCTCGTTGGCAGTGACGTTGAAGAGCTTACTGATAAGGAGTTGTATAAAAAATTGAAAACAGTAAACGTATTTGCGCGTGTCATGCCGGCACAAAAATTGCGCATTGCGCGAATTCTCAAATCAAAAGGAGAAGTTGTTGCAATGACAGGTGACGGGATCAATGACGCACCGGCGCTTAGGAGCGCCGACATAGGTATCGCGCTCGGAAGCGGCACGGATGTTGCCAAAGAAGCGTCTGACTTGGTGCTCCTTGATGATGGATTTAACATTATTGTGCATGCCATTGAAGAAGGAAGAAGAGTTGTTGATAATCTCAAAAAAATTGTCGCATATCTTCTTTCAACTGGGTTTAGTGAAATTTTCGTTATTGGTAGTGCGCTCATAATGGCGGCGCCCCTTCCGCTTTTGCCTGCGCAGATTCTCTGGATTAATATTGTTGAAGAAGGATTTATGAATTTCGCTTTTGCATTTGAGCCGAAGGAAAAAGACATTATGAATCGTGACCCGCGTGTTTCCAAGGGTATAGTATTAACTCCGAATCTCATAAAATTAATTCTTATTATTGCGCTTGTTACGGGTTTCTTTTTGGTTGCGCTCTACTTTATATTACTTTCTCTCTCTATTCCGATTGAGGAAATTAGGACAATGATGTTTATTGCGCTTGCCGTGGACTCTCTTTTCTTTAGCTTTTCCATTAAGAATCTCCATAAACCAATATGGCGCATTAATATTTTTTCCAATCGTTACCTTGTTTTCGCGCTTGTGAGCAGTCTACTAATGTTGCTTATCGCTCTGTTACTTCCGCCGCTTCAGACATTACTTTCTCTCACTCCACTTTCCGGTACAACTCTTATCTTTTTCATCGGTTTGGGAGTGCTTAATCTTTTGTTTGTTGAGGGCGCGAAGTACCTCGTATTTAAAAAAGAGGCGCAAAAGCGTACAATGAATATATGAACGGATTTTTCGTATCTATTATCTTTATAATCTCTTTTTTACTCATTCTGTGGGCTGGGCGTGTATTACCAAGGACAATTAGCGGTATCTCTCGCGCACTGCATTTTTCCGAATTTATAACTGCCTTTTTATTGCTCTCTTTTGCAACCTCTGTTCCGGAGTTGTTTATCGGCATTTTTTCTGCTGTACAAGGTATTCCGGCACTTTCGCTTGGTAATATTATGGGAGCGAATTTGGTTGACATATCTCTTGTTATAGGACTCTCGGTTGTTATTGCTGGCTCGGTAAAAGGAGACGGAAAAATTTCCTCGCAAAACTTTTGGTTTGTATCATTTATAGCAATATTACCTATTTTGCTTGCTGTGGACGGATTAATTTCGCGCGGTGACGGCGTACTGCTTTTAGTCATATTCGGACTGTATCTTGTGAAGATTTTCAATGATAAAGAATATTTTCACAAGGAGATGAACGGTACGGAACATGATGGAATGCGCTCACTCTCGCATATTGCGCGTCACATGTCCCGTTTTTTGTTTGCAATAGCGGTGCTTCTTGGAGGAGCTTTTGCATTTATTTGGTCTGCCACGCAAATCGTAGGGGAGTATTTTGAAGCGAATTTTATATTATTCGGTATTGTTTTTGTAGCGCTTGGTACAGCATTACCCGAGCTTGTCTTTGGTATACGCGCGACACGCCAAGGGCATGGAAACGCGATGCTTGGGAATGCAATCGGCTCGGTCGCATTTAATGCGGCGGCAGTCGTCGGTGTGGTTTCTATAATACATCCCATTGCCGTCAGCTTCTCTTTTAATTTAATTCTTATTTCCATATTTCTAGTCGTGTCGTTCTTGCTATTTCATTTCTTTGTTTACACTCGTGGCCGCATTAACCGAAAAGAAGGTTTTGTGTTATTGTTGTTGTACGGAATATTCCTTGCAGTAATGTTTTCACGGTGCCTAGAATGTTTAGTGTAGTAGTTCCCGTTCTTCCGATATATTCTATGGACATTATTTCTTTCATCTTTATATTTCTTGGGATTATTATCGGCGGCATATTTGCCTGGTTTTTTCTTCGTAGAAGAGGCGAGAAAACAGAAGATGCTAACAGTTTTCTTTTAATTCAAGATCAATTAAATAAACTAACCAATACTGTTAACGAACGATTAGGAGAATCACAGAAACAAATACACGAGTCAATGAATAAGCAGTATAGTGAATCGGCAAAAATTATTCGTGATGTTACCGAGCGACTTACCAAACTTGATGAAACCAACAAGCAGGTAGTTAATTTTGCCGATCAACTGCAATCGCTCCAGGATGTTTTAAAAAATCCAAAACAGCGTGGTGTGCTGGGGGAGTATTATTTGGAGACTGTACTTAAGAATGTTTTGCCACCTGGGCAATTCCAGATGCAGTATGCATTTGAAGGGGGTGACATTGTTGATGCGGTAATTTTTCTTGATAAGAAAAAGATATTGCCGATTGATTCAAAGTTTTCACTTGAAAATTACAATAAAATTCTGGAAACACGCGATGAAACAGAACGTCAGCGGCTGGAAAAAGTTTTTAAGCAGGATTTAAAAAACAGAATTGATGAGACAGCAAAATATATTCGTTCCAAAGAAGGGACGATGGATTTTGCGTTTATGTTCATTCCGTCTGAAGCGATTTTTTACGACTTACTCATCAATCAAGTTGGAGCAGTCAAGACATCAACTCGTGATCTTATTGAATATGCGTTTCAGCAGAAGAAAGTAATTATTGTCTCGCCAACATCATTTCTCGCATATTTACAGACTGTACTCCAAGGGCTACGCTCACTTGAGATTGAAGAACAGGCGACTGAAATTATAAAGCGAGTAGGGGAATTAGGGCGCCACATCGGTAATTATGAAACATTTATGAAAAAACTCGGCATTTCACTTGGTACAACAGTATCGCATTACAACACTGCGCACAAAGAACTTAAAAAAATAGACAAAGACGTCATCCGCATCGCGGACAAAACAGCTGGCATTGAACCTATAATGCTTGAAAAACCAATGCAAGATGATGAGTAAAACTCCGTAAAAATCCGCAAGGCCCGGCCTTACATGGGGACAACCTGTGGAAAACTTACAAGACCGGGCCTTGCGGGTGCGTGAGTAATAATACACCCTCTTGATTTCTAAGGAGATTTGTGTATTATTTGAAGATTATGGAAACTACGACAACTAAAAAAATAACCCCAAAAACTCCAGCAAAAAAAGCTGATTCAAAGACTAGTGCCGCGAAAAAAGCACCTGCAACCCAGAAAAGTGGGTTTGCGATTATTGAGACGGGAGGCAAGCAGTATAAAGTTTTTTCTGGCGATACGGTAAAAGTAGAAAAACTTCCTGGCGCACATAAAGAGGGCGCAAAAATTACTTTTGATAAAGTGCTTCTTATAAGTGACGGTAAGGATATAAAAATTGGTACACCGTATGTTCCAGGCGCAAAAGTAGAAGCGGTATTTGAAGGGGATGGAAGGAATAAAAAAATAACTGTCATCAAATTTAAATCAAAGAGTCGTTACAGACGAAAGGCTGGACATAGACAGCCCCACACCAAAATAAAAATCAGGTAAGCACCTGATTTTTATTTTAGTGTGGGGAATTTCTAACTTCTAATTCACCTAATTTCTAATAAAATTTCAAATACCCAAATAACCAAATTCTAAAAAACCGTTTTGACATTGGACATTATTGAATTAGACCTTTTATTAACGACGTAGAGCGAGCGCAATCTGAAAAACGAAACGAAGTGGAGTTTTTCTGATTGCCGAGCCGAGGAGTTAATATGAGACACAGTGCTCTTATTAGGTGAATTAGAAATTAGGTGAATTAGAAATTTCGTACCGAACTTGGTGAGGTGCGGGGGCTACTACACAAACACATAATCAATTTGTCGTGCTTCAAGATTGACATTTTTCACTTTGATTTTGACGCGGTCTCCGAGAGAATATTTTTTCTTCTTTTTGCGCCCTATGATACTGAATTTTTTCTCGTCAAATACATAATAATCGTCACGTAAATTGCCGAGGCGCACCATTCCTTCGGCTCGTGTCTCATTTTCAGCGACAAATATTCCTCTTTCAGTCAGTCCGGTGATTGTACCATCGTATGTTTGTCCAATGTACTCGGACATGTACTCTGCTTGTTTGTATTTAATTGACGTACGTTCTGCGTCATTTGCCGAAATCTCCATTTGAGTAGCATATCTTGAAAGTGCTTCATATTCACGCAGTTCTTCCGGAAGGAGTTTTTTACCACTATTTAGAAAGTGTAAAAGTAGGCGGTGTACTACAAGGTCCGTGTATCTTCTGATGGGAGAAGTAAAGTGTGTGTAGTGTTTGAGCGATAAGCCAAAGTGTCCGATATTTTTTGTCGCGTATACCGCTTTTGCCATTGCGCGGACCGCGAGCATGTGCACCATCTCTTGATGCGGCGCGTCCGTAACTTTTTTTAAGAGTATTGCAATATCTTTTGATGTAAGTTCTTTTTTGCGCGTTGGCACGCTATAACCAAGTGCGTGCATTAGGCGTTCCAGCTCTTTTATCTTGTCTTCGTTAGGCAAGTCATGTACGCGGTAAATAAATGACTCTTTAATTTTTTTGTCTGTTCCTGACATAAACTGCGCAACCTCAGCATTTGCGAGGATCATAAATTCTTCTATCAATTTATTTGTTTCAAGTCTTTCTTTTTTGATTATTTTGATAGGTTTACCATTCTCGTCCAGCACAAATTTCACTTCATCGCTTTCAAAAGCAAGTGCTCCTCTTTCTTCACGCTTACCACGTAATTTTTTCGCAAAACTGTTGAGCTGAAAAAGCTCTTCGTGAAATACCCCAGTTTCTTGTTCCATAATTTTTTGCGCTTCAGCATAGGTAAAGCGTTTATCCGAGTGAATAATTGTTTTTCCGAACCATCGTTTTTTTACTATTCCATCTTTTGTCAGCTCAAGTATTGCAGAAAATGTAAGACGATCCTCATCTGGTCTCAAACTGCATAAATCATTTGAAAGTATAGAAGGGAGCATGGGGACAGTCCTGTCCACAAGATATATTGAAGTACTGCGTCGAGCCGCCTCAACATCAAGCGCGCTTTTTCTCTTTACAAAAAAAGATACATCGGCGATATGAATGCCAACCTCATAATTACCATTAGGTAGTTTTTGTATAGAAAGCGCGTCGTCAAAATCTTTTGCATCTTCGGGATCAATAGTGAATGTAGGTATATTTCGTATGTCTTTTCTGTGCTGTGTTTCTTCTTCAAAAAGTGTCTTGTATCGGCGTTGTATATCTTGCGCCTCATTGAGTACTGTTTTGGGGAAATCTTCAATAAAACCACGGTCTCGTAAAATTGCCTGCATCTCCGTCTCATGCACTCCACTTTTCCCTAGATTTTCTCTTATAGTACCGATTGGCGCTTGCGAACCATCTTCCCATTTTACAATTCGCACCAACACTTTATCACCATCTGACACACCCTTTTGTTCTTTGGATGGAATTATAATATCGGCATACATTCGCGCATCTTGTGGATCCACAAAGCACACACCATTTTTCTTGCGAACGGTTCCAACAAACTCTTCTTTTGTTCTCGCAAGCACTGTAACCACTTCTCCTTCTTGTCGTTGTCCCATTGTTTTTGGATGAAGCAATACTCGTACATAATCTCCATGAAGCGCGGTATTGAGAAAGCGATT
The DNA here is from genome assembly GCA_002327685.1 of Patescibacteria group bacterium UBA2135. Lineage (GTDB taxonomy): Bacteria > Patescibacteriota > Minisyncoccia > Phycocordibacterales > UBA2135 > UBA2135. The sequence continues at coordinate 44,050 of DCXN01000030.1, forward strand.
TTCTATTTTAATATCTTCAATCGTCTTATCTTCCGATGCTACTACATACCCACTACCGCCGCGCGTGATAAAAATCGTGTTTTCTATATAGTGCGATGAGCCTTTTTGTTCTTTTTGTTTTTGATTTGCCATGTGTCTATTAACGACGTAGAGTGAGCGCAATGAGAAAGTGAAGCGAAGCG
>DCXN01000030.1:44572-48185 GCA_002327685.1 Patescibacteria group bacterium UBA2135
TGCCGAGCCGAGGAGTTAATATAAGACGTAGTGCTTTTATTATAAGTATAAGTGGTTTTTCCGCCAGCACCAGAGGCGATCACCCGCTACGATTTTTTTGTTTTTGACTTTTCGTACCAGCGTTGTTATGCTACTTGACAGAAATGATAATTGCAAATTAGGAGGATGTTAAATGAAGGAAGGGTATACACTCGTTCAATTTTTATATGGTCTCATAGCGTTGTGGATATGGGAACAGAAAAATTATCCGTTTGGTCGGTTTTTAGATGATATTGTAGAGTTGTATCGGTGGGAACAACCAAAAACAGGTGTCGTAACAAACTTATTCGAAAGAAAGCGTTCCATGCTTGAAGCGAAAGAATTGGAAGCATTTAAACAATTTATTTCTGAAGAGGCGGGTCAAACAATTCTTTTTTTCTGTCTCCTCGGTCTATTCGTGAGCTTTTTCTTTTATTTCCTCTATGATGGTAATTGGTTACGAATAGTATTTAGTTTTTTACTCGTTTATCTTACTTATCTCGTATTGAAAGCCTACATGAGGGAGATATATGAGTTCTTGAAGAATTAGACAAAAAATATAGTAAGGATCAACTGTGTGATATTTAATATTGCACAGTTTTTTGTGTGACATCTACGGGGGCCTGCCCCGTTAGAGAAAAGTCGCCCCTAGGCGACTGAAGCCTTGCCTCTGGCAAGGCGTTCTCTAACGGGGTTGACATATTTTTTTGCTTTTGTTAGTATGAACATGCGCTTCTGAGCCCTGAGTCTTCCCGCCTCCCCTCAAGAAGCGCACTTAGGGTTTGGCGTTCCTTACGGACTTTCGTGTCTCCTGGGCTCGAGAGAGCCACCCTAAATTGTGCCCTCCGATGGAAATCGGAGGGCACTTTACTTTACGTTTTTATTAACGACGTAGAGCGAGCGCAAATGGACGGAAAAAGGTCTGGCCTTGAGGAAAAAACTGTGCGGTAAGGTCTGGTCTTCTCCCGTCGCTTCGCTCCTCCTCAAGGCCAGACCTTGCCACACAGTTTTTGGGAGAAGGTCGGACCTTAAGGAGTCCATTTGCCGAGTCGAGGAGTTTATAAGACGAAGTGCTTTTATTTTTTAACATACTGTGGTATAATTTTTTTATGCGAATAATTACAAAAAATGTTTCGCAAAAACACGTTGCGAACAGTAAAAACATTACGCCCGTATTGTTTACAAAAAATGTTCAGATAGAGTTTGTGCAAGAAAAGGGACAAAAGTCTTTTTCTTTTGGTATAGGCAAGAAGAAAGTTACTCGGCGGACATTCATTACTCTTCTTCGTCATCTTATAATATGCGCAAAACAGCATAAGATACAAAAAATCACTTTTGCGCTTTCTGATCTTCCGGCACCGAAAGGACTCTCACCTTTTGAACTCGGCTCTATCATTGCGGAGAATTTTGAAATGGCAAACTTTGAATTCAGGAAATTTAAAGCGCGCCCAAAGGAGGGGTGGAATGAGATACAAGAAGTGATTATAGAAGGAACTGTGAGCGCAGATTTTAAAAAAGGAATTGAGCGAGGACGCGTTATTGGCGAAGAGGTAAATAAATCGCGTACGCTCTCAAATACACCGGGGGGTGACATGACCCCGACACTTCTTGCGAATAAAGCAAAAAGTGCCGCGACAGGGACAGGAATCAAAGTGTCTATATTAGGAAAAAAAGAGATGCAGAAATTGAAAATGGGCGCGGTGCTTGGTGTTGCGAAAGGTTCTGAAGAAGAGCCAAAATTTATCATTCTTGAATATAAAGGCGGTGGTCAGGAAGAGCCGATTGTACTTGTTGGTAAAGGGGTTACATTTGACACTGGAGGTTTAAATTTAAAACCCGAGCAGGGAATTTCCGACATGCATATGGATATGTCCGGTGGCGCGGCGGTGATTCATACAGTTATTGCCGCGGCAAAACTAAAACTCAAGAAAAATATCGTGGGGTTAGTTCCTGCGGTTGAAAATATGCCATCGGGTGCCAGTTATCGACCGGGGGATATTTTAAAATCAATGTCCGGCAAAACAATTGAAGTGTTGAATACTGATGCGGAAGGGCGTGTGATACTCGCTGACGCACTTACGTATGCGAAGAAATATAAGCCTAGGTTGGTGGTAGATGTGGCGACATTGACTGGCGCGGCGCTTGTCGCGCTTGGACAGCACGCTTGCGCATTTCTCACTAAAGATAAGAAATTAGAAAATCTCTTTCCTCGTTTAGGGGAAGAGTCCGGTGATTACATGTGGCAGTTCCCACTTTGGGACGAGTATGAAGAGAGCGTAAGGGGAAACTTTGGTGATGTCTCTAATATTCCGACAAGCAACTCTCGTTATGCGGGAGTTATAAGCAGTAGTATGTTTTTGTATCAATTCGTGAAAGACCAAAAAGATCCCTCAAAACAGATGTATCCATGGGCGCACATTGACATGGCGCCTCGCATGACAGCCGCACCTGGCGATTATCTAGCAAAAGGATCCGCCGGTGCTCCGATTCGGTTTCTAGTTAAACTCCTTGAAACATACTAGATTATATAGTGTACCCTCAATTGACCTTCTCGAGTGGCTTTGGTAGTATACCTTTCATATATGCTAAAAATTAGATTACAACGATTCGGTAGAAAACGAGAGCCCACATTTCGTGTTGTGCTTACTGATTCGCGAAGCGGCCCCAAAAGCGGTAACTTTTTGGAAGTGCTTGGTTCGCATGATCCCAGAGGAAGAGGGAAAGAACCGACAGCACTGAAACAGGATCGTATTTTACACTGGATTTCAAAAGGCGCGCAGACGTCGGACACAGTACACAATCTTTTAATTCGCCATGATATTATCAAGGGAGAAAAAATTGATGTTTCAAGTAAAAAGAAGGGTGGTGAGGAGAAAAAGGAAGATGTCGAGGTGTCGCAGGAAATAAAGAAAGACGAGACCCAGACTTCGCCAGAGGCTCCCGCCGACGCTAAAGCTGTGGCGGACAAGCCGGCGGGCGAAGCCCCTCCTTCGCTAGAGGCTACGGCGGACAAGAAAGAAGAACCCATTGAAACGCAAAAAGAAGTTGACGAGGAAGGCATGAAAAAGAAACCTGACGAAAAAACGGAAGATAGTGATAAACAAGATACAGAAAAAACTGAAAAAAATAGCGACAAAGAGCCACCCAAAAAGCCTTGACAAATCATAAAATTTGAATATAATAGTATATATAAACCCGCAGAATGTTCACACAAGGTCGGTTTCTGTATGGCGTGATTACAAGCTTTTCAAAAGTATTCATCAATGGCAACAAAAGATAAAGATCAAGAATTTCTTGAGATAGTCGTAAAAGCATTGGTTTCCAACCCAAACGCGGTAAATGTTAATAGGGAAGTCGACGAAATGGGAGTCCTCTTAACACTTGACGTAGATGCGACAGACATGGGAACGATTATTGGCCGAAGCGGTGCAACCGCGAAAGCTATCCGTACCCTGTTGCGAGTGGTTGGTCTTAGAAACAGTGCGCGGGTAAATTTGAAAATCAATGAACCGGAAGGCGGCAAACGAGCAGGTGCTTCCGAAGATGTTGATAAAGCGATGGAAGACCTTAAGCTCTAATAAAAACAAAAACTCCT
>DCXN01000030.1:48530-53463 GCA_002327685.1 Patescibacteria group bacterium UBA2135
AGGAGTTTTTGTTTTTATTAGAGCAAATAACAAATTTCAAGCAACAAATTACAAACAAATTCCAAATTTTAATATCTAAACAAAATAAATTTTAAACATGTAACAAAATCATACGATATATCGTATGATTTTGTTTGCCTGATTCATAATTCCTTATTCCTTATTCTTAATTCAATGACAACATTTCACATCATTACACTTTTCCCAGACAGCTTTTCATATTTTGAGCAGTCTATGCTGAAACGCGCTGCTGATAAGAAAAAAATTAAAATCAAAGTATATAATTTACGGGATTTTACGCGTGGCAAGCACAAGATAACCGACGATAAACCATATGGCGGTGGGGCAGGAATGGTCTTGATGGCAGAACCCATTTTGCGTGCAGTAAGCACCATAAAGTCAAAAATAAAAAGCAAAAAGTCAAAAGTCATATTACTTTCAGCAAAAGGCAAACAATTTGATCAAAAAATAGCGTATCGTTGGTCAAAGAACTATAAACATTTTATTTTTATTTCAGGACGGTATGAAGGAGTTGATGAGCGAGTGAAAACTGCCCTGCAAGCAGAAGAGATTTCTATTGGTCCATATGTGTTAACAGACGGAGAAGTTGCTTCAATGGTGTTGACTTCAGCAGTAGCGCGTCTTATACCAGGCGTTATTAAATTGGAATCATTGCAGGAGGAATCACACTTTAATCTCTTGTTAAAAAAAGAGGCGACTGCAAAAGGTTTGGAATATCCACATTACACTCGACCGGAAATATTCGTTTATAAGAAAAAAAAATATCGCGTGCCGAAAGTGTTGCTTTCAGGAGATCATAAAAAAATAGAGGCGTGGCGTGAGCAAAAAAGAAAAAACAAGTAGGAAAAAATAGCTCTTATCAGAACTGTGTAGATTTAGTATTGTATCAGGGCTTTACAAATATCGGATAGTATGCTATTTTAAACCTAGTATTGATTAGTACCAACTGTTCTTAAAAAAGGAGATTCGCCGTGACCGAACATTCATGTGACGCTTTGAGAATCGTAAATTCTCAGAATACTCATAGAGCCTTCCAGGAAAAGCATCCTAATCTCTATTTTCCTTCTTTGGGTATCAAGATTATTTATCAATCTGAAGAAATGGTAATGGTGACAAATGACGAATTTGCCGTACCGATCACATTTTGTCCTTTCTGTGGCGTGAAACTTGTCATCCAATTATGAACAACCTTACATTTTCATGCCGCTGGCTCGCCCAGCGGCATTTTTTAATCTCATTTACTCAATAATTTGAAAAAGAAAATGCAAAGTGGGGTCAGACCCCACTTTGCATAGTTTCATTGAGTTATCCACAAACACAAGTGAGGTCCTTGACAAAGAATACCTATCCTATATAATGGCTTTAATTGATGGGTAGATTGAGTTGCGGATGTTATTCCACAGTAGCCACTCTTCGCAAAACAGTAAAATCGGGCTTGTTTTGCAAAGGTTTCTAGAGCATGTCTAAAAACCTCAATTCCGGCTCAAAATGTCCAGATTTCGGCTACGACTCGGGAAAAATTTTTCAAAATACCTCGGTATTCTTCAAAATTTTTCCCTTCGCCTCGCTCGGAATCTGAACATTTTGCCTCGAAAGCAGGTTTTCAGACAAGCTCTTAAAGACAGTGCATATATGCACCACGTTATTGGCGTGTTTTTTTCTCTACATATAAATTAATATCTTAATTTATTTTATCCCTTATCAGAAATAGGGCTTTTTTTAATGAATCAAGGAGCGGAGCCAAGCTAGGCTTGGTGGAGCGACTATGATTCATTAAACCCTGTTAAATAAAATTTGCTAAGCAAATTTTAAATTTTTCAAAGAAAAATTTATTTAACAGGGTAATTATTTTTATAGTCGCTTCACTCCTTAAAAATATATTATGCAGAAAAAATATTTTTCTAAATACAAAAAATCTATACTTCCTCCACCTAATTTAGTTGAACCCCAGCTACTTTCTTATAAGAAGTTAATTACTGATGACCTGGAAGAATTATTTAAAGAATTTTCTCCTATCTCCGATTATACCGGCAAAAAATTTGATTTGGAATTTGTAAGTTTTGAACTAGCAGAAGTGCCTTTTGATGAATTTCATGCAAAGGAAAACAAACTGACACTTCAAGCGCCTCTGCGTGTTACTGTCAGGTTAAAAAATAAAACACTTGGAAAAGAAAAAGAACAGGAAATATTTCTTGCGGATTTTCCTATTATGACGCCGCATGGAACATTTGTGATAAATGGTAATGAGCGTGTTGTTGTTTCTCAACTTGCTCGTTCCTTCGGTGTCTTCTTCAGTGAACAGAAGTTGCGCGGAAAAACATATTTTGGCGCAAAAATTATACCTTCGCGTGGCGCATGGATTGAAATTGAGTCAGAAGCGGATGGGGCAATATATGTCCGTATTGATAAAAAACGGAAAATAGCAGTTACATCACTATTGCGGGTGTTTGGTCAATTGAACACAAACGAAGAACTCCTCAATCTTTTCAAAGACAACGAACACGCGGCTTCATACATTCAAACATCAATTGAAAAAGATACCGCGCATACTCTTGAGGAATCATACGTTGAAATTTACAAACGACTTCGTGATGGCACACTTGCTTCTGCTGAAAATGCAAAAGATTTTATCAACGCGCTTTTTGGTTCCGAAAGATACGACCTATCTCCAGTTGGACGGTATAGGTTTAATAAAATGTTTAATAAAGGTATGGGAGAAAAAGAGATGGAAGAGAAAACTATTTCCTCATCTGATTTAGTGGCCATTGTCTCTCATATTATTACACTCAACCACACGCCGGATGCCCAGGGCGACGACATTGATCACCTTGGTGTTCGCCGAGTTAGATTTATGGGAGAGATGCTTGGTCAGAGACTCAGAATTGGACTTTCACGCATGAAGCGAAATATCCAAGATCGTATGTCAACAACTGATCCTGAAACTATGTTACCTGTTCAACTTATTAATCCGCGACCACTACAGGCAAGCATTAAAGAATTTTTCAATACGCATCAACTTACGCAATACATGAATCAGAAAAATATGCTTGACGAACTTGAGCATCTTAGAACACTTTCCGCGCTTGGACCCGGAGGACTTACCAGAGAGCGTGCAGGCTTTGAGGTGAGAGACGTACATCCATCTCACTATGGCCGTGTCTGTCCAATTCATACACCTGAAGGGCAGAGTATCGGACTTATTCTACGCCTCTCTATGTATGCACGCGTAAATGAATTTGGCATTATTGAAACTCCATATCTCCAAGTAGAAAAAGGTAAGGTAACCAAGAAAATTATATACCTCAATGCGCTTGAGGAAGAACAATATAATATTGCGCACGCCGCTGTCCCGTATAATACAGAAAGCGGTCTCTTTGATGAGGAATTTATAGAAGTTAGAACAAAAGGAAAGCGTAGTAACGTAGGAATGACGAAAAAAAATGATGTGCATTTTATTGACATTGCGTCAAATCAGCCATTTTCAGTAGCTACATCTTTGATTCCGTTCCTTGAACACGACGATGCAAACCGTGCGCTAATGGGTTCAAACATGCAAAAGCAGGCAGTACCGTGTCTTATTCCAGACTTGCCGCGTGTCGCAACTGGAATAGAAGGAAAAGCCGCGCAAGATTCTGGAAGACTTATTGTCGCGGAAGAAGATGGAGTAATAACAAAAGCTGATGGAAATACAATTGCTATAAAGAACAAAAAAGGCAAAACTACAGAGCATCGTCTGGTAAATTTTGTGAAAACAAATGAAGTAACAGCATTCAGACAGCGGCCGATTGTTGATACTGGGCAAAAGGTGAAGGAAGGAGATATTTTAGCTGACAATGCTTCTACTGTTGATGGAGAACTTGCACTCGGTCAAAGTGTATTGGTGGCATTTATGTCATGGGGCGGATCAAACTATGAAGACGCGATTATTATTTCCGAACGATTGGTTCGTGACCATGTCCTCACATCCTTGTATGTTGATGAGTTTGAAGTCAATGTACGTGACACAAAACTTGGTCCCGAGGTTACTACTCATGATATTCCAAATGTTGGAGAAGCGAAATTGAAAAACTTAGATGAAGATGGCATCGTAATGGTCGGCGCAGAGGTTGGACCGAATGATATTTTGGTTGGGAAAATTACACCAAAAGGGGAAGCAGAGCTAACACCAGAAGAACGTCTTCTTCGTTCTATTTTTGGAGATAAAGCGCGAGACGTTAAAGACACATCAAAGCGAATGGAACACGGAAAGCAGGGGCGTGTGGTGGGTGTCAAAGTTTTTTCTCGCGAACACGGTGATGAACTTGAGTCCGGCGCTATAAAACGCATTCATGTTGAGGTTGCCCAATTGCGTACTATAACTGTCGGTGATAAGCTTGCTGGACGGCACGGGAACAAGGGTGTGATTTCGAAAATTCTTCCCGCGGAAGAAATGCCGTATATGGCTGACGGGACACCTGTTGATGTCATTTTAACGCCGCTTGGTGTTCCATCGCGAATGAATCTTGGGCAAGTTCTTGAACTTCACTTGGGGCTTGCGGCGCATACTTTAGGATATCAAGCAATTACGCCATCTTTTCTTGGCGCCACCGAAGAAGAGATAAAAGGCGAACTTAAAAAAGCTGGTTTTAATGAGAGCGGTAAAATGAAGCTGTATGATGGAAGGACTGGTGAATCATTTGAGCAAGAAATTGCTGTCGGATACATGTACATTATGAAGCTCCATCATATGGTAGAGGATAAAATTCACATGCGCTCTATTGGCCCGTATTCACTCATCCATCAACAGCCGCTTGGTGGAAAGGCGCAAGGTGGTGGTCAGCGATTTGGAGAAATGGAAGTCTGGGCGCTTGAAGGATACGGTGCGGCTCATACTCTTCGGGAGGTACTCACAGTAAAATCAGACGATATTTTA
>DCXN01000031.1 GCA_002327685.1 Patescibacteria group bacterium UBA2135
GAAGCGGCGGAAGCAAAACCAACATTTCCTTTCAATTTTTTGCGGCTCCCCCCTGCACCCCCCGCCGTTTTTTTGAAAGGCAAGGAAATGTTGGTTGTGCGGCGCGCGAGGTACGAGTGCGCCCGAGGCGCGGAATCACCACGCAATCGGAGCGTACGATTCAGTTCCGAGTTTCCACGCGCTCCGCGCGTGCGTCAGGCGTTCCGCTCAAAAAATGTTCGAGCGAAGTCGTATAATTCCACCAAAATCAAACTTTCGGATTTTTTCCCGATTGATTCGGCGGCGCGTTGCGCCGCAAAGTAGGCAGGCAAAGGGTTTCCGCGCGCTTCGCGCGCGGCCAAACGGAGGTTCGACATCCCTTGCGATTTTAAGTATTTGCTTTGCCCAATTATTAACTAACGAAAATATATGAGCATGAACAATCAAACAAAATATTTCATATACGCCCGCAAGTCCACTGATGTGGAAGATAAGCAAGTGCGGTCTATTGAAGATCAGATCGCAGAATTGCGCGCCTTTGCCAAACAAGAGAGTTTGAATGTCATTGATACTTTTATTGAAAAACAATCAGCCAAAATCCCCGGCAGGCCGATATTTGGTGAGATGTTGAAAAAAATTGAGAGTGGTGAGGCCACGGGGATTTTGTCTTGGCACCCCGATAGATTGGCGCGCAATTCTGTGGATGGCGGAAAAATTATCTACCTCATTGATTGCGGGCGTATTGCGGCGTTGAAGTTTCCGCAGTTTTGGTTTGAATCAACGCCGCAAGGAAAGTTCATGCTCAATATTGCATTTGGGCAAAGCAAATACTATGTGGATTCTCTTTCCGAAAACACGAAGCGTGGTTTGCGCCAAAAAGTTAGACGCGGTGAATATCCGAGCGTTGCGCCTATCGGCTACATAAATGATGTTCGGGCAAAATCAATCATGGTGGACAAAAAGAAAGCTCGGATTATTCGCCAAGCGTTCGAATTGTACGCAAAAGGAAATTCTCGGCTGGAGGACATCTGCGACTTTTTGGCGCACCGCGAGATAAAATCCCGCGGCGGAAAGAAAATCCACAAGACGAGGGCGACTTTTATCCTCTCCAACCCTTTTTACACTGGATTATTTCGCTACGCTGGCGAAATACACGAAGGCAATTACGAGCCAATCATCACAAAGAAACTTTTTGATACGGCGCAAGAAGTTTTGCAAAAAAGAGGACGACCAAGACACAAACAGAAAAATGAACCGCAAGCGTTCTGCGGCCTCATCTCTTGCGCCGAATGCGGAATGATGATAACTGCCGAAAAGCAAAAGGGTCATGTATATTATCGCTGTACAAAAAAGAGCAAGCAAAAATGCTCACAACCCTATGTGCGAGAGGAAGAATTAAATCGGCAGTTATCATCCAAAATGCAAAAAGTTTCTTTGCGTACGGATTGGGCGGATAAGTTATTGAAAATGGCAGAAGCGGACAAAGAGAAATCCGCCCAATCCGTTTCTGCTTTTGCTCAAGAAGTAAATGGAAAAATTAAAAATATCAATGTTAAACTTCAGCGACTTCTTGACGGCTATTTGGAGCAGGACATTGAGCGAGAAGTGTATCGCAAGAAAAAAGCAAAACTTCTTTCTGAAAAGAAGTCGCTGGAAGAACAAATATTGAAACTTGAGCAAAAGCAGAATGATTGGCTCGAACCGTTCCAAAATTGGATAAAAGTCGCTTCAAACCTCGTCAAAATCGCAATGGATGATGACCTTTCCCACAAAAAGGTCATAGCCAAAGAAATCTTTGGCTCGAACCTTCGTTTGGCCGCGCGCGAAGCGCGCGGAAACCCTTTGCATGCCTACTTTGCGGCGCAACGCGCCGCCGAATCAATCGGGAAAAAATCCGAAAGTTTGATTTTGGTGCGGGATGGGAGAATCGAACTCCCGGTGTCAGTTTGGAAAACTGAAGTGTTACCATTACACCAATCCCGCTTACTTTTAAACTATAACGTCTCTTTCTTCCGAATTCAAGATTAAACACAAAACCCTCCGCCTGAGGCGAAGGGTTTTGTGTTTAAAAGTTAGAGAAATGCGATGCTATTCAGTAGCAGGCGCACCTTCTCCTCCTCCTTCAGTCGCAGGAACTTCAGGAGTAGTAGCAGCATCAGGAGCAACACCTCCTTCAGCAGGAGTAGTACTCTCTTCTCCTTGCACTTGTGTTTCTTCGTCAAAAACCATAGTAATTTTAGTTTTGTTTTCATATGAAAAACTGAAAACAAAAACTGTATTTTACTAATAAATGAATCTAGACCCTTATATTTCCAGCTTGTGTCCGGAAACAAGAATAACGTGTTTTCACGTTATATCTAAGTCAGTATATACATCGCAAAGCGTTTGTCAATCCCGTACGAAGTAGAACGCGAACATTAGATTTTAGACCTTAATATTAAGGGTATTTTGCTTATTCAGGTATTTTTAGAGTTGTGGATAACAAAGCCAGAGCGTTCGCGACTTCGTACGGGATCAATCGGTAAATAGACTCGTGTGGATATGTGTTGATTTACCTTGAAATACAAGGATATTTCCGCGTTTAGGGTATAATGGAATAACTAGGCGCTAGGCTTTAGGCACTAGGCGTTAGGAAAAAATAATAAAATTCCTAAAGCCTAAAGCCTAATTTCCTAAAGCCTAATGTTATGTTTGACGCATTATCACAACTCACAATCTCTTTTTTCCAAAATATTGCGCTTGGCGGCATATGGGTCGTGGCATTTTTTAGTGTAATTTTTAATACATACATTGCACCGCAAATGCCTGCAGATACTTTTTCATCCGGAACAAATACACCAGCCATAATAGACGAGACAGACGAACATTATGTGTCAGAGTCACAAGTGAGTAGCAGTGCACAAGCTGACGCGAAACCAGAGAAGGTAAAAAATGAAACAGTACCTAAAACAGTTAAGGCAATACCAGAGCCGTCTCCCGCAAATCCGGTCTCCTTGGCGAACGAACGTATCGCAGAAGCAATTAAACAACTCTCCGCGCCAGAAGAAACGCTAATACCACAAGCGCAACTCAATGAATCTGCTCGAGAGGTGGTTGTAAATATGTTTTGTCTTACCAAAACAAGCGGGATGCTTGAGCCCATCACAGGAAGCGGGGTTATCATTGATGAAAAGGGTGTTATTTTAACCAATGCGCACGTTGCCCAGTATCTCCTGCTCAAGGATTACGGTATTAAAGATTTTTTAAACTGTGTTATCCGCGGTGAAAGCCCAGCAAAACCGCTCTACAAAGCAAAACTCCTGTATATGCCGCCCACTTGGATAGAGAAAAATGCATTAAATCTTAAATCACAAAAACCGAAAGGAACTGGTGAGGACGATTACGCCTTGCTTTATATCATCGCGCCAACACGGACTGGAACAACGCTTCCTGAAACCATACCTGCGACCTCTTTTGATGTCAGCGCAAGAGATATTAATGTAGATGACCCGGTACTCATCGCCAGCTATCCCGCAGGTTTTCTTGGTGGAATTGATGTTACGAAAAACTTATGGATATCTTCAAGTATAGCTCGTATCGTGCGACTGTATACATTTAGAGAAATTATCCCTCACACAGAAGATGCATTTTCCGTCGGTGGCACAATTATCGCGCAGGAGGGAGCATCTGGTGGCGGAGTATTTAGTTTGAAAACCGGGAAACTCGTAGGGCTTTTGGCAACAAGCATCCTTGGAGGAACGACAGACGAGCGAGATTTGCGGGCAATTTCCCTACGACACGTTAATCAGAGCATGCAGGAAAATACTGGTGAAGGGCTTGAAACTTTCCTTTCGGGTAACTTAAAACAAAAAAGTGCTGAATTCAACAGCACAATCGCCCCGCAACTGACACAGATTTTGACTGACGTACTTGAGGGGAAATAGACAAAAGAAAGCCCCCGATATCACGACTGCAATTGAAACGTGAGGGATCGGGGGACTGGCGTGCCTGTAGCGGGCATTCACAATGTACCACCTAGAGATATTTTATCAAGCATTTTTAACTTTCTCCCCATGATTTCTAAAATACGTTGTAAAATAGGGGCAAATTAGCATGTACTGAAAGCCGCCGGCTATCGCCAGCGGCTTTCAGTACTTAATTGAATTATTTTTACCTAATACCTAGAGCCTGACGCCTAAAGCCTAACTCTATCCCTTCGCCCTTCAACAAGCTCAGGACTTCGCCATATAGATCGTCTGGGTTGGGTATGCAAAGATAATGTTTTCTTTTTCAAATTGTTCTTTGAGTTTTAAATTAATTGCTTGTTGCGTATCCATATATACCGCATATTCACTTGAAAGCACATAATACACCACATCAAAATTAAGAGAAAAATCGCCAAATTCTTTGAGATGTGCACGGTCAAGCCGCGCTATATCTTTATGTTCGTTGAATATATCCCGCACCATGTCAGGGATACGCTCTAATTTTTCATTTGACGTTTCGTATGCAACACCAAACGAAAACGATACACGCCGCTCCTCCATGTGTTTGAAATTCTGCACGCGCGCCGAAGTAAGTTCTTGGTTTGAAATAATAAGCTCCTCTCCTTGAAGCGCTTTGAGTCGTGTTGTTTTAATGCCAATTTTTTCAACCGTGCCCATCTTGTCACCAACAATGATGAAGTCACCAACACGGAATGGTTTGTCAAAATAGATTGCAAATGAAGAAAAGAGGTCGCTCAAAATATTCTGTAACGCAAATGCAATTGCAATACCACCGATACCTAGCCCCGCAACAAGTGAAGTGATATTAATACCTAAATTAGAAAGTATCATTAGGATTCCAATTGCCCACAATGCCATTTTCCCAATTGTTCCCAACGCAGAGATAGCAGACCGCGTAGTTGGATCCTCATCTCCGGCAAAACGTTTCGTAAGAATAAAATTAATAAGAATTTGAAGCGCAACGACAACCTGATAGACAATCCAAACAATAAGGATTGTTTCTATAACGCCCTGCGTGAAAGAAGATAACTTTAATATCTTTACTGCAAAATAGAATGCGAGGAATGAATAAAATGGCGGACGTAAACTTTTTACAATTTCAATCAGCGTATCATCAATGTCCGTTTTCGTTTTTTTGGCAATGCGAAATAGGTTACGCAAAATAAGCCACTGAAAAATTTTGAAAACAACAAGAAGCGCGACAAATGCAATAACCGCTTCAACATATATAGCAAGCGTGTTACTGAATACTTTAGTAGCAGAATTTACACCGATTTGCGTTAGAAACGTTTCAATAAATGGTTTAAGGAAATTCATGGTAAATTGATTAAATTATTGTTTTTAAACTAACATACTTAAGATTTTGTTTCAATAAAGGCTTCTGGCAACAGAACTATATTGAACAATTCGCGCGAATTGTTTAATAGAGAATTTTTCTTGTTTTCTTACTTTCTTAATCTAGGCAATATCAATCTCAATACCAATTGGACAATGGTCAGAGCCAAAAATGTTATTCAAAATAAACGCATCTTTTAATTTACTCTGTAAGTCCGGGCTTATGAAAAAATAATCTATGCGCCAACCGACGTTTCTATCTCGCGCTCGGGTTTTTAAATCCCAATATGAATACGCGCCGGTTTTTTGTGGGTGTAAATTGCGAAATGTATCAATATATCCAAGGCGTACCACCTCATCTAGCCATGCGCGTTCTTCAGGGAGGAATCCAGTATTTTTTTCATTCTCTTTCGCGCGCGCGAGGTCAATTTCTTCATGAGCAGTATTTACGTCTCCACAAAAAACAATCTTGTGTCCCCCTTTGCGCAATTTCTCAATGTGCTCAAGAAATGCGTCGTAAAAATCAAGTTTATATTTAAGCCGTTCTGGTCCCCCACCACCATTTGGGAAATATATATTTAAAAGTACAAATTTTTTAAAATATGCCGTAACGATTCTCCCCTCGTCATCAAATTTTTTAATGCCCATGCCATATTCAACTTTTTCCGGCTCTTCTTTGCTATAGATTGCAACGCCACTATACCCTTTTCGCAACTTTGAAGACGCAAAATATGAGAAATAGCCCGCGGGATTGCGTACTTCGGGAACTAATTGATCAGGCTCTGCTTTTGTCTCCTGCAGACAAAAAATATCTGGTTTGGTTTTTAAAAAATCATCCCAGTATTCATTTCTGTGCACAGATCGCAGACCGTTTACGTTCCATGAAAGTAGTTTCATTGTTTAGCATTATACACCATTTCGTTATTCACCAAGAAACCCCGCAGAGTGCTTCTGCGGGGTTTCTTGGTTTCGCTTCGTTCGGGGCACCGAGATTCGGGGTCAAGTCGCTAAGTTCATATTTCGTGCTACGCACTCATATTCACTAAGCGCTTCCTCCCCGGGCTCGCCTGTCTCATTCACTCCGTTCATTCAACATGGCTCCGCCTTTCGAATCCGGACGCAAGGCAAGCAGTTGCCTTGCTTGCCCTCACTCCGCTTCGCTTCGTTCGGGGCACCGAGATTCGAACTCGGAATCGCTCGGTCCCAAACCGAGAATGTTAGCCGTTACACCATGCCCCGCTTAATGCCTATACAATAGCATAAATATTAGGACTTATGCACTTGGCATATTTCATCGTCAGCTTCGTCGCAGAAACGTTCACTGTACTAATACGTACAGCTCACATTTCTGCTCCTCGCTTTCTTGAACTATACTCAAGCGTATAAGTTCTAAATATATAACAAGAAAAGAAAAACCAGCATTTCTGCTGGCTTTTAAAATATCATAGTTGATTAAGCACTTGCGCAAACCTATCTATGAACGCATTATTCCGACGACGACCCGCCGCAACCGACAGGCGAACAAGTTCCGGTGTGATATTCGCTGCTCGCAATTCGTTTTCTGAAAGTTTGCTGTGAGTAGTCGAAGCAGGATGTATTATCAAATTGTAACGCCGATCTCCTAGATGCGGAGCAAGAAATGTTCGCTCCCTATCCGGCAGTGTTTCTGTAATCCTTTTTGCATCCTCATAGCTTTGCATTTCAAACGAGAGTACACCACCGGCACCCTCAGGCATATACTTCTGCGCCAACACGTAATACGGTGATTCGGGAAGAAGCGGATAATGAACCTTAAGACCCTGTTCTGAAAGAAAATGAGAGACCTCAAGAGCATTGGCTGAAAAACGCCACATTATTTCTTCCACATCCTCATCAACAGAAAGGTTTGTAAAAAATGCCGGAACAGGACCCATGATTGTGCCTATCCCAGAATGCCATTCGTTTAAAGGTCCTTCCATCTCTTCTACAAACTTCGGAGAACCAATAATAACTCCACCCATTCCAATCGAAAGACCATTAAGCGACTTTGTACTTGAATAAAGCACAACGTCCGCACCCCATATAAGTGGTTTTTGAATTGGACCGGCAAGCGTGTTGTCAACAGCAAGCCATGCACCAACTTTGTGAGCAATTTCTGCCAACGGCTCGATGTCTACCACACCACCGCCTGGATTTGATGGGGATTCAGCAAAAACAAGGGCGGTCCTTTCATTAATTTCATCTTCCCACGCAGAGAGATCAAATGGATTCTCCACAAAAACAATATCGAAGCCAAACTTATCAGCCCAAAGATGAAACTGGTGGACAGTGCCACCATACAAGTTAGAAGTGGTAACAACTCGACGTCTGTCGAAAGGGCGATTAGCGAGACAGCCAATTAAAAGATGCATGACTGCGGTAAGGCCAGAATTCTCAGACCATACCGAACCTAGCTCAGCCCCCTCTTCCATATTGGCAAGAGATTTTTCAAGACGTGTAACTGTGGGATTGCCCATGCGTACATAGCCATACTCGTCTGCTGTTGGATCTGCAAACCATTTAGCAGCTTCATCAGTATCTTCAAACCAAAAGGCAGAGCTTAAATCCAATGGTGACACGATGCCGCGATGCGGAGAAATGAACTTTTTATTTGACATTGTACGATCACTTTCCTCTACGAAGTCTATTCAAACATTACTAAAACCACGAAAAGATGTCAAAGTTTTACAGCAA
>DCXN01000019.1 GCA_002327685.1 Patescibacteria group bacterium UBA2135
TCGCCCCCCAATTTTTTTTGAAAAAGGAAAAGGCAAATTTTGTTTTTGTGGCTCGCCGAGCTTGCGAGGCGAGAGTAGTGCGGTATTGTTGCGGAAGTTACCACTAAACTCTCCTAGCGGAGAGTTGGTGCAGAATTACCACAGACTCTCGCCGTGGAGGGCGTGCGCCCTCAGGCGCACGCAATGGACAGCACGCACAGAGTGCGTTCCTTATTGTTTAATGCAATTGATTTTGAAAATGAGTCCGAGCTTGGTAAAATAAAGGCACCAGAACAGAACTTGTTCATCTGCGTTACAAAACTACTTATATATAAATAAGTATACTAATCACTAAAAACATCTCAGAAAAAACATTCCAACATTCGCAAGAATGTTGGAATGTTGTGTTGGAACGTTGTGAATAGTTTAGAGTTTATGCAATAGCAAATTTTTGATATAATACACGGTATTGCATAAAGATTTAAGATGTGTTATCATTTATTAAGTTTAAGTTTAAATATATGACAAAAGAAGGAGCACCAAAAAATTGGCTTCATCCACACCAAGAGAGAGTTGTGCAACAAAGGCAGGCGGCAGAAATGGGGCAGTTACCAATTCGGGAGCAAGCGGAAATGCTTAAGAACGACGCAGAGATTCTTGCTGGTGTATTAGAGTTTGGCCTTCAAGTACGAGGATTGTTAAATCAATTTGGCAATGCAGACGCTATACCAGAAGCTCATCTAAAGGAAGTTGTTGAAGGTCTTGATTATCCGCCAGGAATGGCACTCGCACTTGCTCGCATCTTTGAGAGTCAAACAAAAGAAAAAAGCGGACCAGTCCGTTAAAACAGTACGAGGGTCTCGTGCTGTTTTTTTATAAGCGACGTAAAATGAGAGCAAACGAACAGGAAAAGGTTGAATCTTTTTTCCGCCAAGGTTCAACCTTTTCCTGTTCGTTTGCCGAGCCGAGGAACTTATACAAGACGAAGTGCTTTTATATTCAATCCTCAAGCTGCTTTTTTTCTACCCTCCCCATCTTCTTCCGGTGCCGACACGGGAATATTTTGGTCATACCACGATATCAACTCTTGTGAAAGTTTCTGGCCCTCTTTACGCGCAAAATTAATTCTAGGTTGATCATGCTGCTTATCATATTTAACTCTTGTCGAAAAAAGATCTTTTGGATCTTTCTCAACACCAGACGGAAAAGAATTTAAATAAACAAGAGGTACACCGCCTTTTTTCCCAGCAAAAACTTCTCCTCCAAATTGATACGACAAATATTCCAGGCTTTCCCCTGATACACCCCCAAGATTTCCAGTCAAAGCTGAAATTATGGCAACATCAAAATCACACCCATGCCTACGAAGAGCCTGCGCAAGCGGTTTTAGTGAACCACCAGTCTGACTTGAATCATCAACAATTAAAACTCTTGATGCTGATAATTCTTTATTTGGATCAATTTTTCTTAAATACTGTAAGATTTTATCCGCCTTTGCGTCAACCTCACTTTTTGGTGATTTTAATTCTTCCTCGGAATCCAAGCCTCTTGAACCTGCAAGAAAAATTCTTTTGGGAGGAGGTAGATTCTTTTTTTTATAAACATCTTTTACAATATCGCCTAATATAATAGCTGGCATCCTTCCAGAAGTATCTATACCAATAATAAGTTTGTAATCTCCATCATCAATCCGTGAACGTAATTGTTCAAGTATATTTTTAATCGGTTCAGAAAGTTCAGCTATCGCTTCCTGTATTCTCTTTCTTACGTCCGGTTGAACCTCTGCACTAGAATCGCGCGGCTGAAGTTTTTCTACACTCATATTAAATATAGTTAATAATTTTTAAGAGATTCTAATTGGCGTTTAATAGCGACAAAGATGTGGTTATTTTCCGGATTATTCGGATAATGCATTCGGATTATTATGATATTTCTCCTGAATCTCACTTTCAATCTCGGCGCGGTCGCGGCCGTATGTTTCATAGGAATGCTGTTTGAGCCGCTCCGCGACATCTGGATCTCCTTCTCCGGGCGGCAAGATTCCAATATTAAACGGTTTCTCCGGCCTTCCATTTACCAAAAGCCGAGCATATGCATTGTAATTATCTATGTTAAGAAGATCGTTCGCGGAAAAAACAGGTTCAAACTGTTTTTCCAGAACTTCCGCATCTTCAGAACCAACGCGAAACGCCGCAAGTGAGCCAACATTTCCAAATACTGCATTTTTTGTCTGCTCCTCAAGTTGCGCGATAAATTGATGCGCGATAGTCAAAGAGAGTTTATACTTGCGCGCTTCGGACAAAATAACGGCAATAGAGTCGGTAGTAATATTTTGAAATTCATCAATGTATAAATAAAACGGCGGAAGGTTTGCGCTTCCAGTGTCAGCCCGCGAAAGCGCCGCCATTAAAATTTTGCCCACTAAAATAAGTCCGAGTAAATTCGCATTAATGTCCCCCAGTCGCCCTTTTGAAAGATTCACCAACAGGATTTTGCGCTCGTCCATAATATTCCTAAAATTAAATGACGATTTTTCTTGAGCGATAATCGGCCGCATAATGTCATTCGCCATAAACACGTCAAATTTGCTCGTAATGTATGGAACAATGTTTGCAAGCGACTGCTCACCGCCTGCCTTTGCCGCAACTTCAGTCCAGAATTGCTTCACGACTGGATTTTGAGCACGCGAAAGTTTCATTTCTCTATATGATTCTTCCGCGAGCACACGCGAAATATCAAGAAGCGTGCTTCCACTCTCGGGATCTTCAAGCACAAGAAGCGCCGCATTTCTGAAATATTGTTCAAATATTGGACCCATTGATTCTGGTACCGCGCCGTAGAGCTTTTGAAAAATACTAAAGAGCTCGTTAACAACAAATGTCTTCTGCTCCGGATACGCCGGATCATACTCAAGCATATTAAGCGCCATTGCGCGCGGAATATAAGCTGGATCAAAGTAGATAACATCTGCGGCACGCTCTTCTGGAATCATTCCCAATACATCCATGACATCACTTCCGTGTGGATCAATCATGCAAACCCCCTCTCCGTCTTTAATGTCCTGCAGAATCATATTTTTAAGGAGTGTCGTTTTTCCGGTTCCGGTTTGCCCTATTGTGTAGAAGTGACGCAGACGATCTTCTTTCGTAAGATACGCTTTTGTCTCCACACCACGATGTCGATTAATTCCAAGAAGTGTTCCTCCTTGCGGCAAATTAATCGGCGCCGGGGCACTACCCGCTTTTGCTTCGCGCAGTTGCGGAGATGACGCGCTACCTTGTGCCGGAAAGTGAATGACTGTTGTCATTTCTTTTAGATTAAGCGGCAAAGCGCTTTTTTCAGAATAATTGCGAAATGAAAAATCTTTCAGAAGCGCGGAGAGTTTTCTACCAGACAGATGCGTGAATGTGAGTTTATTCCCACGCGTATTTTCAAGTTGATTAAATGCAGATTCAATTTCAGAAAGAATATCCTCTGCACGCTCTTTATTTCCGGCAGAGACAGCAATGCGGATATTACATCGCACGATCTGGCTTGCGATTTTATTTTGAATATTCTCAATAATTGCGGGATCAGGAGGTGTCTGCGGCTCATTATCTTTTTTCTGTGGAGTAGATTTAAATAAGTCCGCGACGGCTTTTGCATATCCGCCGCTTAGCGTTTCGGGAGTTTTGAGCGCCTCTTTTATCGGCATTCCTTTTTGAATGTTTTCAAGCACTTGCTTGTATCGACTCACATGCACACTTCCGGCTGGATGAAAAACTACCTGAATTGCGGCCCCGCCGCCGTCCTTTTCGATTTTTGAAAATGTGTTTAAAATGACGTTAAGCGGATCGTGGTCAAATTCTTCGTATGTTTTTATCGGGAAAATTGGTTTGCGCGACAGCGTCGCCTCGGAGCCGACAGATACTCCACCTTCAACAAAAATATTGTAATCGTTCTTCTGCTCCGTGACACGCGCATTTGGAAAAATAGACAAGAGATGTTTTTCAAATAAATCGCGCTTATGATTCGGCACAGCAGCATAGAGAATAATCTCATTACTCTTGTCTTCAACAGCAAGTTCAATAGTGAAGTGCGCTTGTGCGTCTTTTCCTTCTCCTGAAACAGATAGCATGCCTGCGTAAAACTGCTCCATTGAAGAAAGGAGTTCTTTGAGTGTTTTTTGCCGTGCCTCTTCGTCACGTTCATCAGGAAGCGCAACTTCAAAAAGAGTCGTGTGAAGCACTTTCCATAGTGGCCCTTTTTCTCTAAGTCCGGGAGTGTCAAATCCTTCCTTAATATATTCAATGAGAAAGCGGTGGAAATCGTCTTCAATATGAGGGTTTGCCATTTTTTCGACGATGGTAAGAGTATTTTTAATCCCTTTCTCCCGCATGATTCCGAGCAATTCACCCATCTTTCCATCATGCTCCTCCGGCTCAAGATCAAGGATGATCTTCTCGGTCTCCTCCTTTGTGAGGGTATGTTCCGGCGCAAGTACCTTTTCTGACGGCTGTTTTTGATACGCTTTTACCTCTTCTTTGGCAATTTCTTCTTGCGGCACAGGCTCTTCCAGTGTGCTGTCTCCTGCTTCTTTCTTCTCAATTTCCTTACGCAAAAAAGCAATCTCCTCCTCAGGAGTTTTAAATTGAAACGATTCTCTGGGGGCAGCTCCTACCATAATATTTATTAGTATATCACGAGGCGTACTCACCAACCAACACATATCTACCAAAAAAAGCCCCGCCAAATATCAGAGATATCAGCGGGACCGATTGAGCTTCATCACACTGGACGAAGCAAATATATCGCAACAATGCCGAGCAAGATGCCTAATACTTTTTGCAATGTTAAAACCTCCATGAAGAACAAAATACCACCGACAACCGTCACGACAAGCATCAGAATATCTATAATCGGAACACTCGTTGAAATATCAACAAGAGGACTTCCGACCACATAATTAAAAGTGACAAGTCCTGCTCCCATCACAATGCCAGAGATGGTCAGTATTACGAGAGTGGACGCTGACATATTGGAAAACCCAATCTGCAATGCTCCGGTAGCACTTTGATACCAGACGCTAAGTACTACGGGAATGAGACTCGCGAGAACAAGAATGAGACTGCCCAGATGACCGGTTCCACCGGCCAGGCGTAGGATGAGCGGATAACCACCCCAACAGAGAGCCACTAGGCCTATGGAAATGTACAGGATCGTCATTCTTTAATCCTTTCCTTCGGTGTCAAAAACTATTTTAACGGTATCATATATTATTATTTTGTCAAACACGCGTCGCGTCCAGACTGATGGACATCCGCTATCCAACAGTTAAGACCTTGATTTCAACACTTCGCTATGGAAACATAATGGTATTATGCATATTCTTGCCATAGAGACATCTTGCGATGAGACGGCCGTCTCTCTTGTTGACTGCTCTGGTGATCCTTGGAAAGGAGGGGTTAATTTTAATGTGCTTTCAAATATAGTCCTCTCACAAGCGAAACTTCATGCAGAATACGGAGGTGTGTATCCGTCACTTGCCAAACGAGAACACGCAGAGAACTTAATTCCAGTTCTAAAAAAAGCACTGGAATTAAGTTCTCTGGAATCAGGAATCAGGAATCAGGAATCAGGAATTGATACTCAAAAATTAGAAAAAATTCTACAGAGAGAGCCGGAACTGCTCAAGCAGTTTCTAGAATTTATTCCGACAATCGAGAAACCAGCTATAGACAAAATAGTTGTAACGCGTGGACCTGGACTTGAGCCGGCATTATGGGTTGGTATCAATTTTGCAAAAGCGCTTGGAGAAGTATGGAATATTCCTGTTTCTGGAATTAATCACATGGAAGGTCACGTCTTTTCTGCTCTTTTGCAGAAAAGACGTGACCTTCCACAACTTACAACCTACAACTTACAACCTACAACTTTTCCTGCGCTTGCATTATTAATTTCGGGTGGTCATACAGAATTGGTACTTATGAAAGACTGGCTGAAATATGAAATTGTTGGCGAAACAAAAGACGATGCGGTAGGAGAAGCATTTGATAAAGTTGCGCGAATGCTTGGGTTAGGTTACCCAGGAGGTCCTGAAATTGCGCGGCAAGCCGCGCAATTTCAGGACAAACCGTCTCTCAAACTTCCGAGGCCCATGTTAGATAGTGGTGACTTCAATTTCTCCTTCTCCGGACTGAAAACCGCGGTATTATATGAGATTAAAAAAAACAATAAATTTCAACCGGAGGCTGATCCGCCTTCTCGGCCTGAGGCTGACCAGCCTCAGGCTGGGGCGGAGACTTCTAAAATTATTCAAGAGTTTGCTCATGAATTCCAGGAAGCGGCCACTGATGTACTTGTCTCAAAAACCGTTAAAGCCGCTAGAGAATATGGCGCAAAAACTATTCTCGTCGGCGGGGGTGTCTCGGCTAATCAGCGCATTAGAGATGCGCTTACTGAACAAACAACCAACAACCTGCCACCGACAACAAAATTACTGCTTTCCCCATTAGAGTTGACAGGTGACAACGCGCTTATGATTGCAGTAGCCGGATATCTCCGCGCTGCTCTAAACAAAGAATGCAGAGAAGAAATTGCTGCGCATGGAACTTTAAGACTTGCGTAATCGTGAATTACAAAATTCATAACACATAAATAAAGGTTCCTCGATCTAAAGGCACGCGATGTTGAACCTATATTAACTCCTCGGCTCGGCAATGAGAAAATTCCGCTTCGCTCCACTTTCTCATTGCGCTCGCTCTACGTCGTTAATAAAAACCCAACCGGCATGATTGCCGGCTGGATACATTCTAGCGTTGTAACTTGTGCAAATTAAAAAGAAATCTTACGCGGCCTTGCCTCAACCAGCGAGCTTTTTTCGCCACTTTCTAAAGTGACCTCAGAATCAACCATGATCACAACAAACAGCTGAACTGACCCTTTTAAATTTTGCTTTTTCCCCCACTTTTTAATATGCGACTTATAAAGATCAGACAATCCCGCTGCTGCTTTCCAAAAATCAGCATCAGCACGTTGTGGTGTCTTTGAAATCCCTGTCAAGCGAAACTCAACGCCACGTCCTTTAGATCCACTCACAGCTGTATCGCATTGCTGAAGGTAAATTTCCGCAGGTCCCATTTTTTGCTCAAAATGCAGTGCTTTACTTATTACATTTCCTGCCTTTTTTGCAAACTTTCTTGAATTAAGTATTTTCTTTATACGCCTCTCTTCTTTTCTAGGAAAACCAATCAAAGCCGCTTTTAACTTCATGGCAAACTCCTCGTTTGATTTACTGTCTACATCTGAATCCCATATTACTGAAGCAAAAAAAGAAGTCAAGTATTAAAATCTATTCTAATATTCTTGAGAATATTAGAATAGATTAGCGTTACAAATTACAATCTACTAGAGCATATCGCGAAATCTGCAAGAAAAATATGGTACTATTCTACCTATGGATGAAAAATTCCTAAAGCCATATAGCCCAAAAGAGACAGAAGACAATATATACAAGCTCTGGGAGGAGAGCGGTTTTTTCAATCCTGATGTTTGCATAAAAGAGGGCATTACAGACAAAGATGCGAGGCCGTTTTCGATCGTGCTTCCCCCACCAAATGTGACTGGAAGACTTCATTTAGGACATGCATTTGAAGATGCACTTCAAGACGCCTTTGTTCGCTTTGCGCGAATGCGCGGCAAGAAAACACTCTGGATTCCTGGAACAGACTCTGCCGCCATTGCAACACAAGCACGAGTTGAAAAAGAAATATACAAAAAAGAGAAGAAGACGCGTCATGATCTTGGGCGCGAAGAGATAGTTTCGCGTGTAGAAAAGTTTGCTAAAGAAAACGAGGAAACTATGCTCAATCAAATAAAAAAAATGGGAGCCTCGCTTGATTGGTCACGATATGCCTATACGCTTGATGAAAAACGAAATGCGGCTGTCTCAGAAGCATTCGTACAAATGTATGACGCGGGGCTCATATATCGCGGAAATCGTATCATAAACTGGGACCCCAAAGGACAAACAACGATATCTGACGACGAAGTAGTTCACGAGGAACGAGACGGTATGTTCTTTACATTTCGATACTGGAAAGACTTTCCTATTCCCATTTCCACGTCTCGTCCAGAAACTAAGGTTGGCGATACGGCTGTAGCGGTTAATCCAGAAGATAAAAGATATAAAGAATTTGTAGGGAAAACATTTACAGGAGAGTTTGCGGGCACCACACTCTCCATACGAATCGTTGCTGACGATGTCGTTGATAAAGAGTTTGGAACAGGTGCAGTGGGCGTAACACCCGCACATAGTCACACCGACTGGGAAATTGCTGACCGTCACGATCTACCACGACCACAAGTTATTAATGAGTATGCAAAAATGAACGAAACTGCAGGCTCACTTGTTGGAGGTCTTAAAACACTTGAGGCGCGAGAAAAGATTATAGAATGGCTCCGAGAAAATACTCTACTTGAAAAAGAAGAGAAAATAAAACAAAATATATCACTTTCAGAAAGAACTGGCGGCATTGTTGAGCCTCTTCCTAAACTTCAATGGTTTGTGAATGTAAATAAGCCGTTCAAAATTCCCCATTCAAAAATTTCTGGGATTAAAGCCGGTGAAGAAATAACCTTGAAAGAACTTATGCATAAGGCAGTCTCAGAAGGGAACATTGAGATACTCCCCGCTCGATTTGAGAAATCATACAATCATTGGATAGATAATTTGCACGATTGGTGTATTTCAAGACAAATCTGGTTCGGCCACCGCATACCAGCATGGCATAAATCTAAAGGCGCTACAGAAGAGATTCATGTTGGCATAAATGCGCCCGAAGAAAGCGGTTGGTCACAAGAAGAAGATGTGCTGGATACATGGTTTTCTTCAGCTCTTTGGACTTTTTCAACACTTGGTTGGCCAGAGGAAACAGACGACTTAAAAACGTATCATCCAACAACACTGATGCTGCCAGGATATGAGATACTCTTTCTTTGGGTCTCACGAATGGTACTCATGAGCGGTTTCCATCTTGGAGAGCTGCCTTTCAAAAATGTGATCTTACACGGAATTGTAAGGGATAGGCAAGGAAGAAAGTTTAGCAAGTCTCTTGGAAACGGAATTGATCCATTAGAAATAATTGAAAAATATGGTGCGGATGCACTGCGTATGGGACTCATTGTTGGTGCTGCTCCTGGGAACGACGTGAAATTTGATGAACAAAAAATCAAGGGATACAAACACTTCACGAATAAAATCTGGAATATTTCCCGATTTGTACTCGAAAACACAAAGGATGTTAATATGGATGCAGAGTACGTAAAAGAAGATAGAGTTATTAGAGAGCGCTTTGATGTGGTGCTCAAAGAGGTTACTAAAGATATTGAAAGATATCGTTTGGACTTAGCAGCAGAAACTTTATATCACTACACATGGCACACATTTGCGGACACAATTCTTGAACATAGTAAAGCAATTTTCGAAGACGAACCAGAAAACGTAGAATCTCGAAAAAAATTACTGATCTCAATTCTTGCAGACCTCCTTAAACTTCTCCATCCATTCATGCCGTTTATAACAGAGGAGGTGTGGTCATTGCTTCCTCGCAAAGACAGTGAGTTGTTGATGGTTTCAAAGTGGCCCGAGTAAAGTATTTCGTATCTTGTATTTCGTATTTGGTATAAACTGACGAAAATTAAATTGCATACGAGACACTTGATACCAAATACTAGATACTATTTTTTATGTCTCTTATTAACATAGACGCACAAACACTTACATGGGCACTGCTTGGAGGAATTCTGCCCTCGCTTTTATGGCTGTGGTTCTGGCTGAAAGAAGACGCCAAACACCCAGAACCTAAACGTCTCATTGCGGCCGCATTTCTCGCTGGTGCCATTGCGGTGCCTATTGCCTTTTTCGCTGAAAAAATATCACTTTCCCTTTTGGGAACTGGCTTTTTGGTGGTTATAATATGGGCCGCCATTGAAGAATTACTGAAATATGGAGGAGCATACATAGTGGCATTTCGAGGAATTTGCCTTGATAGGAGCAGGTGCGTTGATGAACCAGTTGATCCGCTCATATACATGATTACAGTCGCGCTTGGTTTCGCGGCGCTTGAAAATACTTTATTTCTAATCAATCCGATTCTTGGCGGAGACGCGGCTTCCGGAGTACTCACAGGAAATTTGCGTTTCATCGGCGCAACCTTATTGCACGTTGTCGCAAGTGGCGCTATCGGATTAAGTAAAAGTTTATCTTTCTATAAAAACAATCTGGTTAAGAAAATGTATTTTTTCGTGGGGATAACTACAGCAATTGGATTGCATGTGTTATTTAATTTTTCTATAATAATAAGTGAGGGTGAAAATATTTTTTTCATATTCGGAGTATTATGGTTGTTTGTCGGCGCATTACTCCTTGCGTTTGAGAGAGTTAAGCGTCTCAAGCCCTAAGTTGATTGTCCTACTCACTTCATCTCTAACTAAACACATGAGAAATTCTTTTCTTGAAAAAATTACCAACATGGTCAACCATGATCATGATGAAAATCTACGTGAGATTGACGTAGAAGATCGTGGGGGTAACAGCAACGTCCCGCAAGGAGATAACTGGATGGAGGAAGAAACAAGCGAGGGGCAACTTATGGTTGACATGTATCAAACGCCTGACGAAATTGTCATTCAAACAATGGTTGCCGGAGTCAAGCTTGATGATTTGAACGTTTCTATAGGAAGAGATATGGTTACATTAAAAGGAAGACGCGAAACACAAAAAAACGTAGACGAGGAAGACTTCTTTTATCAAGAATTATATTGGGGTTCATTTTCACGCACTATTCTCCTGCCGAGCGAAATCGATGTAGACGCGGCAGTAGCATCGGAAAAAAACGGGCTTTTAACATTAAAACTACCAAAAGTTGATAAAGAGCGACAAACTAAACTAAAGATTAAATCTCACTAAAAATCCCGCCATTGGCGGGATTTTTAGTGTATGTGCCCGGGGGCGGACTTGAACCGCCGACACCTGGTTCTTCAAACCAGTGCTCTAACCAACTGAGCTACCCGGGCATATTTTAGCAAAAAAGTGAAACCGATAACCAAGACAGCTACCGTGGCATATTTTTCTTTATATTTATAAACCCAATTGAACCCCAACACAAGGTCAGGGCATCGAGACCAACTCGATGAAAAATTACTACTGCCCCGACTTAAACCCTTCAAGCAAGCCGCTAAAGTCTGGCAAAAAACCGCCAATGTTTTGCAGATTTTCCACGCCAGTGCCAAGCATACCAAAGGTTTCCTGAATAGACTCAAAAGCTGGCTGAAAAACATAGTACGCACCGACGGCTGATCCGATGACGATGACCCAATATACCAATTTAACGAACCTCCCCCATTTTATAGAACGGTGGATTTTTTTCAAGAGCTTGTTGTTTTCTTCAGCAAGTTTAGATAACTGCTTCAGCATTCTCCTTTCATCAGGTTCCATCCCGCTACGAAATAGGACGCGGACGAAAAATCCTTATCCTACTTATAATTACTTTTAAATTCATAATATTTACAGATACTAGTATATTCACACGAGGCGTCCGCGATTTCGTACGGGACTCGTCCTTATATTATACAAAAAATCTGTTTGGTGATACAGTGTAAATGAAAAGATGCAACAAGGTTAGTTGTCCTCGTAGTTCAAAGGACAGAACAAGAGTTTCCTAAACTCTAGATCCAGGTTCGATTCCTGGCGAGGGCATCACATAAATAGGACTTACGCGCTTGAGTGCAGTTCGAGGAAGCGAGGAGCAGAAAAAACGGACTCCTCAAGGTCTGGCCTTCTTTCCGCCAAGGCCAGACCTTTTCCCGTCCGTTTTTTCTGTGACGAAGCTGACAATGAAATGTGCCAAGCGCGTAAGTCCTAACAAAACAACATTCCGACATTCGCAAGAATGTCGGAATGTTGTTTTGATTGATATCTAATTATTTCACGCCAAGTAATTCAGCAAGTTTATCTCTGTCAAATCCAATGACCATTTCGTCATCAACAAAAATTACAGGCACGCTCATCTGTCCGCTTTTTTTAATCATCTCTTCTCGCTTTTCAGCGTCAGATGCAACATCATACTCCTCGTACCCAACATCATTCTCCTTAAAAAACTCTTTCGCCGCCTTGCAGTACGTACAAGTCGGGGTCGTATAAATACTTACTTTTTTGTCCATATGATTTTAACTAGCATTACTTAATAAAAGCACTTAGTGTGCAATTATATCATACAATCTCAACACCACGCAAAAAGCTGATAATTTTCAACGGCTCAACGCGTTGAGCCGTTCAGAAGTGATGGTACCTGGGGTTGAGCCGTTGAAATTGATATTTATGCGAGATACGAGAATCGAACTCGTGTCTGATGCTTGGGAAGCATCCATTCTACCACTAAACTAATCTCGCATAGTTTTATGCTAAACACGCATCATTCAACACTTGGTGTTGAATGATGTACAATTTTGCGTCCCTAGGCAGCAAAGCTGCCGGGATCCCGGCCTAAAGGGCCTAGGGATAAGTCCGCGATACTATCTGAACATATCAAAAACAAAGTTGAACATATTTAGTGTGTTTTTGGAGCTGTCTTCAATAACATTATTCTCAAAACCGACTGGTGGCTCAGCAATAATGATAACTTCTTCACCCTCTTTTATAAAGCCGAATTTGTTACGAATTTCTGCTTCAACACCTTGTTCAGTACTCAATTGCCCAACTCTCTCCTCTATGTTTTCTTTACGATCTACAAGCTCGGCATATTCTTCACGCACAATTTCATAATTCTGCTTCGTCTGCTGATACGTAGTAAAAATATTCCACACGGTGTGTAGAACAAAAAATACTGCAAGTAAGAGTAAACTTGCCGTTAATGGAGAATAGAGGATACTTTTTACAAGCTTTCGCCTTTTAAAGTCTCGCATGGATTAGAAGATGGAATCTAAAATATTGGAGTATACAGAAAGAGCATGCTTATGATCACGAGAATCCCAAGAACAATCCACACATTGCGAACCATTTTTTTATTTTTCTTTCCTAAAAACATAGTGGTTATATTTTATATAATAACATTTTAATTTCCTTTTATCATTTTACAACTCCCTGGCGTTTGTCCTGTACATTATCATCGGGTTAGTGA
>DCXN01000012.1:0-43630 GCA_002327685.1 Patescibacteria group bacterium UBA2135
TTCAATTTGCGAATAATCAAGCGCAGCAAGCACAAATCCATCCGCGGCAACAAATGCTTTTCGTACCTCATCCCCATATTCTCCTCTTGAGGGAATATTTTGTATATTAGGATCTTTTGAAGAAATGCGTCCTGTCGTTGTACCGGTCTGCACAAAAGTGCTATGAAGTCGCCCATCTTTACCAACCATGTGTGGAATATTATCAATATATGTTGAGAGTAATTTTTGTAATTCCCTAAATTGCAAAATATGCGCAATAATAGGATGCTCTCCCTCTAATTTAAGCAATTCAGATTCGCGAGTTGAGCGAGCGCCACCTTCTGTTTTTTTTAGTCCTTTTGTACTTAAACCCAAATGATCAAACAATACGCGAGCCATTTGTTGCGGAGAATTAATATTAAACCGCTCACCCGCCTCTTCCCAGATTGCTTCCTGAAATGATTCAAGTTTTTTATGATATTTTTGAGAAAGTTTTTTAAGATGCGCATTATCAACAACAATCCCCAACTCTTGCGCCTTTTTTAGAAGCGGAATAAGCGGCAATTCAATTTCTTTATATACCCTCTCAAGCCCTTTTTCTTTTATTTCTTTTAAAATCTTGTCGCGCGCTTCCTGGAATGAAGTGGTCTGCGCAAATTGCAAAATATCTTCAGCAGTCGGATTGGTAATACTTGAATCAATAAGCCAAAGTGCAACAGCAGTCCTTTCAACCTCTTCTGGTGAAATAAGCTCGTCTTTTGCTTCTTCCTCTTTGTCCTGTTGGAGTACTTCTTCTGCTTGAACACCCATTATTTTCTTCGCCCGTTCAGTCAATGTCCTGAACTCAAGCTCAACAAATAAAGAAGCTACTTTTTTAATATCAAAAGAATCACGCCATTTCTCTTGTGGAATAGAAAAAGAAATAGGCACGTCGTATCTAATAGTGGCAAGTGTCTTTGAAAACAGCGCTTCTTCTTCACCTTCTTTAAGAAGATTGATAATGCGCGCCTTAACGCCCTTTTTCTCAAGTTTTTCCTCGTCTTTTTTAAGTGTTTTATATATATCTTCTATGTTTCCAAAATTTTGTATAAGAAGTGTCGCAGTCTTCTCGCCAATACCCGCAATCCCCATAATATTGTCAGACGGATCTCCCCTTAACCCCTTAAAATCAACAAGTAATTCTGGCGCAAATCCAAAACGATCGCGTACTGCTTTCTCGTCATACAATATAGTGTCATTAATCCCCCGTTTCAGTGTATAAACTTGTACTTTCTTGCCTTCTACAAGTTGGAGTGTATCCATGTCGCCAGAAGCAATAATGATTTCAATCTCACCACTAGCAAGCTGTTTTTTCATCTTCTCCACAACTGTTCCCAAAATATCATCTGCTTCAAATCCGCTTTTTTCATATATTGGAATATCAAATGCTCTGAAAATATCCCGTGAACGATTCATCTGGTGAATTAGGTCGTCTTTCGTCTTCGGACGCTTTGCTTTATATTCTCCATAAACCTCATGCCTAAACGTCGGTCCCGGCATATCGTAACAGGCGGCAATATAATCCGGTTTAAGCTCGGTAATAATCTTCATAAGCATTGCGGAGAGACCATAAAGAGCGCCAGTCGGCTCACCCTTGCTTGATGAAAACTCCGGCAATGCATGATAACCGCGATGAAGGATCGCGTGAGCATCTAGCAACACTAACCGCTTTTTATTTTTGTTGGAGGATTTTTTGTCTTTTTTTCTTTCTTGCTCAGTCATAGTTTTAAATCAAAAATTAAAAATCAAAATGCAAAACGACAATGTAAAATTTTAAATTTTTATTTGTCATTTTTATTTTTGCACTTTGCTTTTTGATTTTATAACGATTTGTCTTTCCCCTTCACTCACATGCTCAAAATATATCTTTATCGTATCTTTCGGAAGTAACTCCTCAACCTTTTCCGCCCATTCTATAGCAATAAAATTTTTGTGGTCAGAAACAATGTCTTTAAAGCCAAGGTGAAGCAATTCATCAGCATTTTCCAAACGATACGCGTCAATATGAATAAAGTGAGTAAATACACCTACATTAATCTTATATACTCGCTCAATAATAAATGTGGGGCTTATAACTGTTTTTGAAACGCCCAATTCGCTGGCAATTTTCTGCGCGAAAGTAGTCTTGCCGCTTCCTAGTTCTCCGTACAGCGCAACCACAACAGCTTGTTTTTCGTCTTCAGCTCTATGTTTTAATATGTCGTGTACAAGACCTTTCGCAATAACATAAGTCTCCTCAACAGTATGTGTTGTATGTTCCATTATTTTTTTCAATTGTACCATAGAAAAAGGGCGCGAATCTGCGAAGATTCGCGCCCTTTGAAACCATGTCTTACCACTGGGGTCCACGACGATGCCCGCGACGATTCCGCGTTGCACTTTCCTCCTGCCACGCTTGTGCGTCGGCAATGGCGCGGATACAGTCGGCGCGCCATTGCCCTCTATATGCTTCACACTGCGCGAAGCCGCCGTATCCGCCGTGCCTCACGAAAGGACGACGAGAATGGCGGGGATGGCGAGACTGGTAACGCGGACGACGATGCGAGTCGTAGTCTTGCCGCTGACTCAAGATGGCGCCAAGAACGATTGCGCCAAGAACGATTGCGGCGGCTTCGTTGCCACGGTCGTGGCGATAACCACGATCGTAGTGCCTTCCGCCAGCAAACGCGTCAGCCGGCACAACCATTCCTGCAAAAAGCGAAACAACGGTTACGATAAGAAACTTTTTCATGGCAAGGCCCTCCTTAGACCTAAAAACCAAAACAAAGAACCAGTTATTCTGTGTATATTATATCATACTCTAATACAAAAAGTCAAGCCCTAGACCCTTTTTTCACCCTTATAGAATAAGGGCGAAAAAAGACCGAAAAAAAACAAGCGGATTTCCGAAGGAAATCCGCTTGAAAAGGCTTAACAATTTATCGATTTACGATACGCCAGGAGCCGTCAGATTGGCGACAGGCTTTGCCATATGCACGCTGTGTTCTGCCTCCAACAGTGACATCTTGTTGGTATTCGCGACAATGCTGTCCGCGTGAAGTCCGATACGTCCTCATGGGCGTAAACGAACCATGGTTCCCACTGTCAGGATTGTTCCACCTTGAGACACCCCGAGTTGGTGTTCGTTCAAGGGCATTATGCGCGGCATGATTCATCGCCATACGATCAGCCCTATCCAAAGAACGGCCGATTTCACGACCAGCCCACGCGCCGGCAAGTGTACCGATGGCAACAGCCGCCATTCTTCCTTTGCCACGCCCAATCTGCGAACCAGCGAGGGCTCCAACACCAGCACCTAACAATGTGCCAATGTCCCGTTTATTCGTTTCGCATCCAACCAAAAAGACAGCCATGAAGACAATCGTTAAAAAACGAGTCATGTTCGTCATCGTCTTTCTCCTTCACTTTTTTAAATTTCAACTGTCTATATTATATCATACTCTAATACAAAAAGTCAAGCCCCATTTTCTGCTTAAAACCATCAATTGTGCAAAACACAACGTTGTTTCAGAGCCTCAAAAAAGCTAGCATTGAACTAGGCGTTAGATATTAGGCTCTAGGCGTTAGGAAAATTAAAAATTCCTAAAGCCTAAAGCCTAATGCCTAGTTACCTAGCGCCTAAAACACATGATTAAATTCGACGAAGACAAGCAAAAAAAACAAGTTGAGGAACTACACCTTGAAGAAGAAGAAAACGTAGTGAAAATACTTTCAAAAAGATATAGCTTGCCATATCTTGAATTAAGCAGTATTCCAATAAATACTGACGCCCTTCGTTTAATTCCTGAAGATGTGGCTAAAAAAGCGGAAGTTGCCGGTTTTAGACTAATTGGGAAAAAAATAGATGTCGCGCTTGTCTCCCCCAAAAAAGAAGAAACAATAATGGCGCTCAAAGAGCTTACACAACGCGGATACAAACCAGAACCATATATGGTTTCCCAAAGAAGCATACATCATGCGTGGGAGCGATATGCAGAAATTTCATTTGCAAAAGAAACCGAGGCTGGCGTACTTGAGATTGCACATGAACAGCTTGCTAGTTTCATGGAAGAACTTAAATCATTTAATGATCTGCAAAACCTGATTAAAGAGTCTCTTTTAACTAAAAAGAAGTACCACATCTCACAGTTACTTGAAATATTGCTTGCTGGAGGAATTACAACAGGAGCATCTGATATTCACATTGAACCAGAGGAGGAATCAATAAAATTACGCCTACGGCTTGATGGCGTATTGCAAGATTTGCTTTTCATAGAACACAAAATTTATATTCTGATGCTTTCTCGTATCAAATTACTCTCTGGATTAAAACTCAACGTGAAAAATGACGCGCAAGATGGGAGATTTAGTATAAAAATCGGAGATGCTGACATTGAAATCAGGACATCAGTCATTCCGGGCGCATACGGCGAATCAATAGTGATGCGTATTTTAAATCCAAGTACGCTTGCGGTTACATTTAAAGACCTCGGTATGCACCCAAATCTTATTAAAATAATTGGACGGGAGATTAAAAAACCAAACGGTATGATTTTAAATACTGGACCAACTGGTTCAGGAAAAACAACAGCACTTTACGCATTTTTGAAAGAAATTCAAACGTCAAAAATTAAAATCATCACCATTGAAGACCCTATTGAATATCACCTCCCGGGCATCACACAAACACAAGTAGACAAGAAGAGCGATTACAATTTTGCACAAGGTGTGCGCGCAGTTGTTCGCCAGGATCCAGACGTGCTTATGGTCGGCGAAATTCGAGATTCTGACACCGCACAAACAGCAATTCACGCCGCGCTAACAGGCCACCTTGTACTCTCCACACTTCACACAAACAATGCGGCGGGAGCGATACCGCGTTTAATTGATCTTGGTGTTAATAGTAAAATCATCAGCTCGGCGGTTAATGTGGCGATGGCACAACGCCTTGTTAGAAGACTATGCAAAGTGTGTAAGAAAAAACACGAACCGACACCAGGGGAGAAAAAAATTATAGAGAATGTGATAGAACATATTCCTGCAGATTACAAAACAAACACCGACGGAACTTACACATTATGGGAAGCAGGATCGTGCGCAGAATGCAACAACACCGGCTACAAAGGAAGAATTGGAATTTTTGAAGCAGTGCTCATGGACGGAAATATTGAGATGGTGATCAAAGAAAATCCAAGCGAGAGGGAAATTAAAAAAGCGGCAGAGCCGCAGGGAATTCCAACGATGCGACAAGATGGAATGCTCAAAGTGTTTGAAGGCATCACATCGCTTGAAGAATTAGCGCGCGTCGTCGGCTTGGAGGGAGAATAGTAAATCGTGTAACGCGTGTCGTAAAACGTAAATCGTGTAGCGTAAAACGTTCAACGATTCACGCTTTACGTTACACGTTGCGCGTTGCGCGTTGCGCGTTTCAAAATATTGAGGCCGTCAATTCTCTAAGCAATCCTTTAAAGTTGTAAACAAAAAAGGCAGGAATACCACTAAGGAACGTTCTAGAACATTCCACGTAAAGGAACTGCCAAAAACGTACTCGCAATAAACCCTAAAGCCCGATGGGACCCGATTGCCTAGAGAATTGGCAGTCCAATATGTATATACAAGATGTATATACCTACAAAAGCATACTATCATAAATGATAAATAATGTCAAGTAGCCCTAGCGAAAACAAAAATAACGCCAATTCAGAGCGCCATTTCCTTGATTACACTCTCCGTCCAGAAAAATGGAATGAATATATAGGACAAGGAAGTGTCAAAGAAAATCTGCATATCCTGCTTAAAGCGGCAGAAGAACGTGGCCAATCCCCTGAACATATATTGTTCTATGGTCCTCCAGGGCTTGGCAAAACGACCATTGCGCACCTGATCGCACGCGAAACAAGTTCACAAATAAAAGTAACCTCCGGTCCTGCAATTGAAAAAGTGGGTGACCTTGCCTCGCTTTTAACCAACCTTTCCGCTGGAGATATTCTTTTTATTGATGAGATACACCGATTGAGCAAAATGATTGAAGAAATCCTTTATCCGGCGATGGAAACTGGCTCGCTTGATATTATCATTGGCAAAGGACCTTCGGCGCGCACTATACAGCTAGAGTTGTCACCATTTAC
Organism: Patescibacteria group bacterium UBA2135; assembly: GCA_002327685.1. Lineage (GTDB taxonomy): Bacteria > Patescibacteriota > Minisyncoccia > Phycocordibacterales > UBA2135 > UBA2135. The sequence goes on from DCXN01000012.1 coordinate 6,126, forward strand.
ACTGATTGCCGCAACAACACGCATTGCGCTCCTCTCCTCACCACTTCGCGCGCGTTTTTCAGGCGGTGTATTCAGATTAGAATTTTACAACGAAGAAGAAATCGGCCAGATACTAAAACGCTCCGCCTCACTTTTAAAAATTGACATAGATACTGACGCGGAGAAGGAAATAGCGCGACGAAGCCGCGCCACACCAAGAACCGCAAATTATTTACTGAAACGTTGTCGTGATTTTGCACAAGTTAACAAAGAGGAAAAACTTTCAAAAGAAACAGCAAGAAAAGCGCTCGCTCTTCTTGAGATTGATGAACGAGGACTTACCGCCACAGACAGAAAAACACTTGAGATAATTATTGAAAAATTTGGCGGCGGTCCCGTCGGTTTGAGCACGCTCTCCGCGGCAACTTCCGAGGAAACAGCAACGATTGAAGAAGTGCACGAGCCGTATCTACTTCAAACTGGCATGTTAGAGCGTACACCACGTGGGCGAGTCGCAACAAAAGCGGCATATGAACATTTGGGATTAGAGTCACTGCAAAATATACAAGAGAAATTATTGTAAAACCCAAGGACATGTCCTTGGGTTTTGTTGTCACACAATTTATTCAAGAGTAATTAGCCCCCACATAATAAGAACAATTGCAAGAGCATAAAATACATATGCGGTTATGTGTCTCATACAATAGGACTTATTTCCACCAAGATTGTAACATTCACATTCTTCTTTCTTTCGATGTTCGGGATTGTCACAAAACTTATGGTTATCATCTGATCGCCATTCGCATCCACAATCACACGGAGCTGTGATCCCTCCAAATTTTATACCCATCTTGCATTTCCTTTTTGTACAATTGTCTAGACGTAAGGATACAGTAAACATAAAATGGAATCAACCCCCACACCTTTCATAGCGATGTTCCGACCTCGGTCGGAACGCGCAAAGCGCTTCGCTACGAAAGGTGTGGGGGTCAAGAAGTTTGTAAAAATCCATTTTTGTGATACCGTATCAATAATGAACATAGTTACTATCCCTAAAAAACTAGCTGGAAAAGATGATTTAATTGTCATCCCTCGCAAAGAATACGAGACACTTCTGCAAATGAAGCGCATTAAAGAGTTTACTCCTACCTCTGCTGAAAAGAAAGCTTTGGTAAAAGCAGAGAATAATTTTAAAAAAGGAAAAACTCTTTCATATAATGAACTTGTCAAAAAATTGGAGGCTTGAAGTCGAGCGCGATGTTTTTAAGACACTTAAAAAGATGCCGCGCTCCCGACGAGATGCTCTCCTCCACGCAATAAAGCTTTTGCCCTCAAACCCCTACTTTGGAGATATACAAAAAATGAAGGGTTTAGATAATACATGGCGCCGTCGTATTGGCGCGTATCGTATCTATTACAAAATCAAAAACCCCGAGGGGGTGATTTTGGTATTTCACCTTGAACGCCGAACTTCCAAAACATATTAAACATAATAATTCGCGCGCTAATTTTTCCTAAAGCCTAATGCTTAGCGCCTAAAGCCTAAACCATGTCCGGACACAACAAATGGTCTAAGATAAAACACAAAAAAGCAGCCGACGACGCGAAGAAGAGCAAGGTTTTCTCAAAATTCGCGCGGCTCTTAACGCTTGAATCAAAAAAAGCGGAAGGTAATGTCAGTGCGCCAGGCTTGCGCTCTGTTGTTGAGCAAGCAAAGGCGGTAAATATGCCTTCCGCTAATATTGAGCGAGCAATCAAAAAGGGAACTGAAAAAGAAGCAGGGGCGCTTGAAGAAGTTGTGTATGAAGCATATGGTCCTGGAGGAAGCGCGCTTATTATAGTGGGACTCACAGATAATAAAAATCGGTCTGCGGCAGAAACAAAACACACTCTTTCAAAGTACGGCGCGTCTCTTTCTGCGCCAGGTTCTGCGGCGTGGGCATTTGAAAAAAAAGAAAGCGAATGGATACCAAAAACAATAATCCCCCTACCACAAGAAGATACAGATAAATTAGGCAAACTTATTGAAGAATTGGAAAACAATGACGATGTACAAAATGTTTACACCAATACATAGTAACTAGTAATCAGTAACTCGTAACTAGTAATTATTTTTAATAAAATAACGAACGAAGTGAGTATATTTTATTTAACCCTGTTAAATAAATTTTGCTTTGCAAAATTTAAAAATCTGAAAGATTTTTATTTAACAGGGTGCTCAAAAATTATAGTCGCTCCGCTCCTTAATTTTTGGCATGAAAATTTTAGCAATTGACCCTGGATATGAGCGCGTTGGAATTGCAATTTTAGAAAAACACAGAAACACAGAAAATCTTTTATATTCTGACTGTCTTATCACTTCATCAAAAGATGAATTTCCCAATCGCCTTCTTGTTATTGGAAACGAGATTGAAAAAGTTATAAAGAAATACAAACCAGAAGCACTCGCCATTGAAACACTTTTCTTCAACACAAACCAAAAAACAGTAATGCGTGTTTCAGAAGCACGCGGAGCAATTATATACAAAGCAAAAGCGATGGATATTGAAGTTTATGAATATACACCGCTTCAAATAAAGATAGCTGTTGTCGGATATGGCAGAGCAACAAAAGAACAGGTAACTGACATGGTGCCAAAACTTATATCCATGGATACCACAGCAAAAAGAAAAGATGATGAATTTGACGCCATCGCCATCGGCTTGACACATTGCGCACACAAAAAACTATAGGTGTGGAAAAGTAGCCCAAAAAAATATGGACAAAAAAATATAGTTTGATACAACTATACAAATCGCACACTGTGTGCGTATTAAAAGGTCATTTTATTTGTTATTCACTAGTTGTTATATTTACCCCCACACCTTTCATGGTGTTATGTTGTGTGCTTTTATTACAGACCGTGTGAGGGATATAAACCTGTAATATTTTTAAATACTCTTTCTACGTCTTGTGACAACATAAAGCGCAACACCATGAAAGGTGTGGGGGTTTACCACAATGAACGATGAACTTGACGTCATAGATGACGCACTAGAAACAGGAATGGAGGAAGACAACGAGGCGGAAGATGAAATGCCGGAAATGGAAAGCATGGATGACAAAGACGACGCATAACAAAACACTCCGCTTGCGCGGAGTGTTTTGTTATGCGTCGCAAAGAAAAAATAATAGATTAAAAATCATATGATATATCGTATGATAAATCATATGATTTATTTATTGTAGTGTAACTTTCAAAAACTTTCGCTTCCCTACTTTCAAACGGGATGACTCAACTATTTTAAAATTAATGTCATCTATTTTTTTGTTGCGCGTGATATTCCGTATTGCGCCTTGTTCAATAAGACGTTTAAACGCCGAGTGTGATTCAATTATCTGCTCACCAACCAACATGTCTTTTAATAATGTTTCTTTTTGAACAACAATTTCTCGCGCGTCATCAGGAAATTCTTTTTTCTGAAATGTCTTGATAAAATGCTCTTCAGCATCACGCGCCGTTTCTTTGTCGTGATAAAACGCAACAAGCTCACGCGCAAGCCGCATCTTTACATCTCGCGGATTTCCACCCTCATCAATCTCTTTTTCTATATTCTTTATCTCGTCAAGAGAAACATCTGTGCTGTCAATAAAGACCTGCACGACGGCTTCGTCAGGAAGCGCCATAGTTTTTCCATACATCTCTTCCGGAGAATCCAATAATCCTATAAAATCTCCTTCGCTTTTGCTCATAAGTTTTTTACCAGTTTTTGGATTTTCAAGAAGTGTTGTTGTGATGACAAATTTTTCTTTGCTATTATATTTCTTTTGCAATGTCCTTCCTGCAAGCATGTTGAATGTCTGGTCAGATCCTCCAATCTCAACATCAACATCCATTGCAACACTATCATACCCCTGCATTAAGGGATAAAAAAATTCATGAACATACACCGGCTTCCCTGCTTTTATCCTCTTTTCAAACATGTCTCGCTCAAGCATGTGTTGTACTGTAAAAGACGAGGCAAGTTTTATGACCTCTGAGAAATCTAGTTTTGAAAGCCATGTACTGTTTCTTAGAATTTGTGCCGGATTTTCCGCATCACCAAGAGAGAGCACTTTACTTATTTGTTTTTTCCATGTTTTTATATTACCCTCAACCTCTTTCGTAGTAAGTTGCTTGCGTGCCGCTTCTTTGTCTGTTGGGTCTCCGATAAGAGCTGTAAAATCGCCAAAAAGCACAATGATCTCGTGCCCTAATTTTCGGAGTTTCTCAAGTAATATAAAGTTAGTGGCATGCCCAATATGAAGCTCCGGCCCAGTTGCATCAGCGCCAATGTAAATTTTAAGTCGCTTACCGCTTAATAACTCCTTCTTAAGAGCCTCTTTTGAAGGAAGCACACTAAAAATACTCCGCTCAAGTAGCTCGTCTATAACCTTTTCGTCAGCACGAATCATAATATCTTTTTTACGAAATGGAAACATATATACACGATATCATAATTTACATAGCCTCGTAATAGTAGGATCTATTCCCAAAAACATCTCAAAGACACTTTGACAAAACAAATAATTCTCTTTATGATACCATGAATCCCGTTAGAGACCGCGGTCGCATTCTGAAGAAGTATGGTTTAATATAATTATAATATCTTATTAACGACAATCTTTAAATGAGTCTGTATTGCTTGCGAACGCGACCTGTCTCTAACGGGATGAAACTATGCGGAGAAAATTAGGAACAAAATTAAAGAATCTTATAGTTTTTTTTATAGGACTTGGGTTTTTCATGTCCGGTGGTATTTTGTTATGGGCGGCAATCTTACCCATGCCAGATTTAAACACTTTTGACGCCCGTGTTGTTGAACAATCAACTAAAATATACGACAGAACAGGCGAAGTGCTTTTATATGACTTCCATGAAAACGTGCAAAGAACTGTTGTTCCATTTGAAAATATTTCACATCACTTGAAAAACGCCACAGTCGCCATTGAAGACGCGGAATTTTACGAACACCTGGGCATTCGTCCTCTTGCAACACTTCGAGCAGTATTTTTACAACCCCTACGAGGAAAAGGTGTTCAAGGAGGTTCAACAATTACACAGCAAGTTGTAAAAAATTCTCTACTCACTCCAGAGAGAAAAATATCACGAAAATTAAAAGAGTGGGTACTTTCTCTTAAACTTGAACGTGCTACAAGCAAACAAAATATTCTTGCGCTTTATTTAAACGAAGTACCATACGGAGGAAATATATACGGAGTGGAAGAGGCAAGTAGAGCGTTCTTTAGCAAAAGCGCGCGCGATTTAACACTTTCTGAATCTGCATACCTTGCTTCACTCCCCCAAGCCCCCACCTACTATTCCCCATACGGAAATAACAGAGATAAACTTGATGAACGAAAAAATCTGGTACTCTCCCGTATGTATGACATTAATTTTATAACAGAAAAAGAATATAATGTTGCGCTTAATGAATCAATTGAATTTCAGCCGCGCAGTGTATTCGGTATTCGCGCGCCTCATTTTGTTTTCTTTATTCAGGAATATCTAGAGAAAGCATACGGGAAAGATATTCTTGAGCGGGAAGGTCTACGTGTTATCACAACACTTGACACAACCTTACAGGAAAAAGCTGAGAAAGTTGTCGCACAATTTGCGGAAGATAATACGGAAAAATTCAACGCTAACAACGCAGGGCTTGTTGCGATTGATCCGAAAACTGGACACATTTTAGTTATGGTCGGCTCACGTGATTATTTTGCGGAAAGTTCTCCTGAAGGATGCTCTTCGGGAATAGATTGTACTTTTGACCCACAACTCAATGTCACAACTGTAAAACCCGGGCGACAACCTGGCTCTGCTTTCAAGCCGTTCGTTTATGCCACCGCGCTTCAAAAAGGATTCACACCAGATACTGTGGTATTTGATCTTGAGACACAATTTCATTCCGGTTGTGATTCTGAAGGAAAACCAGTTGATCCGACTGTTCTTGAGGAAGAATGTTATACACCAACAAATTATGATGATATCTTTCGCGGGCCAGTTACGTTCAGAGACGCATTAGCACAATCAATAAACGTTCCTGCCATAAAAGTGCTTTATCTCGCTGGACTGCGAGATTCCCTTGAAACAGCGCAAAAAATGGGGATCACATCCCTTACAGACATAAACCGCTACGGGCTCACACTTGTGCTTGGAGGCGGTGAAGTATCATTACTTGATATAACAGGTGCGTATTCTGTCTTTGCAAACGAGGGAGCAAAAAATACCCATACTGGAATACTAAAAGTAGAAGATAGTGTCGGAAATATTTTAGAGGAATATACTCCACAGCCGGAGAGAGTTCTTCCAAAAAATATCGCTCTTCAAATTTCAGATATTCTCTCCGACAACAAGGCGCGTACGCCTGCATTTGGAGAATATTCTTATTTACGTATTTCCGGTTATGACGTTGCAGCAAAAACCGGTACTACAAACGATTACCGTGACGCGTGGATTATAGGATATACTCCTACGATATCTGTTGGTGCATGGGCAGGAAACAACGACAATAGCCCGATGGAGAAAAAAGTTGCTGGTTTTATTATCGCTCCGCTATGGAGTGCGTTTATGAAAGAAGCGCTTTCTGTTGTACCTGAAGAATCTTTCAAAAAACCAGACTATAATCCAAAAGAAGTAGAGAAGCCAGTCCTGCGGGGCGTATGGCGCGGTGGAGAGTCATATTTTATTGACACTATATCTGGGAAGTTAGCAACAGAATACACACCGGAGGAGACAAAAGAAGAACGTGTTGTCGCAAATGTCCATTCCATTCTTTATTGGGTTAATAAAAAAGATCCGCTCGGTGAAAACCCGGAAAAACCTGAAACGGATTCGCAGTTTAATTTATGGGAAACGTCAGTTCGTAAATGGGTTGAGAGCCAAAATATTGAAGATCAAGAAAAAGATATACCACAAGAATACGATAATATTCACAAACCGGAATTTGCGCCGCGTATCTCAATTAATGGAATTAACAGCACGCTTGTTTATAGCCCGTCGCAGAAAATTACATTTACAGTACTGGGTGCTGGAAATTTCCCAGTCACAAAAGCGGATATGTTTATAAACAATGTATATGCCGGCTCATCAAGAGTAGCTCCGTTTGTATTTTCGTTTGTGCCAAACGATACCGCAAACATAAAAGGAAATAATAAAATCAAAGTAGTAGTTTATGACTCTGTTATGAACAAAAGCGAAAGTACATTTATTCTTAATTTGAGTTTGTAATAAATTACCTAATATCAACAACACCTTTTTGGGGTAATACACTATTTAACCGCTCTAGAATGAGCGGTTTTTTCATAAAAATTTCATTTTTTATAACAGGAGAAGTGGAGAGATAAACAATACCACCATTAACACAAATGTCAGATCTTTTTATTGACACGCTAATTTCTTTTTCAAGAATAGATATGAGTGTTTTTTTTAAAAAATCGTCAGGCGGAGTCAGTTTTTCAAACTTTTTTAAAAACGTTCCAATATTAAAATCCATAATTTAGCTTCTTAGTTTGTAGCTGATTAGCTTTTTAGGTTAGAAATCATTTTGTTTAGCATTCGCATTACTTCATTCATTAAACCTTCAATTTTTAAGAAATCAAGTTTTTTACCGAATTGTAATCTTTTTACTATCTCAACTTGTGTTTCAAGTTCTGCTCCCGAGCTATACGCAATGATAAGAAATTGTCTAAAATCCTTTTTTGTGCTTCGCCTCCTTCCCTCGGCGATGTTTGACGGGATAGAGACTGCGGCTCGGCGCATTTGCGATGTAAGTCCATATAATTCCTCTTTGGGAAATTTTTCAGTTATTGCATAAATTGTTACAACCAAATCCATAGATTTTTGCCAAACAATAAGTTCTTTATGTGAGTGAATTGTCTTTTGTTCTTTCATTTCTAATAAGCTAAAAAGCTAATAAGCTACAAGCTAGTTATTTGTTAAGTGGCATCACGAGATACATAAACGACTTATCTCCAACTCCCTTCATTACAAGTGGTCGTGCTTCGCCACTGAATTGCAGAATGACACTATCTTTTGTAATAGACGAAAAACAATCAACTAAATAGCGATAATTAAAGCTAAGTTTTAACTCCTCACCAGAAAGCGCCGCATCAAGGTTTGTGGTATTTTCTCCAATATCTGCATTACGTGAACTGATAGAAAAGACATTTTCTTTTGGGTTAACATGAAAATCTATTTGATTTAATTTGTCAGAGAAAATATTTGAAATTTTAAGTGCATCAAACATATCCTGTTTTAAAAGTGTTACTTCAGTTGTAAATTCTTTGGGGATAATCTGTTTATAATCAGGAAAAATACCATCAATGAGTCGGGATGTAATATATATATTGTCTGACGAAAAAGAAATCTGATTTTTATCAAAATGAATGTGTACATTACCGGAAATAGTATCTAAAATTCTGATAATCTCCAAAGTGTTTTTAAATGGAATAATAACAGATGGAAATTGTTGTTTATCTCCTATTAATATTTTCTTTTCAGCAAGTCTAAATGAATCAGTTGCGGCAAGTACGATATTTCCAGAATCAGCGTAGATATATATACTTGATATTTCAGGTTTAATATCAGATAAAGATGCGCTATATGAAACAGATTTTAGACCTGCGACAAATTTTTGAGCATCAATACTAAACGGATTATCGTTTTTTATATGTGGAAGTGTTGGAAAATCCTGATATGGAAAGGATTTTATTAAAGTTTTTATGTTTTTTGTTGAAACAAACAAGTTGTCATTTTTTAATTCAAAATGAACTGTTTTGTCGTGTATACCTGAAAGTAAATTATTTAAAACATTCCCTGGCACAGCGGTTATCCCTTCCTGTTCAATTTTTGCAGGAATTTGAATTTCAATACCAAGATCAAGATTTGTAGCACGTATCCGTAAAAGTTTATCTTTTGCAATAAATAGTAAAGAACTTAAAATCGGGAGTGTAAGATTTTTCCCTGTTGCTTTTTCGGCAATTCCTACTGCATCTTTTATTTTATCTTTTACACATTCTACTTTCATGCCAAAAATTAAGGAGTGGAGCGACTATAATTTTTGAGCACCCCCTCACTCGAAACAAAGTTATTTCGAGTGAGGAGGTTAATAAAATATAATCGCTTCGCTCATTATTTTATTAACAGTAATAATTAATTCTTTATTAATATATATGATTATAATAATGGCTCTGTTGATATGTGTATAAACTATTTTTTTCCTTATGTATAACGATATTTTTACTAATCTATTTCTAATTTTTTGTGGAAAATAAAAGATGACATGTGTATAAAATAAGTTTTAAAAAATAACAATGAAAGATATCCTATTATATTCACAGTATATTCACATCATTTCAACTATTTTTTACTTCTTTTATACAGGATATTAACAGGGTTATGCCAAAAAATAGGGAGTAAAACGACCATATTTTTTGAGCACCCCCTCACTCGAAAAGTTATCGCTTTTTATTCTGCCACAAAAGACTTCCTTAATTATTAGTTTACTCAATGTTGTCCAAATTATCATATATATTATTTTGAAAAAGCAGAATAATAACTTTTCGAGTGAGGGGGTTAAGGTTTGGCAACCGCGTATTTAGTGCTGATTTGTCAGCACTAAATACGCGGGCCAAGCCCTTAAAACATCGATCGTATCTGCTCTACCTCATTAAGTAAAACATTATCCTCTTTTATATTACCTTTTATTTTCTCGCACGAATGTATAACTGTTGTGTGGTCTCTCCCCCCCAGTTTTTGTCCAATTGTCGGATACGATATACTAAAATCTTCACGAAGTATATACATGATTACTTGTCGTGGTTTTACAATTTCTTTTCTTCTTGTTTTTTGATAAATACAATCTTTTTCTATATTATAAAAACCAGAAACAATACTAACAACATCTTCAACTGATACAATCTTTTTGGGTTTCTCATTGTGTTTTATGAGTAATTTTACTTCATGAACATTTAAATCTCTGTTTTTAAGTTGTGATTGGTACACAATCATATTCAACACACCTTCAAGTTCTCTGATGCTACTTTGTGTTGCTGAAGATATATATTCAATGACTTCATCTGTAAAAGCAAAATTGATTTGATTTGCTTTTGATTGCAAAATAACCACTTTTGACTCAAAATCGGGTTCAAAAATATCAACAATCATCCCCTGCCCAAGCCGTGACTTCAATCGATCTTCTAATTCTGGTATATAATTGTAGTGTTTATCGGAGGAAAATATCATCTGTTTGTTCTCATTGTACAATGTGTTAAACAAATGAAAAAATTCTTCTTGTGTTCCCGCTTTTGATGATAAAAATTGAATATCATCCATAATTAACACATCATATTTTCTATATTTTCCTTTAAAAACGCTTATTTTGTTGGTTTGTACGGAATTTATATAATCAAGATAAAATTTTTCTGCTGTTACGTAGTAGATTTTTTTATCGTTATCCGCTTGTTTTATTCCATTTCCTATCGCTTGTAGTAAATGAGTTTTTCCAAGACCAGTTTTTCCGTAAATAAAAAGCGGATTATACGCACTCCCTGGCTTTCGCACAATTGTTTGTGACGCCGCATGCGCAACCTCATTAAAAGGCCCAACTATAAACGATCCAAAGCCGTATCGTGGATTTAAATTGTCCTCCTTGTTGATGTATAGATCTTTTAGGGGTAATTCAGATGAATAGGCATTCTCCTGTTCTTGTGGTTGTTCTACCACTTCCTGCTCAATGTTTTTAGCGATGACATATTCTACATTACGTACATCATCACCAATACTGCGCAGAGATTTCAAAATGGGTTTATGATACTTATTTGAAAGCCATTCTTTAACAAAACCATTTGGAACACCTAAAACAACAACACCATCTTCTTGCTTAACAACATGGGTATTTTTAAACCATGTGCTAAAGTTGGCTTTTGAGATGTTAAGCTCTATGTCGCCAAGTACACTGTTCCAAAGTTGTTTATTATCCATAAATACTATTGTTTAAAGGCAATCAATATTTATTATATACAAGATACAACTCAAGGAAACTTGTTAAACAGATAGTATTATGTTGATAATATGTGGAAAGTGGTGATAAGTATTAAAAAAGATTTAAGATATATGATTTACGATATAAGATTTTGGAAATTTATGATGTAAGATTTATGATTTATGATTTAAAAATTAAATCTTATATAATAAATCTTATATCCTACATCTTACATTTTAAATTATTTATGTTATACTCCTTGTCATGTCAAAAACATATACCCCAAAAAGAAAAAAAAGAAAACGAACACACGGATTTTTGGTCCGCGCAAAGTCCCCAGGCGGTAAAAATGTATTAAAAAGAAGAAGGAGGAAAGGAAGAAGTAAGCTCTCGGTTTAATAAATGTAAGGTACTAATGTGCTAACGGGTGTGAACGATATCAATAAGGATTAAAGTATCTAGCATCTAGTATTTAGTATGTGGTATCTCGTATGGTTTTTAATATTTCTATACTAGATACTATATACAAAATACTAAATACTGCTTATTGTGTTACCCAAAAAACAAAAAATCCAACGAAGTTCATTTCCAAAAACCTTTTCTGGGAGTAAAACATTCCCCTCTCCTTTTTTCACCCTCCGGGTTTTTTTTGATAAAAAAAACAGCACGACATCATCGCGCTTTTCTTTTGTAGTTTCTGCAAAAGTTGCCAAGAAAGCAGTAGCACGAAACACATTGAAACGTCGTGGATACGCAGTTATAAAGAAAAATATACCAAATATAAAATCTGGATATATATGCGTCTTTTTCTTTAAAAAAGAATCTACCAGAGTGTCTTTTAAGGATTTAGAGAAAGAAATTGTTATCACATTAAAGCGCGCAAATGTCTTCACCAATTAAAAAAACAGCACTTTCCTTGATAAATATCTATCAAAAAATATTTTCTCCTGATACCGGTATTTTTGCGCACCAACGCAGGAATATATGTGTTTTTTACCCCACATGCTCTGAATATATGAAAATTTCCATAAAGAAATACGGTTTTTTTCGCGGTATCATGAAATCAACACAACGAATCCTCCGTTGCCACCCGTGGCAGAAAAACCATATAGATTTGCCCTAATCTTCTTTGATTTATTCCAAAAAACACTCCAGTCCCGCTAGAAGTGGGACTGGAGTGTTTTTGTATCCATTTTTCGTACGGGATGAATCCAGAACTATGGATTGCGTACAGATCTCTAAAGAAATAAAGGTTATATAAGTAGTTTAAGTAACCAAATTTCATTACCCTCATGCATTTGATCATACGGCAAGGAATCTAATTGAAACCACTTAATTTCTTTGATACTAAATTCTTTTGGAGTAGGTTTTCCCTCCCATTTTTCAATTATAAAAACATCAAATATGTCATGTGTTCCAACATGACGCACTTCTTTTGGTTTAATATTTACTCCTATTTCTTCGTTTATTTCACGGATTGCGGCATCAACTGCTGTCTCGTTCTCTTCAATATATCCACTTACTCCACTCCACACTGTTCTGTTACCATAATCAGTGTGAAGTAGTAAGACAGAGTCATTTTTTTTGAGGAAACACAGTACGGCTTTTCTCATGGCTTTAGTATAGCAAGAATTTAGGTTTTGTTTTTGCATAAAAAAACCGCCCCAGCTTGCTTTTAAACATAGCTTTGGAGCGGTTGCCGAGTGTTGGGTGAAGTTAACTACAATGCAAACATTTTTTTCGTTCATGGCGCGCGAGATACTCATTCCTAAAGTAAAAACAATTCAATTAAATAGAAAACGGCAACTTCTGTTGCCGCTTTTGTTGTAGATGGTTAACCGGAACAATCTACAGATTTACTCATTAGGAGATGAGAAGTGTCCACAAGAGCAGAAATGTCCGCAATGAGGACAATCATGGCAAGAGCAAGGATCATTTTCGCAAATGCCACAATAATCACTCTCGCCCTCATCCGGATTTGCGCATTCAACGTGCATCAATTCTCGCCGCAAGGACTCATCCTCTTTCGGAGAGAGTCTACCAGAGAGGATTGAGGCGGTGTTGAAGTCGCCCTCCTTTGGCGCCTTTCCACCTGTAATACGGGTGAGCGTGCAGTCAAAACACGTATTGCTATTGTTGTGGGTTTCAAAACTTTTGTCGCAACCGCCGCATTCACGTTGTATGACCATGATATGGCCTCCATCTAATAAGAACAAAGAAACTGTTTATATTATACATATTTAAGCAGTCTTGTCAAGGGCTGTTCTTGACAAAATGCTACAACAGAGTTACTATATCAACTAGTTTGTTCAATATACAAAGGACCATATATCATGGTTAAAAAAACCAAAGAACCGCTTTGTGTCGCGCTCGGTAAGGCGCTACAAAAGGCGCGCAGACAGGAGGGTAAGCGTTCCGATGAATTAGCGGCTGATGTTGGGTTAAGCGCGTCATTATGGAGGCTGATTGAGGCGGGAACTTGCACACTCACCTCTTGTCATGCCTTGTCTGTGGTGAAAGCCTTGCCGTATTCACGGATAGAATTTACGCCGCTTGCGGTGTTGTTGACAGCGATTGAACATGTCAAGAAGGGTGAAGACAAAAAAGAAGTGTGTTCAGAACTTGTTGCAGTGGAGCCGAGCTTAAGACAAATTCTACTACAAATTGGTAGCGTCAGCGAAAATGAAGGGGCAAATCTTGTTTTGGATTACATTAGACGTCCAAGCAGTATGGACCGTTTTATTGCTATTTCCCTTGAAATGGAAGCGCAGGCAGAGCGTTTGATAAAAAAGATGTTCCCCGTTCGTTTGTCTGATGAAAGCCGCAAACAGCTTATTCCAATTTTTAGAGACATTCTTGAGTTGGTGGCGTATAAAATGTCGAAGCGGGCGCTTGGCAATGAAAGGCGTCGAAGATAATTTTCTTCTGCGAACTACACAAGATCGCTGGGTATTGCTCAGCGGTCTTTTATATCTCCAGAAAACCTTGATTTACCCCAGAAAAACACTCCAATCTCGTTAGAAATGGAAGCGGGGGTGTTTTATGTGGATATGTAAAAGATTTAAATTTCTACCATACAATCATTGCGCGTAAAATCTTTATTTGATAATATAAAAGCATTATGGGTAAAGAAAAATTTTCACTACAATCGGAAGAAGAAAAATTACCGCAAAGCGGAAAAGGAGAAGGTTTTGAGTTTACACCAGAATTACCTGTCAAAACAAAGAAGACCACGGAGGCTATCTTTAACAAAGAATTATTGGGTGAAAAAGAAAAGGAAAACTTAATCCGTAGCGCTATTTCATTTGAAGAATTATATGAATTTATAAAAAAAATAGGACCAATACAAGGAAGTAAGGAGGTTTTTGAGACATCTCGATTAATTGATTTAATTAACCGAGTTCAAAGAGGATTGCTGACTATTGATTATATTACACGGACCTATGGCTTACGTGATACTGTGGAGCGGCTTCTCGACGAGAAACGTAGAAAACCCGAGAATCCTTCGCCGCGTATGGCTATGGCTGCGCTTGAATTGCCCAGTGAGGATAAAACCAAAGAACAGGCTCTTGCTTTGGAACAGGAACCGAAAGAACCTGTTGAGCCGCTTACTGACGAAGAATCACTTTTCTATCACAGAAAGAAGGAATCGGGACTTTTTGGTCTTAGTTCTGATGAAAGAGATCGTTATTGGGCATTGGATGAAAAATATCGGCGATTTCAACGCGTAACGATTCCTAATAACAACAAGACACCAGAAGAAACACATAATGGAGAAGAACAAAAAAAGGGGCAACATAAACGTCGACGAGCTCGTTTAAAAGCGCGTCGTATTGGAGAATAATTATTTCGTTTGTAGCCTAATTAAATCAACACAACGAATCCTTTATTGCCATTCACGGCAAAAAAACCACATAGATATTCCTTAATTCCCTAATTTACTCCAGTTATTTCAGCACAACACTCCAACAATCTCAAGATTGTTGGAGTGTTGTGTGAGAGTGATTTACTCACCTTAATCCAATATGCAGATCGTGAAGACGGCGGTAGACACCGTTTTCTTTTTTGATAAGATCTTCGTGTTTGCCGGACTCAATGATTTTTCCTTTTTCAAAAACAAAAATTTTATCCGCTTTTCTCACAGTGCTCAAGCGGTGCGCGACAATGAATGTGGTTCTTCCTTCCATAAGTTTCTGTAATGTTTTTTGAAGGAAGTGTTCAGTCTCTACGTCGAGCGCACTCGTTGGTTCATCCAAGATTAGAATTTTTGGATTTCGTAATATCGCCCGAGCTATAGCGATGCGCTGTTTTTCTCCGACGGAAAGCTTTATTCCTCGTTCCCCGACAATCTGATTATATTTTTGGGGAAACTTTTCTATAAACACATCTGCGCGCGCCTCTTTCGCTGCATGTTTTATTTCTTCATCAGTCGTTTTAAGGTTTCCATATTTAATGTTTGCCCTTATAGTGTCGTTAAAAAGCACCACTTCTTGTGGGACGACGGCAATGTTCTCTCGCAGGAATGTAAGATTGATTTTCTTGATATCGTACTTGTCTATGAGTATATTGCCTTTTGTCGGAAAGTAATATCCAGAGATAAGGTCAATAGTAGTGCTTTTGCCAACACCCGATTCCCCGACAAGCGCTACCACTTCTCCAGCGTTAACCTTAATATCAATACCATCAAGCACTTGCCGATCACCTTTTTTATATTCAAAAGAAACATTTTGAAACTCTATGTTACCTTTTATCTTTTTAAGTTTTACGGCTTTGATTGGAGAGTACACTTCTGTCGGTTTGCGTAACATCTCCTCTGCTTGTTCAATAGCAGTAATACCTTTTTGCACAGCTTGCCAATTTCGCGCCAATGTCATAAAAGGACCAAAAACCAGCGCAGCATAGCCGTTGAGCGCTATTAACTCACCTATAGTAAGTGTTTCCTGCCCGATAAAGTAAACAGAAAGAACAAATATTGAGATCTGCGTTAGCACAACTATGATTCTCTGATAGAAGTTTATTGCGCTCCAAATACTCTCTACTTTGTACCAAATTTTTCCCGCTATATTTACAAATCTATTGCGGATTTTTCTGCTCTCATACTTTTCGGCTGTAAAATTTTTAACCGCGTGCACATTGGAAAGTGCGCTGTATGCGTCTCCCCATGCGTCACTCCATGCTTTATGCCCTCTTCTTTGAAGATTAACAATCGGTGGAACTATTTTAAATAATGTTCCGATATACAGCAAAATTCCAGCAACAAGCAGTATGGCAAGCGTAGGGTGTATGTAAAAAGCAATTGAAAGACCAACAATAACACTTAAAATCTGTGGAGCGAGGCGCAAAATAATTTGCTCAATTATTATTGTAAGCGAACTGCTTCCTTTATTTATTTTCTCGAAAATCTTTCCAGTTTTTTGATCTTTATGAAACGAGAATGGAAGTCTAAGTAGGTAGCTGTACGCGTTTGAGATGTAGTCTCCAACCAGTAATAGACCAATTTTTCTACTCCTTTTGTCATTTATCCAGTCAACAGAGTTTGCGAGTGCTTGTATTATGCCAAAAAGAATGATGAGTGCCACCCATAGCTGCATTTCCGCGCTTGTGTCTGTAAAAACAAGCGCGGGTTCCAAAATGGCGTCAAAAAATTTTCCTACAACATACGGTACGCCGCCATTCGCGAGCGCAGATATGACACCTAGTACTGAAAGAAAAATGACCTCTTTTTTGTAATCAAAGAGATACTGAAAGACGATTTTCCATCCGTCGCGCGAGGTTTTTGTTGTTTTTATTTTTCCAGGCATAAATATTGATTATTTATATAACTTGCAATAATTATATGACAATATTATCTATACTAAAAGGTTTAACAAGTGAATCGTGAGAAGATTTTTGTTATATATACTACCCAGGGTAGAAAAACCATATAGATGTTCCTTAATTCCCCCAATTTACCCCACAAAAACACTCCAACAATCTCAAGATTGTTGGAGTGTTTTTGTGGTTTATTAAAAAAATGAAATCCCCCGCTGTAGTTGTTGTAAAAGTTTATATGATATAATGAAGCATTATGGGTATAGATACTCCACCACAACAACCAGAAAATGAAAAACTACTGCATGGAAATGAAGAAGTGCTGAACGAAGAAAAAAGATTAGAAAAAATTCGCGAGAAAATAAAAACAGAACAACAAGAAAAATCTGAAAAACAAGAGCGAAATAAAATTAAAATAGAACTTCAAAATATTGAACACGGACTTCTTCGGTTGTCGAGTGCTTTTCGAAAGAGAGAGCAAGACAATCTCGCCACCTTGTTTCGTGAGGAGGATTATTCAAAAATCTCTTTTGCAGCACGCTCTCTATCAGAAACTGTCCAAAATGACAGAATCGATTACGAGGGAATTACTAGATTACTCCGGACAATACACAAAGCTTTTGAATCTTACGGGACGTACACTGCTCGTGGTCCTGTAAGGGAAGATATTGATAGTCTCTCTGCGGTTTCTCATTTTTTAAGACAAACCGGCAACGACATGGGAAGACTGAGGCACGTGTTTATTGAAAAAGATGTAAAAGAAGCTAAGGATACAGTGTCTACAATTAATGCTTTGAATAAAAAACTGGAAGAAGTATGGCTTTTAACAGTGCGCCGAAAGAAACACATTTCTGAGTATTAAAGTTGATTCTACCCCATAAATCTCGTACAATACGAGAATGATTGGAGACATATTTAACACCCTTCTTTACGAGCCCTTACTTAATGGGTTAATTTTTTTGACTTCTGTAGTCCCCTACGGAGATGTTGGGCTTGCAGTTATTCTACTGACTTTACTTGTAAAAATTGTTCTCTTTCCTTTTTCCCACAAATCAGTCAAAACCCAACGGCGAATGAAGGAAATTGAGCCGGAGATTAAAAAACTAAAGGAAAAGTACAATAAAGACAAGCAAGAACAAGCGCGCAAAGTGATGGAATTATACCAGCAACACAGCCTGAATCCATTTTCTGGTTGTCTGTTTTTTCTTGTACAGTTCCCTGTGATTATTGCACTTTATTGGGTATTTTGGCGCGGACTCTCAAACGGGATTGATCCCAGCGCTCTTTATTCTTTTATTACAGTCCCAGAGTCTGTTAATTTCAACTTTCTCGGTTTTATTGATATGACGGGGAAAAGTTATGTGCTCGCCGCGATTGCTGGAATTTCACAATATTTTCAACTTCAGCTTTCTTTACCAGCCGTTCCCCCGAAAAAGGAATCGTCTACCTCATCATTTAAAGATGAATTTGCGCGGAATTTTTCTTTTCAAATGAGATACATGTTTCCAATTTTTGTGTTCATTATTTCCTACACCATTTCCTCTGCAGTCGCGCTTTACTGGGCAGTGTCAAATCTCTTTATGTTGGGACATGAGTTGTGGGTACAATATAAAGCGAAACAAATAACCGACAACAAACAACTAACAACTGACAACTCAACTCAAACGTGATACTTGCGCCTCTTCGCGATTTGTTGTAGGTTGTTAGTTGTAAGTTGTAGGTTAAAATCATGGAAACCGCTTTTATACAAAAAACAATAGAAGATATTCTTGACAAGCTCTCGGTGAATGCTGAGTTTACGGGTATCAAGGAATTGAACAATGGCACTATCACCAAGTTTGCAATTAAAACAGAAGAACCGTATATTCTTATTGGAAATGATGGCCGTGTTTTAATGGCGCTTAACTATTTAATTAAGAGAATATTTGAATGTCAGGCGCAAAAACAGAACTTTCAGCCGCTTAATTTTATTGTTGATGTTAACGATCATCAAGAACAACTAATTGAAGATATTAAAAACAAAGCGCGCATGATGGCAGAGCGCGCGCGATTTTTCAAAAATAACGTTGAGCTTCCCGCAATGAACCCCTACGAACGAATGATTGTACACTCATTTTTTACTGACGCAGAGGACATAGAAACCGAATCAACTGGCATGGGCCTCCAAAGGCGCGTAGTGATTAAGTATGTTGGAACGATAGAGTAACCTTTGACATGTGACCATTGACATTTGACCACCAGAAAATAGTTCGTTAAGAGTCAAATGTTAAAGGTTAAATGTCAAATGTGTTATGGAAGCTGGAGCTTCCATAACGTGGAGTCTTTTTTGTTCGTGAAGATGAGAATGTCTTATTTAATTAAACATCATATACATCACCCATCTCAAAAGTATATATATGGTTGGTTGGTTTCGATCTTAATACTCCAATCGTGAACTCTTTAGGCTGATCAAGATTTTTGTGTCGAGTTAATTTTACGTAATAATCAGAAAAATCAAAAATTTCTGTTTCTCCTTCAGACATTGTTTCAGCTCTTGCAACTACATCATCAGAATCTGAGTGGCTTATATAGTCAATGCGTTCCGCTATAAATCCAATCGGAACACGGCGAAGAACAGATTTAGGAACAAATATTGTTTCGCTATCTTTATGTGGTCTATATGGAACAACTATGCTATTTGCAAGAGCCCATTCAATGAATTCCGGATCATCAATGGATTTCTGCGGGCGTTGCCCCCAACCTTCTTCAGAAATTACTACTGATTCATTTCCGTCCTCTTTCATGCGTTCCTTCATTTCTTTAAGAAGTTCCTCCGCTCTTGAAGATTCTGGCTGTTTGGGTTGTTCAAATTTTTCTGCACCCATAATTTTTAATACTACTTTATCAAAAGTCAGCTGTCAAATGTGTTATGGAAGCTGGAGCTTCCATAACGTAGAGTCTTTTTTGTTTGTGAAGATGAGAATGTTCATTATTTCCTGAAGCGTAATTTGATTTTTGGCGTAGATTTGTATATTATCAAAGCAATGAAAAAGAAAAAGGAAACTATTTATAAATACGAAGCTATTTTTGACCCGAATGGCGGAGGATATACTGTTACGATTCCCAAACTTCCGGGTCTTGTTACCGAGGGAGACAACCTAAAAGAAGCTCGCGAAATGGCAAAAGATGCTATTCGTTGTTATCTTGAAGGTGTCTTGAAAGCAAAAGCGTTTCATTCTCCACAAACGCGTACTGTAAAAAAACGCATATCTGTAGCAGTAAGTATCTAATTGTTTGTGCCGAAACTTCCACGTATACCATCATCGCTTGTACTCAAGACTCTTAAACGAGCCGGTTTTTATGAGTATCACCAAACAGGAAGCCATGTGCAATTACGACATTTTGTATACAAAAATTTGAGAATTACTATTCCGGTGAGTAGAAAAGAACTTACACCCAAGACCTTGAAAACTATTATTAAACAAGCAGACCTCACCGTTGAAGAATTTATTGATCTACTGTAATAAAAAGCGGCAACCGAAGTTGCCGCTTTTGTGGTAAATTGTTAACCGAACAATCTATCAAAAACCAAAGGGAAGCTTTTTGTCGGCGCTTCCCATAAGCCGTGAGAATTTGGTCAGGAATCTCAATCCCGGACACCCGTTTCTGTTGCCAAGCCGGTGTCAGTTACTCCGAATCATCTCATTCTGGTGAACTCAAAAGACAAGTCGAACTCATCCAAGATGTTACCTACGGTGTTACCAGAATTTTTTATTTCTTCGTAATGCATGACTGTTACGTCATGATCTTCTCCTTTTTTGATGACATCAGCGAGGTCGGAAAAGGGTATAGTCCATTTAGGGCTATCAACGACAACTAATATCTTCACTTGCATTCTCCTACCCCTGATTTCCCGAGGCGCGGGCTCCGCGAGGCGTGGAATTTTAAAGAACAAATCTCGATGAAACAACAATATTGCGATTGCGGCCTCAATAGAGGGGGCAAAAACTAATTGCCCCAAGTTGGTATGCTGAAATGTTTGCACACTACACACGACGCAAAAACATTTTTTCTGTTTCAAGAAAAAGTTTTTCGGTCGGTGGGTTGCAGAGATGTCCCGGATACATATATACTCCAACATCTCCCTCTCTGTGGTGTAAGACCCAGTTCATTTCCTTTATGAACTGGTGCGCGAGCGACCTTTTTGTGAATGGTCCCACATCCACAAATTTACCCTCCTTTACATCCACAAGTTTATCTTCGTGCCAAACTCCGTCTTTGCCGAGGTAACTGTGAGAAACTGTGTATTTCGTCATGGCATATCTCCAGCGGGTTGTTGAACTGAAAAGAACTCTCTATCTATCAGAACCCAAACAAATGTTTCGATTCTCAAAAGATAGCGGGAACAGTAAACCGTTCGTTCCCGCTGAGTACCCCTTTTGACCGAATTACGTCAGCCTCACATAGTTAGGGGCAACTACGCCATTTTTCACACTTGATCGGCCTTCTAACGGCTTTACCCAGAATGTGAAAGTGGAAGAATTACATAGACTCGGCTCCATAATAAGCAATTCTGCTTATTAATCCGCTACGAGTTCGCAAGTTGGCGAACTTCTAGTAGTTACAAGGACTACGTTGGGAAACACGCCACTGGGCTGTTGATTCAAAAAGGAATCAACAGCTTGGTCTATGCTTTCGAGGAACTTTCAGAACCCCGTCTGGGAGACCGCGCATCTTGATTTATGCGCATCCCGATCAAATTATATATAAAAGAACATACTCTCTACGGAATTACCATAATTATGATAATCCCGATAAAGAGGGCGAGAATAATTCTCTACTCGCCCGATGGAAGGTTTCGGTCTGTTATGCCTCCCACCATACCCGTGTGTGAACGCTACGCATTCACCACGAGTCACCCCATTTATTTATATCGCGCTGTCAGACTAGGGGCAGCGCTACCACGACAATGCTGGACGGGAAAGATTGACCTTTCTCTTTCCTGGAAACTTAGCCGTTGTTCTATTCTCATAGCTTCCATGACTATGAGAGTAGACGTGCTGTTTCCTTAACCAGTGTCTTTCTCCGATTTGGCACGATCTCCTGTCCCCAAGGAAGTGTCCGGGGCGGTATTTATCACCATAATCTTTAAAGACCTCGTCAACCGTTCCTTTCCGGCGTACGACTGTCGTGACCGTGTCTTCGAAGGTTGTGCCCATGACACTCTCCTACCCCAGAATCCCCGAGGCGCGGGCTCCGCGATGCGCGGAATGTTTCGATGAACTTAATTCTGATTACAGTATATATCAAAACGTGTTGACAGTTAAATTTATTTGGTGTTTAGTTTCATATGGTCAAAATGTTCATATTTTAAAAGAGGTTTCTGGTGTATGATATGTCGGAAAAACTTGACAGAATGGACTGTTTTGATATAATTGATGCATGAATCCCGTACGAAATCGCGGACGCTCGCGGGATTAACGATTAACAATATTCTAATTTTTATTATCAATAATCTTTAAAATAGTGAGGTGGGCACGTGTCCGCGTCCTATTTCGTAGCGGGATGAATAATATAAAATTATCAAATGAACAAATACGCCTACTTGGTTTGTCGCGCAAAGAAATACGCGTTTTTGACGCATTGCGTTCGGGAGACACTACGCCGCTTACCATCTCGGGACATACAAAAATATCTCGACCGGCAATATATGAAATTCTTCAGCGACTGAAGAATCGCGGGCTTGCGAAAAGCAATATCATAAACGGCAAAAAATATTGGTCGCAGGCAAAAGATAGGGATTTAGAAGAAGAACTATATAGCACAAAGCGGCAATTACTAAATATTAAAAAAGGCGTTGAAGAAGTGCGCGGAATAAGTGATTCTATGGTGGTTGTGCATAGAGGAGGTCCAGCAATCCGCAAATTACTGAACACCATTATTAAAGACAATAAAGACGAACGTTTATATGGTATTCAGGGAGATGTTGTTCTAATTGGATGGAATAAAGTATTTGGAGTTGAGGGTACAAATGAGCTTAATCGGGAGATTAAGAAAAACAGAATCATTGTTGAAGCGATTGTTCCGCACGGATGGCTTGAAAGGCAAACAAAATTACTTGGAGAAAAATGGGCAAAGAATTTTGAGGGTCGCATGGCTGTAACACATGAAATTGATGAAGAATATTTCAAACATGGAGGACAAATTTGGGTATTCAGGAACTCATTGTATTTAATCGCCATGAATGAGGAGATTATTATTGAAGTGAGGAATTCAGAAATTCAAAAACTTATATTATCTATGTTCAGATTTATTCAAGACAACTCAAAGAAAATTGATGTAAACGCGCTCTTGAGAGGGTTGATTGAGGGGTGAAGTCTAGGCTCTAGGCAAAAACAATCAAAAATGGGGTCTGACCTGCTCCGTAGAAAATCCCTACACCCACAAAATCATTATGTTGTGAACAAAAAGATGAAACATCATTTCACAACACTGACTCCAAGACGATAGGCTGGTAATGTTCTTTTCGCGGTAGCACAAGACATCATTGCTACCGTGTTAGGAGATTTTGATGTTTTCATTACCTTATTATATCACGATGTTTAGAGGTTTTCTTCGGTCGCATGTCCGCAACGCACGAAATTGACGAAGAATATTTCAAACATGGAGGGCAGGTTTGGGTATTCAGAAACTCACTGTATTTAATTGCCATGAACGAGGAGATTATTATTGAAGTGCGGAATTCAGAAATTCAAAAACTTATATTATCAATGTTTAGATTCATTCAAGACAATTCAAAGAAAATTGATGTAAACGCGCTCTTGAGGGGGTTGATTGAAAAGTGAAATTTAAGCCGTAAGTGAAATCATAAAATCCCCCAATGCAATGCGTTGGGGGATTTTATGAAAGTTAATTGTCAGATGTTAAATGTCAAACGTCGCGGGAATTGTTGACCAACACATCATTTTGTAATAGCATATGATTATGATTACTACTATTAGTGGCAACAAAGAACCATACACGAAAGGAAAAGAAGAGTTTGTACGGAAAATACTCGGGTTAGCAGGATACAATGGTAAAATCTTATGAAAGTATTTATTGAGAACGAAGCAGGAACAAACATCAAGAATCTTTTCAACGAGGAGACGCTTGAGTATCTTAAAAGCGTCGAAGTTTCCGCGAACTATCCATTTCCATACGGTTTTTTACTCAATACAAAAAGTGGCGATGGCGATAATTTGGACTGCTTCGTTCTCACCAACAAGTCACTAAAAAGCCGAGAAATCGTCCAAGTGGAACCAATCGGTATGTTTGAAGAAATCGAGGATGGTGAAGAAGACCATAAAATTCTTGCGATTCTTGCCGGAGAATCATGGGAAATTGACGAAAAGCTAGAACAGACTTTTAAAGATTTTAGCGCAAAAGTTTTTTCACACTTGCCCGGCAAGAAAAAAGTGATTGGACGATTTCTCGGCAAGGAAGACGCGATGCGTCTTGTTGAGACTTCGCAACGATAAGGGAGTCAAACCCGAACCGCTTTTATAATGTTTCCAGATACTGTTCAACACTCGGTGTTGAACAGTATCTGGTGCTTGCGAATCATGTGCTGCGAACCACGAATCATTGACCAGCACATCGTTTTATAATAGGATATGATTATGGTTACTACTATCAGTGATAAAAAGCTCAAAGGTCTTATAAAAGAAAGTGTGCGGGAGGTGTTTAAAACGGAGGTTGCACGACTTCGCGCTTTGATTGTACCGGACATTTCCGCAAGAGAGCAGAAAGACATAGAGAAGCATTATGGCACGCCGAAACGAAAAAAAGCGAAGAGTTATTCGTTGCGTGTATGAATTGGAGAATAGATATCTCTCAGAGCGCGGAAAAATTTCTTATCAAAAACAAAATAGTCTTTAGCGATGTTGAAAAAATCATTAGTAAGACTGTTCGCTATCTTTCTGGTGGAGATGAGAATGTGGATATTAGAAAGTTAAAAGGAACGTGGAAGGGCTTTTATCGAATCAGGCGTGGTAAAATGCGTATTATCGCCGAGTTTCATTTTGGAGATTCGGTTGTTTTTATTGAAGAAATTGATTGGCGCGGTAGCGTATATAAATAGGATCTAGTATCGGGCTCTAGGCGTTAGGAACGAATAAATATCCGCATGTCACCCTAAGAAGCTAAAAAGCTACAAGCTAATTAGCTCTAAGGTAATTCCAGTCTCCATAAACTGGAGTCTTTTTTATTTGTGAAGATGAGAATGTCCTCGCTTGTACTCAGGGAAGGATATATTAAGTCTATTGATTCGCGCGCGTCTTCTTCGGGAACTGACAAAATATTAAGCACGCCTGTTTCTGTGTTAATCTTCCAAATTGCATCATTAAATGACACTACGCCCTTATACCATGTGTCCGGGTAGTTTGCTTTAGGGATTACCTGCGGTGCGCCACAATAGAGCGTTATATTGTCAGAGCCCCAAACACACTTTTCTGGAAGTGTTGTTATTGGGAAAAGTACTGACGTGCCACTTTCTATATCATGGAGAGATGTTTCAAATGTATTGTTTCCGCTTGCGGAATAGAGTGTTTTACTCATGTCATTTGATGTGCGTGTGGTAAGTCCTGCAATACTCCCTAATATCTTATTTAAGACACCGGATGATATCTGTATGGTGTAGAGATATCCTAGGGCGGCATATGACGGCTTGGTAGTAAGTAAGATATTATTTTTGGTAATCCATGTTGGTTGCCACTCAACGACAGGAGATTCAAATATCTGTTTTTTCCCACTTCCGTCTATGTTCGCTGTTGTGCCAATAGCCGCGTTTCCTAACGAAAGAATATAGAAAATATTTTGTCCATCATGTGAAACCGTTAGGTCGTGTATATTGTCTGGGAGAAGCGCACCTTCTATAACTCCAGTTTGAGATTCCTCACCTTTCACAATTGTTGCGACAACACTTTTAATGACATCGTTTTCGTCAAGGTAACGGATAATAAGATCTTCACCGTCTGCCCCCCATAACACCTGTTGGATTGCAGGTATAGTTGTATTTGAAAGTCTGTTTTTTTGTCGCCCGTCAGTACTTGTTTCGTAAACATGCCCAGTTGTTCTTTCTGTATACCTAACAAAAGTCTTACCGTCTTTTTCGAGTGTAATTGCTCCCGCAATTGGTACGTTTGATAATTGCTTCAATATCCCCGAGATAATTTCAGTGGCATCTTTGTCATCTTCTATTCCAGTTTCTTCGCGAGAAAGCGCGCTGTTGCGAATTTGACGGTCTTCTGCTGTGCCAAATGGGAACAAATTCTTAGCTGGTTGTTCTTCAAGAACAACTTTATCTTTGGGAAGTAAATAAAAACCAATTGCAAATAAGGCAATGCCTAGCACAAGGAAAATGGCGACTGCGATAATAATTGTTTTTTGTGACATGTTATTTAATATAGTATTGAAAATATCCTTTATTTAAGTTCTCCACATGAGATATACGCAGCTTGAAGAGTTTGAGGGTCAAGTTTCAAGCCGTCCTTTGAAACTGCCGTCCGACATTTCTCTGGTGTATCAAATCGTTCATCGCCGAAATAATATCCTTTTTCCGCACTGTTCTTTGGGGTGAACAGTTTACAAGAATCTCTGGTAGTAGGGAGTTTTCTTTCTGCACGCGCCCTAAAACAATCCCCTACATCCTCAAATCGTTCGTTGCCGATATAATATCCTTTTTCCGTTCTTTCTTTAGCGATAGAATATTCGCTCTCCTCTCCATCGTTTTGTGTAGTTATATCAATATTTCCTTCGAGAACCTTAAATGTTACTAAGTCAGGGTTGATGGTGTTTAATAAAAGCCATGCGCCAAATGCAATCAGAAGTCCAAAAAGCGCCATATTAATTTTCTTCACAGCATCTTCTTTGCTGGTGTATGCATCACTCCCCATATATTGTATTCCACCAATAACAATCATCAGTACCGCAAGCACAATTGCAATCCCTATAACGAAAAAGACAATATTACTAAACAGTCCCGCAGAAAGTGTTGTGAATTTCTGCCCCGCTTCTATGCCGGTTCCAGGGAGTGATTGAAGTGGTATATACTCAACAGCAGCAATTTGTGTATCTACTGTATTTACCGCCATGTCTGTGTCAGTCTGCTTGTTCCATGCATATACACTTCCTGCAATCGCAAACATGACTGCGACTATTATGAAAATGTGTTTTTTGTTTTGAATATAATCCATAATTATCTACCAAACAATGTTTGTTCACCAAACTGTATAAAAATATTTTTACGTGCCTCTTGAAGAATCTTCGCAATATTTTCTACAGCAAGAGATAATTCTGCGATTCCCCCGCCCTCCTCTTGCCTCAACACAATTTCATTGACGCGGGAAATATTTTCTACATTATTACCGTTAAGTGTCCAAGTAAATCTAACACGAGATGAACTTAAGTCTTCACTGGAGAAAAAATATGGCTCCGCGCGCACAATGATTTCTTCTTGTGTTAGAGCAAAGTCTTGTTCTAACGCATGCTCGTATTTAATACCTTCTGTTGGATGTTTTTCATAGAAAATAATTTCAGGGTCTACACTTCTGATAATTATTTCTTTTTGCGCATTATATGTGCCGCTTAAAGAAGAGATGAGAACTGTAATACGCGCATTTTCAAAAAGTCGCGGGCCATCAATCGTAACGCTTTGTTTGCCAGTGCCTGACAGAGAACCAAGCACGCGCCTGTCTTTTTGCCATGTGTATGTCAAATTGTCGGGATCTATGCGTCGTTTACTTGCTAAAATAAAATGAGGAATTGCGGTTATTTTAATCTTGTTTTTTGAAGCCGCAAGCGCCTTTCCTTTGTAAAACGGTGGAGTGTAGGCAATTGATTCCCATATAAGGTCAACTTCAGCGGGTCGTATCTCAAAACTACGCTCTAACTCTTGACCATCGCTTGTTACAACGATAACTTGCACTGATGATTCTGTGCCTAAATTACCCGTTTTGAATGTAAATACTTTTATTCCTTCTCCACGCTGTGAAACCCTGCCATTTAAAATCCATGTTACTTGAGCAGTTCGTAAATCAAAAGTAAAACTCTCAATAGAAACCTTTACTTCTTGGTGCGCCATAGGCGTTGCGGGGCTTATACTTACATTAAATAAACTAGAAGACAATTGCGCATGCGCGGTAAAAGTAAATATAAACAGAAAGGCTGCAATAGCTATTGCTCTAGTCATGTTTTTAGTATGAAGCATGTTCATTGGATTGTTCGGTGTATAGTATTTTGTATTTAGTATCTTGTATGAGAACGACGCTATTTAAAATAATACTAAATACCAGATACTAAACACAAGATACTGAATATGGGATACCAGATACTTATTATATAGTATTTAGTATTTTGTATAATTTCTTGTATTTTTATACTAGATACTAAATACGAAATACTGGATACTTTTTTTATTTTTTATTTTTCAAAATCTTTTGCTCTTTTCGCGCTCTCTTTATTGCGAGTATTTCAGATGGTTTTGAGGTGATAATCTGATCTTCTGTGTATGATGCAATGATTTTAATAGCGACATGTTTTAGTCCGGCAAAGAAAATTCCTTCACCTACACTTGATTCAAGTAGAAGATACTTCTCTTCATCGGTTAAATTGAATGTTTTCTGTATCATTTCAACTGATGTAGGTGACTGCTTGAGAAGTAGTTGTATTGCAGAGTTCGTGAGCATCGGTGTTCCGTAAGATGAATTCAAAAAATCATGCACGTCCTGTGTGACGGTCGCAAGCCCTAAATAATATTTTCGTCCACGCTTTGCCATGCTAAAGAGGAATGACGCAGTATCCTCTTCTTTCATCATCCACCACGCCTCGTCAATAACGAGAAGTCGTTTTTTAAGATTTTTTCGCACTGCGTTCCATATGAAATGAGTAACAAGATACATAGCGACCGGTTTTAATTCGTCCTCCATGTCGCGGACTGAAAAGACCACGAATTTTTTATTAATATCAACATTTGTTGGTTTATTAATAAATCCAGACCATGTTCCTTTTGTATATTTTGAAATTCTCTGTGTGAGCGATTCCCCTCCCACCATACCGGCAAGCACTAATTCGAAATCAGACATTAACGGTGGGTTTATATTTGTAAAATCAGAATCCGGAGTAATGTCTTTAAGTGCGTATGTTTCAGTAATTGCTCTGTCCATAACCGCGTCTTCTTCGGGAGTTAACCCTCCGAGCATGATTCTGAACAGTCCAACCAAGTTAACAATATTTGAACGCAATACATCGGCGGGCGCCTCATCTTCTCCGACTGGTGGCAGATCAAAGGGGTTTATGTGGTGCTCTGAACTAAGAGAAATATTAAAATATCTGCCTCCTGTTGCTTCTGCTAAATATTCATACTCTTTTTCTGGGTCAATTACTATAACATCGGTATCAAACATTAAAGACCTAAGAATTTCCAACTTAATGGCGTAGCTTTTCCCCGCGCCGGAGGTTGCGAATGTGACCGAGTTATAATTCTCCATTGAGAATCTGTCAAAGAGAACTAAACTTGAGTTATGACGATTGATACCGTAGAGAATTCCTTTGTCCGAAGTTAAATCAAAAGAGATAAACGGAAAGAAACTTGAAAGTGGTGAAGAGTTCAGTTTTGAGTGAGTTTTTAATTGGTCGTCTGCGATTGGAAGAACACTTTTATACCCCTCTTCCTGCTGGAAAAGCGCTGGTCGCACGTAAATTAACTTTGATTCAAGTATTGACTTAATTTCTGATTCCATTTTATCAAGCTCTTCCTCGTTGTTTGCGTATAGTGTCATGTACAATCCGACATCAAAAAGTTTTTCTCGCGCTTGCTGAAGTTTATCCCGCAGTGATTCAAGGTCTTGATACGCTGTGTCAAGAATTGGGTCGCGCACCAACCCTTTTTCTTCTCGAGCGGAAATTTGGCTCTGCACCTCAGCAACTTTTTTCTGGAATTGCCGCAATACTTGCGCAGTGTCAATTGGATGTATCACAATTGAAATATCAAAAATGCGGTCAAGATTAATAACTGGCGAAAGCCAATTATCTGAAAGGTAGCGAGGGTACGATATTGTGAAGAAAGTGCGCGAAATTTTTTCTCCCAAATGAATTTGCTTCGGACTGATCTTAAGCGCGGCGGGCGCAATAATATCTTTTAGCTCCAAAATACCCGCTTCATAGATCTCTCGTGGCAAAACCGGAGAAACATCCGCTTTTTTATTACCTTTTCCTAGTATTTTGTCCAATAGGCTCATATAAATAATTTAAGATGTAAAATTTGGTATTAAATCACAAAAAACAAATTACAAAACACAAATAAATTACAAAACGCAAATCACAAAATTATTTATTAAAACGTTTTGGAATTTTATTCATTGAAACTTGGAATTTATTTGTAATTTGATAATTGTTATTTGGAGTTTCTACGCTCTTACTTTCTCCGGAACAATTGGTTTCTCTTGTTCACCGGGGTTGAATATTTTGAAATAAAGCTCTACCAACTCCTCGGTTCCAAGCTGTACAACTCTAATTCCTGTACGTGATAGACCCTGTTCAACGATTGCCGCGCGTTGCTCAAGTTGTGTTCTGTTTTCCTCAAATGCGGCAAGTTCATCTTTTCTGGAACCCTTTTTCCGTTTTAGAATGCCAAGTAGACCTTTTTTCTTTTCAATAACTGAACGGGTGTACGGTATAATGATGAAAAACGTCTTGGTCATAATGTTCACGTTTTCGGTAAATTTTTTAATGAACTCTATGTATTCACTTACTTGTATTTTCATTAACTCTGACGTTTGCTCTTTTTTGCGACTTTCAAGAAGCGCAATGTATGGCCTAATATCAAGCTGGCGGGATTGTATAAAAAATTGCACGGAAAAATCTAATGAATTCAAAAAGTTTTGGAATTGCATGATAATCGCTTTCTGTTCATCCTCTGATTTAAGCGCAAAGTTTAAGGATGATGTCATAAGCACAATTCTCAGGGAATTATTCTTCAGCATAACAATGCCGTTTCGGATTTCTTTTATAGGAACGAAGTTTTGTGAAGATTGACTTGGCACGAATTAGGCTCTAGGCTTTAGGCGCTAGGCATTAGGGGTTAAATTTGAAATTATTTTATTAAGTATCTTCATAATTTCTTCTAGTAAAGAATCTATTATTGTGTAGTCTAGATTTTTTGTTTCCTCTAACTGTTTTGCGATTTCTATTTGTGTTTCCAATTCACCTCCTGACCCAAAAGAAATTAGAAAAAATCTCCTACTCTCTTTGGTCGTACTGCGTAATTTTCCTTCTGCTATGTTTGATGGAATAGAAATGGCGGCTCGGCGCATCTGGGAAGTAAGTCCATATATTTCTTCTTTTGGAAATTGTTTTGTTAACTTATATACTTCTATTGTTAGTTTAATTGATTTCTTCCAAACTATTAAATCTTTGTAAGTGTTTATTTTCATTTTCCTAGCGCCTAAAGCCTAAAGCCTAGCGCCTACTTTTTATCTGTCTTGCGCGTTTCTTCTGCTCCCCTTCTTGTCCTGCGTATATACTTTCATGAACATCAAGGCTCCATGCGATATCTTTTAGTTTACTATCAGAGAGTCGTGGAACTACAATCAGAGGGTCTGTGTGTGGCGCTTGCGCCTTTTTTTTGATTTTCTTTTCTTCTTTTTTCCAAATATATAATTTTTTTTGCAATGTGTATCTAAACGCGGACTCTAGTATAGCAACGAACGGTTTTTTATTTATTTTATAAAATGCAAGTGCTAGCGTAAGCACTAAAATGGGAGAGATAAACAAAATCGCGAAAAAGAGCGGAAGTGCTTTGTATAGAATAAACGAAATTCCCGCGCCACCGGCAAGGTATATAAATTGCTTGAAGGTAAATGGCCCGAAAATCTTATCTTCAACTTCTATAAATTGTGGAACTTGGAATCGCATGCCAAAAAATAATGAATTATGAACGAAGTGAATAATGAATATATTTTTTGAGCACCCCGTCTTTATTTTGCCCCTGAATGCTCACATCTTGTATTATAAACCACATTGATACAATTTCTCTTGCGAAGCGCGGGTGCTGAATAAGCACATCCCTTATTGCGCGAAGCGCTTCGCTGTTATGTTTCCTGCAAAATAAGGATCGGGGTAGTTTATTTATTTTCGTTTTCCTAATAAACTAAGAAGCTAATCAGCTACACGCTACTCAACTGGTTCTCTATATGGATCAATTTTACCATAATCCCCTCCTTCCTCTGACTTTGGTGGCTCTTCTTTAACTTTATACTCCGTTTCTTTTCTTGGTAATTTAAACGAACCGGATAATTTTTCTGTAATACTGTCTTTAACTTCCGGTTTGCTTTTGATTATTTTGCCAAGTGGTGTTTCTGGAATTTCTGGAGTTGTTTCAGTCCGCGGTGCATCATGTATCTCTTTGGCGTGTTCTATATCTTGTTCCATGGTTGAAATACCAGACAGTGTTGTATGCTCTCCCTCGCTCTCTGTAATTTCGTCATGGTGGGACGAAGGCTGGGTCTCAATTATTGGTAAATCATCTAGCACAGTTGGCAGATTTTCCGGTGGTGCCACTTCCTTTTGTTTACCTTCTTCTACTGCCTCTTTGATATTCTGCGGTGTAATTTTGAAAAATGGCTTGGCAGGTTTTTCTGGAGTCTCTGTGTTTGTATCAGCTTTTTGCGAAAGCTGAACCGTGTCTGTTTTTGTTCTCAAATCCAATGAAGGAGCAGGTTGTGGAGCTATCTCCCGCGGTTTGGGTGTTTGTTCGCTTAATTCTTTGTACGCGTCTTGGTGTTTCCGATGTACTCTAGCAAGTTCTTCATCGGCAATCTTTATATTTCCTCGCGCGGCTTCCCTTACAGTCTCTTCTGCTTTAGTCATGCTTGTTTCGCTAACAGAGCCTGCTATTTCCGGTTCTTGTCTTTCTGAAGACTGTTCAACCGTAGTCTCTTGCCCGAGTGTTTTTTCTGCGTCTGTTCCGTGTGAAGTCTGCGTCTGTTCCGCATTTTCTACTTGATGAATTTTTTTAAGCGATTCTCTAATGGGTCGGAAAATCTGTTCATTAACATCTGTTGCTAATTTTTTTGCAGCAGAAGTGTCAATATCTAATTCTCGCATGATGTTGCGAATGTAATCTCTCGGATGTTCAAGTCCAAGCATAATGAACAACGTTTCATTTTCAAGCGCGCCTGCTTGGTCAACATGGAGATTGTGCTTTTCTGTAATAATTTGCAGGTTTTTTCGCAGGTCCACAGACAAAATCGCCTCCTGCACATCTTTCGGCAGAGTTTTGAATTGGTTTTGTATAATATTTTGTGTGTCAGTGCTTAAGGGCATATTTTTATTTATGACTTTTATGGCGTGCTTGTTCCGCCACCTCCGCTACCTGTTTTTTTCAAAGCTGCCAATACTGCATCTTGATATCTTTCTCCTTTTTCGCGTTCTTTTCTCATTTTTTCAGCTGCTTCTCTTTTGGCTCCTACTGACATAAATGATGGGAAACGCTCTTTTCTGGTTTTTCTTGCGATTGCTTCCCTCCGTAGTCTGCCAATATCTCCAACAGAAGCTCTTAACTCTGTTAGCGTTTTTTCTGCTGTCTTGAGGTGGGCTTGTGCCGCAGTCCTCGCCGCATCAGTGCTCGCAGCTCGAAGATTTGCCTCTGCTGTTGAAACAGCATCAATCAACACACCTTCTTTGTTACGTTGTTCTCGTGTCCAGCGTACACCTCCAAGCATTTCTGCTAACTCAACCTTTCTCCCGATTTGCGCCTTTTCAATTGCCTCAAATCCGCCTTTACTACCTGCTTTCCCGAGGTCTATGCCAACAGTGCTCATTCCCGTGCCCAGTAGTGATCCTAACTTACCTCCGCGAATATCAAATGCCGTTTTCTTTCCCATTGTTGCTTCACGCAACGCAAGGCGTGCAGTAAATCCTCCAAATCCCTTTTTGGCAACAAGATTTCCTTCCGCGTCTCTTTTTTTTTCGAATCCACGATTTTTCAACCACTCGCTTTGTGCGAGTGCGTTAGAACCCCAACCTACTGTTCGTCGCAAACCAAGTGCAGTGCCTCCTATCGCAAGTCCGGCGGCTTTTCCGCTGTATTTAAGTCCTGCAGTAGCAATGCTTCCCCCCATTTGCCTTGCCACGACCAGTGCGGCATTTATGAGAAATATAATTAAAGCGTAAGTAAATAATATTGAAAGAGTATCTAATGACTGGACTGAGGCAGTTGAAGCAGTAGCACCTTGTCGAACTGCGGGATCTGTGGAGGTTAAAGTATTTAATGTTGTAGCGAGATTCTGGTTTCCTAAACTAATTTTACTTGTAATAAGGATGACAATATACATCATTAGTAAATATGCAGGCGCGAAAAATGATTGACTTAAAAGTAATTTCCACCACTTAGTAAAATAT
Organism: Patescibacteria group bacterium UBA2135; assembly: GCA_002327685.1. GTDB lineage: Bacteria > Patescibacteriota > Minisyncoccia > Phycocordibacterales > UBA2135 > UBA2135. The sequence continues at coordinate 40,334 of DCXN01000012.1, forward strand.
TCTCGGAAATCAGCAAGAATGTATGCGACGAATGCTAACGGAGATAATACAGTAAGAATAATAAGTGCTCCAGTTCGAATAATGAACATAATGGCAGCTGCAAGAAATGAAAAAATTGTGAGTAGCAATCCTATTGATGCGAGAAGGTATGCCATGCTAGATTTCCAGTTATCTAAATTTTCCCATTGTGTTGGATCAAAGAGAGTTTGAGGCTTAAGCGCCGCAACGATGATGTCGCTTAAACCACTAACTGTTTGTTGGTTAATTGTTGTGGTGATAATATTATTGTAAAAATATGCAGCAAGTATGTTTGATGTGTCAATAATAACTTGTGTAAAAAATAAACTGAAATTGACTAGAAATGCAATAATAATGACATTAACGAGAGCCTGGTTTGTATTTACATTTCCGAGTCGCAATATAGTACCGATTGCGATATAGAGCAAAATAAATATGAATACTATATTTGCGATATCTCGCAATACACTCCATCCTTCTTTCACTACGTTGTCTGGAATGTAGGTTGTAACACCTAGGGTGGCGTTTATGCTTAAATCAAGTAGTGCCGCTGTTGCTGCTAGTAGTAGTCCCAATACTGAAAAGAGAAGTTCCATTATTCCGCTGAAAAGTGCTCCTATAGTCATTTCTCCTAAACTTGTTCCTGCAAACAATACTGTTGCGATTCCAGCACCTGCCGCGACGAGCCATGGAACAAAAAAGAAGCCAGCTTGTGTAGTCTGAGTGTGTAGCACATGCTTCGAACCAATTTTCTTGCTCGACTTATACTTTATTTTTTTGTTTGTTACATGTTGCATGTATTCAATATGCGATTCGCGTCCTCAATAAGCTTATTTAAGTTCGTCAAATTCTGGTCGAAAAGCTACACTGGAAGACAAAAATTACTTTTGCAGTGAGATTTTAAACAGGATTCTATTGTACCACCACATTTCCTACCATCCCCATCATTTTGTGATATCCGCAAAAATACGGAAATTCACCAGCATCGTTAAACGTATAAGTAACCATATCACCACTGTTCATATTGCCTGAATTAAATGCTCCACTTTCAGAAGTGACTGTATGAGCCGTACTGTCCATATTTTTCCATGTGATACTATCACCTTTTTTAATAATGATTTTAGGCTCACTAAAACCACCTTCTTCCTCGTACATCATCATGTCCATGTTGATTACGTGGGTTGTGGGGGTTGTCACAGGAGTTAAGGGAGGTGTTATGGGTGGCGTTATGGTTGTTGTGGGCTGTGTGGTCTCCTGAACTACCACATTCCCTATCATCCCCATCATTTCGTGATATGTACAGTTATATGGGAAATTACCGACTTCGTTAAATGTATAAGTAAACATATCACCACTGTTCATGTTGCCAGAATTAAACAATCCATCGTTAGAAGTGACCGTGTGAGCCATACTGTCCATGTTCTTCCAGGTGATACTGTCGCCTTTCTTGATAACTATTGTAGGTTCACTAAAACCACCCTCTTCCTCATACATCATCATGTCCATGTTGATTACGTGAGTTACTGGGGATGTTGTTGGAGGCGTTATAAGTGTGGAGGGTACGATTTTCCCTCCGCGTGCCACAATTTCTTGCAAAATCTCGTCTACAAGTTCGTCAAGTTCATCAAATTCTGTTTGTGCCTCGCTCACAGCGGCGCTTGAATGTGTCTTGGTCGCAAGGTCAACGTATTTATCAGACACAAGAACAACTCCGCTTGAAGTGTTGACACTGTTTAATTCTACCAGCAATACTTGAATTTTTTCTATCAATCGTGTTGCGGATATAATATCTAATGCAAGTCCTCGCATGGTTGGGTTGACTACGGTTGCAAGTGTTGATGTTGCGTATTGTTTGTTGGGTGTTGATGTCGCGCTTAAAGACAAGTTACCTAAAGAAATACGCGCCTCGTTCATGCGGATAAGAGACGCACTTTTCTTGATGTGGTAGTTAACTTCGGTGCCGAGTAAGGTATTGATTGTATCTTGTAGTCCTGTTTTTGTTCGGTTAACACTTGTGTTGTTCGCAACTGGCGAAATGACTGCTGAAGGAGAAAATCCGCGCAAGCCTGTTTGTCGTCCGCCAAGGATTTGCACGATCATACTGCTTAAGAGTCTACTGGTCTGTTCTTCAAGCTCGTCGTCTTCTTCAAGCTGTCGTATCACGCTTGAGATTATTTCGTTCATTTGGAATACAATAGTTGAACCGGGTGTAACCGTCTCCGCGTAGAGACAATTTCCGGAAGTGTCTTTAGTAAGACACACTTCGCCCGGTTTAAATCCTCTTCCTGCCGCAATTTCTTGCGTTTCACGTACTTCTGCTTCCTGTATTCTTCGTATAAGTTCATTTTCTGCCAAAGCATATTGCCCCAAGGGGTTGTTTTGCGGTTGAATCATTTGTAGCCACATATTCCACCCGCCATTATTGAAGTCTTTGAGGAATGCGTCGCGTTGCGCCGTGCTTATTGTCGGTTGTATAGAGCGCGCAAATTGTGAAGACGCGCTCACATTCTGGGCGATTGAACGTTGTATAAGTATATCCATATCACGCTCGTGAATTTCAGTTAAAAATTTCTCTATTTCTTTATTCCCCTCATTGCGAAAATGTTCAACATAGTTTGCTAGGAAAAACGAATTGCCGTCATCTCCAGTATTTATCCAATTTAAAACATTTGCCAGGATGGCGCGTATGGTTTCCTTTGACACTTTATAAGCGGCAGGGTCAAGGTTGTATTCTTTCACCACTAATTGTCGTAAAAGTCCCAATTGCTCGCTTTGAATTGTGCGCATATCTGTTTGAAGCGTGCGCAGATCTGTTTGAAGCGCAATTTGTACAAAATCTTTGACGGGAACAAAAAGTCCTCCTCCGCCAGGTGAGCTGTTGGCTGGACTGGATGGGATCGAAGCGCTGAGCGTTTCATCAGCGGCTTTCATTAAACCTTCTAAGTTTATACCTAATTCCCTTGCGATGCGCTTGCCAAGTTCTAGACCCAAACCACCTTCACCGCCAAATAGGCCCCCAACATCATTAACGGTATTAAGAATATCTCCTAACCCAAAATTTCCTAAACCGCCTAAACCGATAGCATCAAAGACTTTATTCGCCATATTGCCAAGTTCGCCAAGTTCGCCAAATATTTCCCCTATCCCCCCTAATCCTTCTACAGGATAAAATTCGCGGCCCTCGTATTCGTAGGATGGGTCTTCTTGTGGACCGTCAATATCTCGGGTGCTTGTGTCATTTCCAAATCCTCCAAGATCAATTCCTAGCGGTGGCAAAGG
>DCXN01000012.1:43942-79709 GCA_002327685.1 Patescibacteria group bacterium UBA2135
TAGCGGTGGCAAAGGCTTCCTTTCGGGTGCTGAAGGTGTAAATGGTGTATCTCTGTTAAAGATGGCACTTGTTTCTTCTGGTGAGTAGTCACCAAAAGAATAAGTTGATACTTGTGCAAGAACAAAATTATCTTCAACAGTAAATTGAGAAACATTTGTATTGTCTATGTTGTCTAAAAGAAACTCACTTCGCGCCTCAAGCGTGCTTGCGGCAATGAACAACAACGAAGACACCGCAATAAGCGCAAAAACGAGAAATATTTTTTTGATCTTGTGTTCGCTTTTGTGCATATGTAATTTGTTGATTGTAATATTTTTTTCAGCGTTATTTCAGCGTCTTAATCCGCGTTATTTCAGCGGTAATTGAAACAAAACCCACACGTAACCGCTTTCTCCCTCGTTAAATATTATCCCTTCTGTCTGAAAAATTGTTTGAATGTTTCTTAAAATCTCCCACTCTCTATCAAGTTGTTTTAAATACATACTTAAACCGAGTGTTGCCCGTAACGGGTCATGGAGTATCATCCTCATATCAGAAACTGCTTGCGAAAGAGCATGAACACCATTTACAAAATCAATGTGAAGCGAGACAATTTCTTGTGGAACGGAAAGAGAGAGCAGGTCAGATTCCAGTTTGCTGTACTCATTTGCAATAGCATCAAGTGTCTCTGTTGCATTATCATCGCGAGTTTTGAGTACATGCTCAAACGTGACCAGGGTATCGTCCGCATTTGCTGACGGGTGTTTTGCAACGGTTGCCATGAACGTATTGCCGTATGTTTTGAATGTCTCGTTGGTGTTATTTACCGTGCGCGCGCCTTTTTCTGTGTATATTCGCGGTGTTATATACACCGTTGCATCAGAAAGAAGAGAATCAAGCGCGAGTGTAATATCTTCTTCGTTTAGCGTAGTTTCTTCTGTAAACAACAATGAAGTCAGAAGTTCTCTAGAGAATGCCTCTGTTATATTTTGTGTTTCAGAGGCGCCGCCCAGAGGCTCTGCCCGGCGCGCGTCGCCGGTTAGAATTTGCGCGTTGTCTATGTCATTTTCAAATGGGTTTGTTCCCAACAATTGTTCTTCCCAATCTTTCAAGCCGTCGCCATCGGAGTCTTGCATGCTCGTTGCGCTGAAAGAGGGGCGCTCAATATCATCTTGTGTAAATACTGTTTCTTTCTTAAAAATATCAAACAAGAAAAAAACTCCCGTTCCGAACACGGCGGTAAAAATAACAACTAAAATAAATTTTTTACTGGGAAGCTTGAACATTAGTATTTTTAACATCTTCCCCATTAAATTATATCAAAAATAAGGAGTTTTTATCATAAAAAATTTGCATTTTTGTGGATAAGAGACTCCGCAGATACTTCGTCTTGTAATTTCAAGTGAGCACAATTTTTCGGTAAAAATAGCAGGACAGGTCCGGCCTTGAGGAAAAAACTGTGCGGCTAGGTCTGGCCTTGAGGAGGAGCGAAGCCGAGTCTGACTCGGCGAAGCGACCCCGAAGACGGCTCCGCCGACGGGGCAGGCGGGAAAAGGCCGGACCTTGCGGTACGGTTTTTTGCAGCCTTAGAAAATGTGTAAAACCGAGCTTTACACATTTTTTACACATCGGCTCGGTAATCTGAAAAACTCCACTTCGTAACTCAAAGAATTGGTAGTATAATTGGTATATGAAAATGCAACATTTATTATGTCCTAGTACTGTTTTTCTCACACTTTTTTTCTTATTTACTCCATCTCCTGTTTTTGCGCAAACTGCTTCAGAGCTTGAGGCTCAAATAGCAGTGCTTAAAAAACAAATGGAAATATTGCAACAGCAATTGAACGCGCTTCAAAGTACTAGTTCTGTAGTTCCCGTAACCTCCGTAATAATTCCCACAACCCACGTAATCAATATGGACATGATGATGTACGAGGAAGAGGGTGGTTTTAGCGAACCTAAAATAATTATCAAAAAAGGCGACAGTATTACATGGAAGAACATGGGTAGCATGCCTCATACAGTCACTTCTGACAATGGAGTGTTTGATTCAGGCAACATGAACGTCGGAGATATGTTTACTTATACATTTAACGAAGTTGGAGAATTTCCGTATAGTTGTAGATATCACAAAATGATGGGGATGGTAGGGAACGTGGTAGTTCAAGAGGTTGCGCCTCCTGCAACAACCATAACATCTCATGTAACTCCTGTGGTAACTTACACAACTCAACATGATCAATTTCAAAGAAGTTTGACCACGGGAGATACTGGGATAGATGTTAAAAAATTACAGGAAGTATTGAATACTGACCAAAGAACGCAAGTTGCAAAAGTAGGCCCAGGTTCTCCGGGAAATGAAACCGCATATTTTGGATCCTTAACAAAAAAAGCCGTAGTAACGTTTCAGAATATATTTAAAACGCAAATTCTTACTCCAATTGGTCTTATAAATGGGACGGGTTATGTTGGGCCCTCTACTCGAAAAATCCTCAATAAACTTTTGGAACCTAGCGTCTCTGGAAAAACTGGCATACAGCCTGACGCGAGTACTGGGATGAGTACAGATCAACAAGTACAAAATATTATAGAGGAATTGTTACGCACTCCTGTTGAAATTCCGGAAACAACGGTCGTGCAAAAAACAGAAACAACAGTTACACCAAAATATGTATCACCTACCGCAGAAGTTATTCCTGCGCCGATAGCGCAAGACACTTCTAGCGGTATATCAGCACTACAAGACATCTCTGCGTTTGAACTTTCTTTTTCCTCCAATCCCGAAGATCCGCTTGATATATATTATCTCTCTCTTTATATGGGGCGACCCGGAGATGTTGTAACGCTTTTTGGAACCGGTTTTATCTCGACAGGAAACAGTGTTCATTTTGGAGGAGGCCATGTAATTGACGGTCTCACAACAACAAACATTGCGCAACTCAATTTTACTGTTCCTGATTTACCCCCGGGTCGTTATGCGATATTTGTCTCTAACAGAAAAGGGAAGGCGGATGCTCGTTTTTTTAGAATATTAAATGAAACTATTGTCTCTGCTCCGCGTATAACAAACATTTCACCGTCCCAAGGGAAGGAAGGCACAAAAGTTACTGTAATTGGTTCTAGCTTTACCTCAACAGGAAACACTATTTTTACCACGTATGATATAATAGAAGATGTTCCATCGCATGACGGTGTTACATTAACGTTTACTATTCCGCTTACAAGAGTTGGTTTAAGTGCCGAAGAACTTCTTGGTTTGACGGGCGAAAGGTTACCACTGCCAGAAAGTTTTGAACCGTCTCCATTGTATATATACGTAGAGAACAATAATGGTATCAGTAGTGACGCAGTCTTTTACATAGAAAATTCTTGAAACAACATGAACAAAACAAAAACTTTTAATTTTTTTAAAGAATAAGAACAATACCAATATACGAATTGTACGAATAATACTAATGCGACATATTCGTATACATTGGTATCATTCGTACAATTCGTATATTGGTATTACCCTATGAGCTCTATTTTACGTAAAAAATACATCCCTCTTACATTAGCAATGCTGTTATTGTTACCATTTTTTGTTGTAGGTCTTGTTACGTTAGTCACACAAAGTACACAAAATACACAGATCGCCTACGGACAACTGGACGATACAAAAGTGGCGGAAATTTTGAGCGGCAATTATTTCACGGGACGATATGGTGTTGTCTTTAAGGAAACTATTTCTATGGAACAGGGCCGCTCTATAGTTGAGGGATTTGGAGGTGTGGTGCGCTACGAACTTCCGCTTTCTCGTGTGTTTGTCATTCAGATAGACGATTCAGAAAGAATGATACTTGAACGGCATCTGGGGGTTGAATGGTTTGAACAGGAAGTAGCTCGGATACCTCTCGCCAGTGTTTATGTACTTGACAGTCCAGCAGGCGGGGATGTTCAATATGCAAGCCAATCAAGTATTCTTCCTGGCGCATCCCCCATTGATAGAGATGATAATAAGCACGGGACTTTCGTGGCGAGTGCCGTTGCTGATATGTCTAGCCAGTTAGGAATAGACACACAAATTCATTCTATAAATATCGCGGGAGAAACAATATTTACTCCAAAGGCAAGAAAAAAAGAGTTTACGGATATGTTGGTTGCTGAAGGAGTCAGAGAAGCTGTAAAAAACGGCGCAGACGTGATAAATATATCTCTTGGTGCATATGATGGTATGACAGAAAATGAACGTAATGCGTTTGATGAGGCTGAAGCGGCAGGGGTCACGATTGTTGTGTCAGCAGGTAATTGCTCTGATTCTTGCGGTGTAAATGATTTTACGAATCACTCGGCTGTTATCTCTGTGGGGGCATTGAAACCAGATGGTTCGCCGGCTGAACATTACACCGATGGATTAAGGGAGGGGCAAAAAGCATTTGTTTTTGCAAATGGAACCCTAGATACGGGCGAGGGTCTGGTACATGGAACATCTATTGCTGCCCCGCGCATTGCCGCGGCTGTAGGCGGAATAAAACAACAACCGATTGGCGAAGCTTTTGATAAGAATGGAGAAAGTTATGACAAGAATGGTAATGGCAAGTGGGATACCAATGAAATTGAAGCGCGTCTCAAAAATGGCATAGAAAACGGCGAATATCCGTTTAAGCTCGGCGCCGATTTGAAAGATCCAGGCGCTCCGGAAGAGCCTCCTCAAGAGCTTCCTCCAGAAACTCAACCATCGTCCGCGCCATCCTCCGGCTCTAGCTCTGGTGGTCTTCCTGGAGGCGCTACTGATTTGTTTGGGGGAAAAATGACCAAGGTCATAGTATGTACCTGTGATCTTCCATGGAGATTGTTCACAGTTGGTCCACCTGTCAGGGGGACATTCATGATTGATCCAAGTGGTACACCTCCGCTATATGAGTATAAACGAATTGCTAAAGGTGTGTGGACTCTCGGCATAGCCGCTGGTTCTAAGACTTGTTTCGTAAAGGGTGATCCATGCCCACCGGTGGGCAGTGGTCCTATAGTGAAAATTATGGGTACATCACGATAATTTTTTAACGATAGTTCCCCACTGCTCAAGCGTAAGATTCTCCGCTCTCGCATTTGGTGAAATTTTTAAATCAAAAAATATTTTTTCAAAATCTGCTTTAGGAAATTCTTTTTTGAGATTTGATAAAAGTTTTTTTCGTTTGCTTTTAAAACCCGCTTTTACAATTTTAAAAAAATCTTCTTCACTAAACTCGGTGAAGAATTTTTTTGAAATGTTATCAATATTAATTATTGCAGAATTAACTTTTGGTTCCGGAGAAAATAATTTTTTAGATATTGTTTTTATATAATGCGGTTCGCCGTATGCCTTTACTGAAATTGAAAGAATACTTTCTTTGCCATCTTTTGCGACAATACGTTGCGCAACTTCTTTTTGGATAATAAGAGCAATGGTTTTTGGTTGCGGTTCAATAGAAAGAAATCGCCGCAAGAAAACGCCGGTGATGTAGTAGGGAATACTACCAATTAATTTCCAATTTCCAATTTCTAATTTCCAATCTCGCGGATTAAAATTAAGAATATCCTCATGAACAAGAATAAGATTTTTAGAGGAGATTTCTGTGGCAAATTTTTCTTTGAGATGTTCAATCATCCGCTCATCTTTTTCAACAGCAATAACTTTTTTCGTGCGCGAAAGAAGCTCGTGTGTAACAATTCCTTTTCCTGGTCCTACTTCAACAACAACATTCGTTTTTTGAATACTAGAGGCGTCTACAAGATCGCGCGTAACTGCCCGCGATCTTAAAAAGTTCTGCCCTAATGATTTTTTTGCTCTCATGATAAAAATAGTAGGCTAGGTCCGGCCTTGAGGAGGAGTGAAGCCGAGTCTGACTCGGCGAAGCGACGGGAAAAGGCCGGACCTTGGCTTCTTTAAAAATTTAAATTAATGTTGTTGGTATTGCATTTAAAGATACTCTATTTTCTTCTCCTCCCTTTCTGCCTCGTTCGTCAATTCTATAAATTCAGACGGTATATCGTGTAGAAATTCAGATGGAATAGAGTCGTTGCGGGAACCAAAAAGCATCCTCTGCTGCGCAAAAGATAAATATACTTTTTCTTGAGCGCGTGTCAGTGCGACATAAAACAACCGTCGCTCTTCTTCCGTGTCCACTTCAACAGACGCAAAGGAAGCGCTGTGAGGAAAAAGTCCTTGCTCAAGTCCTGCTATGAAAACGTAAGGAAATTCTAGTCCTTTCGCCGCGTGCACGGTCATTAAACGCACACCGCGTTTTTCTTTTTTAAGTTCATCTTGATCTCCCGCGAGTGCCGCGTCATTTAAAAATTGTTGCACTCCTTCTTCGTGCGGAAGCGTGTCATAGCGTGACGCAAGAGTGGCAAGCTCTTTTATATTTTCCAGACGTTCTAGCCCGTCCTCACCTTCTTGTTTTAAGTACGCCTCTATCCCTGTCTTTTTCATAATAAATCTTATAATCTCCGATGGTTTTTCTGTCTCACAAATATGCTCTATTTTTTCAAGCAATAGGAAAAAATCATCCACTTTTTCTCTCATATTATTTGAAAGTTCATTTTTCTTCCCTGCAAACAGTTTTGCTATGGTTGCTTTTCCGACACCGCGCGGCGGCACATTGATGATGCGCCGAATGTCACTCAAACTTTCTGTGTTTATGGACGCATGAATGAAAGAAAGAATATCTTTTACTTCTTTTCGTTCAAAAAATCGCGTCCCGATAATTTGATGAGGGACATTAAGAGCAAGAAATAGCTCCTCAAGAACACGAGATTGAAAGTTCGCTCTGTATAGCACAGCAATACTTTCAGGTGATGTACCGCTTTTTATGAGCGCGCGGGCTTCTTTCGCTATAAAATACGCTTCATCTTCTTCGTCGCGTGCAGGAAAAAGCGATATACGCTCCCCCGCTTTTTTTCGCGTAAATAAATTTTTCTTCTTTCGTAATTTATTTTTTTGTATTATTTCGTTGGCAACACTAAGAATGGTTTGTGTGGAGCGATAATTTTCTTCTAGCAGTATTGTTTTTGTATTTGGATAATCTTTTTCAAAACGCAGAATGTTTTGAACGTCAGCTCCTCGCCATGAGTACAGACATTGATCGCCATCCCCAACAACGCAAATATTTTGATGTTCTCCAGAGAGTAGTTCAGAAAGAATGCATTGCGCGTGGTTAGTGTCTTGATATTCGTCTATGTGAATATAGCGCCATTTTTTTTGATAATGCTCCAAGATGTCCTTGTTGTTTTTTAAAAGCAATACTGTTTTTGAAATCAAATCATCAAAATCAAGAGAATTTTCTTTTTTAAGCAGTTGCTCATATGTTTCCCACACATCAGAAATCGTTGCAGAGAAGTAATTGTCACTAGCTTCCTCTCTGTATGTTTCTATTGAAGCCAGCTTTCCTTTTTGACGTGATATAATCGCATTAAAGTATTTTGGTGAATACTGTTTTATGTCAAGACCGTGGCTTTTTATTGCCTCTTTAAGTAGCGAACTCATTCCGTCTCTGTCTTTTATGGAGAAATTTTTCTTAATACCGAGTGCGTGCCCGTGTGATCGTAACATGAAAACACCAAGCGCGTGAAAAGTAGAAACAAATGGCTTCTGATGTATGGAAAATGGCGCAGAATCAAATCCAATGTTTTTTATAATCGCGTGTACTCGCTCTCGCATCTCCCCTGCCGCCTTGTTGGTGAATGTGACCGCGAGAATTTGCTCGGGATTTATACCGCTTTTTATAAGATGAGCAATACGATGTGTGAGCACCCGTGTTTTTCCCGCACCTGCTCCGGCAATAATCAGAAGAGGTCCCTCCGTGTGAAGCATCGCCTCTTTTTGTTCAGCATTTAACTTTTGTGCAATATCCATGCTCGTTACTATAACATAATTATGAATCAGGAATCAGGAATTATGAATTAGGAACACTCAAGCAAGAGTGGGACCAGGTCCCACTTTCTGGCTCCGTTTGGTGCTGATCATGTTATCCACTCAAGGGATTGACTTTTCCCTTTAATTGCATATACTAGATACGTTGTTGACTGCTTGAATGGTTGTAAAAATATGGCTCTGCTAAGCCATATTTTGATTATACGATAGAATTATCCATTAAATTTTGACTTATTAAATCTTATATTCAAGACCCTGACCCCGCCGGTAAATCTGCGGCGGCGAGAACTTCTTGTCCTGAAGTGTTCGGTGGAACACGTGGAACAGGTCGGGCGACATATAGAACAAACAAGAAGCCTCAAATATGGTTCTCCGCTTTTTTGTTGGTTTTATTTTTGACGGTGCCGGTGTATGAAGTTCATGCCGGCTTCCTTTCGTTTTTGGGAAAATTGTTTTCCAGCGTAGTTGAAGATACTACATACGACGATGTTAACTCGCAAAACATGGCACTTCTACAGGCCGCGCTGAACGTTGACCCAAACCCGTCAAAAGGTGGCGGAGATATCACTATTGTTGGCGACAGTGCGCTTCTCCCCGATTCAGGGCCGTTAGGTACAATTGCCGACGTTGAAGAATCACAATCTCTCGGACACATCAGTTTGTATGTTGTACGTGAAGGAGATTCTCTTTCTCAAATAGCAGGCATGTTTGGTGTTTCAATAAATACTATCATTTGGGCAAATGATATACAGCGCGGTAACCTCATCCGACCTGGGCAGATACTTATTATCCTTCCGGTTACTGGAGTTCAATATACAGTAAAAAGTGGCGATACACTTAATAGTATTGCTAAAAAATACGAAGGCAGTGTAGATGAAATTATGCAGTTTAACGGTATTGCAGACGCTTCGTTGGTTTCAGTGGGAGATGAAATTATTATTCCCGGTGGCGATCTTGGAACACCTAGTTATAGTGTAAAAACAACACGTGCGCGTGTTCGCGGAACTGGTGGCCCGGAGTATATAGGATATTACTTAAAACCAGTTGTGGGAGCTCCACGAACACAAGGTCTTCATGGATATAATGGAATTGATTTTGGCGCACCGCACGGACGTGAAGTAATGGCATCTGCTAATGGAACGGTTATCATTGCGCGTAATTCCGGATGGAACGGAGGATATGGAAAGTATATTGTAGTGAGCCACCGAAACGGGACACAAACACTCTATGCCCACCTCAACGGGGTTATTGTTGGCCAGGGCGCTTCTGTCGTGCAGGGGCAAGTCATTGGATACATTGGTTCAACTGGACGCTCAACTGGCTCACATCTCCACTTTGAAGTCCGTGGAGCTAAAAATCCTTTTTAAAACAGGGAGCTAATATACACACAAAGAACATGGTCAATCCTGTTTACGGCAGGATTGTTTTTGTTTGGAAATGATTTTGATATACTAATTACATGCAACCGTATTTTAAGGCACTTATGGCGTTTCTCTTATTAACCGCACTTTTAAGCGGTGGCTATGCCGTATTTCAAAGAGAGTTTTTGGAAAATATGAAACAGCGCGCGGTACAGGAGCTGGGCGATGGAAACTATTTAGCATCTATTTTGCAACTCAATGAATTAAAAGAAATTTCAGAAGATGAATCTGTTATAGAAAGCGCGGAGTTGGATATACAGAAGGCGCAGGATCTTTTGGTCGCTGAAAAAAATTTTGAAAAAGCAAAAACGGCAGCAGAAGAAGGAGATTGGCTTGTAACAAAAACAATTCTTGAAGGAGATGCCGCGGTTATAAATACGTCGTTTAAATATTATCAGGAAGCAATTGATTTGTTCCTTGAAGCGTCAGAAAAAATAAAATATCTGGAAGAGAAAATAGATACAGAGATAAGGAAATTAAAAGATGAAGCTGTGGAGGAGAAAAAGTTGCGTGAAACCGCTGAAGCACAGGCGGCAGAAACACAGGAACAACTTGAAACAACAATTGAAGAAAGAGCAATAGCAGAGACGGTGCTTAAAAGGCAAATAAGAGAAAATGAAAGCAAAGTAGAGCTTGCAAAAGGCGAAATAGCGACGGAACGTTTAGAGAAATTTAAAAATGAACTTGATGTGTATCGCGAAATGCTTGTGACAGGAATTGGCCACTTAGACAATGCGCTTGGAGAGGTTGAAAATAACAATAACACCAATGCATTTGCGCTCATTTCTGTTGTAAGCCAAGGAAAAACTTTATTTGATGAAGTTGAAGTACTTGGACAAGAGTTACTTGAGCAAAGAACTCCAAAAGAACATAAAATATACACCAATAAACTTATGCAGGCAGCAGCACTTTTAATTGAAGCGTCGCAACGCACGGTCAGTCTTGTTTTTTCTGACATGGGAGGTACAGAATCAGAATTTGAAACACTGTTGAATGAAATAAAACAGCGCAAAAACACAGCCCTTCAACTAATTCAGGAAATACAAAACTTCATTTCCTCGTAAGGCAACAATACAACAAACGCCGCAATGAGTTGAGGTGTTTGTCGTGTTTAAATCTGAAGCGTTTTTGAGATATATAAGTGATTTACGTAAAGTAAATGCTCGTACCTCTAAATATAGAATCCTCTTGTTTTGCAATGTGTTTATCAAAAAACAAGCATAGATTTATAAAAAATAGTTTTAAAATACGTTGCAAATTAAGGATATTTTGAAGGATAGGAATAGTTAATCACGCAGCTACTTGACAAATGGTATACAAGTTTGGTATAATACAGGTAGTAATTTGAACCTAGAAAAGAGAGGATGTTATCGTGGCCGTACAGAAATCCAAAATACTTGCTACCATAGCCCTTGCGACAATCATCGTTGTTTTAGGGGGAGAGTTTCATCCCCAATTGGCGCAGGCAGGTGGAATAGCAATTACAGGGAAGGAAGTTTCCAGCAATGTGGAGAAAACCCCAAAAACGGTGGACAAGGTGATTGATATTCTACGCCTTGAAAACCACCAGGCTGGCGCATGTTTTACCTATGTTGGGGGTGCCAGCAAACTTGCAACTATTCCGTGCGAAAAAAATCCAGACGGGAAATCACTGGACACAGTTGTGCCGAAATAAACCCTCGTTAAACTACTCCCCGCTACGTCCTCGGACGTCTGGCGGGGTTTTCTTTTGTAATATTTCAATGATTGTGTCACAATCCCCCAAAACGTAATCCCTCTTTTCGTTTTTTATTGAACAATTCGCCCGAATTGTTCAATGCAGTGTCTAAACATTGAAATGCAGAACGCCTCAATACGTTGAGGCGTTTGTTTCAATGCATGAATGCTTTTTAATATGTTTTTGAACTTCTGCGCTTAATATCGTGTATTATTACTACGTGATTTTTAAAATCTAAGTCAAAAAGAATACGCCAATTGCCAACACGACGACGAAATGCTGCTGGCTGATCCTTTAGCCAATCAGTGTCACCACTAAATGGATTGTTCTCTATTTCCCGAAGAGCGTTTGAGACATAATCTCGATCTTTCCGAGGTATCCGTGGCACAGTTTTTCTTGCCCGTTTAACGATGTGAATTGTCCACTTCATTGAAAAGATTTTCAAGCGTTATAAATTCACCACGCGCATACTCTGCTCTACCCTGCTTGAGCGCACGCGCCTCTTCTGCAGATGTCGTCGTTGCGTGTAGAGACTTGCCCATATATAAGCGAATTGCCTCACGGATAAATTCTGACCGAGTGCGATGCTCTTTTTTTGACGCCCGATCAACAATTTTAAGCATCGTTGTTGGCAGTGTGATAGAAAGATTTTTTGTTTTCATATAATTTAACCAATAACATTTAATAATATTATATATTATCAAATGACATATACGTTGTAAAGCGGCAGCTCAAAATCCTCGCAATTCTTTAACATAAGCACTTAACAACATTCCAACATTCGCAAGAATGTTGGAATGTTGTTACAAAAATATTCTATATTCCAAATTCTACATTCCATCTTCCATTCTAATACACAAACTGTTTCGGACGATATTGTAGCGCCTCCAAAATGTGGGACTCTTTTATTTCCCCAGAATGGTCAAGATCGGCGATCGTGCGCGCCAATTTTATAGTGCGATGATATGAGCGAGCAGATAAATCAAGTTTTTTAGCGGACTCCTCAAGAAGCGTCGTAACAGATTGTGAAAGCGACATGTATGTTTCTATCTCTTTCACTCCAATTCCGCTGTTGAGTGTGGCGTTTGCATCCGCGTATCGTTTTTCTTGTCTTCCTCGCGCGTCTTTAACCCGCGCGCGGACAAATTTGCTTTCCTCCCCTGTTTTTTCTCCGGTAAGTTTTTTATGTTCAACGCGCGGCACTTCAACCCATATATCAATGCGGTCAATAATTGGTCCTGAAATTTTTCGGTGATATTTCATCAATTGTGATGGCGTACAGGAGCATTCTTTTACTTTGTCTCTGTAATATCCGCACGGACACGGGTTAAATGCGGCAACAAGAATAAATTCTGCTGGGAATGTTTCGGAACCCTTCGCGCGGGCAATGGAAACGGTGCCTTCTTCAAGCGGCTGGCGAAGTGCTTCAATGACTCGCCGGTCAAATTCAGGAAATTCATCAAGAAAGAGCACTCCCCTGTGTGAGAATGTGATTTCTCCCGGTTTTGGAAAAGAACCGCCTCCAATAATTGAAGTGTGTGATGATGTATGATGCGGCGCGCGAAACGGCGGAATGGTCATTAAATCCTTATCAACTTTTCCAACTGTTCCATAAATGCCTGTTACCTCAAGCGCATTTTCAAGTGAGAGCGGCGGCAAGATTCCTGCGAGCGCTTTTGCAAGCAAAGTCTTTCCAGTGCCGGGCGGACCGAAAAATGCAACATTGTGCCCTCCTGCCGCCGCGATCTCAAGACCTCGTTTGGCGTTTTCTTGTCCCCTAATATCATTGAAATCAAGCTCGCATGTGTGTTCGTGAGTTTGAATGTCAGAAAAATCTCTTTGTTTTTCTGCAGATAATTTTTCATTAGTAATACCAGTTTTTTTCTGTGTTTCTTCGTCAAGTTCTTTTTTGTTGAGATGTGAAATAATTTCCTTCAAAGTTTTTACACCGTAGATGGTAATACCTTTTACGAATGATGCTTCATTTGCGTTTTCGCGCGGAAGATATACTTCTTCAAAACCCTGCTTTTTTGCTTTCTCTACAAGCAATAGTGCTCCTTTTATCGGGCGTAGTTCACCACCCAAAGAAAGTTCGCCGAGGAATAATTTCTTTTTGGGATTAAAGTATATTTTTTCTTTCGCGAGGAGATATCCAAGGGCAATTGGCAGATCAAAAATTGGACCCTCTTTTTTAAGATCAGCCGGCGCAAGGGCAACAACTACTTTTTGTTTCCCAATGTTTTTAGGAGATTTAAACCCCACGCTTTTTATAGCAGAGCTTACTCTGTCTTTTGACTCCTCAATTGCTTTGTCTGGAAGTCCGACAATGGAAAACGTGTGAAATCCGTTAAATAAATCAACTTCAACAGATATGATATGCGCGGTGAGTCCTACCGCTTGTGCCGAGTGCAACCTAGGTACTTGCGAATCCGATGTATCTTTAGTTTTGATGGGATCTGGCGCCGAATGAATAGTATGCATTGCATAGAAGTTTATATAAAAGTGTAGAGAGATGCAAATATTCAAATTAAAATGATAGACTAAAAAAACAACCCCGCCATGGCGGGGTTGTTTTAAATTTTTTCGTTTATATGTTCTTTACATGTCCTAGCGGCAGGATTTGCCTTGAGTCGGTCTTCTTCAATTGGCTTGCTGTCTATCTCGCATGTTCCGTATTTTTCGTCTTCTATTTTTTTAAGCGCTATATTTACATTAGCAAGCCGATTTTCAAGTTCAGCGGCGATACCGCTCCGCTCTTCAAATTCCTCAATACGGTCTGCTTTAAGGTTTTTATCTGCTTCTTGGTCTATGTTATGTTTTTCAGGTGTTGCTTCCCAGTCGCCTGGAACGTCTGGGTTTTTATGTCCAAGGTTTGCAAGCTCCTCTTCAAGGAGTTGTTTTTCTTCCTTTAATTTTTGTTTAAAATATTGTGTGTCTAATTCCATACAGCAAGTATATGGTATTAAGTGTAAAGTATCAAGTATAAAAGCAAAAGTGGGGTCAGACCCCACTTTTGTCGTGTCAGATATGCTCTAGCGTAACATTTTCTGTGGCGTTTTTAGTCGTGTTACGATCTCTTTGAATGCGTCTGTGTTTGTAGTTATCACAATTGTATTTCTGTCTACGAACGAATAAAGTAACTTTGTTTCATTGTTTGTGTTTTTTAATATGCGCACATCATTGTTTTGTATTACTACATCTTCAAATAATTGTGTTCTACTGAAATCTGTTCTTTCGAGCAGAAACATTGGAGATAAATCGCTTAGCATAAATGGCTCCCACTGAAGCATTCCAAGAAACGCACCGTCATAAAACCTATTAGTAAGAATTAAAAATGGTTCTGTCTTTCGAAATGCGTGAAATCCAAACAAAAAAGGATCATTAAACGTGCGGATGAGCTGCCGTGGCGTTTCATGCCCGAGCATGGAGAATAATTCAGATGTACTAAGAAGTGCTGTTTGTTCTCCTTCAAGAGTTTCTATTGTTTTTGTAAACGTAATTCCCAATATGCTGTCAATTGGCATGTTTTCTTCTCGTTTGAGGACTTCAACTTTTCCACGTATTTCATTTTCATTGAAACGTTCAATAGAAATCGTCTTGTGGTTTTCAAGGAAAACAGGACTTTGTATATCTAAAGATGGTGATATTACTTGTTCGGGTGCTTTTGCTCGCAATAACATGAATGCAGAAACTCCTATCGCGAGTACAACAAGGAGAATACCAAGCCCGATAAAAATGTTTTTCGGAGTAAAGATTTTTCGTGTTTGCTCTGGTTGTACCACTCCTGATTTTTCTTGTCTTTTTTTCTCCGCAATAACCATCCCGGTAAACGACTGTTTTTGTTGTTTCAACGCCTCCGAAATATCATACTTATAAGTGCGAAGCCTTTTTATAAACGTGTCTTGTCCCTCCTTCTTTTCTTCAGGTGTTTTTTGTTCATTATCCATAGGGTAATCATATCATAACGATACACTCTGCCGCATGAAACGTGTCCTACCTTCGGTGTGGTAGCCTTGAATCAATGGTGTCCCATTCTTTCTGCTACACTTTCTGACTGTCACCATTTTTTTTCTTGTCGCTGAAAAAATTTGTGTCACGTTGTTTTATTGAGAGACTAATTTTTCCACTTTTACTGTCAACTTCTCTTACTACAACCGGCACTTTGTCGCCTTCTTTTAGCAATGCATCAACACGCTCAACTCGCCATGGGGCCATTTCTGAAACATGGACCAAGCCTTCGGCGTACGGTCCGATTTTTACAAACGCGCCAAAGTCAACAACTTTTACTACTTCTCCCTCCAGCTGCTCACCTTTTTTGTATTCGTGTATAATTTCTTCAATTTTTTGCAGCGCCTTTTCCGCCGCTCCGTTTTTGCCAGTAACAAAGACAGAACCGTCTTCCTCTATGTCAATTTCTGCGCCAGTCTCATCGGTAATTTTATGTATCATTTTTCCGCCAGGACCAATAATTAGACCGATTTTGTCTACTGGAGATTTAATCGTCAGAATTTTTGGCGCATTTGGCGCTATATCTGGGCGTGGTTCTTTAATTTCTTTTTGAATAACTTCAAGAATTTGAAGTCGTGCTAATCGCGCCTGTTCAAGCGCTTCCATAAGAATTGCGGTTGGAATACCACCTACTTTTACATCCATCTGCATTGCGGTAATACCATCTTTGGTTCCTGCAATCTTAAAATCCATATCTCCATGCTCATCTTCTGGCCCCTGTATGTCCGTCAAAATTTTATAGTTTTGCGTTTTGCGCTTTTCGTTTTGCGTTTCTATCATGAGTCCCATAGCGATTCCGGCAATCGGCTTTGAAATCGGAACTCCAGCGTCCATAAGCGCGAGTGTTGACGCACACACAGAGCCCATTGACGACGAACCGTTTGATGCCATGACTTCCGAAACAATTCTAATGGTATACGGAAATGTGTCTTTGCCAGGAATGCTTGGAGTAAGCGCTCTTTCCGCAAGCGCACCGTGCCCAATCATGCGTCTATTAAAGCCGCTGATTCTTCCTGTTTCTCCGACTGAAAATGGTGGAAAATTATAGTGATGCATAAAGTGCTTTTTTTCTTTTACTTCCATGCCGTCAATGATTTGTGAATCTTTTGGGCCACCGAGTGTCAAGATTGCAAGCACATGTGTTCCTCCACGATAAAAGATACCGGAACCGTGAAGCACCTGTTGGGATACACCACCAGCCTGGGCGAACAATGGTCTAACTTTATCCATTGCTCGTCCATCTGCTCTCTTGTTGTTTTCAAGTGCTTCTTCGTGAATAGTATTATTAATCTGCTCATCGTAATACTCCATTGCGAGTACGACATTTCCTTCTGGAAAAGTTTCTGTAAATTTTTCTTTCCACTCTTCTGCAAGTGCTGATATGTGTTTTTTACCTGGTCCACCAAGAAGTGCTTCGTGTATCTTTTTTCCAGCTGTGTCTTTAAACAATGTTTTAATTTCATCTGATACTTCCTTTATTTCAACAGTCTGCTTTTCTTTCCCAGCTTCCTGTACGATGTTCTTTTGAAATTTTTGCAGTTTTTCAATTTCTGAAAGCGCTGTGTCAAATACCTCTTTCATTGTTTTCTCAGGTGCTTCTTTAGCATTAACTTCAATCATGTTTATAAGTCCGTCTTTTCCGCACATGGTTGCGTCAAGCAATAATTCATCGCTTTTCCGTGCCTCGTAGGTTGGATTGATGTCAAATGTGTCTTTGTTTTTAAATTTTCCGAGTTGTATTGCGGAGACTGGTCCATCCCATGGAATATCAGAAATACCAAGCGCCAAAGACGCGGCGTTTATCGCTAAAATACCAGGATCATATTCGCCCAAAGAAAGAATAGTAATTACAACTTGCACCTCGTTGCGAATTCGTTGATCAAATAATGGTCTTATAGTCCGATCAACAACGCGCCCGCTTAAAATTGCCTCGTCAGAAGGTCGCCCTTCGCGGCGCATAAAACGACTTCCGAGAATTTCTCCTGCTGCGTAGAATTTTTCCTCATAATCAACGACGAGCGGAAAGAAATTAATCCCATCTCGTTTAGAAGAAGACATAACGGCGGTTGCAAGTACAGACGTATTGCCGTACGCGAGAATAACAGAACCGCTTGCTTTCTCCACTAAATCGCTTACCGTTACGGTAAACGTTTTTCCACCAACATCGGTGGAAAATTCTTTTGTTTTCATAAATTAAGAGAACCTAATCTTCAGATGTTAGACTTGAACAAAATAACGTTCAAACCTACGTATCTGAAGGTCAGGTATGTTAATTTGTAATACCTTAATTTAAAGTCTAGCAAACAAGGGGTTTTATCGGCACTTGACAAATTCCTCCGATTTTGTTATTCTTGTTTTGGTTTATCTGGAAAACATCTAGGAAGTGGAAAAAACATGAGTGCAAAAGATACGAACAACACATTTGTTAACACCCTTGTTGGGGTGTTAACTGCTATAATGGTGTCTGCTTTTGTTGCCGCCGTACTTTATCTCGCTTTTGAGTTTTTTTAGAAATCACCGAGAGTGGAGGAACACATGAACAATAAGAATGACATGTCTCTTTCAGTTGTTACTATCCTTAATTTTGTGGCAATGGGTTTTGCTGCCTTTTGTTTTGCTATAATGGTCGTCGCCATGTTTTATTTTATTTTCTAGACTCTATCGTGTTAAGAAGGGTAACAACAACCAGAGCGACTCGCGCGTATACGCGAGCCGCTTTCTTTTTGTTCGCGTTTATAAAAACATTCCAATCCCGCTTTTAGTTGGATTGGAATGTTTTTACTTATCTCCGCGACGCTATCGCTTTGTATTTTTTTTCGTGTTTGTGCCGATTAAAAACTTTTTTGGATTTTCATCAAGGTCAAAAAAATCATCAACAATTTCTTTTAGTTGTCCGGATGAAGAGCGACCGAATGCAATTACTTCTACCTGGCTTCCTTGATTGAGTCGCAGATATTCAACAAGTGATATAAAGTCGCCATCTCCAGACACAATAACGACACTATCAAGTTTTGGTGCCATTTTAACAGCGTCAATTGTAATACCGACATCCCAGTCTGCCTTTTTTGCCCCACCGTAAAACACTTGTAGTGGTTTTGCTTTTGCCTCAATTCCCGCTTTTTCAAGCGCCTCAATAAAATTCTTCTCTTCCCCTGTTTCCGTTGTGATAACATATGCAATTGCGCGAATAAGTTGTCTGCCAGCAACTGCCTCTTTTAAAATTGCGCTGAAATTCACTCGTGCATTATATAAATTCTTTGCGCTATGGTAGAGATTTTGCGCATCAATGAATACACCGACACGTTGATTTTTATGTTTAGTGATAGCCATTATGTTTAGTATATAGTATCTAGTATTTTGTATCTAGTATAATCAAAATTGTTCCGCGCATGCGGAACAATTTTGGTTCGTAGTTTCGGATTATTAGCGACGTAGAGCGAGAGCAATGAGAAAGTGAAGCGAAGCGGAATTTTCTCATTGCCGAGCCGAGGAGTTAATATAAGACGAAGTGCTTTTATGTTACTTGAGTCCGACTTTTTTGCGTATCTCGCCGTATTTTTTTGCGCTTTTCTTTTTTAAATAGCGAAGGTGCGCGTGACGGTCTGCCACGAGCTGTAATAGTCCCCTTCGTGAGTGATTATCTTTCCTGTTTTTCTTCAAATGTGCTGCAAGTTCATTGATGCGCTTGGTTAAGAGCGCAATTTGAACTTCAGGGGACCCAGTGTCCCCCTCTTTTCTGCCGTATTTCTTAATAATATTCTCTTTTTGTTTTTTTGTAGCCATATTACGATGTGTGAATTATATCATACTCCAATACAAAAAGTCAAGCCCAAAATGCTAAAAACACCATAAACTACCAAAAAGCGGGGCATTTTGGTGGTTTAACAGTCTGGTTTTCTTCATGATTCTGCAATATTCGTCCGTCTTACGGGTTATCCGCAGGACTCAAAATTCAGCCTTATTCTTCTATTGTAAGGCATGGTTTGGCAATTATGTCGCACAATATAAATTATTCAACAACAATTGTCGAATAATTTAGCAAACATTGTGCGACATTTTGAAAAAATGTCGCACAATGTTTGCTATAATAGAGGATATGGCAAGCCGAATTGAAACGCTAAAAAAGGAATTTCTTGAATATCTTGAGATAGAGAAGGGAAGAAGTCTAAAAACGGTTGAAAATTATGGTAGATATCTTAATCGGTTTTTCTCGTTTGCGGAGATTAACTCCCCTAATGAAATCACAGACGATCTTGTACGACGATATCGCCTCTGGTTAAATCGTCAAACAGTTGAGAGGCCGACTGGACCGGAGTCAATAAAGAAAAAAACACAAAATTATCATCTCATTGCCCTGCGGGTATTCCTTAAATATCTAGGTATCCGTGAGGAAGACTCCTTATCACCTGACAAAATTGAGCTCGCGAAGACTGGCGACAGGAATCTTGATCTCATCTCCGCTGAAGAATTAGGGCGTTTACTTGAAGCGCCTCAAGGCAATGACCTTAAAAGCCTTCGCGATAAAGCAATTCTTGAACTTTTGTTCTCAACAGGGTTGCGTGTGTCTGAACTCTGCGCGCTTTCGCGCTATATTGATTTAAAAAAAGACGAACTCTCCGTTCGTGGAAAAGGAGACAAAGTTCGTCTTGTATTTCTTTCTGTGAGCGCAAAAGACGCGCTCAAAAAATATATAAACAAACGCGCTGATGTAGACGACGCACTTTTCGTCCGTATTCTTCAACAACCAACCCCAAAACCAGAGCAAAGCTCGGTACGGGGCACGGCAACCAACAATCAACAACCAACAACCCTGCGATTAACATCTCGTTCTGTGGAAAGAATTATTAAATATTATGCAATTGCTGTAGGGATTGATAAAAAAGTAACACCGCACGTAATCCGTCACATTTTCGCAACCGATCTTTTGGAAAACGGCGCTGACCTCCGTAGCGTGCAGGCGCTCTTAGGGCACGCGAACATCGCCACAACGCAAATTTATACACACGTTACAGATAAGCATTTACGCGAAATACATAAAGCATTTCATAGTAAACGTAGAGGGTAAAAAATAGAGCATGTTGCGGAACCTGGGTTCCCGAGCCGAGACACTTGATTTTTGATGCGAGGCATCGAGTCGGAATCCGAAGTGTATAAGCGGCGTAGAGCGAGAGAAATGGGAAAATGAGATTTTCACATTTCCGAGCCGAGGAGCTTATATAAGTATACACAGAGAGCGAGACTCGCATGCCGTAGCAGAAAATCAGGTGTTGCAGGCAGGGAGAAGTTTTGCGACGTGCTTTAATAACAACCGACCTCTTGTATTGTTGCATAGCATGTTGCCAAATCTCCTTGATTGGCTATGCAATTTGGAGGTGCCCCATATCTCCTCAAAACTGAACATGTTTCTCTCGCTGTGTCTGAAAATACATGAGAACTTGAAATGCAAGTAGCGTAACAAGTACCACCGCCACCACCAGTAGAGCATGCGGCTGTTGTGCTCCAGTTAAGATATTGAGTCCATTCAGCAGGGCAAGAATCATCTATAAATTTACACACATAGACCAATCCACCAATATCAGTTGGAACTCCTCCTGCGGCTGAACATTCTGCTGTTGTATGAATTTCGTTGACAATATATACAACAGGAGCCGCACAACTCACATCCTGCCAGTCTGGATCAGTACAAAGCTGTAAACAGTTGCTATCTTCATCATATTTGATTGTTCCATAGACACTTGAATTACAAGCTAACCCTGTACTGCCAATTTGCACCTCGCCTGAAAAAAGCCCTCTACCAAACACCGACAACGCATTAACTCCCAATCCAGCATCTTTAATCTGGTCTGTCGTACCAACATTCACCGGAGCATCTGTGTTTCCATCAGGTGGCGTAGCTGTTGGTCCTGACCACGCGGCAAAAACATACGACACGCTGAATGCCAAAAGAAGTGCGAGGATTATTGTTTTTAGGGGTTGGAGGATGGGTTTCATGCCCATAAAAATATTTTGTTAATATCCACGTATTAGTATTAGATATCTGATATACCTATTATTCATTTTCTCCTTAGTCGGAGCAACATAGTGTAGCCCGCAGGTCGTCGCAGATGCCACCATTCAAGAATTGCATAAAGTAAGAGGGGGGTGATAGTTCAGCGTTCATGCGGAAGGCCGTCCCGAGAACTCCGTTGGCACCACTCGTCCAGTTATTGCAATGTCTGGTCACGCCAAGGTCTCGCATGTCGATAAAGACATCAGGCCCTAAGAAAGGGGTTTGATCTCCCAGTCCGGACCATGTCCGACCTTCCAGTCTGAATTCTGACCATGTGCAGAAGTGAAATTCAGCCACACAGGCAGTGAGGGGTGTGTTTCCCAAGCCTGTCGCAGTCGTCTTGTACCACGTACCATTGTCACCACCGGGACCGTGTGATAATACTCCTGTTACCATCCAGTTTGTTCCATCGCTGACTAAAGTTACATAGTCGTATTGGTAAAAGAGGGTCTTCGTTGGCGCTCCATCAATTGTTTCAGTGGCGTTTCCATCCACGGTTACAGCATTGACAGAAGCATCATTTTTTTTGATGGTGTAAGCGCGACCCGTAATCCCTACTGCTGTAGGAAGTGTAATGGTAAATGCGCCATCAGTGGCATCTCCAGTGATCACGCTGTCAGAAACAGTTATTGTATAAGCTGCGGTTTTGGCATTTACATTAGTTGCAATAGGACCCGCTACTTCAAGTTTTGAATTGGGTGAAATCGTCCCAATACCAACATTACCGGAAAAGAATCCCCCACCAAACACCGATAACGCATTAACTCCCAACCCAGCATCTTTAATCTGATCTGTCGTACCAACATTCACCGGAGCGTCTGTGTTTCCATCAGGCGGTGTAGCTGTTGGTCCTGACCACGCGGCAAAAACATACGACACGCTGAATGCCAAAAGAAGTGCGAGGATTATTGTTTTTAGGGGTTGGAGGATGGAGCGCATGGAAGTTTAATTGAATAAAATTAGAAACCTTCTAAGCAGCTTTTTGTTTTTTAAAATAGTTTCAACATTCTTAATATTAGTTTATTACTTGGCATTCGTAAATATCTACAGCTGCAAGAGAAGAGCCCGAGTAACCGCCAGTGTCCCCTTTCCATATTTCTAGGACCCTACCATCTTCTGATATTTCAGAATAATACCCTCCAGATATTACATTTGGATTTTCTCCTTCCGGTCCATAAGTATACAGAGGAGCATTATAATTATTATATACATATGGTTCGGTGGAGATAAGAGGCGCTTCTGCAGGCGTGTCAGGACTAATATATACTCTAATACCTGGCCCCGCTGTTCCAAATACCTCACCATAATCAGGAGCTGAATCTCGATCACCATAAAGATACATTCCATCCCAAGCAGCATCGCATGTTATTGTTTGATGGACATTTTGAGAAATGTTACCATCATACGTTAATTTATCTTCTTGTCCAATATATACCCACCCATACTCATCAGGGGTCGCACAACTCACATCCTGCCAGTCTGGGTCAGTACAAAACTGTAAACAATTGCTATCTTCATCATATTTGATTGTTCCATAAACACTTGGCTCGCAAACCAAACCTGTACTATCAATCTGCATTTCACCCGAGAAAAGCCCTCTACCAAACACCGACAACACATTAACTCCAAGTCCAGCATCTTTAATCTGATCCACTATGCCAACATTCACCGGAGCGTCTGTGTTTCCATCAGGCGGTGTAGCTGTTGGTCCTGACCACGCGGCAAAAACATACGACACGCTGAATGCCAAAAGAAGTGCGAGGATTATTGTTTTTATGGGTTGGAGGATGGGTTTCATGAAAGTTAGTTAAGAAGCTTAATTAAAACTCTTCAAACAAAGGAGCTAAATTTACAACGACATTATCGCTAACGTCGGGATTTCCCTCTGCCTGGCAGGTTATGTTATATGTGCTCTTTTGCGTAATTAGACCAGAAAGTTCAGAGCCAGATAAGGTGGAAAATGAAAATCCTCCAGGACCGGTAACAGAACAAGCATCTACGTCAGATGCTGACCATGTAATTGTTGACTGATTCCCAGAGCGTACAGTTGTTGGGTTGGCGCTAATGCTTAACGTTGGGTTTACTGGATTCGTTATTGCTACTGTTGCAGAGGAATCTGATAATCCGCTCTCGTTTGTGCATACTACCGTATATATTGTTGTGGATGAAAGACTCACCGTTGTATTTCCTGATGTCGCGCCTCCTGTTGAGAAATTTACGCCGGAGCAGTCATCAGCGTCAGTGCTTGACCATGTTAAATTAGAAGTGCCGCTTACCATGACAGTGGTAGGATCTGCTGTTAGTGATGTTGTTGGAGCATCTGGCGACTCGGAAGAAACAAATACTGTTTCACTGTCAATCACTGTGCCGTTTTCTCCACTGCACGAAAGTGTGTAAACTGTATCGCTGTTTATTGGCCCCACGTTGACATCCGTATCGGATATTGCTTTAGAACCTGGCCAATCAGGTGTGCCATCAGTCCCTGTGCAGGTGTCAACATTTTGTGTTGTCCAAGAAAGTGTTGATGTGTCACCTTCATTTACAACAACAGGGCTTGCAGAAAGATCAACTGTTGGTATGTCCCCAATAAACACACCTGATCCTGCAAATTGTGGGGAAAAATCAATCCATCCAACAACTTCAGACCCCCATGCGAAACTTTCAAGTGAGTTTTCATTAAGGGTAACGCCATAACTAGGGTTAGAACCTTTTAAACTAATCCACCCGTCCCAATCGCCACTTTCTAATCCACCTCCGGCAAGCGCTTTTGCCCATCCTTGGAAATTATTTCCGGCCAATTTTGCCTTGCATGATCCTGATGGACATCCGCCTAGGTCATCCTCGTTGAAACTTATCCAGCCAATATTGTCGCTCCACGCATGACCGGATAGTTCACCGCCTGTGTCGCTGAAATAAACTCCATAATCTACATCAGAACATGAGCTGGTGTTTGCGCAATTAAAACTTATCCATCCGATATTATCGCTCCATGCCCAACCATGAACATTGGATTGAGTTTGCGCATTAGTGATATTTGTTAAAAAAACTGCTATTTGCAAAAATAAGACGAAAATAACTAAGAAAAAAATCACAGCAAACGCTGATAAAGCAGTTTTGTTTTGTGAATTTAATAAAATTTTTTTATAGATACCCATTCTGATATTTGTTGAAACTATTCAACGCTTCTCAATATTTCCAATTTTTCAAGTGTGCTCATTGCGCGGCCAGGGCTTTGTTCTGAAAGCTCACTTATTATTTCTTGTTTTTCATCTTCAGTTATGTTGCCAGCATGAGAATCTTCACTAAGTCTGCTTAATATTTCTTGTTTTTCTTGAGCGGTAAATATTTTTTGTTCCCCTTTGAATAATTTACCCGTCAAGAATCCGTACAGTGGCACAAAAGATATCGCCGTTATAACAATGACGGAAAAAATTATACCAATCCACAAAGTTTTTACATTTTGTTCCTCATTGACTTGTTTATCCATGTCTTCTGTCATTAATAACAATATAACACAACTTGGTTGACGATTGATTAATGATAGTGTGGACAATATTGCAAATTTGAATTCGCAATTTTAAAATTATTAGATATACACGGCCACTTGACAAAATATGTAATTTTTGCTATTATGTCATTAGTAGAACCTTAAAACGTAGCAGAGGGGAACGTGTAAAATGAGCACATTTGATGTCTTAAATGCCCATTTACTTAATGATCAACCTCTTTTAGACACCGATAAATCGCGCGACATTCCTCCGTTGGGAAGTGGTCACGCGCGCACTACTCTGTTGCACATCGAGGATAATACCTTGTTTGTTGCTGCGGTGTGCGACGTTGACCCGCAAAAACCCCATCATTCGGAGGGCAAAATGTTTGGCTTGCCTGGTGGAAGGCAAAAGGATGGTTGTGAGAAATATATCGTGACTGCGAGAAAGGAGTTGAGGGAAGAAGCTGGCGCGGATGTTCCGCGAGCAGACTTGTATCCTGTTTGTCGTTTTGTCCAGCATAATGTTCCATTGCGGGACAAGTTAACTGACAAAGAGATGCTAGATGAACGCGGTCAACTCGTTCGAGGAGACATTGATTTCTATATGTTTGCTCATTGCGGTTTTGTTGAGCTCCGAGAAACGACAGATAGTGACACGAGAGAACCACTTTGGATTCCAGTTGAGGAAGCGCTTGGATCTTCTAAATTGCGAAGGTCACAAAAAAAACTGTGGCCGAGCCATGTCATTGCGCTTGTCTATACGCTTATTTACATTGGTATTGAGTTTGAAAAGTACAAAAATGGTTGCCTTAAAAACAGGGATGACATGAGGTTTTTTGCTTCTCTTGTACGAGATGCTGGAGCTGGAGAAAGCTCAAAGCATTTTTATCAAGCAATAGACTTCATTTCAAGGCTTTCGTTGTCTCGTCTCGACATTCTCTCAATTATGACGAATTATTTCTACGGAGATGCTGCGCGAGCAGTAGGCAATATTGCCAACTTTGAGCCGTATCCATTGGGGTGTGATAGGTACTTTACCACTTCTGGTGGGTAAAAATGGAAAAAGAAAAGAGCAAAAAAGAGAGTACAACCTACAAAGGGCTCCGCGTAACAACGGAGCTTTTTTATAAGCGACGTAGAGCGAGTGCAGTGAGAAAATGAAGCGAAGCTGAGCCTGACTCTGCGAAGCGGAATTTTTTCATTGCCGAGCCGAGGAGTTTATATATAGGATATATAAGCGACGTAGAGCGAGTGCAGTGAGAAAATGAAGCGAAGCTGAGCCTGACTCTGCGAAGCGGAATTTTTTCATTGCCGAGGAGTTTCCGCCCCAGGTAGGATTTGTTTCAGGCAGAGATACAAGACGAAGTGCTTTTACTTAACCCAATGCCGTTTTCTAATTTTTTTAATTTCTCTGTCTTCTTCAGTTTCTTTTTTTAATTTTCCCTTCTCCCCTATTGTTTTCAGTTCCTCGTCATTTAATTTTGAAAGCTCCTTTACTTTTTCTCCCAGATATTTTTTTGCATTTTGTTTCGGATCATCAAGTACTTCTTCAAGTAACGCATGTAAAATCCAACCCATGCGCGGCCCAGGTTTTTCTTTCGTTAATTTCATTATTGTATCCCCGTCAATTTTTAACATACCGACGGTAACCGGCGCGCGCGACGCCTCTTCAATCATTGATTCATATTTGCGCAAGCGGTAGGGTTTTTCTTTCGGACGTCCCATACCAATTCTGTCGCAGGCGCGTACTTTCATCAGGTCCCAGACGTTGTCGGGGCCGACGTTGCGCACCAATCGTCGCACCGCAGAAAGTGTTATTTTATCTATATCTGAAAAAAACAAATGCCATCTGACGAGATTACTGACCGTATCAACAATTTCTTTTGAATATTTAAGGCGTTTTAAGACATTTCGCGTAACTCGCCTGCCAACCACGTCGTGCCCATAAAATGTCCAATCGTTTTTTTCTTTCAAAAAGCGGCGTGTTTCAGGTTTTGATATGTCGTGAAAAAGAGCGGCAAGCCGCACATGAAGTGGCCAATCCCTCTCGGCAGAATGCTGAACTGCGCGTAAAATATGTTCCCACACATCATAAATATGGTCTCCGTTTTGTTCAACACCAATACCAATCTCAAGTTCCGGTATGACATGAGTAAGTATGCCATGTTCATGCATGGATATAATTCCCTCCATAGGGCGAGGAGACATAATAATACGCGAAAATTCTTCACGAATTCGTTCAATCGCAATTTTTTTGAGATTTGGCGCATGTTTTTTAATTGCATCACTCGTATCTGTTTCAATTATAAAGCCAAGTTCTGACGCAAGTCGTATTGCGCGCATGATACGGAGCGCATCCTCGTCAAATCGTTCACGCGCGACGCCAACCGCGCGTATTGTTTTATCTTGAAGGTCTTGCTTGCCCCGGAAAAAATCAAACATGTCATGATTAATAGGATCATACGCAATTGCATTAACAGTAAAGTCTCGCCTCTTCAAGTCGTCCTCTAATTTTTTACTAAAAGTTACTTTGTCAGGTCGTCTCTTGTCGGAATACTTTTCTTCAATACGGTATGGTGTTACCTCAACCACTTTAAGTGTTTCATCTTTCACTTCTTCGTTCACTACACCGACGGTGCCATAATCATTTTCGTAAAAAGTATTAGGGAATAACTTTTGAATTTCTTCCGGCGTTGCATTCGTGGTGATATCCCAGTCTTTTGGCTTCTTTTCCATAAACAAATCACGAGTACAGCCGCCCACGAGATATGCTTCAAACCCCGCTTTCTGCAGAGTTTGAGCAACACCCAATATTTCTTTTGGAATGTTAAATTTCATAGGATAATACTAATATACTAATTTTACGAATGATACAAATGAATACGAATACGCCACATTAGTATTGTTCTCTTTAGATGTTCCAAAAAATTAAAGAAAGTTGTTTTCTGATATGCGCAAATTCTTTATCTCCAATGCGGGCAATTTTTTTTCTAAGTCGAGTTTTATCAATACCGCGAATTTGATGAAGCAGTATGACAGAATCTTTTTGCAGTTGGTGCGACGTTTTCGGCAAGAAGTATGTTGTCAGAGCATCTTTTGTTGAGAGATTTGAAGTAAGTGGTGCGATGATTATTGTGTTTAGATGTATGTTTAATATGTTATTCTGCATTATTAAAACAGGACGGAAGCCCCTTTGTTCGTGTCCTTCCATTGTACCAAGATCAGACGTATATATATCACCTTGTTTGATTGATGTCCTCATTCTATCTTTGACTGGATTGCTAACCACTCGTCTTCAGTGGGCAAATCATCAAAATGCACTTGGGCTATTTTTTTAGCATCTGCTGTGAGCTTTTTGCGCAGCCAATCTCGAAGCGCCCCCTCAAGTATCTTACCTTGTGGTATAGATTGCTCTTTTGAAGCACGGCGCAATTCATCTGTAAGCAAAGACGGGAGCAGAGCCGATATTCGTGTTTTTCGTTTTGTTGCCATGTAATACAAATTCATATTACCAAATCGTAATATTGCCTGCAAGGTTTGTTTTTCAAGCGATTTTGAGATATCATATTGTACACACTGCGCCCGTAGCTCAATGGATAGAGCGTCTGACTTCGGATCAGAAGGTTGGGGGTTCGAGTCCTCCCGGGCGCATAAAAATCACCCCAGCATCTTTCAAAAAATGCTGGGGTGAGGTTTTTTTTCGTCTCCTCTCCTCGGTTGTCCGTATCAGTGTTCCTGACACGGGTTTTCCTTTGTGCAAGGAATCTCCATGCGAAGCTCATCTATTATTCTTTTGGCTTCATCCATGATGGAGTCGTAGTTGTCCATGAGAATTTCTCCCTTCGGGAGAAATTCCCTATCAAGCTTGCACTGGATATACTCCAATGATTCCGGAGCAAACTCGGCGCAGATTCCTCTTTTCTCATTGCCCGCATCATCGGCGAAAGCCATGGACGCAAAGAAAAAAACGGCAACGAAAGCAAAAATGATTTTTCTCATTGTCTTCTCCCGTATTTGGATTGATTGGAACAGATGAATCTTGCTGTATTATACACTTTAGTATCCTTGTTGTCAATACTTTACGTTTCCCGCACACAAAACTTATGCACAGGATTAATTTTTGTGACAATACAACAAAAATCCAAAAATTTCTTATCAAATGTTTCAACTAATAAAATACTGGACACATTAATGCCCAGTATTTTAATCGCAAATATTATGTTTGTGATACTCGTTTCACAACAGCAATAATCTGTTCGGGTGTTAGTTTTGAACTTACACCTTGAGGTGAACCTATAATGGTTGGTGAACCACCCCATCCTGGTTCAAGTTTTTGTAGTTTCTCCCGAACTTTGCCTAAGTCAATGTATCCTTCTTTATATTGCGCAATGGTAAATTTTTGAATTGACTCACCTTTTTTGAGCTTAAGTCGTGGATTATATGCTATTACAACCGGTGAACTTGCATAACCAAGCGATAAACCAGCTAGGTGTATTGATTCAACGAACGTAATATTTCCTTCTTTTTCAATTTTTATTTTAATTTCTCCGTTTTCAAGAGCAACAATCATATCTTGTCGTTTTTGTTCAACTTGTTCGCGATATATTTCCGGCTCTTTTCCTGTGATAAGCCATTTTTCCATTATTTCTACACGTTTCTCAAGCGGTATCTTATGATCACCTACTGCCGCCGCGATTGCAGCGAGTTCACGTGTGTCGGATGCGCCTGCTGCATGACCAGAAGCCCACGGGTTTTTCCTGCTTGGTAGAGGTTGTGGTCCCGGCCATTCACCGTGCGTGAACGTATCTGCTTGCGCAATTTTTGCAACACGTTTTACAATGTCAGATACCAAAAGTAATATACTTGCATCAAAATCACGCATTTTGAGTAGCGCCATTGCTCCAACTGAATCAAGATCTGGGCGAATTGTGGCAACAACTGTACGTTGTGGTTCTTTGTGCGCATGTGCGTAAAAGTCATATTTTCCCAAAAGCACATCTTCTATTGCGGATTGTGTAGAATCTTTTCCCGTGTGTTGGGGGTCAATGTTCCCGTATGTGCACTGCTTGGCGTATTTGGGAATTGTTACCTCAACGCCGAGTACTTTGCCCGATGAGAAAATAGTCTCGTTTACTTGCGCATTCTCAGGTCGCGGGTCAAGAGCTACAAACTCAAATTTCGTGGCATTCCACACTCCTTCACCAAAAAAACGGTAAATTTCAAGTGGGTCAAAAAGGAGATTGTCTCCTTTCCTAACACGCTGACGCATGATTTCAAATTTGGCTTTAGGGTATGTTTTTCTCGCCACAAGTCTATGCAAGGATTCAATTCTGTCAGATGTATGTTTAGCTTTTGCTTTGCACTCAGAAAGCAGCGTATTAGTTTTACGCCCCATATTTCTCTCTTTAATGAAATTACAAAATTGTTTTGTTGCCATAAGCACCTTTTGAATTTCCGAATGAACAATTTCAGAAACTTAAAAAGTGGGGCGAGCAGAACTCGCCCGAAGTGTTTACCCACGCTTTTATACCAATGGATTTTTTGGCAACCTGAAGAGTGTGCCCCCGCTTCAGGTCAAGGGTCCCTCCGGCGACTCGCTAATGCGAGCAGCAGGACTCCAGAAGCATCTCTGCCTCCTCGGGCTGGCCGTGGCTTTCAAGCCACAAGCACTTTGCCAGGACGTCGTTGTCGGTTTCCTTCGCGCGAACAAACGCGCTCCGGGAACCTTCAGTGAAGGAGCCAACGATAAACCCCTTGATGGCGATCCTCGCCAACGCGGTCTTTCCCTCCATGAGCTCCTCCATGTTTTTGGGAAAAGAAAAAAAAGAAAAGAATAAATATAACCGGCGGAGTTATTCCGCATGACACCAGGCAGAACGAAAAAGAAATAATTTTACTCTCTTATCTCTCTCGTTCCCGGCAGCTTTTTTTAAGCGACGGTTTTTTTAAATAAATTCTTTTAAACAAACAAAGAACAAAACCTCTGTTTCTGTTACTGAATTAATTCAAGAATTAATTCAGTAACAGAAAAAAGGTGCCCTTCCTTGCGTTATCATAAATGATAGAAGGGCTGTGGTGAGCAGGTAAAATTGATTTCCTGCTCGTCACCACAGAAAGGTTAAAATCAAAGAGAAAAGGGATACGTTTCATCGCGCCTTAGGCGGAATCTCCGCTTTCCGAGGAACTTCTCCACTTCCGTGAGGTATTTTCGGCCGAAGTTTTGTATCATCATAAGGTCGTACGGTGTACGCCAAATGAGATCGCCGACTGTCCGGATTCCTGCCTTTTCCAAGCATTTCCGTACTCTCGTTGGCAGAAGGGTTAATTCCTCATCTAAGGGCGTGGGATCGGCTACTGCGTGTTTTGTTGTCATGACTGTCTTCCTCTCTTTTTTAAAAGAACAAAAAACCTCTGTTTGAACCAGCGACACCATGTCATGGGCTCAAAAGAAGTCAGCAACTTATCATTGCTGAGATTTTTGACTACGTGGGCGTATGACCCGTTTCATCTTCTGTTGTTAGGCAGGTTTTCTCCTGCCCCACGAGACCTCCCAACCTAATCACTTTCATCGTCTTCTTCGCCAACAAATATGGCGTTAAAGACGTGGTCGGTGCCGGCGCTAATGGCTGTCTGCTGATCTTTTGGATCAACAACAACCCCGCGTTCCGACAGAAGTCTCACCAGCTCGTTTACGGCGATGCTGGCGACCTCGTTGGCCTCTTTAACAACTTTCGTCTCTTCTCTCATTCCCATCTTGCTTCTCCCTCTAAAATTAAAAAAAACAAAGAACAAATCTCAATGAAACAACAATCTTGTGATTGCGGTCTCAATAGAGGGGGCAAAAACCAATTGCCCCAGTTGGTGATAGTTTTGTTCACACCCTCGCGTGCGCAAGTTGGCGAACTCCTGTTGCCAAGCGGGGTATCAGCCCGCTCCGACAATGCCTACCAAGGCCACGCAAGAGGTACTTTGTCAACAAGATACCCCTTACCCTCGTAGGCCCTGTTCTCGAACAGTTCCTGTAGAACTTTCGAGGAGGCCTCATCGGCGGGACGGCACTCGCGCACATCCTTGGCCTGAGAGTCGTGATCCATCCTTGGTCGCTCGTCAAAGAGAAGCTCGAGCTTCCCGTTGATGAAGCGAATCCCAAAAAGGTATCCGATACGGCTCGAGCTCAAGGACATCCACTGACGACGCACGTCAATGTAGGTGTAGCATTCCGTCTTGTAGAAGCCGTTGAGTTGTACCTCGTGGTCATTCACCAGGACTGTCGCTTTCTTTTCGCAGTTGTTCATGGTGCCCTCCTTAGGCATGGCTGAATGCGCAGAGTTGCGCAAATCTGAAAAGAACAAAACTTTCTTTGAGTCTGCAAACTAATTTGCTTACAGATTCAAAAAAGGTTGTCAGTTGCTCATCTCCTTACGGAGAGTAGTGTGCCCGTCTCGTTAATATTTAATTCATGTTTGATGAGACGGACACACTACTCCCCGCGAGGGGAGCACAATACTTGCGTTTGCGTATTCAAAGAACACATCTTGTCGGATTTATTGCCTGGAAAAGTCGCAGGCGGTAAAACATTTTTGTTGCGTATCATAGGGATAGCACATAAATTTGATTTATTGCCCTGTACGCTGATGTTTTTGCGCGATGCTTCTTTTCCAAACAACACTTACCTCGTTCCCAGCGCATGATTTTTTCTTACGGGAAAATCATACGCTGGGAAGAAGTGACCAAATAGTACAGTTGACCAGATGATCTTTGCCGACACTCTTCTTGGTATCCTTGTCAAAATTTCAATCCTGTGTGCTATTATACCTATGTAAACAAATTTGTCAAGCTCTTTTGATATTTTCTCCAATTTTCTCTCCCCCGCTCCTAAAAAACGGCTCTGTTAAGCCGTTTTTTAGGAGCGGGGTTTTGTTATACGTTTTTGACACTATTTACAGCTCGCTAAATTTAATGTCTTATTGGGTAATTATTTGCGAAACTTGTCAGAAACACTTGACAAATGCATAACGGTTATGGTACAATACTGACAACGCTTGGGAATCGTCCCCTGCGTAGACAAAGGAGGGTCGCTGTGCAAAAGCGACGAAAAATAGAGTATTTTCTAAGAAAATTTCTCTATACTGTGGCGACCCCTCTTTCCGAACAAGAGGAGGTTGCCATGAGGCGACTAAAATACGACGATGGTGAAGGGGCTGGTGGCTTTTAGCTATCGCTCAAGATAAAAGCAAAGGCCTGTGTATCAGTTGATACACAGGCCTAAATTTTTCCGTTGCTTTTATTGATATTTTTCTGCGGATTCCCAAATCATTTGGTACATTGCTTTCATGCTTTTAGCAATTTCTTTGTTTTCTATAATAACACCCATGATTTTTCCACGATGTGCCATGAGTGCCACTTTATTATCATAAATAACCATGTCAGCACCGAGCAAGAATTTTTCTTCAGGAATAAAACGCCAACCTTTTATATATGAATGTGTTTCAGAAAATTTTCCTGCTTTACGTGTATATACTGCATGTGATTTGACTCCCTTATCTGCTCTTTTTTTTGAATACATTACAATTTCTTCTTTGGAAAAAACCTCGAGGAGCGCATCGTGGGAGAAAATAACAAAAATCTCCTTATTTTTTACTTTCAAAAATTCCTCTCGCATCGTTATCAGCCCCTCTTTCCCTTCAAAAAATCGTACGCGTGGGCGATCACCTGCGTGCTCAAACATGCGCGCAAGGCCTGGGAGCATTTGATCAAGTTCTTTTCCGCGTTGCTTAAGTTCTTGATGGTTTTTTTCAAATAATCGGCGCAAATATTCAGGTGATTCCGGAACAAAGAACGTTTTTTTGTTTTCTTCAATTGAGCTCATTAGCCCCTTTTTCACAAGTGATTCAATTTGCACATACGTTGTTGGACGCTTTACGCTCGCGTGTTTTGAAAGCTCATCGGCAGTTGCTTTGCCAATTTCTAAGGAGGCGAGATATACGCCTGCTTCATTTTCTGAAAGTCCAAATTCTTGAAGTTGTTTAAGCATGATATATAGATTATATAAGTGATGTTGGGAAAAAGAAACCCCGCCATAAAAGGCGGAGTGAAAAAAGTGGGGCGTTCTGTTGCCAGGTGCCCCGAACCCCGTCTATCATGGCGGTCTAGGCCACGAGTGCAAGCGCCTCATTGTCGTTGGCGTTTATGGCGGTAAAGTCCTTCGCGTCCTGTTTTTACCACGCTCGTCGATCCTGTTTCGCCCCCATCAAAGACTGATTGGCTTGGCAAAGTTTTACCCCGTTGCTTGTGCTTGTTTGCAACAGGTCCAAAGGTCCAATCAGCCTGTGGTGGAGGCGCCGGGTACTGCCCCCGGGTCCAAAACGCTTATTCTACAGAACAGACATTACCGTAACGTATTATATCAAATTGAAACAAAAAGTCAACCGATTGAAGAAAAAGAGAGAACGTAATATACTATGGAATGATTCGTATACATGTTTTGGATTTAAATATTTGAAAATTGGAATTTATTTAGGATTTAGGATTTGCAATTTGTGATTTCTTAATTTTGTTAAAAATTAAGCATGCGGGTATAGTTTAGTGGTAGAACGACTGGTTGCCAATCAGTAAACGGGAGTTCGATTCTCCCTACCCGCAAAGATATAAAAATACAGGACTTTTGTCCTGTATTTTTATATCTTTGCGGGTAGAGCAAGCAAACTGCTTTGCTTGCGTGGAGAATCGAAAAGCGGAGCCGTGTTGATTTCACGTGTAACGTTTTGTGTGAAAATGTAGATAAATCAATATTTTTTACGCAAAGTTTCTGTAAAGGACAGCTATAAAAATAAGAAAAATTCGTGTATTTTAACGCAAAATGCTAAAATACAAAGCAAAAATAGCAAATAACTGTGGATAACTTTGTGGATATGGGGATAAAAGACACAGGTTTTTGTGTCCTATATTGTTTAAAATATGTACTTTTGGATAAAATATCGTTATATTACAACATATTTTAAGGAAAATAGTAATTTATGTCTTTAATTATGTTTCACGTGAAACATAAACTAGTAATGTTACTCGTGAAACATTAAAAATATACAGTTTTTGGATAAATTTAAAAAAAAGATTTAATATATAATAAAATTATCAAAAAATATTTAGATGTTTCATGAGTAACAATATTGACATACAACCAGCGCATTTAAAAATCGGCGCATTAGGCGAAGATATTAGTTGTAGATTTTTAGAAGAGAGGGGATTTGTCATTGTTGAGAGGAATTATAGAAAAAAATGGGGTGAGATAGATATTGTTGCCAGAGCATGCCAGAAAACCTCATTCCGGCTAAAAATCTTCAGATTTTGCGCGAATACTTGTCAAAAATTTCTCAAAATATCTAGATATTCTTCAAATTTTTTGACTTCGTCTCGCACAAAATCTGAAAATTTCGCCACGAAAGCAGATTCCCCGACATGCTCTAAAAAATTAGACAAAATACGCTTTGTTGAGGTAAAATCTGTTTCACGTGAAATTATTGAAGGTAATGTTATTCGTGAAACATTTGGAAAGGAACATGAACCGGAAGATGAGATTCATCCATGGAAACAAAAAAGATTAAAACGAGCTATTCAGTCATATATTTTAGAAAATAATCTAGAGGACGCTGACTGGCAGTTTGATGTACTTGGTGTTTTTATTGATATCGAAAACAAAACAGCGAAAGTCCGTTTCACGGAAAACATGATATTTAATGTGTAATATTTTTTGTACCACCAAAATCATGATGTTCAACGACGTAGAGCGAGAGCAAGTGGACGGGAAAAGGTCTGGCCTTGACGGAAAAAAAGGCCAGACCTTGAGGAGTCCGTTTGCCGAGCCGAGGAGTTTATACAAAGCAGAGTGCTTTTATGGTAATACTGAAATTGCGCTTAAACATGAATTTATCAAGAGCAACTCTTGTTAAGATGTTTCACGAATAACATCTCATTTTTCGTAGTTTCGGATAAAATTTCGTATCTTTCGGATTATGTTCATGTTATTCGTGAAACATTGCTGTGTGCCTTGTTCTCCGTGTAATCTGATGTCTTTGGTAGGTAAACACACTAAAAGACATTTATATTCATAAAAGACACACATAAAATGACAAGTGTCTTTTATATAACAAAATTGTTTCTTTGCTCTGTTGGCAATACAAGACCGTTAAATTGCTGTAAAACTTTGACATCTTT